>CADCMR010000001.1 GCA_902802585.1 uncultured bacterium
ATGCTCATCAACGACGTGCTCGACCTCTCGAAGCTCGAGGCGAACCAGATGCAGATCATCACGGCGTACACCGACTTCAACGCCCTCTGCCGCGAGGTCTTGCTCATCTTCACCTTCCGGGCGCAGGAGAACAGCAACAAGCTCGTCTCCGACGTGCCGGAAGACCTGCCGGAACTCGACGTGGACAACATCCGCATCCGCCAGATCCTCATCAACCTGCTCGGCAACGCCGTCAAGTTCACGAAGAAGGGCGCGATCACGCTCCACGTCACCTTCACGCCCGACGCGGACTCCGCGGACACCGGCACGCTCCAGTGCGCCGTCAGCGACACCGGCATCGGCATCTCCGAGGAAGACCAGAAGAAGCTCATGGAACCGTTCGTTCAGCTCTCCAAGCTGCGCGGCACCAACGCCGTGAACAACGGCACCGGCCTCGGTCTCTCCATTTCCAAGCGCCTCGCCACATGCATGAACGGCGCACTGACCTGCACCAGCAAGGTCGGCGAGGGCAGTACCTTCGCGGTCACGCTCCATGCCGTGCATTACCGCGCGAAGGCGAAGCCGAAGAAGTCCGCCGCCGGAAAGGCGCAGGACAAGGCAACCGTGCCGGTTCTCGGCCGCGACGAGAAGTCGATCCGCATCCTCATCGTCGACGACGTCCCGATGAACCTCCGCGTCGCGAAGGCGCTCTTCAAAAAGATCGGGTACAACAACGTTTTCACCGCCGGATCCGGCAAGGAGGCGCTTGAACTCCTCGAAAAGGATCCGATCGACCTGATCCTCTCCGACATGTGGATGCCGGAGATGAACGGCGCGCAGCTATCCACAGCTGTGAAGGAGAATCCGAGATTCGCGCATATTCCGATCGTGGCGCAGACCGCCGACGTCGAGACGACCGGAAACTTCGATATGTCGCATTTCGACGCCATCATCCTGAAGCCGCTCACCGGGGAGAAACTCTCCAACATGGTCAAGCGCATCATAGAGGACGGCGACCTCCGGAAGGGCACGCCATGTTTGAAGTCCCGAAAAAGTTCGACATCGACTTCGGCGGCGTCTACCGGTCCATCGGCCGCGACGCCGTCACCGCCGGGATCATCCGCAAGCGCGAAGAGCTCGACTGGCACGGGGGCGGCTTCCCGCTGTTCTCCGTCTCGGTCGTCCTGCGCGGCACGGGCGCCTACATCGATGCCGCCGGACGCCGCGAACCGCTCAGCCCCGGCAAGCTCTTTTTCCGGATCCCCGGCGTGAGCCATTCCAACCTGATCGACCCCGGCAGCAACTGGCTGGAGTTCTACCTTGCGTTCCACTTCATGAAGAACACCGCCGGCGGCGAGCCGCACGACGCGTTCCTGGACTACACCGAGGCGGGAAGCCCCGGCTACCTGAAGCTCAAGAACATGCCCGACCAGGACGATTCCTGGGTCCGCTCCATGTGCCGCCACCTCTTCGCGCTGGATTCGCAGGGACCCGTCCGTGACATCGAACTCTCGCTCGAACTTCTCAACCAGTGCTACGATTTCCTGGCGTACCTCCGGACCGCGGGCGACGAATCGAGGATCGCGCTCCGCGCGCTCAAGCTCCTGACCGTGATCCTGGACAGCCGCATCAAGGGGTTCTCCGACGGGATTTCGGACGCTGTGAAGGAGGTCATCCAGGCGAACATCAAGAGCAACAGCCCGCTGCCCGAACTCCTGAAGGACATCCCGTTCAGCTACCCCTCGCTGCGCCGCCATTTTCAGATGATCAACGGCTACAGCATTGGCCAGTACCAGATCCAGTGCAGAATGGAGAAGGCGGTGAACATGCTGTCCTCCGGCATGAGCGTCAAGGAGACCGCCGAACGCCTCGGCTACAAGAACCAGTTCTTCTTTTCGAAGCAGTTCCACCAGCAGATCGGGTTCCCCCCGAGCGTCCTGAAAAAAAGCTGACGCATTCCTTCCTTTCCGCAAAAAGAAAACCGGCCTCCGCGACTGTCGCGGGACCGGTCTCTTCTTTCGTCCTTTTTGCGTGGCAATCAGTTCTTCCGCATGAGCGGGACAAGCTTCGCTTCCTTGTCGGAGTCGAGGCGGACCGCCATGTCCGCGAGTACGGACGCCGGCAGGTCGATGGTCTTCGCGATCGGCGGAGCCAGGCGGTACCACGGTTCGCCCCTGTAGTAGAGCCAGACGGGTGATTGCTCCGCGCTGAACCGGGAGATGTCACAACTGAACATGCCGTCGTCGAGGTAGAACGCGCGCAGGGGCACCGCCGGGTAGGAACGGTCCGCCGGTTTCCATGGCAGCACGAAGAACGCGCCGTCCCGCTGCGGCTCGGTCGTGACCGCCCACACGCCGCCGACCAGGGAGTCCTCCGTGGCGACCTTCACCTTGTCGCCGACCCATGAACGGTTGCGCGGATCGCTGGAGGACGCGCCCTCGTAAATCCACTGGCCGTCCCAGAACTCGATCCAGGAATGGTTGCCAGACCGGTCGGTCCACTGGGGGCAGCCGGTGAAACGCGCCGGGATGCCGCAGGCGCGGCAGGCGTCCAGGAGGATGACGGAGAGGCCTGTGCAGGAGGCGTAGGAGGCGGCGATGGATTCCTGCGCGGACTGGTCCGCCTTCGGGCGCTTCACCGCGTCGTAGGTTACGTTCAGCTCCTTGAAGACATGATCGTTCAGGTATTTGACGGCATCGCTGGCGGTTTTGAGGCCGCGCACGCCCGGCATGAATTTGTCGTAGAAGAATTTCCGCCACGGATCGCGTTTCTCGTTCACGCTCCAGTACGGCAGGATGTACCGCAGGAACAGGTCCTCGGAGATCTGGTCGCGCCACGGAGCCTCCGCGCGGACCTTCATCGCATAGCGGACGTCCTCCAGCAGGCGCGTCGGGTCGACGTCCGCATAGTCGCATTCGGGCATTTCCGCCACCAGGGCGGCGAGATACGGGGCTTCCGCGGGGTTTCCGTCGATGACGCCGGCGAGCGCGTCAAGCTTGTTCTGAGGGATGCGGACGACGGCACGGTCGAGGCGGGCGGAAAGATCGGTCGCCGTGAAGCCGACGGGGAGGGCGGAGAGCGACTTGCGGATTGTGCCCGCGGAGCCGGCGGCGGCGCCGTTTGCTCCGGCGTCTTTGATCTTGATCGTGATCACTTCGCCTTTCTTGAACGGTCCTTTGAGCTTGGCGCAGACGAACCCGGATGCCGCGATCACGTCGGCGTCGAATGACTTGGAGACGAGTTCCGGCTGGGCGAACACGCGTCCGTAGGGCAGGTACACGCCCTGTTCCTTCCACTGGTCGTCCTTCAGCGCGGTCAGCTTCAGCGTCAGGACGCCGTCCGCCTCCAAGGAGCGCTCCAGCTTGAGCGTCTGTCCGGTTTTCGGCTCAATGGCGGCGCGCATGGCGGGGTCGCCGTAGAACGCCACCACGTCGCGGTCGTAGAGCAGCCCGAGCGCTTCCCTCTGTTCCTCCGAGTCCTTGAACCGGAGCCCGCGCAGGGAGTTCCCTGCGGTGCGCTGGAAGGTATCGTAGTCGGCGGTGTTGAGCGTGACGCGGTTCCAGTCATGCTTGACCAGGTTCTCCACGATCCAGGAGTTCGTGAAGTGGAACGCTTCGTTGAACGAATAGTATCCGGGGTAGTCGGTCAGCATCCCCTGCGCCGTCCAGCCCTGCCGCCCGAACCACGTCTCGATCGTGTAGCCCATGAGCTGGTATACGCCGAACGAATGGATCATGGCGGTCGCCATGCAGGAATCCTGGCCGTGCGGGATGTTCCCGATCAGGCAGTTGCCGGCGGCGCACCAGATTTTCGGCGTCATGTCCTTGAACTCGGTCACGCGGCCCTTCGTGTCGCGCGCGGCGAGTCCGCCCTTCCGGTCGATCAGGTACATGTTCGGGCTCAGGTAGCCGCTTGCCCAGTCGTGTTCGGAGGCGTGCCCGGAGGTCATCATGATCTGGAATCCGCCGCCCTTTACGAGCTTGAGGAACTGCTCGGTGAAGTCCTTGTCGGCGCGCGTCTTTTCGTTGTCGTATTTCTTCGCCGGATCGGTGATGCGGAGGTTGGTCTCCTGCGTCTCATCGAAGCTGTAGCAGCGCCGCATGAGCGAATGGTGGAACCCGCCGACCATGTCGAGCGCGTCGGTGATGTCGATCGGCCCCTTGAACTCCGCCACGCGTTTGATGTCCGGGACGTCGTATCCGGTGATGATGCCCCAGAAGGTGTCGACGTACGGATCGGGCAGGATTTCGCGCGTCATGCGGGAGATTTCGCCCGTGAACTGGCGTCCGGCGAGCTCCTTCGGCGTCACGAAGCAGGTGTAGTACGGGAGCATTTCCTGAAGACCGGGCAGCACCTCGCGGACATCCTTCTGGTACGTGAAGACTTTCGGACCGAGCGCGGCGTGTTTGGTCTTGAGCGCCTGAACCGCTGGATCCAGCTCGGGGTGGTCCGCCGGAACCACGATGGCGTAGCCGGGCGCTTTCGTCTGTGCCGTCGGACGGGCAGGGCGCTGGCGCTCTCCGCGGACCGTCGCGGAATGGACCGCCGGAATGAGCGCGGCGGCGAGCAGAATAGCAGAAAGGAGTGGGATAAGTCGTGTTTTCATGATGCCGGGGACTCCATGTGGAAACAGGCGCGTTCCCACCTCAAAACGAAGTTGGGATATGTCCTGTATGTGATCAAAGATTGGTGGATTGCGGAACAGAAGGGTCAGTCCTCGTCCCCGTCGCGACGGTGCCCGAGGAAGAACCGGTACATCGCGCGGAGGAAGGGATTCTTAGGAAGGTCTTCGTCGTAGTCGTCGCTGATGATGGGAATCTCAAGCGGCTGTTCGTTCGCGAGAAGGCGTTTCGGGTTTTCCTCGAAGAGGATATTCGCGGTCTCCTCGCCGTAGTGTTCCATGATGAACTTTTTGCACTCGGTCTGGCGGAACGCGCGCGAGGTGGAGTGGGCATCGGAGGCGATGTAGTGGCACAGACCGTGGTCCAGCAGGTCAAGCGAGAACTTCTGGCAGCCGCGCCCGAAATCGCCGAGGATCGAGGCCGCCGTGAGCTGCATCGTGTAGCCGGCGTTGTAGATGTGGTGCACGTGGTCCCAGCTCTGGAAGAGGCGCTCGGGGTGCGCACAGATCGGATGGAATCCGGCGGAATGCGTGGAACGGCTGATGGCGTCGACGGAGGAGTCCATGCGGCTGCGGACGAAGTCGATGAGCATAAAGCTTGTCCCCGCGAGCCCCACGGCGTTTTCGTCCACCTGGAAGAGCTGGGGCAGGTTGTATTCGAGACCGCGGAGAAGCCTGATGCCGTATTCCGCCGCTTTCTCTTCGGTCGCGGCACGGATCTCGTCCATGCGTTTGATCTGGTCTCCGGCGGGCTGTTTCCCGTGCGGCGTGCAGATGATCGTGTCGATGCCGTCGGCCTGGGCGAGCTCGAACATCTTGACCGTCTCTTCCATGTCGGGCGAACCGTCGTCGCCGGGCACATTCGGCAGGATATGGCAGTGAATATCAATCATGGTTCAAACTCGGGGCGTTGTCTGTTGATTGGATAATTGCCTGCGTCTTATTTGTCTTTCTTCTCTTTGTCGGAGTCGGTGCCCTCGGGCACGGCAGGCGACATGAGGGAGATGGTGCTTTCCTCTTTGGTGAGGACGGGTTCGGGACCTTTGCCTTTTTTCTTTTTCGACCTGTGGCTGTATCCGTAGCCATAGCCGTAACCATAGCCGTAACCATAGCCGTATCCGTAGCTGCCGTATCCGTAGCCGCCGTATTTCTTGCCGTAGCCATACCCGTAGCCATACCCGTATCCGTACCCGTAGCCATATCCGTAGGCTCCGGAGGACTGCGCGAACTGGTTCAGGATGATGCCGGAGATGTTGAGCTTGAGCTCTTTCAGGCGACCGACGAGGAGTTTCAGGGAACTGAGCGAGGTCTTGCGGGCGTTGACCACGACAATGATGTCGTCGACCAGCTTGCCCAGCACGAGCGCGTCGGCGAGGATGGTCGCCGGCGGCGTGTCGATGATGATGTAGTCGTAGTCCTTTGCCTTTTCCGCTACGAATCCGCTGTCGGCGAACACTTCGATCAGGCGGAGCGGGTTCGGCGGGATCGGTCCGGGGGGAATCACATCGAGCTTGGTGCCGCTGATGCCGCGATGGACGACCTCGTCAAAGGTCTTTTTCCCGACGATGTAGTCGACCAGACCGACGGAGTGCGCCAGTCCGAAGTAGTCCGCGGAGTCGCCCTTGCGGATGTCGGCGTGGATCATGAGCACTTTCTTGTCCTTTTCCGCGAGGAGGAGGGAGAGATAGCTGGAAAGGAGAGTTTTACCTTCGTTCGGGGTGGAGCTGGTGACCATGATGACGTGAGCAGAATCCTTCTTCGGGCGCGAATACTGCAGGTTGGTCAGCAGGATCTGGAAGTCTTCGTAGAAGCTGTTGAAATTGTACGTGGTCTTGTCGTTCATCGCCACGTTCATCTTCTTGTCGTTGCGGTAAGCTTTGCGGCGTTTCAGTCGGACCATCGTGCCGAGCAGCGGGACCTGGAGCTCCTTGGTGATCTGGTCGGTCGAGGTGATGTGGTCACGCAGCATGGCGAAGAGTGTGAACATGCCGAAAAGGAACGCGCTGGAGAAGATGAACGCCACGCCGGCCTTGAAGACGGGGCGGTTGCTGACCGGTCTTTCCTGGGGTTGCGGGACGTCGATGTTCCTGAGCTTGGAGATGCCGAGTTGCGATTTGATGGTGTCGAGGAAGACTTCATTGGTCACCGTGGCGGCGGCAAGCGCCATTTCCCTGGATTCGGAGAAGAAGGAACAGTCGATGAAGTGAGTTTTGCGGCTGAGCGTGATCTGCTTGGTGTAAGGGATTCCCTCAAGCGTCAGTTCGGGATATTCCAGGCTGAGCTGTGTCTTCACGCGGTCCGTCACGTAGCGGCTTGACATCATCTTTTCATAGTCGTTCAGCATCTTGTCCGCCACGACCAGATCGCGGTCGATCATGTTCACTGTCTGAAGCTGTTCGCTGGTCCTGGACGTGGAAGACGTTGTGCCGGAGTCATCCGAGCTGCCCGCGTAGTCCCACGCGAACAGGGAGAAGTCCACGCGGTAGACCGGTTTCGCCACATATTTGAGGTAGACGAATGTGATAGCGGCGCAGAAAATCCCGAACGCCAGCACATACTGATAGCGGCGTTTGAAAATACCCCACAAAAACGGGAAGTCGACATCACTTGGTTTGCGCATTGTTGGAAAACCCTTTCAGGCTGTTTTATGGCATGTGAAAAAAGCTGTTTATATTAATATAACGCGCGCATGATGTTTTTTCAAGTATTCCGCGAACTTATTTGTGGAAAATAAGGTGAAAACGCGCTAGTCTTCCACCATCGCTGGATTCGCGGTTTTGTCCGGACGGACGGAATGGTTCTTATGCTTCCGGATCGTACAGGAAAAATGAACAATTGTCGCATTGCACCAGATTCCCGTTTTTCGCTTCCATCACGGTCTGCGGAGAATTCTTCATGTTGCAGTTCGAACAGCTCCCGTTGCGGATGGTTCCAACCGGACTGCCCTTGCCCGAGGCAAGCAGCCTGCGGTAGGGCTCCAGATAGATCGGCACGACGTTTTTCGCGAGTTCGGCGGACTTTTCTTCCTTTTCCGCGATTTCCTTCGCGATCGCTTCCTTGAGGGAATCCAGCTCGCGGACTTCCGCCTGGACTGTCCGGCCCGTTGCCTTGTAGGTGCGCTCCGCCTTTGCCAGCAGCTTGTCGGCAGCCTCCTGTTCGTCCATGAGTTCGATCTCGCGCGTTTCGGAGTCGGAGATATTCTTCTTCGCGGTTTCGATTTCCGCGAGGATGGCGTTGTATTCGTTGATTTTCTTGACCGAGGTGGACTTGATCATCAGCGCCTGAAGGTTCTCCTGCGCCGCCTTCGTGGCGGCCGCCTGCTGCTTGACCGCCTGCTCGACTTTCAGCTTGTTCTGCTTCGCCTTTTCCAGCCCTTTGCGCACGACATCGAACTCCGCGACGAGCGCGGCGCGTTCGCGCGGGATGGACATGAGCCGTGTCTTGAGTTCGCGGATGCGCAGGTCTTCCGCCTGCAGGATCAGCAGATCCTTGATCGCCTGTTTCACCATAGTTCAGTCTCCTGTTTGTGTTTTTTCACTAATATAGCCGTCCTTTTCCCAACATCAAGCGGAAAAGAAAAAGTTTTGACGATTTTTCTTTTGCTCCATAAAAAAAACGCGCCTCCGGCGAGGAAGGCGCGTTCTGGATCGTTGAATTGTGCTTTTCCGGCAGGTTCAGCGCGCTTCGGATGCCCTCATCCGGGCAATCTCCGCCGCGTAGCCGTCCAGCTCGTTCGGCGTTTCGAGCTCAATCGGGAGACCACGTACCGGTTCCAGCGATACGAAGCGTGCGAGAGCCTCGAATCCGATCTCGCCCTCGTCGAGCCTCGCGTGGCGGTCCTTGTGCGACCCGAACGGCATCATGGAGTCGTTCAGGTGAATGGCTTTCAGACGGTCGAGCCCGACGATCCGGTCGAACTCCTCCAGCACGGCTTCCGGCTCGTTCACGATGTCGTATCCGGCGCAGAAGACGTGGCAGGTATCCAGGCAGACGCCAAGCAGGTCGCCGTATTTGGAACGCGACATGATTTCCGACAGTTCTTCGAATCTTGAACCGACCTCGGATCCCTTGCCGGACATCGTTTCCAGCAGCACCACCGGTTTCAAGTCCCGGTCCATGACCAGGTCCAGCGTCTCCGCGATCAGCTCAATGCCGCGTTCGACCCCCTGTCCGACATGGCTGCCCGGATGGAAGTTGTAGTAGACGCGGTCCACAGGGAACCGATCCAGCAACTCCAGGTCGCTGCGCATGACCTCCCGCGCGAACCGCAGGGTGTTTTCAACAGCCGCGCATGGGTTCAACGTGTACGGGGCGTGCGCGACCGCGGGCGCGAAATCGTGTTCGCGCAGAAAAACGCCGAGTTCGGCGAGTTCCTCGTCCGGCGGAACGCGTCCCGATCCGCCGCGCGGATTGCGCGTGAAAAACTGGAACGTGTCGGCGCCTACGGCAAGCGCGTCCGCGCAGAGCTGGCGGTAGCCGCCCGCCACGGACAAATGACAGCCTATGTGCATGATTACCGGTCCTTTTTGAAAAAACATCCTGTTTCGGAAAGCGTCAAAAAAACGGAAGACAGCGGGATGAACCGCCGTCTTCCGTGAATACTCATTTCATGCGGTGGGGACACCGCATGAATTCAAGCTTCAAACAAGATTATTTGAACTTGTAATCGGGAGTCGCGGGAGAACCTTCGACCTTGAGGTCCTTCGTGACTTTCCACCAGCCGTTGGTGTCGCCGGAACCGGCACTGTTCGCAACGCCGACGGAACCGTCGCCGCGGACGAAACGACCGGTGGAGCTGTGGTTGTCAGCGCCGTCAGCGCAGACCGGGGAGATGGTGGCGTTGCCGCCCATGAGGGCGTCGACCCAGTTGTAGGAGACGTTGGAGGAGTCGAGAACCTTGTTCGGCTGCGCGGTGGTCATGCCGCCCTTGGAGGGGCAGAGGAAGCCCTTCGGGTCGGTCAGGAGATCCTGGGAGCGGAGGAGGTCGAGGTCCTGATAGCTGTTGCCGGCCATCCATTTCGGCTTCGGGCTCTTGCCGGTCTGGGTGGTGGGATAGTAGTCATCATAGCTCATGGCATACTGGAAGAAGGCTTTGCCGATCTGGGAAAGCTTGCTGGTGCAGTCTGCCTGTTTGGCTTTTTCCTTGGCCTGGTTGAGGGCGGGGAGGAGCATGCCGGCGAGGATGGCGATGATCGCGATCACGACGAGGAGCTCGATCAGGGTGAAGCCTTTGTCTTTTTGTTTCATGATTTTGTGTCCTTTATGGTTGGTTGTGAAACAAGAATGTTAAACGAAATTGTATGTCTTTGGAAAATTGCACCTATTATTATACCTCATGTTGCGAAAAATGACAAGAGGAAAAGTATCGAAATGGCGATTTTTTTTGAAAAAAAGGGGATTTTTCCTTTATTCTCCATTATTTGCATCCATGATAGTTCTTTTTAGCGCATCCATCGACGCGCAGACCGCGTCCGGTCGGATTTTGTCCGGCGCGCCGTATCCCCAGTTGCAGTACGCGGTGCGGAATCCGGCGGCGTGACCCGAGTCGATGTCCGTCCAGTTGTCGCCGACCATCCACGATCCGGCGGCGTCCGTGCCAGTCTTTTCCAAAATATGACGCAAAGCATCTGGTTCGGGTTTCAGCGGGAATCCGGAATCGGCGCCGACCACGGCGGAGAAAAGCGTGTCGATGCCGAGCCCTTTCAAAATAAAACATGTGGAGCCGTAGGGCTTGTTCGTGAAGACGGCGAGACGGAATCCGGCGGCTTTTAATGCGTCCAGCGTTTCCGGGACGCCGGGATAGAGACGCGTTTCGTCGATGAGATGCGTGTCGTATTCGTGGCGGTACCGCCGGAACGCCTCGTCCGGATCAATGCCGGGCGTATCCGCCAGCGCCCGCGCCACCAGGACACGCGCGCCGTTGCCGACCATGCGGACGACGGATTCGCGCGGGAGTTCTTTCAGCCCGAAGGAAACGCGCATACGGTTGACGGCGGCTCCGATGTCCGCGGCGGAGTCGATCAGCGTGCCGTCCATGTCGAACGCGACGACGGCGTTCACGGCTGAACCTTGTCGAACCAGATCGGGATGGTCTGGTTGAGCGGCAGGCGCGCCTGCGCGTCAAGTTCCGGCTCCGCGACCACGCCGCGTTTCCAGTAATGCCAGCCCAGTCCGCCGACCATGGCGGCATTGTCCGTGCAGTATTTTTTGAGCGGGAGAACAGCACGGTAGCGGGCGGGGACGGTTGCCTGAAAGCGTTCGCGCAGCGCGCCGTTGCAGGCGACGCCGCCGGCGAGCACGATGGAGCGGACGTTGAAATATTGCGCGGCGTCGAACGCCTTCCGGCAGAGCACGTCCACGATCGCCTCCTGATAGGACGCGAGGATGTCGAACAGCACCTGGTCGCGGATGTTCTCCACGCCGCCGAGGTTTTTCACGTGGTAGAGCAGCGCGGTCTTCACGCCGCTGAAACTGAAGTGGAAGCGGTTTTCCGGCGCAACGGGCTTGCCGGACGACGGCGTCAGAGAACGCGGGAAGTTCACCGCGTGCGGGTCGCCGTTCTTCGCGAGGCGTTCGATCACCGGACCGCCGGGGTAGCCGAGGTCCAGGATCTTCGCCGCCTTGTCGAACGCTTCGCCCGCGGCGTCGTCGAGCGTGGTCCCGGCGAGCGTCATCTTTCCGTCGCTTCCGACCACGACCAGCGCGGTATGGCCGCCGGAGACGACCACGGCGAGCATCGGGAAGAGGTCCGGGTCGCCGAAGACGATGGAATCCTGTTCGAGGAACGCACCGTAGATG
This sequence comes from uncultured bacterium, assembly GCA_902802585.1. GTDB lineage: Bacteria > Verrucomicrobiota > Lentisphaeria > Victivallales > UBA1829 > UBA1732. Next base: position 11,399 of record CADCMR010000001.1, read on the forward strand.
TGCGCGGAGAAATGGTTGATCGGGATCAGCGGCAGGTTGTGCGAGGCGGCGATTCCCTTGGCGAAATTGAGCCCGACGAGCAGCGCCGGGATCAGACCGGGCGCGTGCGTCACCGCCACTGCGTCGAGGTCGTCGAGCGTCACGCCCGCCGACTTCAGCGCCTCGTCCAGCGTGGGGCAGACGGCAGTCAGGTGGGCGCGTGCGGCGAGTTCCGGGATGACGCCGCCGTACGGGGCGTGTTTTGCGATTTGGGACGCCACGGCGTTGGACAGGACCTTTTTTCCGTCCTCCACGACCGCCACGGCGGTTTCGTCGCAGCTGGATTCGATTCCCAGAATCAGGCTCATATTTGTCTGCCTCGCGTTATTCCAATATGATTATTTTGTTCACATGCAATCAATTAATATAGCATTTGCCGAGGCGGAAATCAAGCCGGAACGCGAAAAAGCGCGCGGAATCCGACGTTCCATGCGAAGGTTCAGTCCGCCGCGTCCGTTGTCGATGCCGGGCTGGAAACTGTTTCCGTCTGTGCCGAAGCGTCCGCTGTCTGCTGCTTGAACAGGAATCCGTAGGGGATCAGAATCAGGATTGCCAGTACGGTGATCGAAAGTGCGCGCAAGACCGGAACGGGCAGACCGAAAAGCGGCGGGCGGTTCTGTTCGATGCGCTCTGCGGAATCGTCCCACAGCAGGCCGGGCAGGACGCCCGCAATTCCCGCCAGAATTTCAATCCATGTTCCGGCGCTGGAGTCGTTCAGCCAGTCCGCCGCGCCTCCGAAGCCCGGCAGGCACAGGAGCACGAACATCAGCGCCGGGACGGTGCAGAGCGTGCCCCAGAGCATCAGCCATGGGAGAAGCGAACGGTATTCCTTCCGCACGGTACGGCGCAGGATCGCCGCCGCGGGGATCGAGATCAATGCCAGCAGCAGTGTCGGGAGAAGGCTCGGATGAAAAGGCAGGTCCATGGTCTGGTTCGGTCGGGGCGGAACAATTTAAAAATAAGTGAGGCGGCAGGGAAAAAGGGAGGGTAAAACCCTGCTGCCTCAGGAGTGCGGATTCTGGAATGATGCCCCGGTGCGATATCGAAGACCGGGACATTCTGCTATATACTTTACGCTTTTATTGTGAAAAAATCAAGTCGCTTTCAGGAAAAAGCGGAAAAAACGCGCCCCGTCGGGAAACGGAGCGCGGGATGGATGCGGCTTATTTCAGGATCGCGTCGATCTCCGCGAGTTCCTCCGCTGTGAACGTGGAATTCCTGTCCAGACCGTCCAGCACGTCGTTGATCTGGCTGATGCGGCTGGCGCCGACGAGCGCCGACGCGACGGTGTCCTGACGCAGCACCCAGGCGGTCGTCATGGCGGCCAGGCTCTGTCCGCGTTTCCGCGCAAGTTCGTTCAGCTTTCTGATCATCTCCAGCCTCTCCGGCGTGAGCGCTTCCGGCTTCAGGAACACTCTGCGCGTCATGCGGGAGTCTTCCGGGATGCCGTCCAGATAGCGGTTCGTGAGCAGACCCTGCGCCATCGGCGAGAAGATGATGCCGCCGACGCCGAATTCCTTCATCACGTCGAACGTGCCGTCCTTTTCGCATCTGCGGTCGAACATGTTGTAGCGCACCTGATGGAGCACGACCGGCGTCTTGAGTTCGCGCAGGATGGTGAACGCCTCGCGGGCGCGTTCAGGCGAGTAGTTCGAGATGCCGACGTAGAGGGCGCGTCCGGACCGCACGATCTGGTCGAGCGCGAGCATGGATTCCTCGACGGGGGTATTCGGGTCCATGCGGTGGTGGTAGAAGATGTCGACGTAGTCGAGGCCTAGGCGCTTCAGGCTCTGGTCGCAGCTGGCGATCAGGTATTTGCGGCTGCCGTGATCGCCGTAGGGGCCGGGCCACATGGTGTAGCCTGCCTTGGTGGAGATGACCAGCTCATCGCGCAGTTTGCCGGTGAAGTCGGCCTTCAGGATCTTTCCGAACGCCTCTTCCGCGCTGCCTGCCGGCGGTCCGTAGTTGTTCGCCAGGTCGAAGTGCGTGATGCCGTGGTCGAACGCGTCCCAGACCATGGAGTGCGCGTTGTCGAAATTGTCTTTTGCGCCGAAATTATGCCAGAGACCGAGCGAGACCTTCGGCAGCTGGAGACCGGTGTTGCCGCAGTGGCGGAATTCCATGTCGGTATACCGTTCTGCCGCAGGGGTGTAGTCGATCAGCGGATCCGGCTTCCTGCCCTGGCGTACAACGAAAATGGCGAATGCCACTGCGGTTAAAAAACCGATCACGACGGAAACGTTGTACGGCAGACCGCCGTTGCGGGTGAAGAAGAAAAGACCGTCGGGCTGCCCGATTTTCCTGGACGTCCAGCAGATGAACGTGACGACAACGGCGGTCATGAACATGCCGGGGATCAGGGTGATCAGCGAACCGATTTTCTTTCCCCTGCGGAGCAGCCACACGGTGCCCGCCATCAGCGTGGTGGCGGCGAGCACCTGGTTGCCCCAGGCGAAGTAGTTCCAGAGCTTGTTGAACGACTTGGCGTCGGTGTTGGACCAGTAGAGCAGGGCGGCGACGAGGACGATCAGCGGCAGGCAGGTCAGGAAACGCGGCAGAAAACTCTGCTGCGGGATATGGAGCATTTCCGAAAGGCTCAGGCGCGTGCTGCGGAGCGCGGTGTCGCCGCTGGTCACGGCGAGGATCACGACCGCCAGCACGGTGACCGTGCCCATCCAGGTGCCGAGGAAATGCGTGGTGATCTCGCAGAGCACCACCGGACCGCTCTTGCTCATGAATTCCGGCTTCAGGTTGTAGATGGCGAGACCGCCGACCGCCCAGATCATGGCGATGATGCCTTCCAGGATCATCATGCCGTAGAAGTCACTCCTCGCCTCGCGTTCGGACTTCATCGTGCGGGCGATGATCGGCGACTGCGTGGCGTGGAACCCGGAGATGATGCCGCACGCGATGGTCACGAAGAGCAGGGGGAAGACCGGCGAGGTGTCGGGGTTGAACTTGTGGAGCTGGAACGCCTTGCTTTCCTGCATGATGCTCGGTTCCTTGAAGCCGGCGACGAGGAGCGCGACGAAAATGGCGAGGGTGCCGACCAGGAGCATGAGGCCGAAGAGCGGATAGACCTTGCCGATGATCTTGTCGACCGGGAACATCGTGGCGATGACGTAGTAGCAGAAAATGGCGACGACAGCCACCCAGAAGAAGTTTTCGGGCTGGATTGAGGCGGCGGCGTCCGGATCGGCCGGCGTGGTGAAATCCTGCAGCGTCGTGTTGATGAGGTTGGCGGGGACGTTGATGAAGACGGCGACCACGAGCAGGAGCAGGATCACCATGAACCACTGGAAGAAGACGTTGTATCCCATGCCGAGGTTCTTATGCACGATCTTCGGCAGGTTCGCGCCCTTGTCGCGGATCGACATCATGCCCGCCGCCATGTCGTGCACCGCGCCCATGAGGACGCATCCGACCGGAATGATCGCCAGGGCGATGACGCCGAACTTGATACCGAGGATCACGCCGATCACCGGGCCGATGCCGGCGATGTTCAGCAGCTGGATGAGCATGTTCTTCCAGCGCGGGAGCGTCACATAGTCCGTGCCGTCGGCGAGCTTCACCGCGGGCGTCTCGCGGTCGTCCGGACCGAAAATCTTTTCCACCAGTTTTCCGTACAGGAAGTACCCGAGTACCAGGAACGCGATGCCGCCGAGAAAGAGTAACATGACAATGCCTCATGGGATTGAAACCGGCGGGAACCGTGTTATGGGCACCTCTATTCATTGGTTTTCGGTGGCTTTTCGCATCCGGGCAAAGTCCAATTGGTAAGATTTTCGGTGGTTACCTTCAGGTAGCCACGCTCAAATCTTCCTGCATTGTCTTGTTTGCCCAGCTGCTGAAAATCCATCCGCCTGAATGAATAGAGATACCCTTCGGGGCGGGGGCGCCGGCCGCGGAAAATGCCGCGAATGTTGTTTTATTGCGTTTGTAATATGATATTATAGCATGATTCTTGCGCATTTCAAGCGAAAACCGCAAGAAAGAACGCACGGATGTGCGCGGGATGGATGAAAAACGGCGGGCAGGGGGCGGAGTGGATGCGTGGCGCGGTTCAGGACACGAGCACGGCGTCCTGGAGATAGATTTCGCGGGAGAACGGCTCGAATTTGAGAAGTTCGGCCTCGAAGACGACCGTTTTTCCCTTCATTGCGTCCAGAGTGCCGCGGAGAGCGGGCGGGAACGCCGCGACCGCCTTGATCTGGACCGGTGCGGATCCCTGTGAAATCCTGCAGATCAGGAACGTCGCCTTGATGCCTTTCTGCGAGCCGAACACGAAGTCCATGCTGAACGGCATGCTCGTCTGGAGTTCGCCGCTCCAGCGCACGCGGCGACCTTTCATCGCGTCGAACGCGGCGCGTTCCTCCATGCCGGGGAATGCTTTGGCGAACAGCGCGGAACAGACGGATTCGGCGGTCAGGCTGTCATCGGCGGCGGGTCTCCGGGGCTCCTTGGGCTGCCGCGCCGGGGCGGGAGCGCCTTTTTGCGCGGATGAAACGGAACTCCGCACGACGCCGGATTTCAGCGTGTCGGACGCGCCTGTGCGCTTCACCTCGGGCGAGATGCGGATGACGGCCGTGCGCTGGGATTCCATCGAGGAACCCGACGGGAGCGGGATCCTGGATGTTTTCGATGCGGGAGATTTTTCAACCTGGATCGGTGCGTAGCGTTTGGGCGCGTCTGGCTCCTCTTCCTGAGCGGCGGCGGTGAAATCCTCCGGTACGGCGAGCAGGTCTTTTTTCTGCGCGGTCTGCAGGTCCGGCATCGGCTCGGACGAGGGGGATTCCAGCGCATTCGCGATCGCCGCCATGCGGCTGATGACCGTGACGTCCGGGGCCGAGGCGCGGAGCCGCACGGATACGCCCTCGTTGTTGAACATCCCGGCAGGGAAGAGGCGGATGAGATTGAGCACGGCGGAACGGTTCGACGGTGTGTCCAGGAACCGGTCGAACGCCTCCTCGGATTCCGCGGAGCAGTAAAAATCAGGTTCCTGTGAGGAGAAAAACATTTTCGATGGATAGATCGGGTGTCCGTCCAGGATGCGCGCGGCGATCGATTCGAGGTCGCGGACCACGCAGACGTTGAATCCCGGCGCGTTTCGGAACGCCACGAAATAGCGGACGTAGTTGCGTCCGAACCGTTTGATTGTGACCGCATGACCGGAGAACCTGCCGGTGATGGCGGCGTCCTTCCCGTCCGGGGCGGCGCCGGGCTCGTATGTGCAGGCGAGCTGTTCCGCCGCCTCGCGCCACTGTTCCTCCAGGTCGGCCTGTGCCGCGGGGGCGTCTTCTCCGTCGGACCCGTCGCGGATCGCCTTGTTTGCCTTGCGGAAGCTCGCGACGACGGATTTCCAGATGAAAATGCCGATCAGGATGGCGACGATTTTGAACAGGAAAGGCATGGGCGGTCACTCTTTCCGGCGGAACTCCGGTCAGGTCCGGTCAGGCGGTTTTCAGCGCCGCGCGGCAGGCGCGGAGCGTGTTCTTCATGAGCATGGCGATGGTCATGGGACCGACGCCGCCGGGGACCGGGGTGATGAGCGAGGCTTTCTCCGCGACGGAGTCGAAATCGACGTCTCCGACGAGGCGGCAGCCGTTCTTGGCGGCCGGGTCGGGGATACGGTTGATGCCTACGTCGACGACGACGGCGCCTTCCTTCACCTGGTCGCCCTTCAGGAAGCGCGGGATGCCGAGCGCGGCGACGATGATGTCCGCCTGGAGCGTAACGGCGGCGAGGTCGCGGGTGTGGGAGTGGCAGACGGTGACGGTGGCGTCGCCGAACGGGGCTTTTGCGGCGAGCATGGCTGCCATTGGCTTGCCGACGATGTTGGATCGTCCGAGCACGACGGCGTTTTTGCCGCGCGTGACGACGCCGGAGCGTTCCAGCAGAACGGTCACGCCCCACGGGGTGCAGGGCAGGAATCCGGAGAAGTCGCCGAGCATCATGCGGCCGACGTTCGCCGGGTGGAAGCAGTCGACGTCCTTTGCCGGGTCGATGGCGAGCACGACGCTGCGTTCATTGATCTGCTTTGGGACGGGGGACTGGACGAGGATGCCGTGGATGGACGGATCGGCGTTGAGCTTCGCGATGATCGCGAGCAGGTCGGCTTCGGTGGTGTCCGCGGGGAGCACGATCTTTTCGGAACGGATGCCCAGCTCGGCGCATTTCTTCGCCTTGCGGGAGACGTAGACCTGGGACGCCGGGTCTTCCCCGACGAGTATGACTGCGAGCGCGGGCTGGATGCCGTATTTTGCGACGATCTCCGCGACTTCGGCGGCGGTCTCGACGTTGACCGCCTTGGATATCTCGTTGCCGTTGATGAGGTTGGCGGACATGGGCGGTCACTCCTTTCCGGCTTTGCCGGCGTCTTCTTTTTTCGTGTCTTTGGTTTCGGTTTCCGGCACGGACGCGGGCTTGAGCTTGGAAATGGCGTCGTCTCTCCTGCGCAGTTCGTGATTGAGCTCGACCATGGACGGTTTGTTCTCAAGCAGCGAGGCAAGTCTTCTGCTCAGCTCCATGATCTCCTCATGAAGCTTTTTCGCCGCTTCATCCTCCTTCAGGAGGCGTTTGCGTTCGTCCTGGATCTTCTGAACGATTTCGGTGCGTTCCTTGAGAAGGGCTTCCGCTTTCTCCGGATCGGCGAACTCGGAGGGATCGCGGTCCGCGCTGTAGATGCGGGTCAGTACGGTTTCGGCGGATTTGGATGTTGTCGCGGCGGCAGGCTTGGCTGCCTCGGCTGGTTTCGCTGTTGTCGTCGAAACGGCGGGTTTCGCGGTTGTCGTCGCGGGCGTCGCCGCCGGTTTTGCCGCCGCGGCGGATACCGCCGCCGTCATGGCGAAAAGCAGAAGAAAGCAGATTCGTTTCATGGTCATGCACCGGGAAAAGAGTTAGGCGCGTCGTTTTGCGGCGCGGGAAAAAAAATACGCAGTTAAATATAGATTTGAAACGCGAGAATGCAAACGCCAAAGTGAAAACACGGGCGAAAAAGGCGGAAAAAAAGGATGAAAGCGTTTGAAAAGGACGTGCCGATGTGCTAATGTATTGTGATAAAACAAACGCATCAATAGGAGACTTGCGCCATGAGAACCGCGGAAATCGAACGCAATACGAACGAAACCTCCATCTTCGTGAAATGGAATCTTGACGGTACGGGAAAAGGCGATATCCAGACCGGAATCCCGTTCATGGACCACATGCTGGCGCTTTTCGCCCGGCACGGCGGATTCGACCTCACAGTCCGCGCGTCCGGCGACCTGGACGTGGACTGCCATCACACGATGGAGGACATCGGACTGACCATGGGGCGCGCGTTGACGCAGGCGCTCGGCGCGAAGGAAGGCATCCGGCGATACGGGAGTTTCCTCCTGCCGATGGACGAATCCCTCGCGCTGGTCGCGATCGACCTCTCCGGGCGGCCGTTTCTGGTCTACGACGTCGAGCCGCCCGCGGCATACATCAAGGACCTGGATACCGCGCTCTTCAAGGAGTTCTTCCAGGCGTTTTCGGTGAAGGGCGGCATCACGCTCCACATCCGCATGCTCTCCTCGGGCGAGGTGCACCACGTGTTCGAGGCGGTTTTCAAGGGGCTGTCCCGCGCGCTGTCCGAGGCGGTTTCCCTGGATCCCCGCGTGGAAGGCGTGCCCTCCACGAAGGGCGTCCTGTAATCTCGTCTTCCTCCTCAATCCGAACTTGTTTTTGAACGGACTACCTCGCCATGGATGACGAACAGGGCAGTCTTTTTTCGGCGTTCCTGAAGTCGCCGCTCGCCGACCGGATGCGTCCGCGCACGCTCGAAGAGGTGGTCGGACAGGACCATCTGCTGGGGCCGGACGCCCCGTTGCGCCGCATGATCGAAAGCGGCCGCCTGAGCAGCTTCATCCTGTGGGGACCGCCCGGCTGCGGCAAGACTACGATCGCCCGCATCATGGCGCACACCACCAGCATGCACTTCGTGGCGCTCTCCGCCGTGTTCTCCGGTATCGCCGAACTCCGCAAGGCGTTCGACGAGGCGGCGAAACGCCGCGCGGCGGGACAGGGCACGCTGCTGTTCGTCGACGAAATTCACCGTTTCAACCGCGCCCAGCAGGACGGCTTCCTGCCGTTCGTGGAAAACGGCACGGTCACGCTGGTCGGCGCGACCACGGAGAACCCGTCGTTCGAGCTGAACAGCGCTCTGCTCTCCCGGTGCAAGGTCTTCGTGATGAAGCCGCTGGACGAAGCCGCGCTGGACAAGATCATGACGCGCGCCGAGGAGCTGTCCGGGATGCCGCTGCCGTTGTCCGCTGAGGCGCGGAAGACGCTGCCCGGGCTCGCCGACGGCGACGGGCGCTACCTCATCAACCTCATGGAATCCGTCTACGACCTCGCCGCCGAGGGCGAGGAGATCGATTCCAAACGCCTTTCCCTGCTGGTCCGCCAGCGCGCCCCGGTCTACGACAAGGACCGCGAGGGGCATTACAATCTCATCAGCGCGCTCCATAAATCCCTGCGCGGATCCGACGTGGACGCCGCGCTGTACTGGGCGGCGCGCATGATCGAGGGCGGCGAGGACCCGCTTTACCTCCTGCGGCGGCTCACGCGGTTTTCCATGGAGGACGTGAGCCTCGCGGATCCGAACGCACTCCAGGTGGCGGTGTCCTGCTGGGACACCTACGAACGCCTCGGATCGCCCGAGGGCGACATCGCCATCGCCGAACTCGTGATCTACCTGGCGACCGCGCCGAAGTCGAACAGCGCGTACGTGGCGTGGGGCAGCGCCCTGCGCGCTGCAAAGAAGTATTCCTCGCTCATGCCGCCCGCGCATATCCTGAACGCCCCGACGAAGCTCATGAAGGAACTCGGCTACGGGCACGGCTACCAGTACGACCAGGACCTCCCCGACGCGTTCTCCGGACAGAATTATTTCCCCGACGGCATGCCGCGCACGAAACTTTACAATCCGCCGGATCGAGGATTCGAGCGCGAAATCCGCAAACGCCTGGACTACTGGGACCGTCTGCGCCGCGAGAAACAGGCGCAGATGAAACGCGACCATGCGCCCGGCGCCGAGCCGGAACCGCCGCCCGCCCCGGAAGATAAAGAGGGCAAGTAAGCCGAGTTTGTTTATCATCCGAATCGAATAAGCTTTTAGAAAAGAGGTAAATAATGTGGCCGTTCTCTGAAATAAACAGACTTCGGGAGGAGAATGAATCGTTAAAAAGGCGTATCCGTTCTCTTGAAGCCTCGCTCCAGCAAAAAGAAGGTCTGATTTCTTGCCTGCATGACGAGCAGAAAGTAACAAATGAGAAGCTGATCGTGGCCGAATCTGACAGAAAGATGCTAAAAGAGAATCTTGATGTGGCAGAATATGATGTTGATACGCTGAATAAAGACCTTTATTTCTTTAGGAATGTAGAAGTTACGCCAGAATTTTTATCTATTGAGGAAAACATAAGAAACCGTAAACAGTTTGTTTTTGTTCATGGTGGTGCAGGAACAGGGAAATCAACCCTAATCCAATGGCTAAAAAACAGAGAGTTGATTCATGTAGTGCTTGCTCCAACAGGTTTGACCGCCTTGAATGTAGGAGGCATGACGATTCATAAGGCTTTCGGTTTTCGTCCACAAGTGATTTTTCCAAAAGGCGGAATAACAGGAAGTTTGCCAAGCGAATTCTTAAATACCTTAATCAATCTAAAAAGAAAGAACATTGCCACAATCTGCATTGACGAAATCTCAATGGTACGTGCGGACTTGTTGGATGCTATTGATCTTTCTTTGAAAAACGCATTTAATACGACAGCCCCATTCGGTGGCTTTCAAATGCTTTTCGTCGGCGATTTGTTTCAGTTGCCCCCTATTGTGAAACAGGATAAAAATGATCCAAATTCTATAAACCCAAAGCCTTTTTTTAATCCGAATGATAAAAATTATCCCGGTAATACTCAGGGGTGGAGAAGCCCGTGGTTCTTTGATTCGGATGTAATATCAAAGTGTTCTAATTACCAAAATACGCTAAAAATTAACCTTAAAAAGGTATACCGTCAGGCTGGGGAAAAAGAATTTGTTGAGATATTAAATCAACTTCGCAGATATGAAAACAGAGCGAAAAACGCTAATAGATTGAATGAATTGTTTTCTGAAAACGAAAGAAAAGAAAACAGTGTAATAATAGTCGGAAAAAATCAACAAGCAGATGAATATAATCAAGAACGTCTTCATATGCTTCAAACCCAATCAAGCATTTTTATCGGAATGAAAGATGGAACTTTTTCTGATCCAAAATCTTCCCCGCCTTTACCTGTTCCGGAAAAAATAGAACTAAAAATAGGGGAGTTTGTGATAGTTGTCGCAAATGATAGAGATAAACGCTATGTTAATGGGACCACAGCGTTTATTACACGTTTTGGAGCTAAAGGAGAAGTCTATGTCAAAAATAAGAATGGAGAATTTGATGTACAAAAAAATGTTTGGGCGGATCATGATATTATTTGGAATAATCATCGAAAATGCTTTGAGGATATTGAAGTCGGACATTATTCACAAATTCCACTTATTCCGGGTTATGCAATAACATGCCATAAGGCACAAGGAAAAACTTTGGATAAGGTATTTGTTGATGTGGAACAGGCATTTGCTCCTGGGCAGATGTATGTTGCTTTAAGTCGGACGCGTTCCCCAAAAGACATTACGATGGCACGGGATTTGACTGATGCAGATTTTAGGACGGATCCCCGTCTTTCGGAACTGGTTGGTCAGGGAAAAATATAATATGATCCTGCGAAAATGAGATAAGGCGGATTCGAATCCTTCCGTTCCCTCGGATCAGCTTAATCGTTGAACACAATAACTCCTCTTTAAGACCATCAAAGAAACATAGTCTGGCACAATTCCGAAAGAAATAATAAGTTTTTTCAGATTGCCGCTTGAAAACATGACGCATCACGTTATATTATACGTTGTGGAGAATAAACCATGATAAAGAGTTTCAAAGACAAAGAAGCGGAAAAGATCTATAACGGCCTGCGGTCGGCTAAACTGCCCGGAACAATTCAGGATACCGCCCGCCGTCGTTTCAAGTATTTGAACAATGCTGTGGACTTGGAGGATTTGCGTGTGCCGCCGAGCAATCACTTCGAAGCATTGAGCGGCAGACCCGGAGTTTACAGCATACGGATCAACAACCAATGGCGCATAACGTTCTCTTGGAACGACGGCGCGGAAAACGTCAGAATCGAAGATTACCACTAACGGAGGCACAACTATGGCAAATGAAGAACAATACCTGAAACCCGTACATCCCGGTGAAATATTGCTTGAAGATTTCATGAAGCCTCTTAATCTTTCGCAAAACAGACTGGCGCGGGAAATCGGCGTACCGCCGCGCCGGATCAACGAAATCATACACGGCAAACGCGCCGTAACCGCGGATACCGCCATGCGGCTAAGCCGTTTTTTCGGCACTTCCGCGCAGGTCTGGATCAATCTGCAGGCGGAATACGAGTTGGATTGCGTGATCTACCGGGAGCGCATAGAGGGGCGGCACACGTTCGACTTTATTAAGGCCTTCAAGCCGGTTGCCGCCGCCATGCTGTAACGTCAGGCCTTCCGGTCGAGGGCGCGGTAGCCGATTGCCTCGAAGAGGTGTTCGCGGCGGATGTTCTCGGAACCTGCGAGGTCGGCGATGGTGCGCGCGACGCGGAGGATGCGGTCATAGGCGCGCGCCGACAATCCGAATTCATTGATCGCGTGGCGGATCATGGTCTGGAGCTGGGGATCCAGCACGCAGTATCTCGTGAGCTGGGCGGGTCCCATCATGGCGTTGCATCGCACGCGGCTGTCGCGTCCGTAACGGCGCGTCTGGACTTCGCGTGCCGCGATGCACCTGGCACGGATGACTGCGCTGGATTCCGCCGGACGCGTCGAGACAAGCTCGTCGTCGGACAGCGCCTCCACGTTCACATGCAGGTCGATGCGGTCGAGCAGCGGACCGGAAATCTTCGCGCGGTACTGCTGAATCTGGAGCGAACGGCAGGAACAGCGGTGGCGGTGGTCGCCGAGGTGACCGCAGGGACACGGGTTCATGGCGGCGATGAGGAGGAAACGGCATGGGAAGACGAAACTGCCCGCGGCGCGGCTGATGGAGACCTCGCCGTTTTCGAGCGGCTGGCGGAGCACTTCGAGCGTGCTGCGCTTGAACTCGGGGAGTTCGTCGAGGAAGAGCACGCCGTTGTGGGCGAGGCTGATTTCGCCGGGCTGGGGATTGGTGCCGCCGCCGATGAGCCCGGCGTCGCTGACCGTGTGGTGCGGCGCGCGGAAGGGCCGTCTGCGGAGAAGCGGCGTATCGGACGGGAGCAGCCCGAGCACGGAATGGATCTTGCTCGTTTCGAGCGTCTCCTCCTCGGTCATGGGCGGCAGGATGCCGGGCATGCGCTGGGCGAGCATGCTTTTGCCGGAGCCGGGCGGTCCGATGAAGATCACGTTGTGTCCGCCAGCGGCGGCGATCTCAAGCGCGCGTTTTGCCGCCGCCTGCCCCTTGACCTCGGCGAAATCCGGGATGCCGTCCCAGTCCGGCTCCAGGAACACCGCGCCGTCGTTATTCGAGAGCGGGAGGAGTTCGCCGGAGAGGGCGCGGATGGCGTCGGTGAGAGAATGGACCGCGAACACGCGGATGTGCGGCAGCACGGTCGCCGCCTCGCGGGCGTTTGCCGCGGGGACGATCAATGTACGGATCTCCGGCATCTGCCGTGCGAGGAGCGCGGCGGGCAGGACGCCCTTCACCGCGCGCACGGAACTGTCGAGCGCGAGTTCGCCGAGGATCATGGCGTCTTCGAGCGTCTCCTTCGGGAACGCTCCGGCGGCGGAGGCGAGCGCCAATGCGATCGGCAGGTCGAACGCCGTGCCTTCCTTGCGGATGTCGCCGGGCGCGAGGTTCACGAGCGTGAATCCCTCGGGATGCCGCAGTCCGGCGGCGTAAAGCGCGCTGCGGATGCGTTCCTTGCTTTCGCGGACCGCCGCGTCGGGCAGCCCCACGATGGAAACATTGACTCCTTCGCCCGCGCCGGACGCGTGGACTTCAATCTCGACCGCGACCGCGTCGATGCCGATGAGCGTGGCGGAGTATGTTCCCGTGAGCATAAGTCAGCTCTCTTTCGCCTCGGTTTTGTCCGCCTCGGCGGCTTCCGGCGCTTTCTTCTTCGAGCCCATGATCTTCCGGTGGACCATGATGTAGCCGACGAACAGCACGGCGCATCCGGCGAAAATCCACAAGTAGTGCTCCTGGATGATTGCCTTGCCTTTTTCGATCATTTCGAGGTAAGTCATGTCGCCGGTGGCGTGCCCGAACCACACACCGAGCACGGTCAGCACCGCCGTCCACAGACCCGCGCCGAGCGCGGTGAAGAGCGTGAACCGGAAAAGGTTCATGTGGGAGAGGCCGGCGGGGATGGAGATGAGCTGGCGGATGGCGGGGAGCAGGCGGGAGATGAACGTGACGACCTCGCCGTATTCGCGGAAGATCTCCTCCGCGCGGTCCAGCGACTGCTCGGACATCAGGATGAACTTGCCGTATTTCCTCAGCAGCGTGTGGAGCACGGGGCGCCCGAGCCATTTCGACAGGAAGTAGTTGATGTACGCGCCCGCCATGGATCCGCTCAGACCGACCGCGATCACGATCACCACGTCCAGCACGTGCGACGGCGTCAGCGGATAGCGCCAGATCAGGAATCCGGCGGGGATCATAACGACCTCGCTGGGGAACGGGATGAACGAGCTTTCGATGGTCATGAAGAGGGAGATGAAAAAGAAGAAGAGCAGCGGCGCCGTGTGGGCGAACGATGCGAAGTATTCGATGTGGCTGGCGAGCGTTTCTGTCATGGAGGACCTTTCTGTCGTGGCTATTTTTCGGTTTTTTCGCATCCGCCGGGCGTTTTGTACTGGAATTTTTTGCGGAAGATGCTATAATTTTAGAATGCGGTTTTTCCTCCGGGGGATTCCGCCGGAAAAAATGGATTCTAATAATGTACCCGCGGAATCCTCATTTTTCCAGTGTTTTTTTCTTTTTTTTGCTGACTTTGGAGAAAAAATGTATCCCATCGCGTTTCACATCGGAAATTTCGCCGTCCACTGGTACGGCATTTTCATCGGCATCGGTTTTCTGGCGTCGTTCGGTCTGCTCATGAAGATCAGGCAGTACGCCAGGCTCACGGCGGACCAGATCTACAACATCGCCATGATCGCGCTCTTCGCGGGCGTGATCGGCGCGAGGATCTTTTATGTGGCGCAGTTCTGGGAACAGTTTTCCGGGCGCGGTCTCCTGGCGATCCTGAACGTCCACGAGGGCGGTCTCGTCTTCTACGGCGGGTTCATTCTGGCGTTCATCGCCGAATGCCTCTACGCCAAATGGCCGACCGTGCGGCGTCTGCTCGGACTGAAGGAAAAACAGCCTGCCGACGGCTCTGAGCCGCGCAAGGACATCAGCATCCTCGCGCTGCTCGATATTCTCGGACCCGCCATGGCGCTCGCCCACGCGTTCGGCCGCATCAGCTGTTTCATGCAGGGCTGCTGCTTCGGCAAGCCCGCTCCGAAGGGGTTCCCGTTCGCCGTGTGCTTCCCGCACGAATCCGGGGCGGCGGCGCGTTATCCCTCGCTCCTGTCGGACTGTTCCGAGCCGGTCTACCCTGTCCAGCTCTTCGAGTCCGCCGGAAACATCCTGATGTGCGTCGTGCTGCTCCTGCTGCTGCGGAAACGCAAATACGCCGGGACGGTCGGCGGCGTCTACCTGATCCTCTACGGCGTGATGCGCTTCCTGATCGAATTTATGCGAGGAGACCACACCGATTCCATCCTCGGTCTCACGCCGTCGCAGTTCATCGCGGTCGCGATCGCCATCCCCGGCGGCGTCATCGTCACCTGCGCGGCGCGCTCACTCGGCCGCAAACAGGAAAAGAAATCTGCCGGGGAGTCCGCCGATGCCTGACGAAACCGAAAACAGCGAAGCCTACGAGTTCACGCTCGGCGAACTCGACGCGGACGAACGAATCGACCAGGTGCTGGCGGCATACTGCCCCGACCTCTCGCGGACGCATATCCAGAAGCTCATCCGCGACGGCAAGCTCACGGTCAACGGCAAGGTCTGCGACCTGCCGCGCCTCAAATTCCCCGCCGGGTCCGTTGCCCGCCTCACCGACACGCTTCCCCCCGTGCCGGACCGTGCCGAGGGTGAGGACATCCCGCTGGACGTGATCTTCGAAGACGACGTGCTGCTGGTCATCAACAAGCCCGCGGGCATGGTGGTGCATCCGGCGGCGGGCAACTGGCACGGGACCGTGGTGAACGCCGTGCTCGGGCGCGAACCCGGGCTCGACGACGAGGATTTCGACGCCATGCGGCCCGGCATCGTGCACAGGCTCGACAAGGACACCAGCGGCGCGCTGATCATCGCCAAGACGCCGAAGGCGCTCCGCAAGCTTGCGAAGTCGTTCGCCGACCGCGACGTGCAGAAGACCTACCTCGCCATCGTGCACGGCTGGCCGTCGCCCGACGTGAACGTGGTCAACGCCCCCATCATGCGCCACCCGGACCACAAGCGCATGGCGATCGCGCGTTCGGGGCAGGGACGCGAGGCGGTCACCACGTGGAAGGTCATCCGCAAGGGGCTCTGGGACGGCCGCAAGGTCGCTGTCATGGAGATGCACCCCCACACCGGTCGCACCCATCAGATCCGCGTCCACCTGTCGTACAAGGATTACCCGATTGTCGGCGACAAGCTCTACAACCGCGGGCGCTCCTCGCCGGCGCCGCGCCAGATGCTTCACGCGCGCAGGATTTCCTTCCCGCACCCTGTGACCGGCGAACGCATGACGGTCGAAGCGCCGATCCCGGACGATTTCCTCGCGATCATCCAGGCGTTCCAGGAAGCAAAATAACCATGCCGCGTCCTCGTCCGACCAGACGTGTTTTGAATATAGACGACCTCGAACCGCTCTGCGCCGCCGCGCTCACGCCGTTCCGCAAACGCGACGGCATCTACTACACGCCGCGACCAGTCGCCGAACGCATCGTATCCGCCGCGCTGGACGCACATCCCGGACTGAACCGAAAAAACGTGCCGAATCTGTGCATCATCGACCCCGCGTGCGGCTGCGGCGCGTTCCTCGCCGCCGCCATGCGCATCCTGCATGACCGGTTCGGTGTGCTGCCCCAGCCGGAAAACATCTGCGGAATTGAACTCCAGCCGCTCGCCGCCGAGGTCGCCGCGCTGCGTCTGCGCTGGCTTTATATGAGTTTGACCGGGACGCCCGGCGCGCCGCGCATCGTCTGTGCCGACGCATTGAACAAAAAAGTGTTCCCGGCAGGCTCGTTCGACCTCGTGCTCGGCAATCCGCCGTTCGTGCCGGTGGACACGATCCCCGAAAAGGACAAAAGCCGTCTTCGCAAACAGTATCGCTTCACGAACGGACGCTTCAACCTCTTTTCGCTCTTCATCGAGCTTGGCGCGAAACTGGCGCGCGAGGGGGGCGTGTGCGGCTGGCTCGCCCCGGATCGTCTGCTGCTCAATACGCAGGGGGTCGCCATGCGTCGCTGGCTCCTGACCGAACAGCGCCTGGTCTCCGCCTCGTCGCTGCCGCCGGGGCTTTTCGGGAAGGCCGTGGTGGATTCCGCCGCGGTGATTTTCCGGCGCGAACCCATGCCGCCCGGCGGATGCGTGTGCATCGATGACGCCGGGGACGTGCCCGCCGCCGACATCCTCGCGTTCCCGGGGTGCCGCATCGTCGCCGGACTCTGCGCGGACGGCGCGTTCCTGCGGACGGTCCGGGCGCACAGTGTTCCGCTCGGTGAGATCGCCGACGTGCGCGACGGCGTGATCCAGGGCGCGGTCGGCAAAGAGCTTTTCGTGAGCTCACCGGAACGCGCCGCGAATCCGAAGCCGCTCCTCACCGGGCGCGACGTCGTCCGCATGAAGATCTTGCCCGCCGCCCGCTGGATCGACTACGATCCGCCGCGCATGGCGGCGCTCGAAGCCGCCCGCGTCGGGACCCGTCCGCCCGGACTGCGGATGCGCACGCCGGACGTCTTCGAGCGTCCGAAGATCCTGTCGCGCCAGACCGCCGACCGGATTGTCGCCGCCTGCGATTCCGTCGGGAAATATTATTACGCGAACACCCTGCACGGCACCGTGCCGCGTCCGGGGACTTATTCGCTTCATTTTCTGGCGGCGGTCATGAACAGCGCGACCGTCGACCGCTGGTACCGGCTCGTCGCTTCGGAGTCCGGCAAGCCGTTTCCGCAGGTCAAGATCGTGATCCTGAAACGCCTGCCCGTCTGTCGCGCCACCCGCCGTGAACAGTGCGCCGTGCTGCGTGCGCTGCGCCATGGCGGACCGACCGCGGCGGAACGTCTGATCGAACGCCTCTACGGACTGTGAATTGTCAGCCGTTCTTTCCGTTTTTCTGATTTTTTTATTAGAAATATCCGGCTTTCGGTTTGCATTGTTTCTCCTCGCGGACTATATTATTACCGTGTATTCTTTACCATTTTCCGATTGTTCATTTTGAGGAGCCTGACGCCATGAGCAGTGATACCGACCAGAAGCAAGCCGAACCTTCCGCGGTTTCTCCCGCGCCGAACCCGAATCCGGCGGAGAATCCGGCACCCGCCGCCCCGGAGTACGCCCCCGGTTCCGTGGAAGCCCGCCTGCTGGCGTTGGACGGTCCGGCGTCGAAGAAGGCGCTGCACGATTCCCGGACGCTGAAACACCTCGGCGCCCTGTATTATGTGCTTGCCGTATTTTTTGTGTTTTTGGAAATGGGGTTGTTCGCGGTGCCGCATCTGCCCGGTTTCCCGCCGACCATGAAGGTCGCGATCGTAATCCTGACCTGGCTGCTGCTCCCGCTCGCCGTGATTCTGCCGTCGTTCGGCGTGGCGCTTCGGACGCAGCGCTCGACCGCGGCGCAATGGCTTTTCCGCATCGTGGCGATCATCGGGATCGTCGGCGGCGTGCTGCAGATGATCACAAGCGTCCGGCAGGCGAATATCGGCGGCTTCATCGGCGAACTTGTTTCGGTGCTGATCTGCATCCGTCTGTGCGTCATCACGTACAACGGCGTCCTGTTCGGAAAGAACGCCCCGTCGCACAACCAGCTGGGCTATGTCCGCTCGAAGTGGAAAGTCGGGGAGAAGCCGGAACACATCCCTGAACACAAACACAAGCCGCCGAGCTACGCCAAACCGTGTTTCTACATCGCGTTTCTGATTCTTCCGTACAGCCTGTGGCATCTCGGCCTGGGGATTCTCGACCAGGTGGAATATTCCAGGGCGCAGGAATACTACGAGGCGGGTCAGACGCTGTTCGCCGAGGCGGGCCAGGCGACGAATCCGCAGACCGCCATCGGGAAATATGCCGAGGCTTATTTCAATTTCAAGCGCGCGGCCTCCGATCCGAAGAACGAGGACGTCCATGTGTACCTCGGTCTCTGTGCGGCGCGCGGACTCGGCTGCGCGCAGGACTACGGCGAGGCGTTCAAACAGCTGACCATGCACCAGACCGCCACGAACTACTTCCCCGATGCCGAATACGAGCTCGGGATGCTTTACCTCTACGGTCGCGGCACCACGCGTGACGTCAAGCAGGCCGCGATCCTGCTCAAGGACGCCGCCGCGAAGGGGCAGCGCGACGCAAAGGCGCTCCTCGGCTACGACATGAGCGACCTGGACGCGGTCGGCAACGAGGTTGAGGGCGCGGAAACGTCCTACACCGAGCCGGACTACGGCGGACTGACCGTCGAGCAGTACCTGGAAAAGAAGATCAACGACGAAGCCATCCGCAACGCCGGAAAAGACGCCCCTGAGGAAGCCGAATCCGCGGAGAAATGATTCCGCGCCAAACCCTTTTTCAGTTCAAAAAAAGGTGCCCGCGTACAGAATAGACTGCTGCGGGCATCGGTGTCTTTAAAGTGGTATTTTTTTCAGAAGAAGAACGCCTGTGAGGGGTCGGCGGGGATCTGCTTGAGTACGTCCGGGTGCTTCACGGACACTTTGCCGTCCTTCACCGTGACCTCGATCGGGCCGAGCGGGGTCGGCTGGCGGTAGAACCCGCCTTTCAGCACGTCCAGGTCCGGTTCCACACAGAACTTCGCGAAGCCCGGCGCGAGCGGACGGATGCCGAAGAGACGCCGCGCGACGATGTTTGCCGGGGCGGTCGACCACGAGTGGTTCCAGTCCTGGTTCGGCTTCACGGAGTTGTCCCACGCCTCCATGGTCACGGTCGCGCCCGCGCGGAGCATGTTGTGCCAGCTTCGGAGGTCGTGCGAGGTCATCAGCTCCATGGCGTGCGCGCCGAGTCCGAGCTCGAAACATGCGTCGAGCAGATACTGCGCGCCGTACGCGCTGCACGCCATGCCCTTTCCCTTCAGAAACTCGGCAACAGCGGGCTTCTCAGCCTCGCGGACGACGCCGGTGCAGACGGCGGCCATTTGGGCGTGGACGGAGTGGTGTTTCGAGCCGGGGGAATCGACGAAGAGTTTGCCGTCGAACATGGCTTCATGCAGACGGTCGTTCAGCGCGGCGGCTTCCGCGCGGTACTGCGCCGCCTCGACCGCGTGCCCGGACTGCTCCGCCAGGTACGCCATGTCCAGCAGCGCGAGGTGCCGGAACGCGTTCGGCACGAAGTTCACGTCCTTCATCTCGTAGCCGTCGCGTTCCCCCTCGGGCCAGTCTACGATGTCGCGGACGCCCTGCGGCAGGCGTTTCGCGGTCAGGAAACCGCGTTCGTCCAGGCTGCCGGAGAGCAGGAAGGGCTTGAGGCGGGCGTACCAGCCGCGCACGGTCTCGGTGTCGCCGCTGTACAGCAGATAGGCTTTCATCAGCTCGGGCATCAGCAGGTGCCATTCGGTCGGCCAGGTGGGGTTGTCGAGCGACCATTCGATCGAGGCGCGGCAGGCGGCATAGTTCGCATCCACGGCGAAATGGCTGAGCGCGGTGACGTAGCTGTCCGCCTCGTATGGCATGCGCTCGCGGTTGCCGTCGATGTACAGCCCGAACGGGACGCACGCCTTCACGGAATATTTGCAGAACTCCCATACGCGGGTGAGCTCCGGATCGCCGAATTTGAACTCGGACGCGCCGTCGTCGAACTCGGGGAAATGCGCCACGCGGACGACCTTCACGACCTCGACGCCGTCCGGATTGCGCGTTTCGATGTAGCGGAACGGCGCGATCTCGGGCGTCTGCGGACGCGACATCCCGCCGTACGGATTCTTGTGCGGCGGAAACTTCATCAGGTAGTCGGCGGTGCCGGGCTTCACGGTCAGCGTTTCTTTGTAACAGATCCGCGAGCCGCCCGGATTCTCCTCGAGCCTGCCGTCCTGCTTCAGGACTTCGCCAACCAGCACTTCGAGCTTGCTTTCTTTTTCCGAGGTCAACGTCAGGACCAGGTGGCAGTAGGCGTCGCGCCCGAAATCCAGCACGCGGACCGATTCGCCGAACACGCGCGATGTTTCCGGCGTCTGCTCGACGAGCACGCTTTTCGCCTCGGCAGGCACGGCGGGGAAGATCACGACCGTGTTCTCCTCGTCTATGCTCATTTCGACGCATCCGCAGAGGACGGACGCGGACAGGGCGGTCCCGAGCAGAATGGCGGATCCCGCGAGGCGGGCTGTGAGCATGTGGATTATTTGGATCATACCGTTTTTCTGGAAAAGTCTCAGGCCTCGATGCCCGCGCCGTCGCCGATGGAGCAGATGAACGTGGCGGCGTCGATACCGGTCTGGGACTTGTAGGCGGTCTTGAGGCGTTCAGCGTAGGATTCCGCCTTGTCGATCTCGACCAGGTGGATGGAGATGCCGCCGAAGCCGCCGCCGGAGAGGCGCGCGCCGAGGCAGCCGGGGATGGACTTGGAGAGTTCGACGAGGACGTCGAGCTCGGGGCAGCTGTTCTCGAAGTTTACGCGGGAGCTTTCATGGCTTTCGTAGAGGAGCTGTCCGAATCCGGCGATGTCGTCCTTGCCGAGGCAGTCCACGGCGCGGAAGACGCGTTCGTCCTCGCCGACCACGTGCTTGGCGCGGAGGTAGTCGATGTGGTCCATGTCGCCCTTGCAGTCTTCGAGGAGCTCGCTGGAGACGTCGCGGAGGGTCTTGATCTCGGGGTGCGTCTTCTTGATCGCGGCGGTGGCGTTCTCGCAGCTCACGCGGCGCTGGTTGTAGGCGGAGTCGACGAGGTTGTGTTTCACCATGGAGTTCGCCACGACGAACACGTAGCCGGAGGGCATATCGACGTTCTTCAGGACCTCGACCGTGCGGAAGTCGCAGAGGATGAAGGAGTCCTTCTTGCCGAAGAGCGAGCTGAACTGGTCGAGCAGGCCGCTGTTCAGTCCGAGGAACTTGTTTTCGACCGCCTGTCCGACGCGTGCCCAGTCGGCGAGCGGGAGCTCAATGCCGTAGATGGTCTTCAGCGCGAAGGCGAAGGACATTTCGAGGGCGGCGGAACTGCTCATGCCGGCGGAAAGCGGGACCTGGCTGTCGAGTACGGCGTCGAACGCACCGAACTTGATGCCGCGGCGCTTGAGGTCGACGAGCAGACCCTTGATGTAGTTGCGCCAGTCGCCCTTCACCGGCGTGTCGATGTCGTTCAAGTCGAGTTCCTGGTCCTTACCGTGCT
This sequence comes from uncultured bacterium, assembly GCA_902802585.1. GTDB lineage: Bacteria > Verrucomicrobiota > Lentisphaeria > Victivallales > UBA1829 > UBA1732. The sequence continues at coordinate 33,080 of CADCMR010000001.1, forward strand.
CGCAGATGTTGCACTTCGTGCCGTCCGCCGGGCTCATGGCAAAGCAGGTGTGCTGACTCACGGCGCAGCTCAGTACGAAGCCTTCGTTGTAGTCGGTGTGGTTGCCGAGGATTTCGAGGCGGCCGGGGGCGAAGGAGCAGACCGCGGGTTCTTTTCCGTAGCGGGCGATAAATTGTTCGCGGACACTGGTACTCATGGGGGAGGGGTTCCTTTCTGATGGGATGAATAAAATAGAATTGCGGTTTCCGGTGATACAGTATCACGCGCATTCCGAATTGTCAAGCGCGTTTTCCATTTTTCGGCGGATTTCCGGCGCGCGCGGGACGGAAAAAACGGGGACGCAACGTGAAAGAAACGTGGAATGCGTCGAGGCGGCGGGGGGCGCGGAAGCTCACTCGCGGTCGACGCGGACGCGCGGATCGACCCAGGCATACGCCACGTCGGTGAGGAGGTTGATGACGATGAAGAGGATCGCGCCGAGCAGGACGAGCGCCTTCAGCATGGAGAGGTCGGAGCTGTTCAGAGCGTTCACCCCCTCGTAGCCCAGCCCGGGGATGCCGAAGAAGCTTTCCAGCAGCAGGCTGCCCGTGAACAGAAACGGCAGTTCTGTCGAGGCGCGTGTGATGATTGGAACGAGGGCATTCCGGAGCAGGTGGACGCCGTACACGCGAACCGGAGCCGCTCCCTTCGCCGAGGCGGTCCGGATGTACTCGCGGCGGATCTCGTCGAGGAAGACGGTCCGGTAGAAGCGCACGCCGCCGCCCGTGCCGGACACGACGCCGATGATGACGGGCAGTGCGAGGCAGCGGGGGCTGTCCCAGCCCCACACGGGGAAGAGGTTCAGATAGTACGCCAGGAACCATTGCCCGAGGATGATGAGCACGAGGTAGCTGACGCTCATTCCGGCGACGGACAGCACCACGATCGCGCGGTCCAGGATGCGGTCCTGAAATGCGCAGGAGACCATCGCCAGCACGATGCCGAGCAGGAGTTCGCCGAAGAAAATCGGGAGCATGATCATAAGGGACGGCACCATGCCGCGCCACAGCTTGCCGCGGATGGATTCGTGCGTGAGGAGCGTGTTGCCGAAATTGAAGAAGGTCACGTATGGAAAGCGCGAGGAGAACGTGACGAGCTCCTTCAGGGAGTCCAGCGCCTGCGAGTCGTACCACGCGCGGTTCGGACGCTCGAATCCGGCGCGGACCAGCGCGCAACCGGCGTCAAGCCCCGTGACCGTGAGCTCGTCTAAGGCGTCCGCCAGCTCAAGCGCGGTCTCGCCTGACGTAAGCTCGACTTCCTGTCCCGCCACGCGGAAACGTCCCGAGCCGGAGAGGACGATGCGGTTTTTCGATTCTTTGTTGACGAACTGGCGTTTGAAGACGGCTGTGCCGGTTCCGAGTAGCAACCCGTTTTGTCCTGCGGCTTTTTCCGGGTCAACGTCTTTCAGTTCGATTCCGGGGAACTCGGCATGTCCGCCGGTGAAATCGGCGGCGGGGTACAGCTCGGTGACGCGCCACAAGCCGAAAAACAGCGGCTTGTCGCAGCCCATGGAATCGCGCATCGCCTCGACATCGGCGGCGGTCGGGTTCTTGCCGAGCAGAACGGCGGTCGGATCGCCCGCGGACACCCGGAAGAGGATGAACGTGACGACCATGATCCCGAGCAGGATCCAGAGGGAGTAGAGGATGCGTTTGACGATGTACCGGCCCATTCGGACAGCCTCGCGTCGGGGTCAGCGCCGGGGTGCGGGTTTGCGCCCGAAGACTGCCATGACCGCCTGCAGGTCCGCCCATGCGTCTTTCTTCGCCGGGGGATTGCGCAGGAGGAACGCCGGATGGTAGGTCGGCATGACGGGGATGCCGTTGTAGTCCAGCCAGTGCCCGCGGAGCCGCATGATGCCTTTGAGGTTGAAGAGGTACAGGAGCGGCACCGCGCCGAGCAGTACGATTACCTTCGGATTCACCATTGCGATCTGGCGTTTCAGGTACGGCATACACGCCGCCGCCTCGTCGTCGGCGGGATTGCGGTTTCCCGGCGGGCGGCATTTCACGATGTTCGCGATGCAAGTCTCGGTCTTGCGGTCGAACGTCATGGCGGCGATCATGCGGGACAGCAGTTCACCCGCGCGCCCCACGAACGGCACGCCGGTGGCGTCCTCGTCCGCGCCGGGGCCTTCGCCGATGAACATCAGCTCGGCGTGCGGATTGCCGTCCGCGAAGACCATGTTGGTGCGGGTGCGACCGAGGCCGCACTTCATGCAGGCGGCGCATTCGGTGCGCAGGGATTCCCATTCGGGCATATCGGGCGCGTAGGCGGGCGGAACGCCCTGAATGTCCTGCGCGGGGGCGGCAGCCTGGGCTTGGGGGCGTGCGGCGGCTTTCGGGGGGATGGGATTGAAGAAAACGCGCAGAGTCTCTTCGTTCATGGATGTGTCGGCTCCGGTCTTTTCGCCTGTTTTCAGGCATTGGATGATCTCGTCGAAGATGTCTGGTTTTCTCATGATGCAGTCCTGTTCCGTCCGCTGTTTGCGTTTTGATTGTATAAAATACATCCGGCGAAAACGTTTTTCAAGCCGTTTTTTGCAGGAAAACACCCCCTTTTTGTTCTTTTTTTGCTCAACCTCGCGTGCGCACACACAAGTTTCAGTAAAAACAGTACCTTTTACTGAAACTTGAGGAAAATCCTGTCTTTACTCCTCCTTCTTTCCTTTCAAAATGCGTTTTCCCGGCACTTGCGACCAAAGACAAACTATTTACACCAGCCGCATCATCACGGATCATCAGCCTCGCATGCGCACACACAAGTTTCAGTAAAAACAGTACCTTCTACTGAAACTTGATGGAAAATCCTGTCTTTACTCCTCCTTCTTTCCTTTCAAAATGCGTTTTCCCGGCACTTACGACCAAAGACAAACTGTTTACACCAGCTGCATCTTCACGGACAGCAGGATGCGCTCCGGATCCGTGCTGTACAGACAGTCGTTACAATCCGTATTTGCCTCCGGTTTGCAGCCGTGCCGGAGCCATTGGCGGAACTCCGTGTCGGCGGATGTCTCGTGCTGGCGCAGCCAGTCGGAACAGAAGAGCAGTGTTTCGCGTGAGTCAGCCTTGCTCAGAAAATTCTGAAACCTCCGGTGCGCGCGCCAGTGCGGCTCGAATTCGATGTAGCGCGTGCGGATCATCATCAGCTCCTCCTGTTCGGAGAGGTCGTGCAGATGGTCCTTGTGCCGGGTAAGCTCCACGCCGAATCCCGCCTGAAGCGGATTGCACAGCACTGCGAACGCCGCCAGCTCGCGGCGTTCCTCGTCGAGCTCACGGAGCACGCGGGCATAATCGCGGACGTCCCGCGGATCGACGCCGCGCACAGAATGTGTGTAAATCATAAAACCCTCCTTGTTTTTGAACCGCTTTTGCGGTTCCCCCTTGTTTTATAAATATGCCACGACCGGGCGGAAAAATCAAGCGCCGGTCAGGATTCCTCCTCGGGATTTTTCAGGAAATCCTCCACCACGAGTTTGCTGTGCGCCAGAAAGAGCGGGTCGAGCAGCAGGTCCAGGTCGCCTTCCATGAGCGCGGGGAGGTTGAAGACGGAGACCACGCCGAAGCGGTGGTCCGTGACGCGATTCTGCGGGAAATTGTAGGTGCGGATGCGTTCGCTGCGGTCGCCTGTCCCGACCTGGAGTCGTTTGCTGGCGGCCTGCTTCGCGGCCTCTTCGCTGCGCTGGATTTCCAGCAGGCGGCTTTTCAGGATGCGCAGCGCGATCTCGCGGTTGCGGATCTGGGAGCGTTCCTGCTGGCTCGCCACGACCAGCCCGCTCGGGATGTGCCGGATGCGGACGGCGGAATCGGTCCGGTTCACGTTCTGGCCGCCGGGTCCGGAGGAACGGAACGTGGAGACTTCGAGGTCTTCCGGGCGGATCGCGATGTCGTCGATTTCGCTGGCTTCCGGCAGGACGGAGACGGTCACGGTCGAGGTGTGGATGCGGCCGCCGGACTCCGTGACGGGGATGCGCTGGACGCGGTGGACGCCGCTTTCGTATTTCATGCGGGAGAAGATGTCCTCGCCGGAGAGGGAGAACATCACGCCCTTGAGGCCGCCGAGCTCGGAATCCGACTGCTCCATTACTTCGCATTTCCAGCCGCGTTTCTCCGCGTAATGGACGTACATGCGGAAGAGGTCGCCCGCGAAGAGCGCCGCCTCCTCGCCGCCCGCCGCCGGCTTGATTTCCACGATGGCGTCGCGGGAGTCCGCCTTGTCCGGCGGCACGAGCAGCATCATCAGCGCCTGTTCCGCCTCGGTCGCGGTCGTTTCCTGTTCGGCGAGATCGGTTTCGATGAGCGCACGGAATTCGGGATCATGTTCGGATTCCAGCAGTCCGCGGTTTTCCTGTTCGGCGCTCAGCGCCCCGGTCCACCTGTCGTACGCGGCAAAAATCCCCTCCAGGCGCTGGTTTTCGCGGGCGAGCATGGAGGCGCGGGCGGGCACGGCGTAGACGCCGGGATCGGACAGCTCAATCTGGAGCTTTTCGTGCCTGGCCTTGAACTGTTCGATCTGACGCGTGAAATCTTCCGGGCGCATGTGGCTGTTCAGGTTCTGTTCAATTCATTCCAAAAAACAAGCCCGGTCTCCGTTCAACAAAGCGGGAGCCGGGCTGGCTGATCCGGCGGGCGTCCTCTGGGAAGAACCGCCGGTTCCGTCCGATCGGAAAAACTGAATTACTTGGCGGGCTTCTGGTAGCGGCGGCGGAATTTCTCAACGCGACCGGCGACGTCGACCAGTTTCTGCTTGCCGGTGATGAACGGGTGGCATTCGGCGCAGATACCGACTTTCTGCTCTTTACGGGTGGAGTAGATGTCCCAGACTTTGCCGCAGGCGCAGATGACCTTCGCCGGACCATACGCGGGATGGATGGAATCTTTCATTTTTAACCTCATATATGTTGGATTTGTATTTGATTTCCGGGAAAACCGCGCTATTTTAAAGCAACACGGCAATTTATAATATACACCAACATGCGGAAAATGCAACTTCTTTTCGGAGAAACCTGACCTTTTTTCTTCGCGGATGCGCCGTCCCGCCTCAAGCGCGACGGGCTGTATTCGCATAACCATCCCTTAGAACAAACATTTCACTCCATCCATGTCTTCCGAAAAAAACAGATTTCGCAGCCGTATCGCTCTGGTCTTCCTTTTCGCGCTCACGATCCGCATCCTGTGTGCCTGGCCCGCGCTCTGGTCATTTTTCATGGGTGACGGTGGCATGGAATCCTTCATGCGGCCGGACTCCGCGACCTATTATTTCCCGGCAAGAGCCTTTGTGGAAACCGGGAAGTTGACCTTGGATGTCGGTTCCGATTTCCCCGCGGTGCAGCGTCCGCCCGGGTATATCTTCTTTCTGGTGGTGCTGATTTCCCTGTCATGCCCCCCGATCATCGGATGTCTGGTGGACGCGCTGACGGTTTTCCCCGTGGCGCTGGCGGGGCGGAGGCTTGCCGGACGCCGTGCGGGCTTCTGGGCGGCGGTCCTGTACGCGCTGAACCTGACCGCGCTGGCGAATGCGCCGCTGATTCTTGCTGATTCCCTGCTCGGATTCCTCTGCGCATGGCAGGTGTTTTTCTTCGTCCGGGCGTGGCGCACGAAACGCCTCTCCGATTTCCTCATCGGCACGGTGTTCGCCGCTGCCGCGACCCTCACGAAGCCGGTCAATCTCCCCGTTCTGCTCCTGATCCCGTTTGTCCTGGCACTGGTCCTGATGCGTCCATGGCGGAAAGCCGCGTTCGCCGCCGTGCTGGCGGTTCTTGTTTCCTGCGTGATGCTCGTGCCGTGGATGCTCCGCAACCAGTCCGTCGGCGCGGGTTTCGTGCTTGACCGGAACTCCGGCCTCACGGCGCTTCATAATACAGCCGCGATCCTCGCCCGAGTGAACGGTACGGACGGCGACACGGAACGTGCCGCGCTTGAGGCTGAAGCCGAGACGGCGTTTGCCGGGAAGCCGGAACAATACGCGAATCTGCTTGAGCTGAAGATGGCGGAGGACGACTGGTATCTGGCACGCTACAAAAAGGTGATTTTCGAGCATCCCGGCGCGACCGCCGCGACGCATCTTTTCCAGGTTTGGATTCTGCTTCCCGACCTGCCGGATTTCCTTCAGAATCTCGGGTTGCGGACCGGAGAACGCGGTACGCTGGCGGTTTTACGGAAGGACGGACCGATGGCGGCGTTCCGGCACTATATGGACGGGAGTTACGCGGCGGCGTTTCTCGCGGTGCCGTTCCTGCTGGCGACGGGTGTGCTCTACGCGCTGACAGCGGCGGGGGTATGGATTTACCTGAGGCGGCGCAGATGGACCGTCCTGACGCTGTTCGCGGTGTTTGTGCTGTACTATCTGGCGGCGCCGGGTCCGGTGCTGATGCCGCGCTACCAGATCCCCGCGCTGCCGTTCGCGTGCGCCATGGCGGGGGCGGTCATTTCAGTCTGTGGTATTCGCAGATGGCGAAAACGTCGGTCATGCCGGCGATGTAATCCGTGACTGCCCTGTGGATGCCGTCGGCTTCCATGCGGCGGCGGACCTGGCTGCCCGCGAGCTCGGGGTGTTTCACGAAGGTGTCGAACAGGAACGACATGCGGTCCTTCGACAGCTGGTTGAGCTTGTTGAGCTCCTGCGAGAAATACAGGTTTTCGTACAGGAAGATCCTGAGCTCGCTGGTCAGCACCTGGAATTCCTGGCTCCACGCGATCAGCGTCATGCCCTTTGACGGGGCATCGCCGGGCGCTTTCACGCCGGACGCGTCGATCAGTTTCGCGGAGGTTTCGATGGCATCGCCGACCATGCGGTTGATGAGGGCGCGCACGGTGTAGGTCAGGAATTTGCCGTCGCCGCGCTTCAGCCCGAGCGACTTCGTTTCCTCTGCCGCCATGCGCCAGATCGCGATACCGTCCAGCATGTCCTCCGTGATGATCCCGGAGTCCAGCCCGTCGTCGACGTCGTGCCCGTAGTAAGTGAGGTCGTCGGCGAGGTCGGCGACCTGCGCCTCCAGGCACGGGGCAGGGGCGAGCTCTACGCCGTCGAGCACGGGCGGATGAAGCGGCGAACGGTGCTTGATGAGACCGGCGCGGGTCTCCCATGTGAGGTTGATACCGTCGTAGGCGGGGTATTTTTTCTCCAGCAGGTCGACTACGCGGATCGCCTGAAGATTGTGGTCGAATCCGCCATGCCCCTCCATCAGGCTGTGCAGGGCGCGTTCCCCGGCGTGCCCGAACGGCGTATGCCCGAGGTCGTGCGCGAGCGCGATCGCCTCCGTGAGGTCCTCGTTCAGACCGAGGCTCCGGGCGATCGTCCGCGCGATGCCCGCCACCTCGATCGTATGCGTGAGGCGGTTCCGCAGATGGTCGCCGGTCGTGCTCAGGAAGACCTGCGTTTTGTATTCGAGCCGCCGGAACGCCTGGCTGTGCAGGATGCGGTCGCGGTCGCGCTGGAATTCGGTCCGGTAGGGGTGGGGCGTTTCAGGGTAATGCCGCCCGCGGAGCGCGCCGGCATGGACGGCGTACGGCGCGAGGATCTTGTCCTCAATGTCGCATAGGAACTGCTGGGTGCGCGCGCTCATGGTGGGGTCACAGCTTGGTCTGGTCGAGGTGCTGGGCGACCTTGTCCTTGAGCCTCTGGAAGAAGCCCGGATCGTTCTCGGCGTTGATGGTGAAGTTCGGTCCGGAACCATTGTCCTTCGCGCCGCCGCCGTCGGGCTGGAACGCCGCCGCGTATGCCTTCAGCGCCTCGCGCTGGGCGTCGGTGAGCTTGCGCGGGACGTCGACCGTAATCCTCACATGGTGGTTGCCAAAGACGCCGGGGCGCACGCGCACCGGCATTCCCTTCCCCTTCAGCGTTAGCATGTCGCCGTTCTGGGTTCCGGCGGGGATCGTCAGCTCGGCGTCGCCGTGCACGGTCGGGATGGTGACCGTGCCGCCCAGCGCCGCCACGGGGAACGGGATATGGTATTCGGCGTAGATGTCCTCGTCCTCGCGCTGGAAACGCTTGTCGGGGCGGACCTGGATCATGATGTACAGGTCGCCGTTCGCGCCGCCGCGCAGTCCGGGCTCGCCCTCGCCGTTCACGCGCATCCGGTTTCCGGTGTCGATGCCGGCGGGGATGTGGACCTCGATGGCGCGATGGACACTGACCTTGCCCGCGCCGTTGCATTTGGCGCACTTGTGAGCGATCTTCTGTCCGGTTCCGTGGCAGACAGGGCATTCGTGCATCATGGTGAAGAAGCCCTGGGAGACGCCGACCTGTCCGCTGCCCTTGCAGCGGTCGCAGCGTTCCGGCTTCGTGCCGTCGGCGCATCCCGATCCGTTGCACGCGGTGCAGAGACCGGGGCGGTTGAATTCAATCTTTTTCGTGACGCCCTTGAACGCCTCGTCCAGGGTGATTCCGAGGTTGTAGCGCAGGTCCGCGCCTCCCTGCGGACCGTTCGGATCGCGCCTGCGTCCACCGAAGAAGGACTCGAAGCCGCCGCCTCCACCTCCGCCGAAGAACTGGTTGAAGATGTCGAAGGGGTCGCCGGAGAATCCGCCACCGCCGCCGTTTCCGTTCGCGGCGTCCTCGCCGTACTGGTCGTAGATCTGGCGTTTTTCCTTGTTTCCGAGGATTTCGTAGGCGTGGGAGAGCTTCTTGAACTTCTCCTCGGCGTCCTTGTCGCCGGGGTTCTTGTCCGGGTGGTATTTCACCGCCAGGCGCCGGTACGCCTTTTTGATGGTCTCCTCGTCGGCGTCGGGCGAGATCTCTAGTAGCTCATAAAGTTCGGTGTGTCGTGCTGGCATGGGGGGAGTGCCTTCCGTTCTCAGTTCTTCGTCGGGTCAGTTCAGTTCCTGTTCAGGCCGTCGGTCATTAGTTTCGCTGTCCTGCGTGCGAACGCGGCGGGGTCGGGCAATTCGGAGCCTTCGCAGAGAAGTGCCTGGTCGTACAGCATGGCGGCGTAGTCCGTCAGCACGGCGCTGCCGGGTTCCGCCTCGTATTTCTTCGCCATCGCCTGGATCAGCGGGGCGTCGGGGTTGAGTTCGAGGATACGCTTCACTTCCGGCGCTTCCTGCTTCATCGCCTTCATCAGGCGCTGCATGTTCACGGACGGGTCGGTCTCGTCGCCTACGAGGCAGCAGACGCTTTCTGTGAGGCGGGCGGAGAACCGTACGTCCTTCACCTGGTTTTCGAGCGTCTTCTTCAGGAATTCGAGCAGGGACTTGTTCTGTTCGGCGGCTTCCTGCGTCTTCTTCTCAAGCTCCTTCTGAACGGGCTCGTCGAGCTTCAGGTCGCTCTTGGAGACGGACACGATGTCCTTTTCCGCGTATTTGCCGATGCCGTTGATGACGAATTCGTCGACCGGGTCGAGCAGGTACAGCACGTCGAGCTTCTGCTGGCGGAAGAGCTCCAGCTGCGGGGAGTGGTCCACGGCGGCGCGGGATTCGCCGGTGATGAAGTAGATCGCCTTCTGCGTGGGCGGCATGGCGTCGGAGTATTCCTTCAGCGACACAAGCTTGCCGGGTTCGCCGTTCATGGTTTCGAAGAGCAGCAGGTTCTGGAGTTTCTCGCGGTTTTCCCAGTCGCTGTACGCGCCTTCCTTGATGAGGCGGCTGAATTCGCCATAGAATTTCTCGTATGTCGCGCGGTCCTTCTCCATCATGGTCTGGAGCTCGGAGAACACGCGTTTCACGATCGCCTTCGAGATGCGCTTGATCTGCGGATTGTCCTGCAGCGTCTCGCGGGAGATGTTCAGCGGCAGGTCGCTCGAATCGACCACGCCGGACACGAAGCCGTTCATGTAGTCGGGCAGCAGGCCGGGGCATTCGTCGGTGATGAAGACGCGCTTCACGTACAGGCTCAGCGTCTTTTTGCCGCGGACGCCGAACTGGTACTGGAACGGGAGCTTGGCGGCGAGGAAGAGCAGCGCTTTGAATTCGGACGCGCCCTCGGCGGAGAAGACGATGCGTTTCAGCGGCGCTTCGTAATCGCCGGAGAGGTGCGAATAGAAACTCTTGTATTCGTCCTCGGTGACCTCGGATTCGGGGCGCAGCCAGATCGCCTTCATGGTGTTCAGCGTCTCGTCCTCGATGACGTCCTTGCCGTCCTTGTCCTTGGTCTTGTGCGCCATTCTGATGGGGTATTCGATGAAGTCGGAGTATTTACGCACCACGGACGAGACGGTCCAGTATTCGAGGTATTCCTTGAAGTCTTCCTTCAAATGCAGGGTAACGGTCGTGCCGGGGGCGTCCTTCTCCGCCTCGTTTACGGTGAACGTGTCGACGCCTTCGGATTCCCACAGGTACGCCTGGTCCTCGCCCGCCTTCTTCGACAGCACGGACACCTTGTCGGCTGCCATGAACGCTGCGTAGAAACCGACGCCGAACTGTCCGATGAGCTCGGGCGCGGTCGCGGGGTTCTCCTCCTGCGCCTTTTTCAGCTCGGCGAGGAATCCGCGCGAACCGGAGTGCGCGATGGTGCCGAGGTTTTCGACGAGCTCGTCCTTCGTCATGCCGATGCCGTTATCGGAGATCGCCAGCGTGCGTGCGGCCTCGTCGGCGGTGATGCGGATTTCGCCCTCGCTGGCGAGTTCGGGGCGGGTCAGCGCCAGGAAACGCCGTTTGTCGAGCGCGTCGGCGGCGTTCGCGATCAGCTCGCGCAGGAAGATTTCCCTGTTCGAGTAGATCGAGTTGATCATCATGTTGAGCAGTTCTTTGACTTCGGCTTTGAATTGGATATGTCTGGACATGACTCTGTCTCCTTCTGTTTATGTTTTCAGTTGTTCTTTTGTTCTTGTCCGCTTGCGGAGCGGCGGACTATTTCAGTGGAGGGCTTTCCCTCTTACTTCTTCGCCGCTTTCCTGGCGGGCTTGGTGGACGCCGACGGTTTTTTGCTGGTCGGATTGCCCAGGCTCGCGTTGGCGCCCTTGTAATCGTTGCAGTAGAATCCTGATCCGACGAAGATCACGCCGGACCCCGCGCCGATCTTGCGTTTCAGCGCATCCTTGCCGCATTCCGGGCATGTTTTCAGGTGGTCTTCGGTCATCTGCTGGAATTTTTCAAACTCGTATCCGCAGTTCTTGCAGACATATTCATATGTGGGCATGTCGACTTGTCCTTGTTGTTCCACGGCTGTGCCGCATGGGATGTGCTTCCGGCGGCACGCAGTCGTGTTGAGGGGTTGTTTGTGTTGTTTTCGACTTGTTTCCAAGCATACTTTGTGCCAAATCGCCGCACTTGGCGCTCCCGCCTCGAATCCGCCGGGGAGTGCCTGCCGTTTGTTCTGTGTCGTGCGACATTCTGTCTCATCCCCGTGCCAAAGTGTGCCGTCAATGCGGTTTTTCCGCGTCCATGCTTTTTTCTAGGCTTTTTTCGACGTTTTTCTCATTTTCCGCTAAGAATTCAGTCTTTTCTTCGTCAAATTTTACAGGAATAAATAATAAAACAATCTAATATATACAAGGAGCAAACCATGAAAAACAACCGGTTCAAATCTCTTTGGGGCGTGCTGCTGGGCCTCGTCCTGCTCGCCGCGATCCCGTTCACCGCATCCGCACAATCCATGACGTCCGCTGCGCCAGGACCGGACGATCCCGCGCCGGACGACCCGGAGAATGCGGTTGTCACCATTAAAGCGGGATTCAACGGCAGAGGCCGGTTTATCTTTGAAGGGGACAAGATCCAGTACTGGCATATCTATGATAGAATTCCGTCCCGCGTGACCGTCAACGGCAAGCCCTGGAATGACTTGCGGATGCCGTTCGAGCTCGGTTTCACCCCCGATTTTCAGACGGCGGAGCTTGTGGAACAATCACTCGGCGGCAAGAGCGCCCGGACGATCGACAAAATCGAGCTGACGCGGGACGAAAAACAGATCCGGATGATGATCCTGCACGATGAACCGTCGACCGTCATGGCGCGGGTGAAGATGAAAAAACAGCAGAAGCGGACGGAACCGGCGAAGACCGCGGCGCAGACGGACGGGAATGTCCTGATTCTGACCGGAACCCTCCACGGAAGCACGACATTTTTACTGCGTCCGGACAGCATCGAGTTTGCTCCGAACAAGGAGAGCACGAACGGATACCGCGAACGTGATAATAAAGCGGCTTTCCCGACCGATGTGACCGTCAACGGCAAACCATGGAGCGATCTCAATCCCAATTTCCCGTTTGACCTGGATTTCGTGTCGGATTTCTCCAAGGCGAAGATCGTGGAAACGTCCGCGAACGTCCGGTGCAATCTTCGGTCGGATTACGAGCTCGCGAACAACATTCTTTTCGACCGTCCGTTCGACCGCACCACGGAACTTCTGATCAGTTCGTTCCCGAGCGCGGTCCCCGTTCCGTTCAGCGTCAGGATCGTCGCCGAAAAGACGCCCGCGGATTACGAGGCGCGCATCATACGCCGTCGCGACACCCAGCGCGAGAAACAGCGCCGGAACAGCCTGACGCAGAGGTACCGGAGCAATCGCCGCAATCTGTCCGAAAGCGAGATCGCGGAGGTCGAACAGTGGAACAAGGAGACCATGGCGGACACGTGGAGCCGCGACCCGGACGATTTGACGGACGGAAAAGAGCTTCCCCCTCTTGCCGGGGGCGGAGCCGCCGCGTTCCGCCAGGAGGAAAGACCGGAAAACGAGGTCACGATCACGATCGAGGCACTGGTCGATTTCAACGCCGGATTCCGTTTCACGGGGAACCGGATCAACTTCGATGCCTGGCCGAACATGGGGCGTTATCCGAGCAATGTCAAGATCAACGGCAAACCGTGGAAGAATCTGCGGATGGCGTTTCCCATGGACTATGCTGTCGACCTGGACTCCGTACCCGTGACCTTACTGGACTCGGAATACTATCAGTATGATGTCTCGAAAGACCGTTCATCGTTCACCGTACGGGTCCGGAATCACGGTCCGAGGGAGGAGCAGATCACGATACGGCTCAAGGCTTTGAAGTCGGACAAGCCGCTCACCAACGAGCAGATGTACCCCGGCGGCATCCCGCTGCCCCCGGAAGCGATGTCGTCGCCCGAAGCGTTTGAAAACTTCTGGAAGAACCTCATGCAGCCGCGTTCCGGTACTTCCCCGAGTTCGGGGACCCCGCCTGCACGAGATGACAGCCCCGGCAGATGAAACCGGTATCTCCCCGAGTTCGGGGACTCGGCGGAATGGCGTTCAGCAGACCGGGAGGGGCGCGACTGCGTGAACCTGATCGTTCCTTGTGCCGGACACGATTTGCCGCAGTCGTTTGTTCATGATCGGATTCTGTGTGGTTTGGACAATCCCGGACTCCTCCTCCCCAGCGAGGTCAATTCGACCTCTTCCATTCATCGCGGGCTCCATGCTTGAAAGCCTTTTTTGGACTTTTTTTTGCTTTTTAGTTTGAAAAATAGAGTATGGCGGAGTAATGTATTAATAATACTACCTTCAAGCTTTCGCCCCGCTCTGTTTTTCTCAGAAAGGAATCCGATGATGAATTTCCGCCGGTCCACGCTCGCCGCGTTCTGCCTTATGGCGCTCTGCCTTACTTCCGCCTGCACCAAGAAGATCGACGGCTCCTCCATGGAGAATTTCTACCTGTCTTCCGGTGAAGTCACGAAGACGATCAAGGGGGAAGACCGCCAGATGGAGTTCGCCAACGGACTGGATATGATCCTGTTTTATTCCAACAACTCGTACGAAGCCGTCTCCCATCTGAACGGACTGACCGCGGACGAGGTCTTTGAACGGATTCAGGATATCCGCGACAGCAAGCCCAGAATCGACGCCTCCCGTAAGGAGCGTTATTCCACGTCTCTTTCCGACGTCCTGAAGAGTATCCCGGGAGAAGCAAACCGCGAACTCCTGGTTTCCCGGATGACGCAGTACGGATTCTATCCTTGGAACAACAGGAACATGACGAACATCCGCTCGCTCGACGGCATGAACGCATTCGAGATCAGCAAGAAGATCAGCGATATCCGCAAGACCGAAGATCCGACCAAGATGGACGAGAAGAAATAAGCTGTTGTTTTTGCATCCACCGCTTATCCCGCCTTCGTGCGGAGCGCGGAAGAAACAATTCGGCAAGCAATACGGCGACCGGCTTTTCCCCGGTCGCTTTCTTTTTCGGGGGATCAGCACTCCGCCTGACATGGTGTCAGGCGAATGAATCTATCCCCTTATGGATAGGTGTTTTATAGAACTTATTGGTCTTATAAGACATATTCTTCCTGTCCCCCACGTAATGGATATCTTTCTCGGGCATGAAAAAGCCGCCCCGGACTGAGGCGGCTGAGTGTTTCCTGAGAGGATTTGCGGCGTGCGCCGCGAAACCCGACGATCAGTTGTCGTCGGTGGGGTCGATCGTCCACATGTTGTGGTCGGGAGCGTCGTAAATGGTTTCGTGTCCCTGACGGATCGTCGCGCCGGGGTGCATCATGGCGACGTGTCCGTCGCAGAAGAGGTAGTTCCAGCTGTGGTTGTGGAGGGATCTCGGGGACATGTAGTCGGACTTCGGGATCTTGTTTTCAGAAGCTACGCGGAAGTCTCTGCCGCCCTGGTCGACGCCCCATTCCGCGTAGATGCCGAGCGTCTGCGTGCAGGCGGCGGACATGGCGCTGTAGGTGGCGGTGACGAATCCGAGGTCGCCGCGGGTCATGGGCGCCCACTCGGCGAGGAGGATGGTGCGTGTCGGCATGGGAACCATGGTCTTTCTTGTGGCCTTGAACGGATTATTGATCCATGCAAGGGTTCTGCCGTCCGAGCCGGAGGCGTGGCTCATGCCGAAGGAGCGGAGCGGGAATTCATCCTTCGCGCCGGAATAACGCGGAATGTTGTCGGCCGGGCAGGCGAAGATTTTGATGCTCTGGAATTTTGAGCCTTTCTTCCGGATGCTCTGGTCCGGCGTGCCGCTGGTGCCGAGTTTCTCGACAACGTCTTTCATGTTCGGGAGATAGGCGATGAGGGCGCGGTCCCAGTAGGAGTCGCAGGAAATGCCGCCGGAATAGTCATATTTGAACGAGGCTTTGCCGGTGGCGGGCATGTAATACTGCGTGTCGTTCGAGTACATCATGGCGAGCGTGCCGAGCTGCTTGGCGCTGTTCGTGCAGCCCGCCGCCATCGCGGACTTGCGGGCGGACTGAAGCGCGGGCAGGAGCATTGCGGCGAGGATGCCGATGATTGCCACCACGATCAGGAGTTCGATCAGGGTGAATTCATGTCTGGTGCGTGTTTCTTGAGCTGGGGCGAGGCGGGATACGGTCTCGTGTTTCATGGCGCGGCTCCTGGTTGGAAAAGAAAACAGATGAATGATTTATATGCGGCTGGTCGAACGGCGGACCGGCATGTTTCGTCAATCCGTTAGTATATAATACACTCATGAAAACAAAAAATCAAGCGGCTGAAACAAAAAAAAGCGACAATCGTTTCGAAAACTGAATAAACGAAAGAAACTAAAGGAAATGACTGAAGAATCCGGAACCGGCAGCCGCGTTCCTCCCGAGCATGTCTTTGTATGTTCCCGCGTAATCATCCCGCCTCGATATGTGTCGATCTCCCTCTTGAAATCTCAAAAATGCAAAACGAAACGGTTCAAAAATGCAAAATGGAGCTCAATATTGAGAGTTGCGAAGGTTGGAAGACGGGGCGTAAAAGAACCCCGGCGGCCTTGTTTCGGGCTGCCGGGGCAAAAAAAACAACACAGCTTTGTGAAAACTGCCGGGATCAGGCGTTCAGGGCGTTCTGGATGAGCGCGGTGAAGGAGTCTGCCTTGAGGGCCGCGCCGCCGATGAGGCCGCCGTCGATGTCCTGCTTGGAGACGAGGGCTCCGGAGTTTTCGGCCTTCATGCTGCCGCCGTACTGGACGACGATGTCCTGCGCCTTGTCGCCGTAGAGGGCGGTCAGGACGGAGCGGATGAAGGCGTGGGTTTCCTGCGCGACGTCGGGCGTGGCGGTCTTGCCGGTGCCGATCGCCCAGACGGGCTCGTAAGCGATGGTGATCGCGTCCATGTCGGCCGCGGAGATGTCGGCGAACGCGCCGCGGATCTGCTTTTCGAGGACGGTGTTGGTGACGCCGCCTTCACGTTCGGCGAGGGTTTCGCCGATGCAGACGATGGGCTTCAGACCGTACTTGAGGGCGGCCTTGATCCGCTGGTTGACGGTCTCGTCAGTCTCGCCGAAATACTGGCGGCGTTCGCTGTGACCGATGATGACGTATTCGACGCCGATTTCCTTCAGCATCGCGCCGGAGATTTCTCCGGTGTACGCGCCGTTGTCGGCCCAGTGGATGTTCTGGGCGCCGACCTTGACGTTGGATCCCTTGAGGATCTCGACGGCGGTGGCGAGGCTGGTGAAGGTGGGGCAGACGGCGATTTCGCACTTGCCGGCGAACTGGGCGAGGGAGGCTTTCAGGGCGGAAGCAAGCTCGGCGGTCTCGGCCGCGGTCTTGTTCATCTTCCAGTTGCCCGCGATAAAGATTTTGCGTGCCATGGTAAATGGTATCCTGTGGTGTGCGGGCGTCCGGCCCGGTTCGAGAAAAACGACCGGACGCGTCCGCAGGGGGGTGATTCTTACTTGTCGGAGAGGGCGACCACGCCGGGGAGGTCCTTGCCTTCGAGGAACTCGAGGGAAGCGCCGCCGCCGGTGGAGATGTGGGTCATCTTGGAGGCGAGGCCGCTCTTGTTGACAGCCGCGACGGAGTCGCCGCCGCCGATGATGGTGGTGGCGCCGGAGTCGGCGACCGCCTGGCAGACGCCCATGGTGCCGTTGGCGAAGTTGGACATTTCAAAGCAACCCATCGGGCCGTTCCAGACGACGGTCTTCGCGCCCTTGATGGCGTTGGCGTAGAGTTCGATGGTCTTGGGACCGATGTCAAGCGCCATCCAGCCTTCCGGGATGTCGTCGGAGACGGTCTGGATGTTCGCGTCGTTGGAGAAGGCGTCGGCGGCGAGGTTGTCGACGGGGAGGAGGAACTGGACGTTGAGCTCTTTCGCCTTGGCGATCATGTCGCGGGCGTACTGGAGCTGGTCGTCCTCGCAGAGGGACTTGCCGATATTGTGACCCTGCGCCTTCAGGAAGGTGTATGCCATGCCGCCGCCGATGATCAGGGTGTTGACCTTGGTCAGGAGGTTGTTCACGACCGCGAGCTTGTCGGAGACCTTCGCGCCGCCGAGGATGGCGACGAACGGACGGACCGGGTTGTTGACGGCGTTGCCGAGGAACGCGATTTCCTTTTCCATGAGGAAACCGGCGACGGAGGTGCCGATGTACTTGGTGATGACGGCGGTGGAGGCGTGGGCGCGGTGGGCGGAGCCAAACGCGTCGTTGCAGTAGATGTCGCCGTAGGAAGCGAACTTCTTCGCGAGCTCTTTCTGCTTTTCCTTGAGCTCGGCCTTCTTCGCCTTGAACTCTTCGTCGCTCTGGCCTTCCTTCTGTTTGAGCTTGCCCTGTTCTTCCTTGTAGAAGCGGGTATTCTCAAGCATCACGACGTCGCCGGGCTTCATCGCCTTGACGATGTCGTCGGCGTTGGCGCAGTCGGGCGCGAAGGTGACGGGCTTGCCGAGCATCTTGGAGAGGTATTCGGCGACCGGCTTGAGGCTGAAATCGGCCTCGTAGCCCTTTTCGGCGGGACGGCCGAGGTGGCTCATGAGAACGAGGCTGCCGCCCTGTTCGAGGACGTACTGGATGGAGGGCAGGGCGCCCTTGATGCGGGTGTCGTCTTTGATGACGCCTTCCTTGATGGGCACGTTGAAGTCGACGCGCATGACGACGCGTTTGCCTTTGAGATTGACGTCGCGAAGGGTTTTCTTATTCATGGAAAAACTCCGTTTTGTGTGAAAGTGAAGAGGAAAGATGTCTGATCGGAAAAAAGCGGGACGGGCGGAATGCCGCCCGCCCCGCGGGATTTCAAGCAATGATTCTTGAAAATGGATTACTTCGCGATGACGCGGGCCATTTCGAGGACCTTGTTGGAGTAGCCCCACTCGTTGTCGTACCAGGAGAGCAGCTTCACGAAGGTCGGATCGAGGACCATGGACTTGTCCGCATCAAAGATGGAGGTGCGGGCATCGCCGCGGAAATCGGTGGAGACGACGGCGTCTTCGGTGTAGCCGAGGATACCCTTGAGTTCGCCTTCGGCGGCTTCCTTGACGGCGGCCTTGATCTCTTCGATCGTGGCGGGCTTTTCAAGCTCGGCTGTGAGGTCGACGATGGAGACGTCGGAGGTCGGGACGCGCATGGAGATGCCGGTGAGCTTGCCGTTCAGGTCCGGGAGAACCTTGCCGACGGCCTTGGCGGCGCCGGTGGAGGAGGGGATGATGTTCTCGAGGATGCCGCGGCCGCCGCGCCAATCCTTCTTGGACGGACCGTCGACAGTCTTCTGGGTGGCGGTGGCGGCGTGGACGGTGGTCATGAGGCCGCGCTTGATGCCGAACTTCTCGTGGATGACCTTGCTCAGCGGAGCGAGGCAGTTCGTGGTGCAGGAGGCGTTGGAGATGATGTCCTGACCGGCATAGGTCTTGTCGTTGACGCCGAAGACGAACATCGGGGTGGCGTCCTTGGACGGAGCGGACATGATGACTTTCTTGGCGCCGGCGGTGATGTGGGCGCGGGCCTTTTCATCGGTGAGGAAGAGACCGGTGGATTCGACGACGATTTCGGCGCCGACTTCGTTCCACTTCAGGGCGGCGGGATCCTTCTCGGCGGTGAGGCGGATCTTCTTGCCGTCGACGACGAGGAAGCTGCCGTCGACCGCGATGTCGTGCTGGAAGATTCCGTGGACGGAGTCATACTTCAGCATGTACGCGAGGTAGTCCGGGTCGAGCAGGTCGTTGATGCCGACGATTTCGATGTCATTCGCGAAGTTTTCGACGGCGGCACGGAACACCATGCGGCCAATTCTTCCGAATCCGTTGATACCGACTTTGATAGCCATTGTTTTTTCTCCTTGGAGTTTTGAAGGTTGTTAAGGCTGGGAATGGTTTTCAAAAAGTTCAAATGCTATAAATATAGCACGCTTTTAGAAATTTACAAGCTAAAAGGGATAAATTCGATAAAAAAATATCGGATTGCGCCTCGCGCGTGAGATAAAATGAGGGAAAGATGACTCCGGACCGTCCGCTTTTGTCCGTCGACCGTTGTCCCCGACGACTCAAAACTCTGTCTCCTGCGCTGGCTCCACCGTGCTCTCGCGCAGCAGAGCACAACTTCAGTGGAGACCCAGCCTCCCGCGTCTGTGCGGACAACGAATGCTTCTTCTTAATACCATTTGCCGTTCGCGTCTCAGCGGTCATTGATGCCATTCCCCAAAAAACTGCTGTTTGCGTCACGCGGTCATGAGAAAACTGTCGAGCGTGAGCGAGTTTTCCGAGGCGGCAGAGCCGCCCCCAGCAACGCGTGGACGCAAACGCGTACTTCCCGACAAGGTATCAGGCTGTTACAGGCTTGCGAGGATGCCCTTGCCGGATTCCTCGAAGATGCGTTCCGAGGTAGCGTCAAAGAACGCGCCTATGCCGGACAACGCGGCGAACTGATCGGAACCGTCGTCACCGAGCTTGAGCGTGACCCTGTCCGCCGCGATGCCGGAGACCGTGACGCTGTTGTCGCCGTCGGTGTAGGTCAGCGTGGAAGCGTCCCACTTCGATTCGTCGCCCGATGCGAACCACAACGTGACCTTGCCGGTGGCGAGTTGTTCGACGGTATCAGTACCCCAGTTCTCGCCGAACGTGAAGATATCTTCTCCACCGCCACCGTGCAAGCGGTCATTTCCAATGCCACCAGCGATCACATCGTTGCCGGAGGCACCGACAATGCGATCGTTTCCTGCATCACCGAACAAGAGATTGCCGCCCTTGTTTGCCCAGATGACGTCGTTTCCGTCGCCGCCACGAATCGTGAGGCCATCGCCGACGTATTCGAAGCGCTGGCTGGTCATGTCAACGATATCATCGCCGAAGCCGGCACGGATTTCGTCAATCCGGGCGATGCGCGCCTGCTGTTCCGCGATCGAACCCGGCAGGTCGGTATAGATGTCGTCCACGAAGAGCGAGTCGCCGTTCTCATCGTCGCTCATCAGCAGGATGTTCGTGTCGTCCGAACCTTCGATGATGTCCGCGAGTTTGTTTTTGCCGTAGAGCCCGGCGTATTCATTGGTCCCGCCCCAATCGCCGATGGATCCGGCGTGCTGCGCCAGATAGCCGGATTCCCAGGTGCCGACGGCGTTCGCGAAAAACACGTCCGCGTTGCCGTCCGCGTCGGATTTGACGAGCTGCGGCGCATCGCCCGTTTCCTCGGAAACGATGGGATCGCCGGTCAGCCATTCGTCGCTGTCTTCCTGCTTGACGCGCATCTGATAGGTCCCGCCCGGCATGCGGAAGGCGTCGAGCGAAGGCGTCGTGACCGCAAATGTGATGATATGTTCGAAATTGTCCGCGCTGTATTCCACGGTGTACGGCTTGAACCCGGACACGGTGAACGCTTCTCCGGCGGTCACGGCCGATTCGTTGCCCGCGAAGTCAACCGCCTGCACGCTCCAGCTGTAGTCGCCGAAATCGGCGTTGTTCAGTACATAATTCGTATTGCTCGTCCTGACAGTGAACTCCTGCTCGTCGAGCGAGTACGTCACGACATACTCCTTCACACCGGAGGAATCGTCCATGCTCACGTCCCAGACCAGGGCGACCTTTTGCCCCGACACGATCGTGTCCAGCCCGGCAGGTGCCGTGGGCGCCACGTTGTCAATATTCGTGACCGTACAGCTTGCGATTTCGGATTCGTTGCCTGCTGTGTCGATCGCCTTGAAAAAGACGGTACCATTTTCGTAAAAGGTCACGCCACCGTCAGGATAATCCAACCACAACCCGTTGTCCCCGAGTTTATAGAGAGAGGTCGCCACATCGACGTCGTCCGCGAATTCGGCGGTCACGGTCACGGATTTTGCGGGGCCCGTGGTACTCGCCACGACATTGCTGATGACGGGGGCCGTTGTGTCAATATTCCCGAACGTGATTTCCGCAGTTCCGGTATTCCCTGCGGCATCGGTCGCCTGGAAATGATACGTTCCGTTAGACTTGACTTCAAAAGACCCGGTATATTCCGTCAACTCGGAATCCCCGATGCGATAGTATATTTTGCTGCCGTCATCCACGGTTGCGGTCAATGTGCTCTTCTGAAGCGGCGTCCGGTTGTCGCCGGCAAGCGTGACCACAGGTTTGATCTTATCAATGTTCGTGACCTCGTAACTTGCCTCGGCGGTGTTCTCCGAGGTATCGACTGCCTTGAAATACACGGTCGTGTTTTCGGTCACGGTTATACCGTTTTTATAATCCGTCCAGGTTCCGTTTCCCCCGATCTTGTACTGCGAGGAAGCCAGCTCCACATTGTCGGAGAAGGTCGCGGTCACGATAACGTCCTGGTTGGTGGGCTCAGTGATGCTGGCCGTGATGTCGCTGATGGTCGGTGCGGTCGTGTCAGGTGCTTGCACAACCAATAATAAGGTCGATTCGTTCAAATTCAGAGAGTATTTGGTATCATTGACAATGATGGTTTCCCCGGGAGTGAGCGTACCGAGCGATTCCACATTGTTCTGAACAGTAATAGTTTGGTTGAATCCTTCCGCGCCCTCTGCAAGTACGTAGATGCCCCTCTCCTGAGTGTCGGAAACCGTGAGTCCATAGATTACAGAGCCTTGAATCTTAATGCGCGAGAGATCATTGACTCTCGCTTCTGCACCTGAAGTGAGCTCGGAAATGTCGAAGGTGATCCTTGCCCCGCTGAACATTGATACAACAGCTCCATCTTCAATCGTTGTTTGTCCCATGATCCCGCCGCCGGAACTGATCAGAAAAGAACCTCCGGATCTGACAGTTGTGTTATTTGCGCGGCCAATGGCATCGACAATGACACAACCTCCTGAACTGATCATTGTGTTATTCAACCTGCCACCATAAATGATACCTTTGGTTCCACTCGCTAATACTTTTCCTCCATAGTACACTGTCGTATCGTTCGCCGTGCCACCAGAGTAAACGATACAGGAACCTCCAGAACTAATAATTGTACTGTTCGCGATGCCGCTAACATTTACTTTTAATTCGCCTCCATAGCTGATAACGGTATTATTTACTGTTCCCTCGACATCCATCCAACTATCTGATTTGACTGTAGTGTTGTTTGCTATACCGTGGGAAAGGACAGAAAAAAAAGTGCTTGAACTGACCGTGATGTCGGTTGCTGTGCCGCCGGATTCAATAGTAAGATTGGCAGGGCCATCCGGGGTGCCTATGACAGTGGTGCTGGTCACCACTCCGCCGCTTGAAATAAAGCAACTCCCGCCGTTGACGGTATAATTTGACACGATGCCATCTTTGATCTCGAAAACTGAACTGCCGGAAGTGCCGGTAATATAGGTGTCTTTCGCCACGTAGAAGATCAGACGTGCTCCAGAGCTAACTCTAATATCGGTAGCCGTTCCTCCGCTGGAGACATAAAATAAGCCTTTGGAGTTGACCGTAGTATTGTTTGCTATTCCCCCGGAGAAAATATGCATTTCTCCACAGAAATTGACCTTGGTGATATTAGCCGTGCCGCCGCTGGAGACATACATGTAGCCGGCTGAATTAATTGTAGTACTAAGAACGGTGCCGTTGTCTTTGACATAGAGAATGCCTCTGGAATTGAGCGTGGTACTGTTTGCCCCACCACCACTGTGAACCGTCATGGAATCGTATTGTAGCGTCCACCCACTAGCAACATCACCATCTGTAACATACCACATATCAAGTTCTCCTTTTGTTGTTGAGTTGTTTTCGTTTGGCTTAAAAATGAAGAGAAAAGACTTGTTGTCGGACACAACAAGCCATCATGAAGGTCAGGTTCGAGGATGCACAAGAATGATTGTCTGAGATTGTGACGCGAAGATAGACGTGATTTGCCGGAAGAATAGTATTCCGGCTACGACGTATAGGAGAATAATGTCGGGACAATCAGACAAAAACATTGGCGAATCTCGGCTGGATGATTCCTGAGCACGAGGAAACGCCTGAGCATAAAAAAGCCGGACGCTACCCCGTGCGTGAACGTGTAGGTCCGACCAAGAACCCGATTCAGAGACGACAGAGAAACGTCCAGCAAGGCATGAGGATACAATGCTCCTGCTGGTATTTCTTTCTCGGAATCAAAAGAATCTTTAGAAAACTTGTTCGGTTCACACGTTCTTTTGATGAAATAACCGATGTAATGAGCTCGAAACCAGATTCCTGTAGGTCAGGAAAGGGATTCCAAACAACAATTTACATGCGATTAAGAATATTTCAAGCCCTTTTCCTTCTTTTTTGAGATATTTGCCTCTTTTGAGGAGAAACTAGGACGCGATGCGTCCCCGCGTTGCTGGGGGCACCGCAGGCGGTGTTGAGGTAGTGTCCGGCTCCGCTCGGACACGAGTTTGCGCCGCCTCGGAAAGCTCGCTACGCTCGACAGATTTTATTGCCGCGAAGCGCGAACGGCAGAGGGTTGGCAGATACGGCGAATGTGACGGATAGGGCGAATGGGGACACCTTATTCTATCTCACTTGCCTCATGCGCCTTATCTCCCAAGGGGGGCGGGGTGGCCTTGATCGCCGGGAGGCTTACTTCGAGGTCAGGCGTTTCGCGGCGTCGCGGGCTTCGGCGACGATCTCCTCCTCGCCGTCGACGTGCCCGCCGCGCATCAGGATGCGTCCGTCGCAGATGAGCATGTCGATGCAGGAGCTGTCCGCGGCGTAGACCATGTCGGAGACGATGTTGAACCCGGGGACGAGGTTGTGGTTGTTCAGGTCGACGAGGATGCAGTCGGCGAGGCGACCCTCCTCGATCAAGCCCGCGTCGATGCCGAACGCCTCGGCTCCGGAGCGCGTGGCGGCGCGGAAGACGTCCGCCGCCTTCACCGCCTTCGGATCGCCGGTGAGGTCCTTCCCGCGGAGGGCGGCGGTCTTCATTTCGCCGATCATGGAGAGGGAATTGTTGGAGGACGCGCCGTCGGTGCCGAGCGCCCAGCGGCACTTATTGAAGAGCGCGGCGCTGTCGTAGCGGAAATGGCCGGAGACGAGCTTCATGTTCGAGACGGGCATGTGGACGAGCACGGAACGGCGTTCGGCGAGCAGCTCGATGTCCTCGTCGGTGAGGAACACGGAGTGCGCGAGGACGGTCCTGTCCGTGAGGATGCCGCAGCTGTCGACGTAGGCGGTCGGGGACATACCGTGCTGCTCCATGCAGTCGTCGAACTCCTTTTTCGTCTCGGCGAGGTGCGTATGGATCATGAGGCCGTACTTTTTCGCCGTGTCCGCCACATCGCGCAGGATATCCTCGGTGGTTGTGTAGATCGCGTGCGGCGCGACGGCGATCTGGATACGGTCGGAAAGGTTGTCGCGGTTCTCCAGCAGCCAGTCGTTGTCGAGCATGGGGAGGAACGCCGGATTGCCCATGGTCTGGCGCAGGATGCCGATGCAGGCGCGGACGCCCATTTCCTCGGCGGCGCGGACGACCTGGCGGCCCCGCCAGTACATGTCGTTGAAGAAGACGGTGCCGGACTTGATCATTTCGAGGATGGCGAGGCGCGTCCCGGCGTAGACGTCTTCGTTGGTGAGGCGCGCCTCGACGGGCCAGATGTGGTTGCTGAGCCAGTCGAAGAGGTCAAGGTCGTCGGCGAATCCGCGCAGGAGGGACATGGCGGCGTGGGTGTGTGCGTTGTAGAAAGCGGGGAGGATCGCCATCGCGCCGTGGGCGTCGAGGGTCTCGTCGGCGGGTTCGGCGGGCGCGGACTGGGAGATGCTTGTGAACCGGTTTCCGTCGATGCGGACGTTGACCGTGGAACCGTTAAGGACGACATTGCGGAGGAGGATGCTTGACATGATCTGTGACCTGTTTTCGGGTTGAATGGTTCGGATGAACGGGATTGCTTGTGGCGTCAGAGCCCCATCGCGTCGATTTCGGCGTTGATGACGCCCGCGGCGCGGACGTCGGCGAGGATGAAGTCTTCGACATGCGCGGCCGGCATCAGGATTCCGGATTTGGCGGTGCCGCGCAGGAGTTCGATGATGCCGGCGTTGTAAAGCGCCAGAGTCGGGTCGATGTAGCGCGTGGATGTGGGCTCGGCGAGCATGAAGTTGACCGGACGCTTTTCGTTGACGACGCGCTCCGGCGGGACGTCCTCGCCGAATTCGTCGCCTGCGCCCATGTTGACCAGCAGCGCGCCGCTGTCGAGCAGGAGCTGCGCATACGGCGCGAGCGCGTCGCGGATGCCCGTGGCGGAGATCACGATGCTGACGCCGTCCAGGAGCGCCGGAGTGAAGACGCGGCCCTGCGCCGGATCGACGATCCTGACGGTCGCGCCCGCCCTCGTCAGGGCGTATTCGATGCCGCGTCCGACGCGTCCGTGCCCGAAGAGCAGGACGGTCTTTCCGGCGGGATCGGCTCCGATGTGGCGAAGCCCGCGCAGACAGCCGTCGCCGGTGCCGAGCACGGTTTCGATGGACTTGATGCGTCCGGAGTCCGCCGCGAAAACGGGCTTGTCCGGCGGGTTGGTTTCATAGATGTGCACGCCGGAACGGGTGAGCTCACAATAGCCAAGCCGAACGGGAATGTCGCGGTTCAGTGCGCTGCAGTCGAGCACGGCGTCGAACGGTCCGGACGCGGCGGCTTCTTCCGCGCCGTGGCAGGTCGCGACGCCGATCCCGTCGAGGAAAGCGGGGATCGCCGGATCGTATCCGAGTTCGTCGGAATATACGACCGCGAGTTCGGCGCCCGCCTCAAGCAGCGCGGCGTACTGCGCCAGGGTGTTCAGAAAGAGCGGTGTGCCGCAGAGGACGCGGAGTCCGTCCATCGGACGGTCCGCGTGCCAGCGTTTCGCCTGTGCGGCGAGCGCAGGGTAGTCGCGTGCCGGATCAAGCTCAGGCGCGAGCGTCGCGGCGATCGCCTGGATTTGTGCGGCGCGGTCCGGTGTCATAATTTGGAAAGTTCCGGTCCGGCGGGCGTGTCCTTCACCGCCCAGCCCGCGGCGTTGATCTGCGCTCGGATTGCGTCAGCGGCGGCGAAGTCCTTCGCCTTTTTCGCCTCGGCGCGTTTCTGCGCGAGTTCCAGGATTTCCGCAGGGACGTCCTGTTTCGGTGCGTTGGCGACCTCCAGCGCGGAATCGACGTCGAGGAACGCCAGCACACGGTCGAAATCGCGGTACTGGTCGAGCAGGACGTTCGCGGCGTCGCGTCCGATGCCCTTGCCGAGGAGCGCGTTGACTTCATGCGTGAACTTATGGACGGCGGCGAGCGCCTCCGCGATGTTCAGGTCGTCGGCGAGTCCGTCGGCGAACTTCCCGCGCGCGGCTTCCGCGGCGGCTTTCGCCTCGGCGAGAAGCGCGTCGCCGGCGGGGACCGTGTTCAGGCGCGCAAAGAGCGTATGGAATTTCTTCAGGGCGGACCGCGCCGTTCCGAGGGCATCCGGGTCGAAATTGAGCTTGGAGCGGTAATGCGTGCCGAGCAGAAGATAGCGGATCTCTGCACCGGACCAGCCTTTTGCCGTGAGGTCGCGCAGCGTGTAGAAGTTGCCGAGCGACTTCGACATCTTCTGCCCCTTGATCGTGAGGTGTTCGCAGTGGAGCCAGTAATTCACGAACTTGCACCCGTTGGCGGATTCGCTCTGCGCGATCTCGTCCTCGTGGTGCGGGAACATATTGTCGACGCCGCCGGTATGGATGTCGAACGTGAGCCCGAGGTATTTGCGGCTCATGGCGGAGCATTCGAGGTGCCAGCCGGGGCGGCCGGGTCCCCACGGGCTGTCCCAGCGCACGTCGCCGTCGTTTTCGTCCCAGGCTTTCCAGAGGGCGAAATCCGCCACGGAGTCCTTGGCGTACTCGTCGCTGCGGACGCGGTCGCCGATGCGCTGGTTTTCGAAGTCGAGCTTGACCAGCTGACCGTAGTTTTTGCATTTCTCGATGGAGAAATAGATGGAGCCGTCGTCGGACTGGTACGCATAGCCCTTGTCCATCAGCTGCCGGATCATGTCGAGCATTTCCGGGATGTGCGCTGTGGCTTCCGGGTAGTGTTCCGCGGGTTCGACGCGGAGCGTGCGGAGGTCTTCGAAGAACGCATCCTTGTATTTGCGCGTGAAAACCTGGAGCGGCAGCCCGGCGGCGCGCGAATCGCGGATGGTCTTGTCGTCGACGTCGGTCAGGTTCATGACCTGTGTGACCTTGATGCCATGGTATTCCAGCGTGCGGCGGAGGAGGTCCTCGAAGAGATATGCGCGGAAATTCCCGATGTGGGCGTAGTTATAGACCGTAGGACCGCAGGTGTACATCCCGGCGAATCCCTCGCGGATCGGGGTGAATTCGGTCATGCGGCGTCCGAGCGTATTGAAAAAACGGATCATGGTTCCTTCTCCTTGTTTATTGCATTCCGGGAAAACATTATCTTTTAATATACTCCATGCCGGGGAAGAATGCAAGGCGATCCAAATTAATCATGACCTCCTTGATTTTGGAAGAAACCGCGGATATATTATATTGTCCGTATTTTTCGGAAAAGCTAATCCGAACCAATGAAAGGTCTCCCCGTTCATGCAAGTCTCCGTCGCCAAAAACACCGCCACAAATTATCTTGTGATCCTGATCCGGACATTTCAGGGGCTGCTGGTCACGCGGTGGATGGTCGGTTTCCTCGGCGACAGCGGATACGGTCTGTGGACGTTGCTCTGGACGTTCTTCGGATATGCGCTGCTGATGGATTTCGGCGTCGGCATCGCCGGACAGAAATACACCTCGCATGAACTCTTCAAGCGTGACATCCGGCACTACAATTCCATCATTTCGATGATATTCACGTTCCATTCGCTGATGACGCTTCTGATCCTTCTTGGCGTGTTCATTGCGTCGTTTTTCCTGGAAAAGCTGTTCAATGTCCACGATCCTGAGCAGCTGGCGTACTGCCGGAAATGCTTCTTTGTTTTTTCCATCGGTTCTGCCCTGATCTTTCCTCTCTGCCTGTTTTCCGAGCTCATGGTCGGACTTCACAAAATCTATATCAAAAACTATATCGACTGCGGGTTCCGGATCTGCGAGCTGGTCGGTTTCCTGATCATCCTGAAACTCGGCGGGGGGCTGTACGAAATCATCTGGTTTGTTATTATCCTGATGGCTGTGGAACGGAGTTTCACCGGTTTCTGCGTGTCCAGGTATATTCCCGGCTTCCGTCTGCGGTTTCATCTGTTTGACCGGCAGGTGTTCCACGAGGTGTTCGGTTTTTCGAGCGGCACATATTTTGTGTCGCTGGCGAGGCTGTTGCGAACCCAGACGCGCAATCCGATCATCAGCAGATATTGCGGGCTTGGTTCCGTCGGCATCCTGCAATTATCCTCCCGTCTGTCCGGACTGTGCAACCAGGCGATCAGCCAGTATAATGCCAATGTCCGTCCCGTTACGGCACAGCTGTATCATCGCGGACGGTTCCGCATGTTGCGGTGTTTTATTATAAAATCCATGCAGTGGAACATGTTCATGTGCTGCCTGTTTATTATTCCCGCGTTCTTTCTCCGGGACGAAGCGATTGTAGCGTTGTTCAAAAAAGAGATTACCCCTCTGATTCATACATTGAGCTTTTTCTCGTTGCTTGGTACATTCAATTGGCTTGTCGTCACGCAAATCCCGTCGTCCGTGCTGCTGATGTGCGAAAAACATCACCTTCACGCCTGGACTTCCATGGCCGAGGCTCTGGTCGTGGTTTTTCTGAACATTCTGTTTCTCCGTGCCGGAACCAGTATCATCTGCGTTGAAGTCATTTCTTTTTGTGCGAGTGTCGTTCTGTTTTTCGTCGTCCGGTATCCCGTCATGCAGAAACTGATTCACGGCAATGCGCTGCACGACCTGTGGAGCATTTATGTCCCGTCTCTGCTGGCTTCGGTGCCCGCGGCTGTTGCATTGTTTTTTTGTAAGAAGCTTCTGCTTGGACATGTCCATGAGTTTCTGCTTTGCGCCGTCTGCGGGATTGTCTATGCCGTCATTTATGCGGCAACCGCATGGCATTTCCTGATCGGTCGGACGAAGAAAGAGCTTTGGAAACGCCGCGTGATGACCCGTGTGCGGAAACACCTGTTAAAAGCCTGAGTTTTTTCTGCAGCGGCACCGCGATTCATGTTTTTTCGTAAAAGAGCGATACGTTAGCTTTTCGGTAATAGGTTCTGTTGCAAATACCCAATGGCAAGAATAATTTCCTTCATTCTTCCATGCAGAAAAAAAGTGACGCATCTGTTCGTAATGGAACGAGCGAGGAATCGAAAATGGCCTAATAATTATAACATCGAATGCTGCAATAATCCAAGCCTTCCTTGAGCAGACAATGAACAACACGTTTTTTATGAGGTTAAATGACACTTTTTTGTTTTGGATGGCATATTGGGATGCGACTGCCAAAAGTCAGAAGCAAGCTTTTTTTCGACAGATTTGTTGCCAGTCTTGAGCATGGCCCTAGTGGATAATTCTGCGGTTTTTTGGACTTCACGGACTTTTGGCAGTTCTGTCTATTTGCTCTTGCATTCCACAGATATCCCATATTTTTTTGAAAACTTGACAAAAAGAGAACCCATGCTACCTTATTCTCTGCTACAAGACGGAGGCAGACATGATCAAGATTGCCGCCATGGAGACTTTTTTTGATTTTTATGAGATATCTGCGCTTGCATTCAAAAAACATTTTTTTTATTTTTTTCTTGAAAAAAAGATATGTTGTGATATATTAACCATCGAAAAGACTCCACCTCCTGAAAGGCCTCCCGCGGAACAAAGAACAGAAAAGAATTCGTTTTGATGTTATGAAAACAAAGATAGTTTATATCTTGATTTGCGATCAAGATGATTCATTTGCGGCAATTCAGGCGGTTTCGTTGTACACCCTGAGAAAAAAGCATGGGAAAGATGATACGAGTGTTTTAACCGTCATGGATTCATCCACGTATCGGATATTGGAACAAATCAAATCACCAATTCTTTCGGAATCAGCACCTGTAATCGTTGATATCCCGCCGGAATATAACCAGATGCAGAAGTCCCGGTATCTTAAAACAAGGCTGCGTGAAATTGTGCAGGGGGACTTTCTCTTTATTGACGGAGACACTCTGATAGCGGATCGTTTAGACGAAATAGACCGGATGGATCAGAATACGGATATTGCGGCGGTGTCTGATGGACACGAGGAGACCCGTAATGTCGGAGCAATAGACAAGATGCCCGAGAAATGCCGGAAAGCCGGTTTTTCCAATCTGGATAACGAGCATTGTTTTAATAGCGGTGTTCTGTTTGTCCGCGATACTCCGGTGGCGCATGATTTTTTCAGGACGTGGCATGATTGCTGGAAGCAGTCGCTTGCCAACGGCGTCCATTTCGACCAGCCTGCCATGTGGGAAGCGAACAGGATCATGGGACATCCCGTTCAGGAGTTTTCCGGCGTTTGGAATTGCCAGTTTTACACGAAGAAAAGAGAAAACTACAACCGTTACGTCAAAGAATCGAAAATACTGCACTATTACAGGACATTCTATCATGGACGTCTTCTGTTATCCATAATTGATCAGGTAAGCAAGACCGGAAAAGTGAATTTCAAGAGCGCAGTGTTTTTACAGTGGCCGCGGACCATCGTTTATATTATGCATCTGTCCATGTTCAAAGCGAAACTGCGGGATAGCTTTATCTCGGGCATAAGATCTCATCGAAAATAGTATGCCTGCGCATCCTGAACTGAAACGCCCGAATCTTTACGATGACCACAAGGGGCGGTCAGATATATTCGGTACTGTTTATTGGGGACCGACGTTTCTTCGCATCCATGCAAATTCCAAGATGGAGAATTTGTTTGCCTGTCTGTTGAAAATCAATTTGTCCGGTTCAAAAGATAGATATCCCCATAAGCCTGTTGACGGCGGCAAAAAAAGTGCCGGAGCGTACTGCCCGGCACTGTTGAGATGGAGACGGTGTCTCTTCAGGTACTGTGAAGCAGATCCCGGAATTCATTCGACGCGTCGTGCATGGTGCGTACGAATTCTCCGATCGTGGCGTCCTCTTCCGGCGTGAGGTGCTGTTCCACGATGCCGCTGAAGAACGTCTGTTCCGCCGCGTCCGAGAACCGGTCGAAGTCGTCGCGGATGCGGTCGAGTTCCTCCGGCGGTATTTCATGGATGTTCTCCCTCATCATGTCGAGTCCGCTCCGCACGAAAAGCGTCGTCTGGTGCATCTGATCGTTCACTCGAGCGCGCTCATGGGGAGCCAGGGCGCGGTATTCCGCCAGGCCTTTCACCAGTTCCTCTTCGAACTCCTCCTGCGTCGGCACGTGACCGAACTCGTCGCCGTCGGGCAGCAGACGGGTCATGTCGCCGCGCCTGCCGTCGTGGAAACCGCCTCCACCACCTCCGCCGCGTCTTCCGCGTCGGCGCGGACGGTCCTGGTTCGGTTGTTTTTCTTCCTGGACCTCCTCGACCGCGGCCGTTTCGGTCTGCGGCTTCCGGTTGCGCGCGTTGATCGTGAGGATGACGGCGGTGGCGGCGGATATGACGCAGACGCAAAGACCCAGCGAATACAATGCGGTTCTGGTTTTCTGATTCATCTGTGAACCCCTTCCGATAGACAAGCAGCTTATTATTTCGGTAATCCAGTAAATATAGCATCTCCCGCATATATTTCAAGCGGCGATTCGCTGTTTTTGTATGTTTTTACGGAAACATCCACGCCCGGAAGCTCGCCGGGCCGGCTTTCTTGAGAGCCCGGAGAGGACTCCTGTTCCTGGCGGCTGCCACGGTCCGCGCTGAGCAGATCCGGCGCAAAAAACATCACATCCCTGGAGAGCTCGAAGATGTCGTCGGCGAGGAAGAAAAGCAGGAAGATCAGGAAGATCGTGACGCCCTTGGCAAATTCGGAATGGACATTCCTCAGGCGCGGCACGTATTCCGTCAGTGCGTTCCAGCCGTCGAGGCCGGGGACCGGGAGCAGGTTGAAGATGCACAGGAAAAGGTTGAAGACGCCCAGCAGAAGAAAAAGGATCAGAATCGATTCCCCGGCGGCTTCGTTTTCGACCAGGTTCCAGATACGCGTCGACAGGAACCCGAAGAAGAAAAAACCGATCAGGAAGAGCCCGAAATTCGTCGCGGGTCCCGCCAGCGCGACGATCGCCGGGGCATGGCGGTTCCTTGCCCGCAGGGCTCCCGGATTGACCGGAACGGCTCCCCAGGCGAATCCGAGCAGCAGGAACATGATGATGGACATCGGTCCCATCTGCTTCAGCGGGTTCAGTGTCAGGTGGCCGCGGTCGGCGGCGGTCGTGTCGCCGAATTTCAGAGCGGTCCAGGCGTGGAAGAACTCATGGAGGCAGATGGAGAAGATCACGACGAGGGCATGAATGAGGAAGAGCCTTGTATTCGTGAACGCCGAAAAAAGAAAGATTTCCATTGCTCGTGGTTCCTTATGCTTGTCTGGCGGGGATGATCTCGACCGGTTCGCCGAGCCGGTAGGAGCATTTCGGGTGTTCGTGCCCGAACGCCACACCTGTGTATACAGGCTTTCCGGTCTGTGCGGCGAAATCCCGCAGCAGACGCCGGATCTGGGGTTTCGGACCGCATTTTGTGAAGTACCCGAAGACGACCGCGCGAACCTGTGCGATGATTCCCGCCTGGACCAGGTGCGTCAAGTGGCGGTCCAGCACGCGCGCCTCCTCGTGGACATCCTCCAGCGCGAGTACAGCGCCGTTCAGCGGCGGCATCCACGGCGTGCCGCAGAGCGTAGTCATGACCGTGAGGTTGGAGAGCACGAGCGGACCGGTGATCGCTGAACCGGCGGGGCTTCCCTCGACCGGGACGAGACGGAGTTTGCGCGGCGCGGTGCGCTTCCGCAGGACGGTTCGGAACGATTCCTTCGCCTTGGGACGCTTCATCGCGTCGGGCAGACCGTCCGCCATCGGCGCGCAGACCGGGATCCCGGCGTGTTCCGCGAGCATGGCGAGGTGGAGTGCGGAGATGTCGCTGTAGCCGTAGACCGGCAGATTGCGTTTACGGAGCAGATCGAAGTCGAGCTCCGGCAGGATGTGCGCGCTGCCGAAACCGCCGCGCGTGCAGAGGATGAGGTCGACGCGCGGGTCGTTCAGCAGCGCGTGGAAATCCGCCAGACGCGACTCCGGCGTGCCGCAGCAGTATTTCATCGGTCCTCGTTTGAGCGCGCCCGGCGCGAGCACGGTCTTCACGCTGCAGACGTTCTCCAGATAACGCCGCGCCTCGTCGATCCGGGCGGTGTCGGGCAGACTGGCGGGCGAGGTCAGACCGACGGTTCGGACGGATGCGGGGAAGAGGCGTTCCGGTTTTGCGGGCATGATGGGAGATCCTTTGTACATGTGGGTAAAAAACTGAAAGATACTATAGTCTGTCCGCGGGTGTTTTGCAACCCGGCCCAGCGCTTTTTCAGCAAAAAACACGCCGGATTCCGGTTTCCGCGCGTCCTGGTCAGAGCAGGCGCGGCGTGGTCTCGGGGAACACGATTTCGCCATCGCGCTCCACGGCGCGTTCGAGTTTGGCGAAAAGCTGGTTTTTCCCGCGGTTCTTGAGGCAGTCCAGGTCGCCGATGATCACGAGCTCGCTGCGGCAGCGCGTGTATGCCACGTTGATGCGGTTGGCGTTGTCCGTGAACCCGATCCCGTGCCGTTCGCTGCTCCGCACGTAGGAGATGATCACCGCCTCGCTCTCGCCGCCCTGGAAACTGTCCACGGTCGCGATATTCTTCAGCAGGAAGCGGTTCCAGCGATCCGTCGCGAACCGGCTGGCGAAGAGGTCCGAAAACGTCTTCCGCAACAGCACGATCTGGCGGCGGTACGGGCTGATGACCGTGATGTCCTCCAGTTCGTAACGGGTCAGCAACGACTGGAACGTCTCGGCGGCGAGCCGGACCTCGCCCGGATTCCAGATGCCGGGGCGGCCGTTCTCGTAGACGAACTTCTCCGCCCGCTTCTTGAGCGGCAGGCGCGAGGTCGAGATGAACTGGAGCGTGGACTTCGGGAACTGTTGTTCGCGTTCGCCCGGCGGAAGCTTGTAGTAGTCGGCGTCCGGGTTCGGCAGGAGTTCGGCGTTGTAGAACATCGTGGACGCGAAACGCAGGAGGCGCGGGTTGCGGCAGCGGTAGGAGAGGTTCAGTACGTACACCGGGAATTTCCGGTAGCTGATGAGCCATTCCATGATGCTCTTCGTCGCGAGCGTGGCGGCTTCGCTGCCGTCCGACGGGTTGTCCTTCAAGATCTCCTCAAGCACGCTCTTGTGACGGGGGAAGGGCGGCAGCTGCCTGTGGTCGCCCAGCAGCACGATCCGGTTCGCCAGGCGCGCCGCGAGGATCGCCTCGTCCGGCGCCGCCATGCCTGCCTCGTCGATCAGGATCACGTCGAACTCGGTCCCGGTCTTCTGGAAGTTTTCAATCGTGTAGTCGCGCAGGAGCCCGGGCAGCGTCCCGGCGAAGATGATCCCCGCCGCCTTCTCGCCGCAGCGCGACCGGATTTTTCGGTAGTTGCCCGGCGTTCCGACCCAATGGCTTTCCATCAGCGCAGGGTCCACGTTGTCGCGGTTGCGGGCACAGCGCAGGAACGGCAAATCCATGATCCGGCGGCACAGGTTGTCGACCGCCGCGTGCGACGGCGCGCCGACGAGAATCCGGAGTCCCTGGCGCTGCATCCGCCTCACGATCTGCTCCAGCAGATACGTCTTGCCCGTGCCCGGCGGTCCCTGGATCAGCACGACCCTGTTCACGCCCGAGCACGCCGCCTCCAGCGCGGCACGCTGGGGCTCGTTCAGACGGCTTCCCGGCGCAGGGGGAGGGCAGGGCGGCGCGACAAACGTCGTGGCGGATATGCCGAGCAGGCCCGCAGCGGCGCCGAACGAATCGGTCGATCCGTTTTCCAGTTCAAGCTTGAGGTCGCGGATGTTGTTCGCATACTGTTCCAGCGGGCTTTTCGGCATCCGGGCGGACAGGTGCGCTTTCTCCTGTTCAAAATCCACCTTGCGGTCCGTTCGGATCCGCCCCGCGATCATGTCACCGTCCGCCAGGTCCACGTGCAGAAATCCGATCCGTTCGCCGTCGTCGTCCCTGACCACGGACAGCACGTCGTCCTGCCGGACCGGTGCGTCCGGTTTCGCCTGGATCTCCACGACGAGTTCGCGGTCGTGCGAGCGGAGCAGCCCTGCGTCCGCCAGCCGCAGCGAGAAATCGCGTTCAAGCTCCGCCTGAAGCCGCGCGGACCGTTCGATCAGCTCGAGGCGCTGCTTCACGCGCCAGACCGTCTCCGACTCGATTATGTCGCGCCTGTTTTTCAGATACGATTCGCCGCCTTCGTGCTCGCGCGCGTAAGTCCCGTCGAGCGGCAGAACCATCTGGTCGTCCAGTTCGTCGCCCGCCAGGTCGGCGAGCGCGTTCCGGACCAGCTCGTGCACCTGCCGGGAGTCGAGCGACTTGATTGCCTTTACGGCGCTTTCCGGGAACCCGTCCGCGATGCGGTCGGCGTATTCGTGAAGCTCCTTCAATTTGAGCTTGGAATCGGTCGCCGCCTTCCCGTCCTCCTTCATCATCCGCGCGATCTCGCGCATCGCGTCGATCATTTCCGCCACGCCGTCGCTCGTGAGCGATACCGTCTCCTGTTCCTCCCAGTCCGCCGTGCCGTCCTGCCTGAGGCGGATCAGGTAGCTTTTTTCCCAGTCCGCCGTCCGGACGCGCAGGCGCGGGCAGCCTTCCGCCTCGTCCCAGCAATAAACGCCCTCGGCGTCCGTGCCCCGGTGCCGCGGAAATCTGAGCAGGGTCCCGTTCAGAACCAGCGTGCTTTTCGCCACGGGGAACGGCTGCGGGCAGCAGAGTTTTTCCCACAGCTCGTAGAACGCCCGCGAAGCCGCATGGACCGGGTTGCGCGAGAACATGCGGGCGCGCTCCATCAAATAACTTTCTATGATCTGGGCTTCGGGTGAATTCATCGGCTGTATTGTTTCCGGGGGATGGCTGCGGATGCCCGCGATGGCCGCGGGTCCGCATGTCTGACTGGATAATATAGGTCGCCGGAATGCAAAAGTCAAGGCGGAATGCGGAAATGAATGCGGCGAAAAAGGGAACAGCTTTCCGGCGAATCCGGGAAAATCATGTTTGGATCGTCCTTTTTTGATAGAACTTTTCTAAATGTCTTTTGAGGTTAGGCAATTTAGAAACTGAACAAAATCAACGTTTTTTTCACACTTTTTTCGCAAAAACCGTTTGACAACGTTACAGAACAGCATTATATTATTTTCGTTCACACAAACAACTTGGTCCACCCGGGACCGAGTAAACATCTGTTCAAACCACAAAAAGAAAGGTCTTTTCTCAAATGAAAAAGATGATTCTTGGTCTTGGCGCCATCGTCGCCGCCGCCATCGTCACCAGCTGCGCTGGCGTCACCACCAACAACGGCATGCCCGCCCTCATCGGCATGGGCCCGAACTTCTTCTCCACCCTGAAGCTCAACAGCTACATCGGCGATGTCACCAGCTCCTACACCGTCGTGAAGCACGGCGTCACGGCTGAAGCCACCATCACCAGCTTCTTCACCTGCGTCAACATGGGCGATGCCTCCTTCGAAACCCTCAAGGGCAAGGCCCTCGAAGGCGTCTCCGCCGACGATCTGATCGACATCCGCGTCGACTACGACCAGAACTGCATCTGCGGTATCAACACCGTCAAGGTGAAACTCACCGGTACCGCCATCAAGTACAAATAATTGAACTGAGTTCGATTCGTACTTTCTTCCCGGGTCCCTCGCCGGACCCGGGATTTTTCTTTTGAATCCTCGCGCTTGCCGAAGAGCCGCGTCGGACGATGCCCGATACAGAGAAGCCGGGACGATCAGGCGCTCCGACAAACGCGAGAACTCAAAAGTCCGACCTCAAAACGAGGTTGGAGTCAGAAACGGATCAGCCATGGTTTCCCCTGCTTTTCTTGATCAAAACCCGAAAAAATCGGAAAAAACTTTGAAAAAACACGAAAAAGTGCTTGCATTTCCCGGAAACCATGATATATTATCTTTTCATTACGCTTCAAAACAAGGCGGTCCGCGTTCGTTTTGAGTGTAAGCCGTGATGCCTACGTAGCTCAGCTGGTAGAGCGCATCCTTGGTAAGGATGAGGTCCCCGGTTCGATTCCGGGCGTAGGCTCCACTTTTCCCGGATCATACAACACCTTTTAACATAAACAAACACTTCGGCGCAGACCGCCGAAAAACTCCTAAGGAGAAAGAAAATGGCAAAGGAAACGTTTGCAAGAACCAAACCGCACGTCAACGTCGGTACCATCGGTCACGTCGACCACGGCAAAACCACTCTTACCGCTGCGATCACGCATGTCCAGAACATGAAGGGTCTCGCAGACTACATCCCCTACGACCAGGTTGCCAAGGCTTCCGAATCCCAGGGCCGCCGCGACGCCACCAAGATCCTCACGATCGCCACCTCCCACGTTGAATACCAGAGCGACAAGCGCCACTATGCGCACGTTGACTGCCCCGGTCACGCCGACTATGTCAAGAACATGATCACCGGCGCTGCCCAGATGGACGGCGCGATCCTCGTGATCGACGGCGCCGACGGCGTCATGCCCCAGACCAAGGAACACGTTCTCCTCGCCAAGCAGGTCGGCGTGCCCCGCATCGTCGTTTTCCTCAATAAGATGGACCTCGCCGATCCCGAACTCGTCGAACTCATCGAAATGGAAGTCCGCGAGCTCCTCTCCAAGTACGGTTTCGACGGCGACAATACCCCGATCGTCAAGGGCGCCGCTTTCCCCGCCCTGAAGGCCACCTCTCCCGATGATCCCGCCTGCAACTGCATCCAGGAGCTCATGGATGCCATCGACAGCTGGATTCCGGATCCCGTCCGCGACATCGACAAGCCCTTCCTCATGCCGATCGAAGACGTGTTCAGCATTGAAGGCCGCGGCACCGTCGTGACCGGCCGTGTCGAACGCGGTATCGTCAAGGTCGGCGACCCCGTCGAGATCGTCGGTATCCACGAGACCGGCAAGACCACCGTCACCGGCGTTGAAATGTTCCGCAAGAGCCTCGACCAGGGGCAGGCCGGCGACAACATCGGCTGCCTCCTCCGCGGCACCAAGAAGGAAGAAGTCCAGCGCGGTCAGGTCCTCGCGAAGCCGGGTTCCATCACCCCGCACCATAAATTCACCGCCACGATCTACGTCCTCTCCGATAAGGAAGGCGGCCGCAAGACCCCGTTCATGAACGGCTATCGTCCGCAGTTCTACTTCCGCACCACCGACGTGACCGGCGTCATCACGCTCCCCGAAGGCACCGAAATGGTTATGCCTGGCGACAACGTCACCATCTCCGTCGAGCTGATCTCCCCGATCGCCATGGAAGAAAAGCAGCGCTTCGCCATCCGCGAAGGCGGCCGCACTGTTGCCTCCGGTACCGTGGACACGATTACTGAGTAACACCAACTCCGTCCCGCAGCGGATTTTTCCCTGCCGCCGGTTCGCCTCGTATGGAGGGCCGGCGGCGTGAATCAATCACCGCGGGGCGAAGAAAGCAGATACCGCCATGCGCGAAATCATTATTCTTGAGTGCACCGAGTGCAAACGCCGGAACTACACGACGACCAAGGAGAAGAAAAATACTCCCGGTCGTTTCGAGATCAAGAAGTTCTGCAAGTTTGAACGGAAGCACACCATTCACAAGGAATGCCGCTGACCTTGACGGCGCGCCTTTCCGGGTGCGCCGCGTGAGGTCCGGGCGTTCCGGCAATTCAGTTCGTTACGCAGGAGTGTAGCTCAGTTGGTAGAGCAGCGGTCTCCAAAACCGCAGGTCGTGAGTTCGA
The DNA here is from genome assembly GCA_902802585.1 of uncultured bacterium. Lineage (GTDB taxonomy): Bacteria > Verrucomicrobiota > Lentisphaeria > Victivallales > UBA1829 > UBA1732. The sequence goes on from CADCMR010000001.1 coordinate 71,942, forward strand.
GACTCTCCGCTCCTGCCATTTCATTTTCAGACAGAGGATTCGAGTAACGGGTTCCATGCGGGACCCGGGCGGCGAAAAAGCCGCGAAATCATTGGCAAGCTATGGACAACAACCTCAGTTTTTTCGGAAAAATACGGTCTTTCATCGAACGGACCATGGATGAGATGAGAAAGTGCACTTGGCCGACCCGGGAACAGCTCCTGGAGTCCACGGTGCTTGTCCTCGTTGTCATGGCTGTGTCCTCCGCGTATATCGCCGGAGTCGACCAGATCCTCTATCACATCATCACGTTTTTAACCTCTTTCTGATCCGGTTCCGGTGAATCCCATGAAGACAGACGAAGAAAAACAGCTCGAACCTGTTGTTGACCGCAGCAAAGGTCAGTGGTACGTTCTTCAGACCGGTACAGGTCGCGAAAACAAGGTCAAGGAAGCGATCGAAGGCAAGCTTCTGCAGGAGCCCGGCGCGGTTCCCGTGTACGAAGTGATCATCCCCGTCCGCAAGTACATCGACCCGAAAACCCAGCGCACCGTCACCAGCAAGATCCATCCGAACTACGTCTATGTGAGAATGGACCTCTACAAGGAGGACGGCGAGACCATTAACGAGGCCGTGTGGTATTTCCTGCGCGGCATCGCCGGCGTGACCCGTTTCGTGGGCGATCCCGAGCATCCGATGCCGATCACGGACGACGAGGTGAAGGACCTCCTTCACACGGTCGATACGCTGAAGGACGGCGCGACGCTTCCGCCTCCGCCCTCGTGGCTGGTGGTCGGCACGCGCGTCAGAGTCGAGGACCGCGACTGCGTGTTCAACGGCTCCGACGGCAAGATCATAGAGGTCGATCCCGAACATGCGAAACTCAAACTGATGATTTCGATTTTTGAGCGGGACACTCCTGTTGAATTGGAGTTTGGGCAGGTCGGTCCGTGCGAAGATTGACGCGCGAACCGAACAAACATACTAAACATATCGTAGTCCGCAAGGTGGAAGAACACCTGCCGGTTCGTACCAGCTTGCGGCGTGGAGACAGAAATGGCGAAAAAGGTAACTGCGGAAATCCGTTTGCAGATTCCGGCCGGCGATGCGAAACCGTCGCCCCCGGTAGGCCCCGCGCTCGGTCAGGCCGGCGTGAACATCATGGGCTTCTGCAAGCAGTTTAACGCTGCGACTCAGTCACAGGCCGGAATGATCATCCCGGTCGTGATCACCGTCTACCAGGATCGTTCTTTCACATTTGTCACGAAGTCTCCGCCGGCTGCTGAGCTCATCAAGAAGCTGGCGAACATCCCGAGCGGGTCCCACAACCCCGGCCGCGAATCGGCCGGAAAGATCACCCGCGCGCAGATCAAGCAGATCGTGGAAATGAAAAAGAAAGACATCAACGCCCGAAGCGAGGAAGCCGCGATGCGCGTCATCGAGGGTACTGCCCGCAGTATGGGTATCGAGGTGGTAGATGCCTAAAAGAAGCAAACTTTACAGAGCACAGCTGGAGCGTTTCGACAAGCTCAAACGCTACTCGCTGGCCGAGGCGGCCGCGCTGCTCAAGGAACTCCCGAGCGTGAAGTTCGACCAGACGGTCGAAATCGCTTTCAAGCTCGGCGTCGATCCGAAGCAGACCGACCAGACCGTCCGCGGAGCTGTTGCGCTCCCGCGCGGTACCGGCAAGGAAGTGCGTGTCGTGGTCATCGCGGACGACGACAAGTTCCGCCAGGAGGCTGAGGCCGCTGGCGCGAACGTGGTCGGATTCGAAGATGTCATCTCCCGGATCAAAGGCGGATGGCTCGACTTCGACATCCTCATCGCGACTCCCTCCTCCATGTCCCAGATCCGCCCCCTGGGCCGTCAGCTCGGCCCCCGCGGCCTCATGCCGAACCCGAAGACCGGCACCGTGACCGAAAAGGTCGGCGACGCTGTCCGCGAGGCGAAGGCTGGCCGTGCCGAATTCCGTGCCGACCGCGGCGCCTGCGTGCAGGTTCCTATCGGAAAGCTCTCGTTCGAGGCTGATGCCATCGTCGAGAACGCCGTTGCGGTCATCAAGGCTCTCATCAAAGCGAAACCGTCCTCCGCGAAGGGTGTCTACATCCAGTCGATCACGCTCAGTGCGACCATGACCCCCGGCGTGAAGGTTGACATTCGCGAAGCATCGGTGAAGGAGACAGCATGAGACAGGAACGCATCCAGATCGGACAGGACGTCGCTGCCCTCCTTACAGGCTCGGACTATCTGTTCTTTGTGACCTACAAGGGACTGAAGGTCAAGGACGTCGACTCGTTCAAAAAACAACTGGCGCCGATCGGCGCGGAGTGCCACGTGCTGAAGAACCGCTTCATCAACAAGATGGCGGAACTCAACGGCATGACCGCCCTCGCCGAATTCAAACTCACCGGTGATACCGCTATGATCTCCGGAAAAGGCGATGCCGGCCCCGTTGCGAAGGCGATCAAGGCCTTCTCCAATGAAACCAAAGGTGTTCTCTCCGCCAAGGGCGGCTATTTCGATGGCGAAATCCTCAATGCGGATCAGGTCATCGCGATCGCCGATCTCCCCGGCAAGGACGCGCTCCGTGCTCAGCTGCTTGGTCTCCTCGTGGCTGTCCCGACCGGCCTTGTCCGCGTGCTGAACGCCAAGGCTTCCAGCATCGTCAACGTTATCAACGCTTACAAAAACAAACTCGAAGAAAACTCTTAATTCAACTCATATGGAGGTCATACAATGACTGAACAGGCTAACGTGGAAGTGACGCAGGAAATGGAACAGTTCATCTCCTACGTTGAAAAACTCTCCGTCCTCGAGCTCTCCAAGCTCGTCAAAGCTCTCGAAGACCGTCTCGGCGTCTCCGCCGCTGCTCCGGTCGCCGTCGCCGCCGCCGCTCCGGCCGCTGCCGCTGCCGCCCCCGCGGAAGAAAAGACCGAATTCGACGTCATCCTCTCCGACGTCGGCGCGAACAAGATCGCCGTCATCAAGGTCGTCCGCGAGATCGCGGGTCTCGGTCTGAAGGAAGCCAAAGAGCTCGTCGAAGGCGCTCCGAAGGCCGTCAAGGAAGGCGCTTCCAAGGAAGAAGCCGACAAGATCAAAGAGCAGCTCACTGCCGCCGGCGCCAAGGTCGAAGTCAAGTAATGACTTCGCTTTGAAAGAAGTACATTTGTTGACGGTGGGATTCCCTCACGGGAGTCCCCCGTCCTTTCCTCGTTTAAATCCGCAACGGGCTTTGCGGATTGCGCCGCGGGACGTCCCGCGGTGAATTTATGCCTTCTCAACTAAGCACAGGGTGGAATATGCCTGACCGACTGAACTTTGGTAAACTGGAAGAAGTTCTTGAGATTCCGGATCTGATCGGAATCCAGCTCGATTCCTACGCTTCTTTCCTTCAGCTGGACACGCCGCCGGAAAAACGCCTGAAGCAGGGTCTTCAGGAGATTTTCATGGACGTGTTTCCGGTTATTAGCTTCGACAAACACATCACCCTCGAATTCCTCTCCTACACCATAGGCACACCGAAAAAAGAGATCGTCGACTGCATCAAGGACGGCGAATCCTATACCGCCTCCCTCCACGTCGACTTCAAGCTGACCAACAAGGAAACCGTCACCGAGGAGTCCGTCTACCTCGGCGAAATTCCCATGATGACCCCGCGCGGCTCCTTCATCATCAACGGCGCCGAACGCGTCATCATCAGCCAGCTGCACCGTTCCCCCGGCATCTGCTTCGAGAAACGCCATCACTCCACCGGCAGATTCCTCTATTCCTATCGCATTATCCCGGACCGTGGTTCCTGGCTTGAAGTCCAGTTCGACATCAACGGTCAGATCTTCATTTTCCTTGACCGGCGCCGCAAACGCCGCAAATTCCTCATCACCACGTTCCTCCGCGCCCTCGGCTACAGCTCCAACGACGACATCGTGCGCGTGATGTACGACGTGAAGAAGATGACGCCGGCCCAGCTCCTCAAGGCCGAGAACATCGGCGACTACTATACCTACGAGCCCATCCTCGACGAAAACAAGCGCGTCGTCGTGGAGCCGTTCATCTCCATGACCGAGAGCCATGCGAAATCCCTGGTCTCGGCGGGCGTCAAGTCGGCGAATTTCGCTGTCGTCCCGAACAAGGAGTCCTACATCATCAACTGCCTTGCCCGCGACCCGTCCAAGAGCACGGACGATGCCCTCAAGGAAATCTACAAGCGCATGCGCCAGGGCGATCCGTCCCCGAGCACGGAGACCGCCAGGGCGCTCCTCCAGCACCTGTTCTTCGACAACGAGCGCTACGACCTCGGCCTCGTCGGCCGCTATAAGATCAATGAGCACCTCAACCTCAACATCGACGAGAACTGCCGCATCCTGACCAAGGAGGACATCATCGAGGCCACCAGGCGCCTCATGAGCCTCTACAGCCATAACGGCCAGACCGACGACATCGACCACCTCGGCGCGCGCCGCGTCCGCCCCGTCGGCGAACTCCTCCAGAACCAGTGCCGCGTCGGACTGCTCCGCACGAAGCGCATCGTGAAGGAGCACATGACGATGGTGCAGCCCGGCGACACCCCGCTGAAGCTCATCAATCAGAAGATCTTCATCAGCGCCGTCCGCGACTTCTTCTCGCGCAACCAGTTGTCCCAGTTCATGGACCAGACCAACCCGCTGTCCGAGCTGACCAACAAGCGCCGTCTCTCCGCGCTCGGTCCCGGCGGACTCTCCCGTGAACGCGCCGGCTTCGAAGTCCGCGACATCCACACCAGCCATTACGGACGCATCTGCCCGATCGAGACCCCTGAAGGTCCGAACATCGGTCTGATTTCCTCCATGTCCCTGTATTCGCGCATCAACCATTTCGGGTTCCTGGAGACTCCGTACCGCCGCGTCGAGAACGGCGTGGTCACGGACAAGATCGACTACCTGACCGCCGACAAGGAGGAGCAGTTCGTCATCGCGCAGGCAAACGCTCCGCTCACGCCCGAACACACGTTCGTCAACCCCACCGTCATGGCGCGCTACTACGGCGAATCCGCCGAGCATCCGCGCGAGGAGGTCCAGCTCATGGACGTCTCCCCGAAGCAGCTCGTCTCCGGCGCCGCCGGCCTGATCCCGTTCCTCGAACACGACGACGCCAACCGCGCGCTGATGGGATCGAACATGCAGCGCCAGGCCGTCCCGCTCATGACGACGGAATCCCCGTACGTCGGAACCGGCCTTGAGCACAAGATCGCCGTGGATTCGCGCGCTGTCCTGAGCGCCGACCGCGACGGCATCGTGGCCGAGGTCAGCGCCGACCACGTCGTGGTCACGGACGACGGCAAGCCCATCGGCGAGACCGCCGACAAGAACCCGACGACCTACAAGCTGATCAAGTTCCTCCGCAGCAACGCCGGCACGTGCGTCAACCAGGTGCCGATCGTTCGCTCCGGGATGAAAATCAAGAAAGGCGACCCCATCGCCGACGGCGCCGCCACGCAGGGTGCCGAGCTTGCGCTCGGCAAGAATGTCCGTGCGGCATACATGCCGTGGTGCGGATACAACTTCGAAGACGCCATCGTGCTCAGCGAACGCCTCGTGAAGGAGGACGTCTACACCAGCCTCCACATCGACGAATTCGAGATCGAAAGCCGCGAGACCAAGCTCGGCAATGAGGAAATCACCTGTGACCTCCCGAACGTCGGCGAGGATGCGCTCCGCAACCTTGACGCGCACGGCATCGTCCGCCTCGGCACCGAGGTCAAGCCCGGCGACATCCTCGTCGGCAAGATCACGCCGAAGTCCGAGACCGAGCTCGCGCCCGAGGAACGTCTCCTCCGCGCCATCTTCGGCGAAAAGGCCGCCGACGTCAAGGACTCCAGCCTCGCCGTTCCCAGCGGAAAGGGCGGCGTCGTGATGGACATCCGCATCGAATACGCCAAGGAATCCGGCCAGCAGGCGATGACGAAGACGGAACAGAAGCGCGCCCTGAAGCGCGCCAAGGACACCTACCGCGAACAGTTCGGCGCCGAGATCGACTCCCTCGTCGAACGCCTCTCCGCCATGCTGCTCGGGCAGAAGCTCCCGAAGCCGATCTACACGCACAACGAGGAGACCGACGAGGACGTCGTGCTCGTCACGTCCAACCGCAAGGTCACGCGCCCCTCCATCGCCAAGCTCGCGAACGCCTACAACAACTGGAGCATGGAGGAGTGCGAGGTCCGCGACCAGCTCAAGGACGTCTTCGACGAATATATCCCGCGCTTCAACATCATTGAGCAGACCCGCGCCGACGCCATGAACGCCGTGAGCGACAACAACTCCGAAGAACGCGGTCCGATCAAGCGCGTCAAGGTCTACGTCGCCTCCAAGCGCAAGATCCAGGTCGGCGACAAGATGGCAGGCCGCCACGGCAACAAGGGCATCGTCTCCCGTATCGTCCCGATCGAGGACATGCCGTTTACCAAGGACGGACGTCCCGTCGACATCGTGCTGAATCCGCTGGGCGTGCCCTCCCGCATGAACATCGGGCAGGTCCTGGAAGCCCACCTGGGCTGGGCGGTCAGCATGCTCGGCGTCAAGGTCGCCACCCCTGTGTTCGACGGCATCTCCGAGGAGAAGATCATCGACATGATGCGCGCCGCGAACGCCAAGGTCGAACAGGAGACCGGCGAGAACTTCCACTGGGGCTTCAAGACCGTCAACGGCGAAGAAGTCTTCGACGGCAAGACCGACCTCTTCGACGGCCGCACCGGCAACCGGTTCGACCAGCGCGTCATGGTCGGCGTCGTCTACATGCTCAAGCTCGACCACCTGGTCGCGAACAAGATCCACGCGCGTTCCATCGGTCCGTACTCGCTCGTCACCCAGCAGCCGCTCGGCGGCAAGGCGCAGCACGGCGGTCAGCGCTTCGGCGAAATGGAAGTGTGGGCCCTTGAAGCCTACGGCGCGGCGCACACCCTGCAGGAAATGCTCACTGTGAAGAGCGACGACGTGACCGGCCGCACCCGCATCTACGAGTCGATCGTCCGCGGTCAGGGCATCCTGGAACCCGGCCGTCCCGAGTCCTTCAACGTCCTGCTCAAAGAACTCCAGTCGCTGGGGCTTGACGTGCAGACGGTGAAACGTTCCGAAAATCCGAGTAAATAACTGAAGGGGGAAGACATACTATGATTGACAGCTCTTACAACCGGGACGCCCGCGAACCCTACCAGCCTCTCAGCCAGTTCGAGGCGGTCGTGATCAAGGTCGCGTCTCCTGAAGTCATCCGCTCCTGGAGCCACGGCGAGGTCAAGAACCCCGAGACGATCAACTACCGCAGTTTCAAGCCGGAAAAAGGCGGCCTGTTCTGCGAGAAGATCTTCGGACCGTACCGCGACTGGGAATGCAGCTGCGGCAAATACAAACGCGTCAAGAACAAAGGCATCATCTGCGAACGCTGCGGCGTCGAAGTCTGCCATTCCAAGGTCCGCCGCGAACGCATGGGCCATATCGAACTCGCAGTTCCCGTGTCCCACATCTGGTTCTTCAAGTGCATGCCCAGCCGCATCGGTCTCATGCTCGAAAAGACCGCGCGCGAACTCGAACGCATCATCTACTACGAAGTCTGGGTCGTGACCGATCCCGGCGACACCCCGCTGACCCTCGGCGAAACCCTCGACGGCATGCAGTACAAGCAGGCGCGCGACGAGTACGGCGACGGCTTCCGCGCCGAAATGGGCGCGCCCGCTGTCCGCACGCTGCTGGAGCAGATCGACCTGGAACCCCTGCGCGCCCAGCTCGAGGTGGATTTCGCGTCCACCCACAATAAGGCGACCCGCAAGAAACTCTCCAAGCGCCTCCGCCTCGTCGAAGGCTTCATCAAGAGCAATTCGCGCCCCGAGTGGATGATCCTCGAAGTCCTTCCGGTCATCCCGCCCGACCTGCGCCCGCTTGTCCCCCTTGAGGGCGGTCGTTTCGCCACCTCCGACCTCAATGACCTCTACCGCCGCGTGATCAACCGCAACAGCCGCCTGAAAGGCATGCTCCAGACCCACACGCCCGAGGTCATCATCCGCAACGAAAAGCGCATGCTCCAGGAAGCCGTCGACGCCCTGCTCGACAACGGTCGCCACGGTCGTGCCGTCACCGGCGCCGGCAGCCGCCCGCTGAAGAGCCTCAGCTGCATGCTGAAGGGCAAGCAGGGCCGCTTCCGCCTGAACCTGCTCGGCAAGCGCGTCGACTACTCCGGACGCTCTGTCATTGTCGTCGGTCCCGAACTCAAGCTCATGCAGTGCGGTCTCCCCAAGAAGATGGCGCTCACGCTCTTCGAGCCGTTCATCATCCGCTACCTCAAGGAACGCGGTCACGCTCATACCGTGCGTTCCGCCAAGAAGATGATCGAACGCGGCGCGCCAGCCGTGTGGGACATCCTCGAGGAGGTCACGAAGGGGCACCCTGTGATGCTCAACCGCGCGCCGACCCTGCACCGCCTTTCCATCCAGGCGTTCGACCCGATCCTGATCGAAGGATCCGCCATCCGTCTGCATCCGCTCGTCTGCACGGGCTACAACGCCGACTTCGACGGCGACCAGATGGCCGTCCACGTGCCGCTGTCCGCCGCCGCCCAGCTCGAGTGCAAGCTCCTGATGCTGTCCACGAACAACATCTTCTCGCCCGCCAGCGGCAAGCCGATCACGACCCCGACGCAGGACATCACGCTCGGCGTGTACTACCTCACGCGCCCCCCGATGACCCCGCCCGGCAGCGCGCGCCTCTTCCGCGACATCCACGAGGTGCTGTTCGCGCTGGACACCGGTCACATCAAGATCCACGACGCCGTGAAGATCCCGAACCCGGACTACGGGACCGAGACCCCGCGCGGCGACAAGGATTCCAAGTTCATCATCACGACCCCGGGTCGCTGCATCTTCAACGGCATCTGGGACAAGTCGCTCGGCTTCTACAATTCCCAAGCCACGAAGAAAGAGATCGGCAAGCTCATCGCCGAGGCATATGAGCATGTCGGACATGACAGGGCCATCATCCTGCTTGACAAGCTCAAAAACCTGGGCTACGAATACGCCACCGTCGCCGGGTTCTCCATCTCCGTTGCCGACGTCCCGGTCCCGAAGACCAAGGCGAGCCTCATTTCCGAGGCGCGCAAGGAAATCGAGAAGATCCAGGACGAATTCGACCAGGGCGCCCGTACCGAAGGCGAAAAGCACGACCGTATCGTCGAAATCTGGACGAAGGTCACGAACGACGTCGCCAAGGACCTCTTCGCCGACTGCGAAGCTGAAAACAAGGTCCGCATCAACCCTGTGTACGCCATGCTCGATTCCGGAGCGCGAGGCAGCAAGGACCAGATCCGCCAGCTCGCCGGTATGCGCGGTCTGATGGCAAAGCCCAACGGCGAAATCATCGAACGCCCGATCCTCTCCAACTTCCGCGAGGGGCTTTCGGTGCTCGAATACTTCATTTCCACCCACGGCGCACGCAAAGGTCTTGCCGACACCGCCCTGAAGACCGCCGACTCCGGCTACATGACCCGCAAGCTCGTCGACGTCGCGCAGGACATCATCTGCCGTTGCGAAGACTGCGGCACCATGAAGGGCATCTACGTCAGCGCCATCAAGGGTGACGACGACAAGCCGCTTCTGTCCCTCGCCGACCGCCTGGTCGGACGCTACAGCGCCCAGGACATCCGTGACACCGCCAATTCCGGCGAGCTCATCATCGCCGCCGGCGAGGAGTTCACGCCCGAGATCGCCAAGCGCGTCGAGGCGCGCGGCCTCCAGCGCGTCCTGATCCGCTCCGTCCTCACCTGCGACGTGGAGCATGGCGTCTGCGTGAAGTGCTACGGCAAGAACCTCGCCACCGACCGCGACGCGGAAGTGGGCGACGCCCTCGGCATCATTGCCGCGCAGTCCATCGGCGAACCCGGCACGCAGCTCACCATGCGTACGTTCCACATCGGCGGCGTCGCGTCCGCGACGTCCAAGCAGTCCGACATCAAATCGCGCAATTCCGGCAAGATCTATTTCGAGAATATCCGCACCGTCGAGAACGAAAAGGGCGAGATGCTGGTCATCAACAAGAACGGCTTCATCGTCGTGTTCGACGAGAACCTCGTGAAGGAAGCCGAGCAGAGCGCCCGCGAACGTGCCAAGCAGGAGGCCGCCATCATCGGTACCTTCTACAACGCGGATTACGACTACTGGTCCGACGCCATGAAGGAGACCCCGGTCGACCGCTACCCGGTCGAAATCGGCGCCACGCTCTTCTGCCGTGACGGAGACACCGTCGAGGCCGGACAGCAGCTCGCCGTCTGGGATCCGTCCAATATGCCGATCATCGCCGAAGAAGGCGGTATCGTGGACATTCCCGACCTGATCGACGGCGTGACCTACAAGCGCGACCAGCGCCGCGGCAGCACGGAACAGCTGACCGTGCTGGAGCACAACGACGACCTCAATCCGCGCATCGTCATCAAGAACACGCAGACGCTCGAGGACATTGGCGAATATCCGCTGGCCGCCGGCACCCTGCTCATGGTCAAGAAAGGCCAGCACGTCAGCCCCGGCACCACGCTCGCCCGTATCCCGCACCAGCAGCAGAAGAACAAGGACATCACCGGCGGTCTGCCGCGCGTCGCCGAGCTGTTCGAGGCCCGCACGCCGAAGGACATCGCCGAGATCGCCCAGATCGACGGCTACGTCGAAATCACCAAGTACAAAGGCAAAAAAGGTCGCGTGCTTTACGTGAAGAACCCGGATACGGACGATACCTCGGAACACCAGATCCCGAACAACAAGCACCTGATCGTCAGCAACGGCGAATACGTCAAGAAGGGCCAGAAGCTCACGACCGGCGCCGTGATCCCGCAGTCCCTGCTCTCCATCTGCGGTGCGCAGGAACTCCAGCGCTACCTGGTGAACGAAGTCCAGACCGTGTACCGGTCCCAGGGCGTCGAAATCAACGACAAGCACATCGAAATCATCATCCGCCAGATGATGCAGAAAGTCCGCATCGTCGATAAGTGCAAGGATGGTTCCTCCGGTCAGGGAGACACCCGCTTCCTCGCGGGCGAGCTGGTCGACCGGTACGAATTCGACCGCGAGAACAAGCGCATCGTCGCCGCCGGCGGCAGGCCCGCCGAAGCCGAACCCGTCCTGCTCGGCATCACCAAGGCGTCCCTGGAAACCGACAGCTTCATCTCCGCCGCGTCCTTCCAGGACACCACGCGCATCCTGACCGACGCCGCCACGCTCGGCCGCGAGGACGTGCTGCGCGGATTCAAGGAAAACGTGATCACCGGACATCTGATTCCCGCGGGAACAGGAGCCGTCGACCTTCAGAATCTGAAAGTGAAACTCCTGGGCGAAGAGTTGCCGCCCGAGACGCCGCTTGACGAACAGAATGCCGACGAACCCGCCCCCGAAGAACTCGATATCACCAAGATTGATTTCGGCGACGACGACGAATATGAGCCCACCGACGAGGAACGGGCGGAATTCGGCGACCTCGACGAGAACGATTCGGATTTCCCCGCCGAAGACATCATCTTCGACGAAACGGAACTCTCCGACGACGAGTTCAGCGACGACTCCCTTACGGACGATGACGATGGGGAATGAAACCCGGAAAAACGAACAAAATTCAAAAAAAATAACGAAAAACTGGAGAAATTGATTTGATAATCCGCGGAAACGACGGTATATTATATGCTTGAATTTTTGCGCACAATCAGCAATTAACCAGAATACAGGTGGAAAACAAACATGCCGACAATCAACCAGTTGGTCAGAGCCGGTCGCAGCCCGAAACCCTGCAAGAGCAAATCCAAAGCTCTTACCAAATGCCCGCAGAGACGCGGCGTTTGCCTTCAGGTTACGACGAGAACCCCGAAAAAGCCGAACTCCGCTATGCGTAAAATCGCCCGTGTCCGTCTGACCAACGGACTCGAAGTCACCGCCTACATCGGCGGCGAAGGCCACAACCTCCAGGAACACAGCGTCGTCCTCGTGAAGGGCGGCCGTGTCCGTGACCTCCCGGGCGTCCGCTACCACGTCGTGCGCGGCGCACTCGACAGTATGGGCGTCGACGGACGCCGCCAGGGCCGTTCCAAGTACGGCGCCAAGCGTGCCAAGGACGACAAGAAGAAATAATCCCACGATAAGGTAACGCATACACATGAGAAGACGCAGAACCACGAAACGGGAGCTCATCCCGGACGTCAAATACAACAGCGAACTCGTCGCCCGCCTCATCAACACCCTGATGAAGTGCGGCAAGAAGTCCATCGCCCAGAAGATCGTTTACGGCGCGTTCGACTACATCGCGACCCAGAAGAAGGACATGGAGCCCCTTGAGGTCTTCATCCAGGCCGTCGAGAACGTCAAGCCCAAAGTCGAAGTCAAGTCCCGCCGCGTCGGCGGCGCCAACTACCAGGTGCCCATCGACGTCGCGCCGGAACGTCAGGTCGCGCTCGCCATCCGCTGGATCACGACCTACTCCCAGGCCAAGAAGGGCAAACCCATGATGATCGCCCTCGCCACGGAACTCCTCGACGCCTTCGACAACACCGGCTCCTCCGTGAAGAAAAAAGATGATACCCACAAGATGGCCCAGGCCAATAAGGCGTTTGCGCACTACCGCTGGTAATCATCCGATGCTCCCAAGTTATACCCTATGACGACTGCTACCCACACACTCAATCAGGATTACCACGAGGCCCCTGGCCGCAAGACCCCTCTCGCCGCCACCCGCAACATCGGGATCATGGCTCACATCGACGCCGGCAAGACCACGCTTTCCGAGCGTATCCTCTACTACACCGGCAAGAGCCATAAGATGGGCGAGGTCCATGAAGGCGCTGCTACGATGGACTGGATGGTTCAGGAACAGGAACGCGGCATCACCATTACGTCCGCCGCCACCACCTGCTTCTGGCTGAAACATCGCATCAACCTCATCGACACTCCCGGTCACGTCGACTTCACTGCCGAGGTCGAACGCTCCCTCCGCGTACTCGACGGAGCCGTTGCGGTCTTCTGCGCCGTCGGCGGCGTCCAGCCCCAGACGGAAACCGTGTGGCGCCAGGCGAAGAAATACCACGTGCCGATTCTCGCGTTCGTCAACAAGATGGACCGCACCGGCGCGAATTTCTACCGCGTCGTCGATGAAATGCGCAAGAAACTCGGCGCGACCGTCGTGCCGATCTCCCTCCCCATCGGTTCCGAAGCCAACTTCAGCGGCAATGTCCAGGTCATCGACCAGAAGGCGTACCGCTACGAGGGCGCGGACGGCGCGCAGGTCGTCGAGTACGACATCCCCGCGGAATACCAGGAAAAGGCGAAGGAAGCGTTCGATTACCTGATCGAGTGCCTCGCCGAGGTCGACGACGCCATCATGGAGCTCTACCTTGAAGGCAAGACCCCGGAGAAGGAGCAGATCAAGGCTGCCCTCCGCAACGCCGTCGTCGCCGGCAAGCTGGTTCCCGCGCTCTGCGGCACCGCGTTCAAGGACAAGGGCGTCCAGCTCCTCCTCAACGCAGTCGTCGATTATCTGCCGTCCCCCGTCGATATCTGGGAAACCAAGGGCACCGATCCCGACTCCGAAGCCGCCATCTCCCGCCACTGCGGCGACGACCAGCCGTTCTCCGCGCTGGTCTTCAAAATCATGAACGACCCGTACGTCGGCAAGCTCGCGTTCATCCGCATCTACTCCGGCATGGCGGAAAAGGGTGCCACGGTCATCAATCCCAGGACCCGCCGCCGCGAACGCCTTGGCCGTCTGCTTCAGATGCATGCCAATTCCCGTGAGGAGCGTGACGTGATCTACTGCGGCGACATCGCCGCCTGCGTCGGGCTCAAGAACTGCACCACCGGAGACACCATCTGCGACGAAGGAAACCAGATCGTCCTGGAATCCATGACGTTCCCGGATCCCGTGATCTCCATCGCGGTCGAGCCCAAGAGCTCCGCTGCCCGCGACAAGCTTTTCGCCGCGCTCGCCGCTCTCTCCGACGAGGACCCGACGTTCACGATCAACAGCAACGGCGAAACCGGTCAGACCATCATTTCCGGCATGGGCGAGCTGCACCTCGAAATCATCATGGACCGTCTGATCCGCGAATTCAAGGTGGAAGCCAACTCCGGTCAGCCCGAAGTCGCCTATCGCGAAGCCATCCTCAATCCCGCCACGGCCGACTCCAAGTTCGTCCGCCAGACCGGTGGTCACGGTCAGTACGGTCACTGCGTGCTGAACGTCACCCCGATGGAACGCGGCCACGGCATTACGATCGAAAACAAGGTTGTCGGCGGCGCCATCCCGAAGGAATTCATCAAGCCGATCGAACAGGGTATCCGCGAAGCCGCGTCCACCGGCGTGCTCGCCGGCTACCCGCTCACCGATTTCCACGTGGATATCGTCGACGGCTCCTTCCACCCGGTCGACTCCTCGGAAATGGCGTTCAAGATCGCCGCTTCCATGGGGTTGAAGGAAGCCGCGCGCAAGGGCGGTCTCTGCCTCCTCGAACCGATCATGAAGGTGGAAGTCACCACTCCGGAAGAGAACATGGGCGACATCATCGGCGACATCAGCTCCCGCCGCGGCGCGGTCATCCAGGTCGACACCCGCGAAAGCACCGTCCAGATCATCGCCAACACCCCGCTTTCCGAGCTCTTCGGGTATGCCACGGCCATCCGCTCCCTGACGCGCGGCCGCGCCTCCTACACGATGGAGCCCAACCATTTCGAACGCGTACCAACTTTTATTCAAGATAAAATCGTGGAGAAATCACAAAAATGAGCACAAAGCCCGCTCCCCGTCAGGTCCAGAAGTTCCGCATTAAGCTTCAGGCCTACGAACACCGCATCCTCGACCAGTCGGTCGCGGAAATCCTCAACACCGCCCGCCGCACCGGATCCCGCGTTGCCGGTCCGATCCCGCTGCCGACCCGGGTGGAACGTTTCACCGTCAACCGCTCTCCGCATGTGGACAAGAAGTCCATGGAGCAGTTCGAGATCCGCACGCACAAGCGGCTGATGGACATCATTGATCCCACCGCCAAGACGGTCGACGAGCTGAAGAAGCTCAGCCTCCCCGCGGGCGTGGAAATTTCCATTAAGATCGGCGGCTGATCCGCAGCCGCTGAACAGGCCGGGTCCGAACGGTTCGGGCTCCGGTCGGCAATCCGGCACCAAGGTCCTTTTTCCGATTGAGGACATGTGCCTGAAAGGAGAACAACATGAAAGGTTTGATCGGAAAGAAAGTCGGGATGACTCAGCTTTACGACGACAAGGGTGTGCTGACCCCTGTGACGGTCGTTCAGGCTGGTCCGTGCGTCGTAATCGACGTGAAAAATGTGGAACGCGACGGCTATTCAGCCGTGCTTTTCGGATTTGGTTCCCGGAAAGCGAAAAATGCAGGCAAGGCAGTTGCCGGCCAGGCCGCAAAGGCCGGAGTCAACTCTCCGGCTATCATGAAGGAATTCCGCATTACCGACGATTCCAAGTTCGAGATCGGAGCCGAAGTCGGCGCCGGCATCTTCGAGGAAGGTGAATATCTCGACGTCACCGGCGTGACCAAGGGACGCGGCTATCAGGGCGTCATGGTCCGCCATCATTTCAAAGGCGGTCGTGACGGACACGGCGGCGGCTGGCACAGAAAGCCCGGCTCCATCGGATGCCGTGAATCCCCCGGCAACATCATCAAAGGCAAGAAGATGCCTGGTCAGCACGGCAGCGTGAAGCGCACTGTGCAGAACCTGCGCGTTGTCAAAGTCGATTCCGCGGAAAATCTGATCTTTGTAAGTGGGGCGATCCCCGGACCCAACGGCGGCACCGTACTCGTCAGAAAAGCGATCAAGAAATAATCCCAAACTTACAAGGTGACACGTTATGAATCTCGATATTGTCAATATGAAGGGTGAAAAGGTCGGAGTCTACGAACTCCCCGATACCGCCCTCGAACTGGAGAAGGGCTCCCAGGCAGTCAAAGACGCCGTCGTTTATATCAACAATGCGCGCCGTGCCGGCACCGCTTCCACCAAGACCCGCGGTCAGGTTTCCGGCGGCGGTCGCAAGCCCTTCAAGCAGAAAGGCCTCGGCCGTGCCCGCAGCGGATCCTCCCGTAACGCCTCCTGGCGTCACGGCGGTGTGGCGTTCGGTCCCACCCCCCGCAGCTTCGCGACCAAGCTCAACGCCAAGGTTCGCAAACTTGCTCTCCGCCGTTCGTTCTCCGAGAGCGTGAAGAACGGAAACGTCATCGTCGTCGATGACATCAAGTTCGACAGCGCGACTCCGAAGACGAAAGAAGCCGTTGCGGCGTTCAACGCCATGAAGGCAACCGGCAAGATCGTTTGCGTCGTTCCGGAATACGAGTATGAATCTCCGATCAATCTGGCGACAAAGAACATTGCAGGAGTTGAGCTTCTTGAGGCATCCGATGTTAACACCTACGATATCCTCTGGGCCGACATGCTCGTCTGCAGCAAGGACGCCATGGATGTAATCGTCAAGCGCATTGAGAAGGTGACAAAATGAAATCCTCCTACGACATCATCAAGCACATCATGATGACTGAGAAGTGCACGCTTCTCAAGGATGCGAACCAGTATTCCTTCAAGGTCTGCTCCTGCGCCACGAAGACCGAGATCGCCGCCGCCGTCGAAGAGATCTACGAAGGCGTGAAGGTCAAGTCCGTCAACATCATGAACTATACCGGCAAGCTCAAACGCGTCGGAAGAAATCCCGTCCGCGGTCGCCGTTCCAACTGGAAAAAAGCCATCGTCACCCTCTCCGAGGGCACGATCGAGCTCGCATAAGGAGACACGCAAATGCCGATCAAAACTTACAAGCCCACGACGAACAACCGCCGCTACATCGGCGTCGTCGACTACTCCGCCGAGCTCACCAAGAAGGCTCCCGAGAAGGCTCTCACCAAGGGCATCCGCTCCACCGGCGCCCGCAACAACGTCGGCCGCATGACCGTCCGCTTCCGCGGCGGCGGCAACAAGCGCGCCTACCGTCAGATCGACTTCAACCGCACCAAGACCGGTCCCGCGACCGTCAAGGCGATCGAGTACGATCCGAACCGCTCCGCGTTCATCGCCCTCATCTGCTATGAAGACGGCACGAAGTCCTACATCCTCGCGCCCGTCGGCCTCAAGGTCGGTCAGGTCATCGCCTCCGGCGCCGGCGCCGAGATCAAGCCCGGCAACGCGCTTCAGCTGAAGAACATCCCCCTGGGACTCCAGATCCACAACATCGAAATGACCCCCGGTCGCGGCGGCAAGATCGTCCGTTCCGCCGGTCAGTACGCCATCCTCCGCTCCCGCGAAGGCGACTACTGCCAGGTTAAGCTTCCCAGCGGTGAAGTCCGCATGTTCCACATCAACTGCCTCGCCACCATCGGCCAGGTGGGCAACCTCGATCACATGAACGTCTCCCTCGGCAAGGCCGGCAAAGCCCGCTACAAAGGCTTCCGCCCGCACGTCCGCGGCGTCGTCCAGAACCCGATCGATCACCCCATGGGCGGCGGCGAAGGCCGTTCCTCCGGCGGCGGTCACCCCGTGTCCCCCTGGGGTCAGCTTGCCAAGGGCAAACGCACCCGTCACCCGAAGAAGCCGAGCAACAAGTTCATCGTCGAACGCAGGAGAAAGTAACCTATGGGCAGATCAATCAAAAAAGGTCCGTTTGTGGACTATCATCTGGTCGAAAAAGTCGAACGCATGGAAAAGGCCGGCGGCGCCAAGAAGCCGATCAAGACCTGGTCCCGCCGTTCCATGGTACTCCCCGAGTTCGTCGGGTATACCTTCAACGTGCACAACGGCAAGATCTTCGTTCCCGTGTTCGTCACGGAGAACATGGTCGGACACCGTTTCGGCGAGTTCGCCCCGACCCGTACCTTCCACGGCCACGGCGTCATCTCCGGCAAGACGGTGTAATCCGAACTTACCGGTTGCCGTTTTACGGTATTCTCTTCCGGGATCCCCCTCAAAAGGGACCCCGGTTTTTTTGTGCTTGAAATCCGTATGGAATGTGCTATAGTAATGGTGAACCATCAAAACGGGAGACGACCATGAAGTACAAAAAGCCGACATGCCTGAGCGACCCGATGTCCGATTTTTCCCAGGAGGAACTGAACGGGATCCTGTTGAAAAAGGACACGGAACTTGACTGGCGTGATTTTGATTGTCTTTTTCAGGGGAGGATGCCCGCCGGGACCTACGAGGAAGTGTGCTATTATCTCCCTCTCGCTTGCTCCTGCATTGAAAACGAAAGCGATGCGTGTGATTTCTTCGAACACTTCTCCATTTGGATCGAGGACAACCGGGAACGATTGAAAGCGGACGGTTTTATCGATACGATCGTTTCCTCATTCCACAGTCTTTTCCGGAAAGCGACTTCGTTGTTTTCACTGGAGGAAACCGGGTATCATTGTTTTTGTCCATCCTGCGCCGACTCGGTGGAAAGCCTGCTTGAGGTGTTGTTCCGTCTGTCGCCGACTGTTCCCGAGTTCAGCCCGGATGTCCTGTTCTCCGAACTGAAGGAGAATATGAGTTTTGCCCATGCGGAATGGCTCGTTTATATCTCAACGGAAATGGGGCTGTTGTCCCCCGAATGGCTTCATTCCGTATTATCCGCTTCCGAATATCAGAAAGCGCTCAATGTGCTCAATGAACACATCGACGTCATCATGAATGATGAAAAGCTATATGCCTTTTGGGGGAAAAGGATATAAATCCGGTGCGTCCGGACTCAGAGTTTCGGGAGGGTTTTCAGCACGTCGGCGACTTTGACCGCCTTCATGCAGGCACGTGTGCCGAGCGGACAGACGTGCTTGAAGCACGGCGAACAGGGTTCCTTGCGGTACAGGACGTTCCATTTCTTTGAGAGCGGGCCGGTAGCCGCCATGTCGGTGGAGCCGAAGACGGCGGTGCCGGGCGTTCCGATGGCGGCGGCGAGGTGCATGATGCCGCTGTCGTTCGCGACGCAGTACGCGGCATGCTTCAGGATGAACATGAGCGCGTGGAGCGAGGTCTTTCCGGCGAGGTTCAGCGTCAGGGAGGGCGTCAGCCCTTCGGCGCAGGAATCGCAGATCGGCGCTTCCGCCTTCGACCCGAGCAGGATCACGAATCCGTTGCGTTTCCTCTGCCAGTGGTCCGCCACGGCGTGGAACGCGCCAGCGTCCCAGCGTTTGGCGTCGCCGAACGCCGCGCCCGGGGCGACCGCGAGGACGGGATGCTTTTCATCGGGGAAGGTGCGTTCGAACGCGAGCTCGAAGCGCCGTGCGTCGAAATCCGGATGGATGGCTGGCATGGACACGCCGTCCCAGTCGTCGATGCCGAGTTTTTTCGCGACTTCGAGGCAGCGGTTCGCCTGGTGCGGCGGATTGAGCTGCCCGGAGACGCGTTTGGGGAACGTGACCGGTTCGCGGAGCAGGATGGAGCGTCCGCGCGCCGCCGCGCCGTAGAGCGGCTTCACGCCCAGGCGGCGCATCACGACGGCGTCCCGGAGCGAGTTGTTGAAAAGGATGCCGGCGCCGAAATGGCGGTGCAGAAGCGGGAAGATTTCGCGATGCGTCGGGAACGCGTGCGGATCGGCGACGGGGATAATCTCGTCGACCGTCTCGTCCAGGGCGTCGAGCACGGGCGCGAGTCCGGCGGGACAGATCACGGAAAGGGCGCAGAATTCGGGGAGGAGGCGTTTCAGGAGCATGAGCGCGGGGAAGGTCATGACGAGGTCGCCGAGCCAGTTCGGTGAACGCACGAGCAGTCCCTCTTTCCATTGATCGGGCGGGATGGCGGTCATGGTCGGACCTCCTTTATGTCCTCGTTTCCGCCGTCTGCCGCTTCCAGCACGACGAACGCCGTGGCGAGCTCGCGTTCGTGGCTGATGGAGACGTGGATGCGTGTGATGCCGAGGCGCTTTGCTGTTTCGGCGGTCGCGGCGTACAGTTTCACGAACGGTTTGCCGCGTTCGTCGGACAGCACCTCAATCTCGACGAAGGCGCATTCCGCGCACATCCCGGTGCCGAGCGCCTTGGAGAATGCCTCCTTTGCCGCCCAGCGGCCCGCGATATATTCCTTCGGGTCCTTCAGCTCCGCCATGCGTTCGAGTTCGGCGGGCGTGAGGATGTTTTTGACGAAATGGTGACCGTGCTTCGCGTAGATGGAGCCCACGCGGACGCAGTCGGCAATGTCCGTTCCGATTCCGAAAATCATGTTCAATCTCCTTCCAGCTTCGTCAGCAGGTTGTTGCGCCCGCGTTCGTGCTCGTGCTGGCGGTAGCTGTAGTAACCGAACCGCGACACGACCACATGGTCCAGCAGGACGATCCCGAGCGGCGCGAGCGCCTTGCAGATGCCGAACGTGATGGCGTCGTCTTCCTGGGACGGCATGAATGACCCGCCGGGATGGTTGTGGCAGAGAACGACCGAATGCGCACCGCAGAGCAGGGCGTTGCGGGCGACTTCGGACGGGTAGATGTTGACGGAGTCGACCGAGCCGGAGCCGGGCATGTCGCACCGGATCAGCCGGTTCTGGGTGTTCAGGTAGAAAACGAGGGTGACTTCGTTATTTTTGTCGCCGAGCCTCATGCGTGCGTAGTCGGCGAAGAGCTGCGGCGAATTCAGCAGGGGCAGGGACTCCATCGTCCGCGCCAGATACCGCACGTTCGCGCTTCGGATCAGTTTCAGGAGCGTGACGGAATTCTGCCCGAGACCGGGCACCTGCGCCAGGTCCTCCGGGCAAGCGTCCATGACGCCGGGGAACGTGTGGAAGCGGTTCAGCAGTTCCTTCGCGATGGGCTTCACGTCGCGGCGCGGGATGGAGTAGGTCAGGATCAGTTCCAGCAGCTCGTAGTCCAGGAATGCCTCCTGCTCGTGCTTTTCGAACTTCTCGCGCAGGCGCTGCCTGTGCCCGAGCCTGTCTTCCGGCGTCATGCGCACCTCCGGAAGAGCGTGACCGACTCGAAGTGGCCGGTGGCGGGGAACATGTCAATCATACCCGCGGACTGGATGCGAAAGCCGAATTTGGCGAGACGGTCGGCGTCGCGCCGCAGGGTGTCAGGACCGCAGGAAACATACAGGACGGTCTCCGGCGCCCACCAGCCGATATCGTGCACCAGAGAGGCTGGAAGGCCCGTTCTCGGTGGATCCACGAGGACACAGCATTTCGCCGGATCGCAGGAAGACGCCAGCGTATGGAAGGCTTCGCCCGCGTCCGCCGCCAGAAACGTGCAGCGGTCGGCGACACCATGTTGTACTGCGTTGTATTCCGCCGTGTCGATCGCAGCCTTATCCAGCTCGACAGCGCACGCTGTGAGGTTCGGGATCGCTTTGGCCGCGAGGATGGAGAAGACGCCGGAGCCGCAGTAGAGTTCGAGGAGCCGTTCCGTGCCGGTCTCCTTCAGCAGAGCCAGGACGCGTTCCGCCAGCTTCGGCGCCATGTCCGGGTTGACCTGGAAGAACGATGTTTTCGGCACGCGGAAATCCCCGAACGCGCCGAGCTGTTCCGTGAGGTGCGTGATCTTTTGCCATTTCTCCGAACCGGAATCCAGCGCGCCGTCGTGAGGCGTCCAGCGGAACGTGCGTTTCTGTCCGTCAGCAGACGGCGCGGCAGTCGCGAGGAGTTCGCGGATGGCGGGTTGTCCAAGCGGGCAATCCTTCACGGGGACCGCGGTTTTATTGTCGAGTCCGCGATAGCAGAACGCGCCGTTTTCGCAGACAAATGTGAGCTTGTTGCGGTAGCCGTTGCGGGAGGGCGCGGGCAGAGGTGGCAGGAACCGGATGTCCCCGGCGGCGGGATTGCCGCGCGTGAGGAAGTCGGTGAACTGCCGGTTTTTCCATTCCAGTTCGCAGTCGTAGGAGGCGTGGCGGTACACGCATCCGGGACAGGTCCCCGCGAGCGGGCAGTCCGGTTCGCGGCGTTCGGGCGAGGCTTCCAGCACCTCCAGCAGTTCGGCGCGCGCAAACGATTTCGCGTCGCGGACGATTCGGGCGCGGACTGTTTCCCCGGGCAGGGCGCCCGGGACGAAACAGACCTTGCCGTCCGGGAGACGGCCGACGCCGTCGCCCCCGAACGCGATACGCGAAACCGGAACGGAGAATTCCATCAGTTGGGAATCTCGCGGAAGAGATCGAGCGGTTCGACGATCTTGAGTTCGCTCTTGATTTTTTCGATGGCGTCGTCCGGATCGGCGAAACGGAAGATGATTGCGGCCCTGCCGTTGAGTCCGGCGGCGAAGGCGTACAGGTATTCGATGTTGACCTGGTGCCTGTCGAGGACTTCGAGGACCTTGGAGAGGCTGCCTGCGGCGTGGTCGACCTCGATCGCGACGACATCGGTGATCTTGACGGCGAAGCTGTTGGCTTCAAGGAGGTCGCGCGCCTTCTCCCAGTCGCGGATCAGGAGGCGGAGCACGCCGAAGAACTTGCTGTCGCTGAGGGAGAGCGTCGAGATGTTGATCCCGTTGTCGGCCAGAAGTTTGAGCGCGGAGTTGACCGTGCCGGGCTTATTTTCCACGAAAAGGGAAATCTGCTTGAGTTTCATTCTGACGTCTCCTGTTTTATGCGTTGAGGTTGCGGCGGTCGATCACGCGCTTCGCCTTGCCTTCGCTCCTGGGGATGGAGTTCGGGGCGCACATCTTGACGAAGACGCGGATGCCGAGGATGCGTTCGATGGCGTGGCTGATGGTGTGGCGGATGTCCTCGATGGCGGACACGCGGTCGTGGAAGATGGTCTCATTGACCTCGATGTCGACCTCGATGTTGTCCAGGCCGTGGTCGCGGGTCAGGATGATCTGGTAGACGGGAAGGACCGATTCCACGCTCAGGATGGCGGTTTCGATCTGCGTCGGGAAGACGTTCACACCGCGGATGATGAACATGTCATCGCTGCGGCGACCGATCTTGCTGATGCGGCGGATGGTGCGTCCGCAGGCGCATTTCGAGGTCATGATGCTGGTAATGTCGCGGGTGCGGTAGCGGATCATGGGCATGGCGCGCTTCGCGAGCGTGGTGAGGACGAGCTCGCCTTCCTGTCCGTCGGGGAGGACTTCGCCGGTGGCGGGATCGATAATCTCGGGATAGAAGAAGTCTTCGAAGATGTGCAGGCCGTCCTGTTCGAGGCAGGAGCAGCCGACGCCGGGACCGACGATCTCGGAGAGGCCGTAGATGTCGTACGCCCTGATGCCGGACTTCTTTTCGATCTGGGAGCGCATGGCTTCGGTCCAGGGCTCCGCGCCGAAGATGCCGAGGCGGACGGGGAGCTCGCGCATGTCGACGCCCATCTTTTCGGCGGTCTCGATCATGTGCAGGAAGTAGCTCGGGGTGCATGCCACGCAGGTCACGCCGAAGTCCTTCATCAACATCACCTGGCGTTCCGTGTTGCCGCCGGACGCCGGGATCACGGTCGCGCCGATCTTCTCGAATCCGCTGTGCGCGCCGAGGCCGCCGGTGAAGAGGCCGTAGCCGTAGGAGACCTGGGCGATGTCGCCCTCATGGACGCCGACCGCGGCGAGGGCGCGCGCGACCGCCGTCGACCAGACGTCGAGGTCCTGGCGGGTATATGCCACCACGATGGGCTTGCCGGTCGTGCCGCTGGACGCGTGGAGGCGCACGATGTCCTCCATGGGCGAGGCGAAGAGGCCGAAGGGATAGGTGTCGCGGAGGTCCGCCTTCACCGTAAACGGGAGCAGACGGATGTCCTCGAGCTTCTGAATGTCGTCGGGCTTGACGCCGCGTTCGTCCAGACGCGCCTTGAAAAGCGGAACGTTTTCATAGGCGAGGCTGACCATTTCCCGGAGCCGTGCGAGCTGGAGCGAATGGAGCTGTTCCTGCGGGATGAAGTCCATCGCGCTGATGGGATTCATCGGGACTGCCTTGGAGGGTTTCATGATGATGCCTTGGGTTTGGGTTTTGTTCTTCAGGGCGGGACCGCATGGATGCGGCGATCCCATGTTTCCACCTGAATTTCTATTCTAATAATATACCCGCCGGGCGTATTATTATCAAGGAAATTCGCGTGAAAAAAGAATAAAAGTCCTGTGTTTTATAGTTAGAAACTTAATGGCATCTCCATCCATTCAGACGGAGCTGTCTTTTTCCAGCCCGGTTGGAGTGTATTCCCACCGGCTTGATTTTTCCTGAAAACATGCTATTTTATATGTTTATAACCTTTACTTCAACAGAGTCCGATATGGTTTTCCGCACGACAAATGATTCCGGCAGCCACGACGGGGCGCACCGCCGTGAGCTTCTTTGCTGTTCCCGTTCCAATCCGCCTCGTTATGTTCATCGCCTTTTTGATTGCCTGACGTGCCGCCAGTAAACCTTTTTGCCGGGAAAGACTCGGACGGCGCGAAGACATCCTGTCCGTGCCCGGTCTTTCCTGCGCAATCCCCAATACCCCCCCACCCATAAGGATTGCAACAAATGAAAGCCCTACAATCCCCCCGAAAAGCAAGCGAAAAACGCATGAAACGCCTTGCTTTGCTGATCTTGGGCGCCGGTCTCGCCGGAGCATGGAATCTCCAGGCGCAGGAGCCCGCGAAGGAAGTCCGCACCATCAAACTGCTTCAGGACGACGCCCAGGTCCGTTTCGCCAGCAAGCTTTACGAGCTGAAATACACGAAGCCGACTGACGTCCGCCCGTTCATCCTCGCCGCCGTCACCCGCTACAGCGCGCGTTCGAAGGTGGACCGCGTGAACAACAACGTCGCCAACAAGCACTATCTGCTGGTTTCGACGGGAGAAGACTTCATTCCCTACGTGGACAAGCTGATCGCCGGTCTGGACGTGCCGGGCAAAGCGGATGAATTCGGCTCCATCATCGAGGGAACCGGCGTCACGCGCGTGACCTACCATCCGCAATACCGCCTCGGGACCGAAATGCTCCGCATCGTCTCCTCCGGGCTGCAGAGTCCCGAAGGCTCGATCTTCCTGAACGAGGACACGAACACGGTCTACTGGAAGGATGACCGGGCCGCCGCCATGGGCGCCCTCTCCTGGATCCAATATCTCGACCGTCCCCTTCCGCAGGTCAACCTCAAGCTCAAATACTACGAAATCCGTGAAAGCAAGCTGCGCGACATCGGGCTGGATTACCTGGCATGGAAGAACGGTCCCGGGCTCGACATCTTCTCCGCCGGATTCGACACGGGGAAGATCTTCTCCAACGAGGCGGTCTGGAACCTCGTCGGCGGGGCGACGCAGCTGGTCGACCTCACGAAGGATTTCACCTCGGCATGGGGATACGGCGGATTCTTCACCGCGCCGAAATTCGACCTCAGTTTCGTCCGTCTGCTTCAGCAGTCCGGCAACGCGAAACTCGCCGCGGAGGCGGAGCTGACGTTCGTGAACACGCCGATCTACGAGACGGAGGCGCTGAACACGCACCTGCCGAAGGTGTACAAGGCAAACCTCGTGCCTGACTACGAGAACATCAAAAAGGACGACAACGACCGCACGAGCGTGGTCACGGGCGGCGACAGCAGCCTCACGCTCTCGGTCATTAACCCGGTCATCTGCTTCAACGCCACGAAGGAGGAGACCTCGCCGAAGGGGCATATCCCGTCCACGCAGGAATTCTATGAAAAGAACGACGGCGGAGTCGTGTTCGCCTACAAGCTCGTGTCGAAGAGCGTGACGGAGCGGAGCAACCGCGGCGACGAACTGGGCGACGTTGCCACCTCCTCCGGCGAGCTTACGCTCGGTTTCAAGACTGAAAAGCTGCTGGCGTCCTATGTCCGCGAAAACGATGTGGAGCAGACCGTCGGCATCCCGTTCCTCGTGAAAATCCCCGTGCTGAAATACCTTTTCGGCACGACCACGAGCATTCGGGAGCGTACCTACGTCGTCGTGACCGCCGAAGCCTCGCTCGTCCACCCGGACGGTCCGGTCGCGGCGGCCGCCGAACCCGTCGTCGAATCCGTCGTCGAATCCGGCAACTGACCGGGAAAGGAACACAAACTATGAACATGAACACCATGATGAAACATCTTTTCGCAGCCGCGTTTCTCCTCGCCGCCGTTTCCGCGTTCTCTGACGAGCACACCATCGACGTCATTCCGCACGGGGTACCCGGCACGCCCCAGTCGTACAACAATATGCCGACCGAAGGCTACGGCAGCAGCACCGTCCAGACGCAGATCCGCGTGGACCTGAAGGACACGGAGGACGCGGTCCATTTCATCCGGGGCAACACCGACCCATTCGTCGTGACGAAGCTGTACGAGCTGAAACACACCAATCCCTACACGATCCGGGGGTATCTGCTTGGCGTGGTGAACGGCACGCAGATCACTGGGAATCCCGTGCATGTGGACGCCGTCCGGTACAACGACGGACGCGGCGTCGTGCTGGTCTCCGCGGAGGACTACCGGTTCGAGAACAACGGCAAGGGCGACAGTATCGACGAGATCATCGCCGGGCTGGACCAGCCCGGCATGGAACTCATCACAGGCAAAGGCTTCTTCATCTATTTCCCGAAAGTGAACGCCGCCGCCAACCTCCGCGACATGGTCATGAAAGTCGGCGCGACCAGCGAGGACGTTGAGTTCTCGCATGGCGTGGACCGGCTGGTCGTCGACGGCGGGCTGAACGCGCTCTTCATCGCCGCGCCGTACTGGAGCTGGAACGGCGTCAAATCGCAGCTGGAATCGTATGACAAGCCGATGCCGGAAATCCGCCTCTCGTACTGCCTCTACGAGGTCGGCACGGAGAACGACGACAAGCTCGGCGTCGACTTCCAGAGCTGGAAAAACAACGACGGCATTGATTTCTTCTCCGTCGGCGGCCGCTACCGCAACAACTGGGCGCGGACGTTCGCGGGCGGCATCGATGGCTCCCACAGCAGCCGCACCGACTACTTCAACTTCAACCCGAAGTGGAATACGAAGTATTTCGACTTCCTGACCTCCACCGGGCGCGCGAAAGTCGTCACGCAGGGCGTCATCACCGCCAAGAACCGCCGCAAATCGGAAATCTCCGTCGGTTCCGGACTTTTTTATGAGGAGGAGGACCCGATCAAGGACACCTCCATCAACGACGGCATCCTGATCGACGGCAAGGAGAAACTCCCTGCGGGCGCGGACGTCCCGATCGAGCACGGCAACCGCCAGAACACGAAGGCGTCCGAAGGCTTCAAGTTCAGCATGGAGGTTACCCCGGTCGTTGCCGAAAAGGCGTCAGTCCTGCCGGTCAAGGTCTCCGGCGTGAGTCTGCTCGGCTGGAACAGCGACGGCACGCCCCGCCTCAGCAAGTCCGAGTTCGAGACCGAGATCCATCTGGGATACGAGGCGCGCGACTTCGTAATTGGCGGCATCAAGCGCAAGCAGATCGTCCGAAGCGTGTCCGGCCTCCCGATCCTGAAGGACATCCCGATCCTCGGCTGGGCGTTCTCCACGGAATCCGAATCCGCCCGCGAGACCGAGCTGATTCTCTCCGTGCACGCCGAATACTCCCAGCCGTCCGATAATGTGCCGGAATCGCTTAAAAACGAGCTGAACGCCACGGAAGACGACCTGATCCACGGCATCGAGCGCCCGATCACCAACCTCGGATTCGAGCAGTTCGGACTGGATTCCAAGACGATCGAATAAGACCGTCTTGTTCTGCAAGCAAAAAAGCCTCCGGAACCTGTCGGGCTCCGGGGGCTTCGTTTTGCCTTGGATTGTTCTGCGAGCGGATCAGGCGAGGTTCGCGCCGCGGCGGAACGCCTGGACGTTCGCCTCACCGACGGGACCGGCGAAGTTCTCGCGGATCAGGGTTTCCCACAGCTCCGCGGGGAAATTGAGGTAACGGTTCAGCACGCCCAGCATCGCGATGTTCGCCATGCGGGACTTCGCGTCGTCGGCGGAAAGGTCGGACGGACGCACGATGACCGTGGCGTCGTTCAAATACGGGCGTGCGACCTCGATCTGGTCTTCGGAGACCGCCACGAGGTAGTCGGTCATGCCGACGGGGACCATCGGGCTGAGGACTTTTTTGCCGAAGCGGACGTCGCTGGAGACGGAGCCGCCGCGCTGGCTCATGCCGTGGAGTTCGCTTTTCTTGACGTCGAAACCGAGGCGGAACGCCGCTTCGGTGAGCATATCGGATGCGCGGATAATACCCTGACCGCCGATGCCGACGAACAGGACGTTGGTAATGTCACGACTCATTTCTTCACCTCAGTGTGATTGGCCATTTTCGCCATCTTTTTCATTTGCATCAGGCACGGACGGCGCACGATGATCACGGTGGCGTCATTGGACGCCAGGCGTTCCTGAAGGAGCGCTCGGTAGCCGTCGTTGTCGCCGACGGGGTCCACGACGTCGACGTGGTCGACGCCGAGCGAACGGCAGACGTCTTCGAGCTTGATCGGGACCGCCGGAGTCTTGTCCAGGTGATAGCCGGTGGCGGCGTGTTCCTGGAGCCCGGTCATGGCGGTCGTGCCGTTGTCGAGCAGTAGGACCACGTGCCCGGTCGCGGGTTTGTTGTAGACCATGTCCACGACGCCGGTGAGGCCGCTGTGCAGGAACGTGCTGTCGCCGATCACGCTGACCACGCGGCGCGCTTCGGGCGTGTCGCCGAGCGAACGGCGGAGACCGAGCCCCATGCCGATGCTCGCGCCCATGCACTCGGAGGCGTCCATGGCGTTGAACGGCGGAAGCACGCCGAGCGTGTAGCAGCCGATGTCGCCAAGCACGGTCAGCTTCAGATCGCTGAGCAGTTCGAACGTCTTGCGGTGCGGACAGCCGGGGCAGAGCGCCGGGGGACGACCCGGAGCGCCCGCGGGCGGCGGCGTGGTGTCGTGAGCGAGGAGCTGTTTCACGCGTCCGACGGAGAGTTCGCCGCATTCGAAGACGTCTTCCTTGCCCTCGACCGCGATTCCGGCTGCGCGGAGATTCTCCTCAAGGAATTTGCTGCCTTCCTCAACGACCACGAAGCGCTTCACGCCGGAGGCGAACTTGCGGATGGCGTCAAGCGGGAGCGGCCAGGTCATTTTCAGCTGGAGCACGGAGGCTTCCGGTGCGGCTTCCAGTACATGCTGGACGCTCACGCCGGAGCTGAGGACGCCGAGTTCGGCGGAACCGGGATTGAGGACCGTGTGCAGGTCGGAGGATTCGTTGTACGCCGCGAGGTCCTTCATCACCTGGATGAGGCGGACGTGGGCGCGGCGGGCGTATGCAGGAATCATGACCTTGGTCGTCGGGTCGGCCTTGTACGGAGCCGGGCGGAACGCTTCCTCTTCCTTCCAGAGCGCGACGGGTCCCATGGAGTGGCAGACGCGCGTGGTCATGCGGAGGAGGACCGGCACTTTGAATTGTTCGGAGAGCTCGAACGCGCGGATGGTCAGGTCATAGGCTTCCTGGCTGGAGGACGGCTCCAGCATCGGCATCTGCGCGAACTTCGCGTAGTTGCGGTTGTCCTGTTCGTTCTGGCTCGACACCATGCCCGGGTCGTCCGCGGAGACGATCACGAGGCCGCCGTTTACGCCCATGTAGGTCAGCGTGAACAGCGGATCGGCCGCCACGTTCAGCCCGACATGCTTCATAGTCACCAGCGCACGTCCGTTGCCGAGCGAGACGCCGGTCGCGACTTCGAGCGCGACCTTCTCGTTGGGCGACCACTGCGCCGCGCCCCCGATGGATGTGAGGGTTTCAAGGATTTCCGTGGACGGTGTGCCGGGATAGCCCGCACCCAGCGTCACGCCGCATGCTTTCGCGCCGTAGGCGATCGCGCCGTCGCCGCTCAAGATCATTTTTTTGTCAGCCATGGTATGCCCTGATGATTGGCGGACACCTCTGTTCGTCGAATGAATCGAGATGCCCTGGTGATGATCCCTGTTTGTCAAGAGAGATGTCGTTTTTGTGAAAAAGATTATCTAAATATAGCGCAGGAACGCGATTTTTCAATAGCCGGAGCGTAAAAAGAGGCGCGGAAGGGGGCTGAGGCGGCTTTGCTTTTCCGTGAGGAAGGCGGATTTGCTCTGCGGACGGCTTGAAATGATAAATACTACATGTTTTTTGCCTTAATGTCCATTTGAAATCCTGTTCGCGCATGTATATTATGATAATAAAACTATACACTCGTTTTTCATCAACCACAAAACATAAGGCGGTTTTCCCGCCTCATAAGGATCAACAGCATGAAAATCCGTTCCTGCACTCCTTTCATCGCGGCCGCGCTCGCCGCGGTCCCCGCCGTCTTCGCCATGGCTCAATTCCAGTTCGGCGGTATGGGCGGCTTCGGCGGCGGCTTCGGCGGCGGCTTCGGCGGCATGGGCCAGCAACAGCAGCTCGGCGACGAACCGGCGCTGCGTGAAGTCTTCAAAGACGACTTCCTCTGCGGCGTCGCGCTCGGCGGCTTCACCCAGCCCGGCTCCTTCCTCGGCGACCTTGCCGGCAAGCACTTCAACCGCGTCGTGGCGGACAACGCCATGAAGTGGGAAAGCGTCGAACGCTCCGAAGGCAACTTCAACTGGGGTGGCGGCGACGGTCTCGTCCGCATGGCGAAACAGTACGACATGCAGCTGCACGGCCACTGTTTCGTGTGGTACCAGCAGACGCCCGGATGGGTGTACCGCGACCTCCAGCCCGGCGAACAAGGTCGCGCGACGCTCATCAAGCGCATGCAGAACCACATTCGCACCCGTATCGCCCACGACAAGGAAAACTTCCATGTGTGGGACGTGGTGAACGAGGCGGTCGTCCAGGATGGCTCCATGCGCAAGTCTTTCTGGTACAATATTGTCGGACCTGACTACGTCAAGATCGCGTTTGACACCGCTCGCGAGGCCGATCCGACCGCCAAGCTCGTGTACAACGACTTCGACACCGACCTCGCCGCCAAGCGCGACGGCATCGTCCGCCTCGTGAACGAGCTGAACAAGGATAAGAAGCGTGTCGACTACATCGGCATGCAGTGCCACTGGCGCTACACCGACCCGGACATGGACCAGGTCGAACGTACCATCCAGGCGTTCCTCAGCACCGGCTGCGACATTCTCATCTCCGAGCTCGACATCGACATCCTGCCGCGCGACCGCGCCAACGCCAATCCGTACCCGAACGGCGTCCTCCCGGCGCTCGTCCAACAGGACCTTCGCGACCGCTACCGCGACGCCTATGCGCTCTTCCTGAAGTACCGCAAGCACATCGTCGCCGTGACCCTCTGGGGGCTCACCGACAACGGATCCTGGCTTGACACCTATCCCTTCGGCGGCCGCCGCAACGCTCCGCTTCTCTTCGACCGCCAGAATAAGCCGAAACCGGCGTTCTGGGGCGTGATCGACGCCGCCGCCATGTACGGCCGCGACCTCGGCGACCGGTTCCAGTACAAGGACGGCATTGCCTGGGAAAAGGACGTCCGCACCGTCTACAAGCCCGAAAAGGGAACCGTCTCCGATCCCTACGTCATCCGCCTCGACTCCAAGTGCCTCGTCTGCGTCTTCTCAACCGATGAGGACGGCGGACAGCGCGTCATCAAGTTCGTCAGCAGCGACGACGACGGTGAGACCTGGGACAAGACTTCGTATGTGCTGTGCAAGGTTAACGGCCAGGACCTCGTCCGCCCGACCATCGCTCAGATCGCCCCCGCGCCGACCGGCATGCAGCCCAACCCCGCCGGCGTCATCGTCGCCAGCGTCTTCGACAAGTCCGGCGAAAATTATGTCTACGCCACCGAGGACAAAGGCAAGACCTGGTCGCTCCGCGCGCCGAGCCAGAGAATCCTGCCGTATCCGGATTCCATCTACGGTTACCTCAACCTCAAGTGCGGCAAGCAGATCCACTCCGCCGACCTCGCGAAACAGATCGGCTTGAAGGGTGAAAACCCGGTCGCCATGGAACTTCGCGACGGACGCATCCTGATCTCCGCCAACACGGACAAGGGCATGTCTCTCCTCATTACGAAGAAACCCGTGACCGACGTCACCAAACTGAAAGCCGACGATTTCTTCGCCGCCTCCAACCCGGCTTCCGCCGCCGCTGGAACCGTCTCCGCCGACACAACCTCCCCGCGCATCCTCGCGGTCGGCACGGACAAGGAAGGTTCCTCCATCGTCCTGCGCCGCGGACTCGGCATGGCGGAATACTGATGAGGGGGGGAGGACAAGTCCTCCACTGAAGCAGTGCCTTGCTTCGCAGCGGTACGGAGAAGACAAGTTCTCCCCTGAAGCAGTGCCTTGCCTCGCAGCGGCACGGAGGGCAAATCCACCGCTGAAACTTTGCGTGGCGACATATTGGCACGAAAGAAACTCCAGCCTCCGGTCAACCCCGGAGGCTTTTCCGTCTTCAGAGAGGCGGGCAGGGGGATTTGTCGAACTTTTTTCGCTTTTTTTTGCGTTCCCGGCTTGATTTCTCCGTCGGAGGATGTATAGTAATAAATCCTGTTTAGGAATTGTCCGCGGGTATAGTTCAACGGTAGAACATTAGCCTTCCAAGCTAATTGTGAGGGTTCGATTCCCTCTACCCGCTCCAAGTCCAGTTCCCTGGTGGGGTTGCAGAGCGGTCAAATGCAGTAGACTGTAAATCTACCGGCCATGCCTTCGGAGGTCCGAATCCTCCCCCCACCACCATTTTGATTCTTCCGGGTTGTGTTTTGAAGCACAGCCCGTTTTTTTTGTGAAAAAAAAGCGCCGGATGAGCAGGGGATGATGACGACAGGGTGAGTACCGTCTCCGTCATGCGAATTGTTCGGAGGAGGCGGCTCATTGCGGTCCGCCGCCCTGTGGAGAGGCGTCGTTTTCCCCCCTTCTTGTGGAAATCCCGGATTTGCCGTCCGTTATTCGTCTTCCAGCTCTTCGTCTTCTTCCGCCCAGACAGTCAGCAGATGCCCGAGGACAAGAAGAATGATGCTGAGGACGCAGCATGTGATGGAAAGGGCCCAGAAGAACTTGGAGGTAATGCCTGAATCAATCAGGCTGAGATAGATCATGACAAGCAGCGTCGGCAAACCGATAACGGCGAGGATGAATGACACGATGTAAAGCGGAATTTTGATGTTCATGATTTATTTCCCGGATTAAGCTGTGCAGACAACAGAACATCTCTTTTGAAACTGCATCGTACTACTATATCATTTGTTTTGAGGATTTCAAGTCAAACCACGGAAGAAAACGGGTTTTGCCGGGCGCCGGTCAGCCGGCGGAGGCGGCCACGGATTCCGAATCCGACACCTGTTTCCGGCGTTGTTTCCGGCGGAAGAACAAGATGGCAAAAACGGTTCCTGCGAGCGTGAGAAGCGAAACCGCGGACGCCGCCCTGTGCAGCTTCGTGAGGCGGTATACGACAATGGCTTTTCCGGAACCGGAGTTCGGGCGGAAGCGGAAATGGTCCTGTTCGGAGACATCAATGAATCCGCCGTCTTCGGTTTCGACGCGATATCCTTTGTAATACACTCGTGGAATTTCGAATCTGTCCCCGGACTCAAACCCGGAGAACGTGATCTCAAGTTTCCCCCACGACGGGTACGCGACTTCGGCTTTCGCCTCGGGATTCGCGCTCAGCACGACGGCTTTTCCGCCCAGCCCGTCGTAATCGCCGTCGACATGTCCCTGCGGAAGGAAGTGCACGCCGCTGACAATGGATTCCGCGGCTTTCTCCCTGGAGACATCCCGCTTGATCTCATGTTCCGAAATCTTCGCCGCATACAGGTATGCGTGCAGGAACCACCATGGGAATCCGCATCCGCAAAGGAGGATCCAGAGCCAAGTGCGGCGCATGGCGGTCGGGCGTCCGGAGAGCAGTTTCCCCAGCAGAAGTCCGCCGCCCAGCGCGGCGAACGCCGTTGCCGGAAGATAGAGCCGCCAGGGGAACTGGATGGCGGCGATCGCCCGCATCAGCCCCTGCCATGGCAGGAATTCCGTGGCGGAAACAAGCGCGGCGAACCCGGTGACCATGCAGAGATCGCGGAACCGGTCCGAGGGAGTGCGTTCCGACTTGACGCGGAACCGCTGAAGGAAAACGATGACGAAAATGATGCCGATTCCCGGCGGGATCCAGTATTCCATTTTCATGTATGGAAGCTCCAGGAAAAGCCTGGGGAACGGGACCATCCGGTCGGCGATGGGGGAGGCGAGCGTCGCTTTCGTCAGGTTGAACCTCAGAGAGGAAACCTGTTCCATAAGCGGTACAAGGGCGAACGCCGCCAGTCCGAGCGCGAGGCATCCTGCGCAGACCATCATGCCGATCCGCCGGAGGTCCCGGAGCAGGGCGGGCAGGTTGAACGCCGTGATCAGCCCGCCGATCAGGCACATCAGGACGAACGTGATGTTGTGCGCATAGAAAAGACCGGCGTATCCGAGCGCGAGCGGCAGGCAGCTCCGTTTCGACGGTTCCTCGTACAGGACGTTCCAGAGCCCGTAGATGCACCATGGGACGAAGAGGAACGCCATGACCTCGCCGACCGCGGCGCGGATGATCACGTCGCAGGCGAAATAACTGCTCCAGCAATAGAGCAGCGCGGCGGCGAAACCGGTGAATTCGTCGCCGGAAATGCGTTTCGCCACATGGTACATGGAAAACGCCGTCAGCAGACCCCATGTGACCAGGAACAGCTTGTAGGCGACGACCACGGGGACTCCCGCCGCGGCAAGCAGTCCGAAGGGATAGAAATACAGATCGGAGTAGAAAAGCCCCGGACCGTAGCCGAAGCCCTCCATCGCGTCGTAGTTGATCATCGGCAGGGGGATCCCCGCCCGGATTCCCTCGCGCAGCGTTACGAGCCGGGAGAGATGATACATGCAGTCGTGCCCGTTCGGGATGCCGGGGATGAGCAGGGGCAGGAACCCCAGGAGGATGAGGACGGCGAGCAGGCGCGGGTACAGCCGCCGGGCGGGGATGGTGTTCAGTTTCTGTTCGGCGAACTGTTCGAACGGGGCAAGCAGGTTGAATGTCTTCATCGGTTGTTTTCTCTGGATCCGTGCCGCGTCTCAAGGCGCTCGGAGATGAGATAGCGCGGCCTCTGTTTGACTTCCATGTATGTTTTTGCGATGTATTCTCCGATCACGCCGATGGAAACGAGCTGAATGCCGCTGAAAAGCAGGACGACGACGGTCAGGGAGGTCCAGCCGGCGACGGTGTACCCGAAGAATTTGGAATGGAGGACGTAAAGCAGCATCGCGACGCAGACCGCCAGCGCGATGAGCCCCGCCAGCGTGATGATGCGGATCGGGCGGACGCTGAACGACGTGATGCCATCCCATGCCAGGAGCAGCATTTTCGCAAGCGGATAATGCGTGGGGCGCGACGTCGGTTTCCTGCTGTAGGTCACGATCGCCTGCCGGAACCCGATCAGCGGGACCAGACCGCGCAGATAGAGGTTCACTTCGCGGTACTCGGACAGGGCGTCCAGCGCCCGTCTGCTCATCAGGCGGAAATCCGCGTGGTTGTAGATCGTTTTCACGCCCATCCAGCCCAGAAGCCGGTAGAACCCCTGCGCAGTCGTGCGCTTCATGAAGGAATCGCTCGAACGGTCGCTCCTGACGCCGTACACGATGTCGTGCCCGTCCAGGTACTCCTTCACAAACTGCGGCAGGACGTTGATGTCGTCCTGAAGGTCGGCGTCGAGGCTGATCGAGGCTTCGGCGAGCTTTCTGGTTTCCATCAGCCCCGCCAGGAGCGCCGTCTGATGCCCGCGGTTCGCCGCCAGGCGGATCCCCGCGAAACGGTCTGGCTGCTCGTCGTGAAGGCGGCTGATGATCTCCCAGGTGTTGTCCGTGGAGCCGTCGTCCGCCATGAGGATCATGCTCGAAGCATCGACCAGGCCGGATGCCGCCATCTCGTCCAATTTTGCGGACAGGGTCCGCGCGCTTTCCTCCAGGATTGCGGATTCGTTGTAGCAGGGGACTACCAGTGCGATAACTGCGGCTCGGTTTTGCATGGTCTTTTCTCGGAGATATGTTGTACGAAAGTTGCGGACCGGTTCGAGCAAAAAAAGCATACTGCCCCGGATTAACGTATAATATAGCGGTCTTCATTTCGCATGTCAAGCGGAATGATGAAAAATAGGCGGAAGAAACGGCGGGTCCGCGATCCCGCAAAAAAAACGCGCCGGATGCCGTTCGCCGGGATGATTTGCAGGACCGTGTCTGCGTTTGCGGTCGTCCACACGGAAAGAAAAAACGGGAAAACCGCCGCACGGGTCTTGCATTCGGGTGTTTTATGCGCTATAGTATCGCATGTTTTCAATTCATACATACCGATTTCGCAACCTGAGGATGCCGCATGAAAAAAAGTTGTCTCGTCTTGTCCGCCGCGCTCTGCTGCGCCGGAATCGTCTGTGAAGCCGCCGACTTCCCGATCCCCGGGAAATTGGAAGGAGCGGGCGCGGAAAAGTATAAATCCGTCGCGTGTGTCCCGGTCGAGTTTGTCCAGCTCACGGATGGTCCGCTCGCCGTACGCCAGAAGCTCAACAACCACTACATCGCGTACACGATCAAACCGGACCGCCTGCTGGAACCGTTCCGCATCCAGGCGGGTCTGCCGAAGAAAGCCGACCGCTACGACGGCTGGGAAGACGGCGAACTCTCCGGTCACGCCATGGGGCATTATCTCTCCGCGCTGGCGTATGTGTATTCGATCACGAAGGATCCGCAGGCGAAGAAACAGGCGGAGTATGTGGTGGACGAGATCGCGAAGATGCAGACCGCCGACCCGGACGGTTATGCGTTCCCCGTCCCGAAAAAGACGTTCACGCAGCTCCGCGAGAACAAAGTCGATGCGCAGCCGTTCAAGCTGAACGGCATCTGGTCGCCTTTCTATTCCCTGCACAAGCTCTTCGCCGGGCTCCGCGATGTTTATCACCTCATGGAATGTCCGAAGGCGCTTGAGGTGGAACAGAGGCTCGGCGACTTCGTGATCTCCGTAGTTTCCCCGCTCACGCCCGAGAATGACCAGCGGATGCTCTCGTGCGAGTTCGGCGGCATGGACGAGGTGCTCGCCGACCTCACGACCGACACCGGAGAACAAAAGTACCTTGAATGCGCCATGAAATATTTTTACCATCAGGCGCTCATGGATCCGCTGAGCCGCAAACAGGACATCCTGACCGGACGGCACGGCAACACCATGATCCCGGAAATGACCGGCATGGGGCGCATCTACGAGCTCACCGGCGACAAGAAATACCGGGATATCGCCGAGTTCTTCTTCGACCGCGTGGCGAACCACCGCAGCTACGCCACCGGCGGACACGGCGATGGCGAGTATTTCTTCCCGGTCGGCGACGACGGGAGGCACCTGTCCAGCCACACCACGGAATCCTGCAACTGCTACAACATGCTGAAGCTCGCCCGCCTCGTCTTCGAGTGGGATCCGAAAGCCTCGGTCATGGATTTCGCCGAACGCGCCATGCTGAACCATGTGGCGTCCGTGATCCGCGATGATCGCGAGGGCGGCTACTGCTACTTCCAGCCGCTCGCGTCCGTCGCAGTGAAGAATTTCTCCCGCGCCGAACACGACTGGACATGCTGCGTCGGTACCGGACTTGAGAATCCGGGCCGCTACGGTGAGCTGGTCGCATCCGGAAAAAAAGGCGAATTGTACCTGAACCAGTTCTGGGACGCGGATATCATGCTCGACGGCCTACAGTGGCTGACCGTGGTCGGGAAATATCCTCCGCCGAACGGCATCATGTACCGGGTCGACATGACGCCCCGGAAACGGTTCTCCATCTCCGGCGGATTCCCGTACTCGAATGACGTGACGGTGAAGGTGTTCACCGGCGAAGGGTATACCAACGATTTCACGCTGAAGATCCGCAAGCCGTACTGGAGCCCGAATATGACGCTGAAGGTCAACGGCGAGGCGGTCCCCGCCGAGGCGGGCGACGACGGCTACATCGCGATCAAGCGCACATGGAAAGAGGGCGACACCGTGAGCATCGGGTTCGACTTCAGTCTGCGCGCCGTGCCGATGACCGACAAGCCCGGCGATCCGCTGTGCCTCATGTACGGTCCCTTCGTGCTCGCGGGCATCGTGCCGCCCGATCCGGCGAATCCGGGAGCCCGCGCGTGGCGCAACGACGGCCAGAGCTACGAGACGCCGCCCGTGATGGTGGCGGAGAACGTGCAGGAACTGCTGTCGAAGCTGACGCCCGCCGACGGGTTCGCGCACTTCAAATCCAGCGGCCTGATCTTCCCGAAGGACCTCGAATTCCGTCCGCTCATGGACATCATGGACGAACACTACGCGGTGTATTTCAACCGGTTCAGCAAGGCGCAGTGGGACGCCGAGGGATCCGACGTCATCAGCCGCGTCCGCCTCGAAATGGGCAACAGCCG
This sequence comes from uncultured bacterium, assembly GCA_902802585.1. Classification (GTDB taxonomy): domain Bacteria; phylum Verrucomicrobiota; class Lentisphaeria; order Victivallales; family UBA1829; genus UBA1732. The sequence goes on from CADCMR010000001.1 coordinate 110,150, forward strand.
CCGCCTCGTCGACGAGATCACGCCCGGCTACCAGCAGTCCGAGATCGACCACAAGGTCGTGACCGGAAACACGCAGGCGCGCGCCGGAATGGACGGCCGCCGCTTCCGCTTCGCGCCTGCCGGGACTTCGTTCGAGTACACCATATCGAATCTGCCGTCCGGCGAGCCGCTGGAGCTGACCGTGGAGATGGCGGGCCGCAACGCCGCGCTGAAGATCGTGTGCGGCGGGAAGGAAATCTTCTCCGGGGATGTGAACACCGAGCGCGGACAGAGCGTGGAGAAAACGATCCCGATCCCCGCGGACGCGATCGCCGCCGACGGCACGGCGAAGCTCGTGTTCTCCGGCGCGAACGGGAAAGCGTCTCCGCAGATCACGAAGATCCGCATCATGCGGGAGGCAGCGCCTCCACGGAAGTAGTGCCGGGCTACGCTCCGGCACAAAACACAACAGAATCGCCGCGTCCGGTATTCATCGGGGCGCGGTCATTTACTTTAAAAAATACACCTTTTTCAAAAAAAAAGCTTTCATAAATTGGAAAGAGGTGCTATATTATAAGATAAAGTTTTTAACCCTCCACACGAATCAACCGCAAGGAATCCAAAATGCCGGAAGACAAAACCAGCAGGAAAGACCAGGCAAAGGTCGATTTTATTTGCGCCGAAGAAGGCTGCGACGGCGTCGTGCAGTTCAGCCTGCAGGACTGCTCCGAAAGCAATATCCAGGTGCTGTGCCCCAAGTGCCACAAGCCCTATGTGTTCGACCATGAACTCCGCACGAAGTTCGGCAAGCTCCAGAGGCTGATCGAGGTCGTCCGCGAGGCCGAACCCATCCTCGGCGACTGCTGCGTCTCCGTCGACGTCCCCGGCGGTAGCGTGAAGGTCCCCTATGCCCTGCTGCTTACCCGCCTGAACACCATGCTCACGCTCCACGTCGGCGGCAAGTCCATCGACTTCCACCTCTGGATCCAGCCGTCCTCCCCCGACACCTTCCGTTAATCACCGAAAAAAGGGTAGATACCGCATCATGACAGACCAGGAAATCATCGCCGCATTCGAGTCCGCCGGCGCACTGCTGACCGGACATTTCCAGCTCCGCAGCAAGAAACACAGCAACCGTTTCTTTCAGGCCGCGCTCGTCTTCAAGAAGCCGTGGGTCGGGGAAGAGCTCTGCAAGGAGCTCGCCGCCCGCATCAAAGCCGCCGGGATTGAAGCCGAAACCGCGATCTCGCCGGCGGTCGGCGGACTCTTCGTCGGGCAGGAGATCGCCCGCGCCCTCCACATCGAATCCATCTTCGCCGACAAGGAGAACGACCAGCTCGTTCTGAAGCGCGGCTTCCAGCTGAAGCCCGGCGAGAAGGTCATCGTGGCGGAGGACGTCGTGACCGAGGGCGGTCGCGTCCAGCAGACGATCGACCTGGTCCGCGCGCACGGAGCCGATCCGGTCGCGGTCGCGGTCATTACGGACCGAAGCGGCGGCAAGGTTTCGTTCGGCGGCATCCCGTTCTTCAGCCTGCTGAAGCTCTCCCTGCCGACCTACACGGCGGAGGAGTGCCCCATGTGCCGCGCCGGACAGCCCATCGACGTCCCCGGCAGCAAATCCTGAATCGAATCCGCTCCGCCCCGCCGTCCGCCGTATCGGGACGGACGGGCGGATTGATGAACCACAGAAAGACCATACATGTTTGCAACGATCGTTAAGAAGATATTCGGCAGCAAATCGGACCGCGACGTGAAACGGCTGCGTCCCCTGGTGGCGAAGATCAACGCCCTGGAGGAATCGTACCAGTCGCTCACCGAGGAGCAGCTGAGAGCCAAGACGCAGGAGTTCAAGGACCGCTACGCCAAAGGCGAATCGCTCGACTCCATGATGTGCGAGGCGTTCGCCGTCGTGAAGAACGCCTGCCGTCGCATGGTCGGGCGCACCTACGAAGTCTGCGGCCATGACCTCGTGTGGGACATGGTCCCGTTCGACGTGCAGATCATCGGCGGCATCGTGCTCCATCAGGGCAAGATCGCGGAAATGGCGACCGGCGAAGGCAAGACGCTCGTCGCCACCATGCCGCTGTACCTGAACGCCCTCACCGGGCACAACTGCCAGCTCGTCACCGTGAACGACTACCTCGCGCGCCGCGACTCCCAGTGGGTCGGTCGCGTGTTCGAGTTCCTCGGCCTCACGGTCGGCTGCATCCAGAACTCCATGAGCTCCATGGAGCGCAAGGCGCAGTACGCCTGCGACATCACCTACGGCACGAACAGCGAGTTCGGGTTCGACTACCTCCGCGATATGGGCATGGCGACCAGCAAGGAACAGCTCGTCCAGCGCGACTACTACTACGTGATCGTCGACGAAGTCGACTCCATCCTCATCGACGAGGCGCGCACGCCGCTGATCATCTCCGGTCCCGTGAGCGTCTCCACGCACCAGTTCGACAAGCTCCAGCCGTTCGTCGCCGCCCTGTATCACAAGCAGGAGATCCTGTGCGACCGCCTGCTCCGGGAGGCGAAGGCCGTGATTGACCGCAGCGACGAGGGGACGGCAAGCGAGGAGGAGCTCGAGGACGCCATCCTGAAGCTCCTTCAGGTCAAGTTCGGCATGCCCCGCCACAAGATGCTCGCCAGCATCCTGGAGGACGCCGATATCCTCAAGCGCCTGGAACGCTGCGAGTCGCTTGTCCGCACGGAACAGAACCGCGGTCTGCTCCAGGCGGTGCAGGAGGACCTCCGTTCCGAGGAGGACAAAGGCGGCGTGAAGGGCCGCCTGGGGCAGCTGCTGAAAGTGCGCATCACGGGGAAAAACCAGACCGGCACCCCGGGTCCTGACAGCCTGTATTTCTGCATGGACGAGAAACAGCACGCGGCGGACCTCACGGAACGCGGACGCACCACTCTTTCCCCGAACGATCCGGACGCGTTCGTGCTGCCGGACCTGCTCAACACCCTGCACGACATCGACAACGACCCGAAGACGGACTACCAGACCAAGCTTATGCGCCACCGGGCATTCCAGGAAGCCTTCGCCGAGAAGAGCGAACGCCTCCAGAACATCTCCCAGCTCCTGCGCGCCTACTGCCTCTTCGAGAAGGACGTGGACTACGTCGTCATGGAGGGAAAAGTCCTGATCGTGGACGAGCACACCGGGCGCATCCTGCCGGGCCGCCGGTTCAGCGACGGTCTGCACCAGGCGCTCGAGGCGAAGGAAAACGTGAAGATCGAGAACGAGACGCAGACGCTCGCCACGATCACCATCCAGAACTATTTCCGCATGTACAAGAAGCTCGCCGGCATGACCGGCACGGCGGAGACCGAGGCGAATGAATTCCACCAGATCTACAAGCTCGACGTGGTCGTGATCCCCACGAACCGCCCGTGCATCCGCAAGGACGTGAACGACACGGTGTTCAAGACCAAGCGCGAGAAATTCCGCGCCATCGTGGCGGAGACCGAGGCGGCGCACAAGCGCGGTCAGCCCGTCCTGCTCGGCACCATTTCCGTCGAGGACTCCGAGCTGGTCAGCCGCATGCTCCTCATGAAGAACATCCCGCACAACGTGCTGAACGCGAAGAACCACGCCCGCGAATCCGAGATCGTGGCGCTCGCCGGACGCCGCGGCGCCGTGACGGTCGCCACGAACATGGCGGGCCGCGGCACCGACATCAAGCTCGAGCCCGGTGTGGAGGAGCTCGGCGGACTGCTGGTCCTCGGCAGTTCGCGCCACGACTCCCGCCGTATCGACCGCCAGCTGCGCGGACGCTGCGGACGCCAGGGCGACCCCGGCATGTCGCATTTCTACGTGTCGCTGGAGGACAACCTGATGCGCCTGTTCGGCTCCGACCGCATCGTGACGATCATGGAGAAGTTCGGCATGGAGGAGGGCGAGGAGCTCCAGCATCCGCTCCTGAGCCGTTCCATCGAAACCGCCCAGCGCCGCGTGGAGCAGCACCATTTCTCCATCCGCAAGCGCACGCTCGAATACGACGACGTGATGAACAAGCAGCGCGAAGTCATCTACGGATTCCGCCACGACACGCTCTTCAACGAGGACAGTCGCCAGGCGATCTTCGACATCATTGAGATCGAGGTCGGCCGCCATGTGGAAGAGGCGTTTGCCGCCGCCACAGGCGACCTCAAGATCCCGTACAACCGCGACCTGCTCCTGGCGTGGCTGAACTTCTCCTTCCTGTTCGGGTTCTCCGAAGAGGACATCCAGGTGGACCTGTCCGCCGAGAACGCCTCCGAGCTGATGGTTGAACGCATCCTGAAGAAGGTGCACGACATGTACGACCTGAAAGTCTCCCTCGAGGACCCCGTCGGGCTGAAGATGCTCGAACGCCAGATCGTGCTCGACTCCATCGACTCCCGCTGGCAGGAACACCTGCGCAGCATGGACGAGCTCCGCGGCAGCATCGGCCTCCGCGCATATGCGCAGAAGGATCCGCTGGTCGAGTACAAGCGGGAGGCGTTCCGCCTGTTCGAACAGCTCATGAACGACATCGACCAGCAGATCATCTTCAGGATTTTCCGCGTGGCGACCAATATGGCGGCGTTCGAGCGTTTCGTGCCCGCCGCCCGCCAGTACCGGCTCAGCCACCAGACCGTCGACCAGCTCGGCTCCACGACCGCTTCCGGCGAAGCTCCGGAGGAACCGGCTCCTGCTCAGTCCGACGCCGCGCCCGTGGCAGAACCGGAATCCGCGCCGGAACCCGTGCGTCCGAACCCCGGCGTTCCGGTCCAGCGGGGCGACGAGAAAGTCGGTCCGAACGATCCGTGTCCCTGCGGATCCGGCAAAAAGTATAAGAAATGCTGCGGCAAGTGACCGCATCGGGCGGTGCATCATGATTGGACGCAAAACAGCCTGTTTGCTCCTGATCGGGTGCGCCGCCGTTTTTTGCGCCCGGATTCCCGCCGCGGAGGACGAACTTCGCGAAAAGGCGCTGCTCGGCGACCCGAAATCCGAGTTCGAGCTCGGCAACGAGTATTTCTACGGTACGGAGACGCGCAAGGCGAACCCCGTGCTCGCGGCGCACTGGTTCCGCAAGGCCGCCGACGAGATCCCGGAGGCGATGTACAACTACGGATTCTGCCTGGAAAACGGACACGGCGTGGACCGCGATCCCGTCGCCGCCGCCGAATGCTACCGCAAGGCCGCCGAAAAGAAGCTCGAGCCCGCCGAATACAGGTATGCGATGGTCCTGCTGAACGGCGTGGAATTCCGCACCATCGAGGAGAGCAGCAAGTTCAAGGAGTCCGATGTCCCCGCCCGCGACCCGGAAAAGGGGCGCAAGATGATCCAGTCGCTCGCCGACCGCGGCTATGTGCCCGCCCAGGTCGAGCTTGCCGCCATCCTGATTGCCCGCCCCGCCGACGTGTCCGCGAAGGACGCGGAGAAGGCATTCGAGCTGGTCTCCAGGGTCGTGAAGGATCCGGACGCGCCCGCGCGCGCCTGGCGCGTGCTCGCCGACTGCTATTTCTCCGGGCTTGGCACCGTGCCCGACGGCAAAAAGATGATCGAGGCGCTGGAAAAGGCGGTCTCGAAGGGCAACTTGGAGGCGCTGTCCCGCATGGGCTATTGCTACGAGTTCGGCATCAACGTGAAGGCGGACCCGAAAAAGGCGGTCTCCTGCTACGAACGTGCCGCGAAGGCCGGGTTGCCGTCCGCCATGCTCAAATACGGCGACATGATCGCCGCTGGCGAGGTCGAGGGGAAGGGCTCGGACGACGCGCTCGCCTGGATCAGAAAATCCGCCGCCGACGACTGCCCCGAAGCGCTGTATCGCCTCGGCATGTGGAATCTCCACGGCATCGGGACGGAAAAGAAACCGGAACTCGCCGTCGAGCTTTTCTCCCGCGGCGCCCAGCTCGAACACCCCTCCTGCCAGTATGAACTCGGCATGCTCTTCCTGAAAAAGGACGGTCCCATCGCGAAGGACGATAAGGCGGCGTTCTTCTGGTTCAACCGCGCCGCGTCCAACGGCAACGCACCCGCCCAGCGACAGCTCGCCGTGTGCTACGAGAACGGGACCGGCTGCGACGTCGACCTGGAAAAGGCGCTGGCGCTGTACCGCGAGGCGGCGCGGAACGGCGACGTGGAGGCGCGACGGCGTTTGAACAACTAACCGTTTGGAGTATATCATTCCCCATGCCCTCCGATCCTCTGTTCCATATCGTCCTGCACGCCCCCGAAATCCCCCAGAACACGGGGAACATCGGGCGCATCGCCTGCTGCACGGAATGCCGCCTGCACCTGGTGAAACCCATCTCGTTTTCGTTTGACGACGCGCACCTGAAGCGCGCCGGGATGGACTACTGGCGGCATGTGGACTGCGTCATCCACGAGGATTTCGACTCCGTGCTGAAAGCCGCCGCCGGAGCGTCAATGTATTTCTTTTCGACCAAGGCGAAACAGTGCTACTGGGACTGCCCGTTCGAGCGTGGTTCCTTCCTTGTTTTCGGCAGCGAGAGCAAGGGGCTGCCGCAATACCTGCACGACGCCTACGCGCCGCAATTCTACACCATCCCGATGCCGGGAAACTTCAACCGGAGCCTGAACCTTGCCAACTCGACTGCGATCGCCGTGTACGAGGGACTGCGACGGATCCTGCCGGGAACGGGGAGGCTGCCATGAACGAATCCTCATCCCCGGAGATCATGAAAGAAAACGCTGCTGAAACCGCCGCCGCGGAAACAGCCATGCCCGGCGCGGACGAGCAGAAGCCGCCGGAACCCGCCTGGAAAAAGACGCTGAAATTCGTGCTCCGTTTCGGCGTCTCGGCGGGCATCCTGACCTACCTGATCTGCACGCGCGACATCAAGTGGCAGGACTTCAAGCTCGTGAAGCCGTGGTGCATCGTCGTTGCGTTCTTTGCCGTCTACACCCAGCTTTCCCTGACCGCCGTCCGCTGGTTCACGCTCCTGCGTGCCGCGGGCGTGAACTGCTCCTTCCGCGAGGCGTTCAGTCTCCAGATGCAGGGGATGTTCTTCTCGCAGTTCCTGCCGGGCGGCTCGGTCGGCGGCGACGTGGTGAAGGCGGGCATCCTCGCCACACGGACGCCACCCGGCGGCAAGTTCAATGTGGTGTTCTCGATTTTCGTGGACCGTCTGTGCGGCCTCGGCGCGTTGCTGGTCGCCCTGCTCGGGACGTGCCTGGTCTGCCGTGACACGATCGCGCAGTTCCCGGACGGGCAGCGGCACGGTCTGATGGTGATGTGCGCGGTGTGCGGCGCACTGCTGTGCGTCGTGGTCTTCGTCTTCTTCAGCGACCTGCTTTACAAGGTGAAGTTCTTCAAATTCTTCCTCGACATCGCCGACCGCATCACGAAAGACACGTTCAAACGCGCCGCGGAAGCCGTGGCGCTGTACCGCCGCTGCTGGAAACTTCTGCTCGGCTGGATCGCCGCCACCACGCTCGTCTTCTTCCCCGTGCTCAGCCTGCCCGTGTGGGTGATGGCGAACGGGTTCGAGGGCGCGCCGCACCGCGATTTCCTGCCGTGCCTCATGATCTCGAACGTGAGCCAGACGATCGCGGCGATCCCCGGCTCCTTCGGCGGAACCGGTACGCGCGACATCGCCTGCGCCGAGATGATGACCGCGATGGGATTCACCGACACGGAGAGCGGCGTGATCCCGATCCTGGTGACGATGGTGACGCTGCTCGTGGCGCTGTCCTGCTCGGTCTTCTTCATCTTCGACCGTGGAAAACGCGCCCCGAAGGTGTGATTTTGACCGGAATCTACTTGCTTTTCGCAGGAAACGTGTTACATTAGAAACGACAGCTTTTCAATAACCACTCCTCAACCGTAAAACCGACATGTCATCACGCAAACAGGACGGAACCATGCTGGATTCGCCATCCAGGACGCAGGTCATTGAACTTTTCCCGGCCTCGGCGTCGAGCGTCGCCGGCGACTCCCATCCGGGGTTCCAGCGCGATCACAACGAGGACAGCTTCGGCACGTTCGCCGACCCCGGAAACGGCAGCGCGCTGCTCTTCGTGGCGGACGGCGTGGGCGGGAACAGCGGCGGCGACCTCGCCAGCCAGTTCACGGCGAAAAGCCTGCTGGCGCAGTGGAAACGCTTCACCGCGAAGCTGATGCCCCGCGCGGACGCGACCGCCGGGTTCTTCCGGAACGCGCTGGAGGACATCAACCGGACCGTGTACGGCATCAACGCCGACCAGGGCACGCTCTCCGCGCCCATGGGCACGACCGTCGCCGCCGCCGCGCTGCTCCAGGACCAGATCGTGGTCGCACACGCTGGTGACAGCCGTGTGTACCGGTTCCGCGACGGCGGGATCGAATGCCTCACCGCGGACCATTCGCTGGTGCAGAAATGGGTGCGCGAGGGCGCGATCTCTGAGGCGGACGCGAAGACACACCCGATGGCGCACGTGATCTACAAGTCGATCGGACAGCAGCGCCGCCTGGACCCGGAAATCCGCATCCTCGACCGCAGGCACGGCGACAAGTTCATCGTGTGTTCCGACGGTCTGATGTGCCACGCGTCCGACCCGGAGATCCGTGACGTGATGAACCGGGTCCATTCCGCACGGGAAGCCGTGCGCGAGCTGATCGCCATTGCTCTGAAGCGCGGCGGCTACGACAACGTCACCGTGGCGTGCTACTATCAGGCGTGACAGCCGGAATCGGATTCCGGATTTCGCATAGTATGCCATTGAGAACCCCTTCGGATGAAAGAAGAAATGGGCGGCTGTCGGTGTCATCCGCCCTGTCCATGACACCATGCGAGAAACAGGAGAAAACCCTGAATGAGGGAATTGACCGCGAAAAGGCATGCTGCAAGCCCGATGCGCCGGTTCATGCGGGATTTGACCCCCAGCGCGATCGCATAGATCAGGACAAACAGGAACAAAATGGGGGGCGCGAGGAAATAAACGGCGAGTGCGATGTCGAAAGCGCGTTCAACGATGCCGCCCAAAGACTTGACCTTGTCGAACGGGATACAATCGGACAGGGGAAACAGGATCGTGTGCAGCAAGGTGAGGAGCCATAACGGCAGCAGACGTCCGCGCATTTCCCTGTACTTGCAATAGAACGCAAAAAAGATGACCGTGAAAAAAAAGTCGAGGAAAGTCGCCCAGACAAAGATCGGTTCGAGCTCGAAAATATAATGGGCGGCGTAAAACCTCTCGTAGTGGCCGCTCATGTTGGATGTCATCTCCTCGTAAACGTTGTTTTCAGCCTTCCTTTGCTTCCTCCAGTCCACAATCTCCTGTTCGGAGGGGGACGGAGCATCCGCGAGGGTGCGGATGACCGCTTCCACCTCGTCGGATCCGTCGGCGGGATGATAAAACTCGTCCGGCGTGAACGTCCGCCCGACGCTGCCGATGCCGTTTGTGATCTCCACGTCGCCTGTCCGACCCTGATAAATTCCCTGGAATTCGGTCTTTCCCGGCGCGGGCAGCATCGTGCGGATGACCAGGATCGGCGGTATGCTGTTCTCCTCGCTCACCCAACCGTCATGCGGATGGGTGACGGCGATGTCCACGCCGAACGTCTCATCCTTCAGCTCCGGCGAAAGACGTTTCCGTTCAGCGAGATCGCGCAGGATCACCGCGGCCTGTTCCGGTTTTTTGATGCCGATATGCATCCCGATGATGCAGTCATTGAAAAAAGACGGCGGTATGGTAATGGAAAAACCGTGGTCTTTCGCCAGCTGTTCGCGGAAATCAGACGCGGGAAGAAGAACCTTTTCGTACCAGTTGTCCCAAGGTGTCTTTTCCGCATTCCGGTTGTCGCCATGGGAAAAGACGAATGCGAGAAATCCGAAGATCACCAGCACGGAACAGCTTATCAGCAGGCTCGAGAACCGATCTTTCATGTTATTTCTCCGTTGTGGTATCGGGGGGGGGAGAGGTCAGGCGGATGCCGTTTCTTCGCTATACCATATCACTGATTCGTAAAAATGCAAGCGAAAAAAATGTCTCTGCAAAAAAAACTTATAAATTTCTGGTTCCTCGCCTTAAAATGGCTGAAAAAAGCCCGCGGGAAGATGTTTTCTCACGGGCGCGGCGAGATAGGACGAATAGGGCGGATGGGAAAAACGCGCATGGAGACAGGGATGATAAAAGCCATTGAAAACTTGCCTATCAAACAAGGCAACTATTCAATGAAACACGCCGAATCCGGTTCCGCGAGGCGAACCTGAACCCGGAAAAATGAAATACGCCATTGAAAACTTACCTATGAAACAAGGCAACTTTTCAATGGCGTGCGCTTGGCAAACTGTTTCGCCGCGTCAACTACGGCACTTCGATGTCCTTCGGCATGGTGCAGAAGTTTTCGATGCCGGTCTCGGTGATGAGCACGAGGTCCTCAATGCGGACGCCGCCGATGTCGTGGTAGTACAGGCCGGGTTCGACGGTGATCACGTTGCCGGGCTGGAGCAGCTCGAAATTGCGCGCGGAGAAGCGGGGCTGTTCGTGGATTTCGAGTCCGACGCTGTGTCCGAGTCCGTGGAAGTAGCCGCAGGGATAGCCCTCGTCGTCGACGCCGGTCTTGAATCCGGCTTCGGCGAGCGACTTGATGCAGAAATCCTGCATGAGGCTGCACGGGACGCCGGGCTTCAGCTGTGCTTCGACCGCCTCGTTCACATAGCGGACCGCCTTGTACATCTCGAAGAGGCGCTTGCTCGCCTTGCCCTTCACGAACGTGCGGGTCATGTCGCCCCAGTAGCCGTTGACGTCGCTGCGCGGGAAGATGTCGGAGACGACGGGCGCGCCCGCCTTGATGGGACCGCTGCCGATGCAGTGGGGCAGGGCGGAATCGGGGCCGCAGGAGATGATGGTGCCGACGGCGGAATAGGATTTGCGCTTGAACTCCGCCTCGACCTCGGCGCGGATGAATTCGCAGGTGAGGACCTTTCCGTGCCATTCGAGGAAGCCCTGGGAATTGACCGTGGACTCGGCGATAAAGTCGCGCACCTGGAGCTGGGCCTCCTGCGTGGCGGCCTCGGCGGCGCGGAGCTTTTCGATCTCGTCCGGACGCTTCACGGCGCGTTCGGGGAAGAAGGGACCGTCCGCCATGACGACCTCGACGCCGGCGGCGCGGAGCTTTTCGGCGAAGATGAGCGGGAAGCGTTCGGGTACCTGCCAGCGGGTCACGCCGTAGACCTTGCTGATGGCGGCAACGAGGCAGCGCTTGCAGTCCTGCGGGGCCTGTTTCAGGACGTCGGCGAAGTCGACCACCTCGATGCCGGGGCGGACTTCGCGGCGGGCGCGCGCGATCTCCAACACGGAGACGAAGACATAGCGTTTCGCGCCGATCTCGGCGTAGATGAACTCGTCGGGGGCGAAGAACCCGGACCCGTAGACGAGGTCGGCGGATTCGGCGGTGGTGGCGGCGATCAGGCGCGCCTGAAGATTTTTTTCCATGGAAAAAGGACCTCCTCGCTTGAAAAAGGATGGAAATGAAGTTAAATTGAATGATACACTTTAATATACCACATACCGCGAAAAAAGCAAAGATTCTTATGACGATTCCCAATACTCCAGTCGGCATCGGTGTCTCCATCACCGTGATCGCGCTCGGTTCCTACCTCGTCGGGGCCATCCCGTTCGGTTTCCTGATCGGCAAACTGTGCAAAGGCATCGACATCCGCAAGCACGGCAGCGGCAACATCGGCGCCACGAACGTGACGCGCGTGCTCGGCAAGGGCTGGGGCCGCCTGTGCTTCTTCCTCGACTTTCTGAAGGGCGCGGTCCCCGTGATCGCCGCCTCCATGCTTTCCGACCGCGAATCCTCGCAATTCGTAGTGGAGCATCTGCCGGAATGGCTGAAGATGGAAGCCTGCCTGCCGGATCCGGGCGGACTGCTCGCCTGCGTGGCGGCGTTCGCGGCGGTCTGCGGGCACATCTGGCCGGTATACCTGAACTTCAAGGGCGGGAAGGGCGTTTCGACGGCGGCGGGCGCGATCCTGGCGCTGAATCCGCTGTCGCTGCTGTCCGCCGGGGCTGTGTGGGTGATTGTGTTCTTCGCCTCGCGCTACGTCTCGCTGGCGAGCATCGCGGCTGCCGTGTCGATCGCGGTGTTCTGTGTGGTTTACAAGATCGCGGGTCTGTCAAACGCGAATCCGCCGGAAATGATCCTCTTCTTCCTGCTCGCCGCGCTGTCCGTGACGAAGCACGCGTCCAACATCAAACGTCTGCGCGAGGGCACGGAAAACAAGTTCGAGCGCAAGAAGAAGGTCGCGCCGCTCTCGATCGCCGCGCTGCAGGACGGTTCCGCCATCAACGCGGCGGTGCTGGGCGACGGCGCCTGGGGCACCGCGCTCGCGCTCACGCTCCACACCAACGGGCACAAGGTGAAGGTATGGGGCGCGTTCCAGGAGAACATCGACGCCGTGAACCGCGAGCACGAGAACAAAAAGTTCCTGCCGGGCGTGCCGATCCCGGCTGACCTGGAATACACCGCTGACATGGAATCCGCCGTGAAGGACGCACGGCTGGTCGTGCTCGCAACGCCGTCGCAGTACCTACGCGGCGTGCTCCAGAAATACAAGCCGTACCTGAACCCGGACACGCAGATCGTCGTGGACATCGTGAAGGGCATCGAGGTGAACTCGCTGCTGACCATGAGCGAACTCTGCCGCCAGGAACTCGGTCCGACGCATTACGTGGTGCTCTCCGGTCCGAGTCACGCCGAAGAAGTCGCACGCCGGATCCCGACGCTGGTCGTGACCGCGTGCGAAGACCGCGACATCGCGGAATACGTGCAGCGCCTCTTCATGAACGAATATTTCCGCGTGTACACGTCGTACGACGTGGTCGGCGTGGAGCTGGGCGGCGCGCTGAAGAACATCTACGCCATCGCCGCGGGCATCGTGGACGGCTGCGGCATGGGCGACAACTCGAAGGCCGCGATGATGACGCGCGCCATCGCCGAGATGTCCCGCCTGGGCAAGGTCCTCGGCGGCAAAAAGGAGACGTTCAGCGGGCTGAGCGGCGTCGGCGACCTGATCGTGACCTGCACCAGCAAGCACAGCCGCAACCGTTACGTCGGCGAGGAGCTGGGCAAGGGGCGCAAGCTCGACGAGATCATCAGGTCCATGAACATGGTCGTCGCCGAGGGCGTGAAGACCTGCGAGGCCGCCTACGCGCTCTCCGAACGCTGGAACGTCGACACGCCGCTGATCCACGGCATCTACGCCGCGCTCCACGACGGTCGCGATGCGCGTGAAGTCGTGCGCGAGCTCATGACCCGCAAGGCGAAGAACGAGGAGGAGTGACGGGTGGTTCCCGTCCTCCGGGCTTTTCCCGAGAACGGATAAGAATGGGACTTATAGGACATATAGGTCCTATTCTTTACAGATCTGTGCTTGTTTGTGAGGCTGATTAGCCTTGTCCGATGGCGCAAAAAATCCCCGGTTCCGCGCTTAACTGGAACCGGGGAGAATCGAACGATTCGGAAGCGAGGCGGGAGCCTCTTACTTCTGGAGGTCTTCGAACGCCTTGTTGACGGCGTCGCTGGTTTCCTTGCCGGCTTCTTCTGCCTTTTTGGTGAACTTGTGCACGCCGGATTCGGTGCTGTCGATCGCCTTGTCGAGCTTTTCGCCGGCGGTTTCGTTCTTCTTGCAGGAGGTGAAGGTCAGGGCACAGAATGCGGCCGCGACGAGGGTGAGCGTGAAGAGCATTTTTTTCATGGTGATATGCCTTTCTGTTTGTGGTTGATTGATTATGCGGAGGAAAGCCGGATCGGATATGGCGCGGTCAGGCGGCTTTCTTTTTGGGCTTGATGGTGAGGATGAATCCGAGGGCGAGGCTGAGGAACGCGCTCATGAGGACCTGGTAATTGGCGGGGAGCGAGAACGTGATCGTGTGCGCGGGGATCCAGAAGACGACGATGGTCTTCAGCAGATAGGAACCCCAGAGGTGCTTGTCGATGCCTTCGAGGAACTCGGCGCCGCCGAGGAAGCGCTTCTTCGTGATGCAGGTGTTCCAGTAATCGTGGCTGAGCATCATCGGGAAGCAGAAGATGAGGTTTGCCCACAGGGAGGTGGAGAAGCCCTGCCAGATGCGCTGCGCGGTGTCGTTTTCGAACGTGAGCGGCCAGACCGGGGTGCCCATGACGGCGGCGATGCCTTTGCCGAAGAGCGCGAACGCGATGGTGAAGAGCATGCCGTACACGCCCCAGACGAGGAACTTCAGGAGCAGGTCGGGGGTCTTCCAGCTGCCGGTCTTGCCGCGCACCTTGATCATTTCACCGAGCGTGGCGAGCAGGCCTACCTTCAGGAAACCGGAGATGTAGGGGTAATGACCGACGACGCGGCCGAACGCCTTGATGCCCTCCTTGGAGAAGCCTGCCCAGAAGAGACCGATCTTTCCCGAGAATTCGAGATTGCTCAGGTCGGCTTTGCCGTGCGCCCCGTAGTCCAGCGGGAAGAAGAAGACGAGGCAGACGAACGCTGCGAAGTAGATGACCGCGATGATGTCGCCGATTTTGAATTTCATGGTAATTGTTTCCTTGTGTGAGGTTTGGGGATATTCAAACTATAAACTATAACATAGCACAAAATAGTATAAAAATCAAGTCGAACTAAACCGATAACCGGCTTAATTCGTCCTGTTTGAACTCATGAAGTTTTTTTCTGTTTCAGTTTCCGAGGTTGTTTTTTCTTCATTAGGTCTTTCTTTCCCCCGGCAAGCTCCTGTTTGACGATCTCATACATCTCGCGGGCATCTTTTTTCCTGTCCAGTTCATATTCGCTGGTTGCCAAGGGATTCTCCATCGCCTTTTTGAACCAGAAAAGCGCCTTGCGTTTGTCCCGCGGCATGTGTTCTCCGCTGTACAGCATCATGGCGTAGTCCCACTGACATTCGATATCCCCCAGCATCGCGCCTTTTTTGTAAAACCAGATGCCAAGCTCAACATCGTTCTGCTCTCCATCCACGAATTCTCCGGTTACGCATTTCGCCCCGACCTCGTGCATGCAGAAACGGTCGTTCAGGATCAGCGCCTTCAAAGCCTCCCGCAACGTAAAACAATCACGTTCCAGTTTTTCGATTTTGTTAGTCAGTTTGCTCATGAAAGAACTTCGTTATATGCCTGTACGGCAAAGCGCTGTGTTAAGGATGGCGATATGCAATGCATCAGAACAAATCGCTGTGCGATCCGGTACGGAGCAATTCAAGAACAAGCGTCTCGTTCGAGATGGAATAAATCAGCAACCAATCCGACCTGATATGACATTCTCTGGCACCTTGATAGTTTCCAGACAATGCATGGTCATGATATTTACCGGGAAGTACACTGCCGGATGCAAGGATTTCAATGACCTCATGTACCTTCGAAACATCAAATCTCCGTTTCACAAGGATTTTATAGTCCTTTTGGAAACGGGCCGTTTATTTTACTATGTACTTCACGAGTTCAATGCCTCAATCAGACTTTTCATATCCCGGTAGCCCGGTACGCTAGGATCATTGGCGATACGATGTCCCTCCGCGATGGCATCTATTGTTTCCTGATTGACGCGCGGAGCAGCCGTGATTTTGAAGGGAATCTCATGATCTCTTGCAATCCGTTTGAGGTAAATCGTGATGGCGGTGGACATGTTCAATCCCATATCCGCCAGACAGCTTTCGACAGCATTTTTCAGTTCGGAATCGACCCGAACACAAAGATTGGATGTACTCATATCTTCCTCCAGATGTTATATGTTTTTGATACAATATAATGCGCTGTATCTAAAATGTCAAGCAAACAGCAAAAGGAAAATGAAAAAAACAATCGGGAAAGAGATGCAGGGATGTTGCATTCAAATCTCGGCGCTGATGTTCCGGCCTTTGGAATCGCGCAGGAAGCACGCGGCGATTGCCGCCGGGACCGCGATCAGCAGATAGACGCCCAGCAGGATCCGGAATCCCGCCGGAGCCGCCTGAAGTCCGCCGTCCACGGCGAACCGGTCGAAGAGCCAGCCCGCGAGCTGGGCGATTGCGATGAGGAGGACGTTCGCACAGAAATTGACGAACGCGATGGCGCTGGCGGCGAAGACGGGCGGGACGAATTCGCGGCAGGCGGTGATCTGGATGCCGGTGAAGCCGTAGCCCGTGCCGAGCAGGAGGAATCCGGTCCAGGCGGCGGCAAGGGCGGAACGAGCGGGCAGGAACGTCCCGGCGAACAGTACGGCGGAACCTGCGGCGATCAGGATGCAACCGGCGGCCTGGAACACCTTTCTGCGGTTGCCGAGGAACAGACTCACGGTCCCCGCGAAGATCATTTCGACCATGACGAGGGTGTTCATGGCGCCGAGCGCGCCGGTTTCGGCACCGCAGAGGTCGGAGAGGTATTTCTTGCCGATTCCGCTCAGGCACGACCAGTAGAGCACGATCCCGGACGCGGCGCAGAAGAACACGCCGACGCATTGCGGTTTCTTCAGCTGGACAAGCAGCTGTCCCCAGGGGAACGGCTCGCGTTTTTTCATCGGTGCGCCGGGGGTGCGGCGGGCGGTCCGGGCGGAACAGAGCAGGCAGGCCGCGACGGCGATGCCGCACGCGGTCGTGAGGTGATTGCACCAGCGCAGGATCAGCTGCCACGGATGGTCCGCGGCGAGGGCGGCGAACGGGGAGGACCCGAGGAGTGTGCCGCCGTAGCTGAAGACGTAGAAGACGCCGATGAGAGCGGAGAAGTATTTGCGGTCGAACTCGGAATCGAGGAATTTCAGGAGCGTGAGGTAGCCGATGGTGCGGCCGCCGCCGTTCAGGAATGCCCCGGCGTAGACCCAGGCGGGCGCGGTGAAGGTGTACAGGAGCCATTCGCCGAAGACCTGCAGCGCGATCCCGGCGAGGATCACGGGCCGCCAGCCGAGGCGGTCGGTCAGGATGCCGGAGATGCCCAGGAACGCCATGCACCCGGCGACGCCCCAGCTGGAAATGGCGGACGTCTGCGCGGCGGTGAACCCGAGCGATTCGCGGATCTGGTCGTACACCATGCCCGGCACTCCGGCGCGCGTGGCGGCACCGATGGCGTAGACGACGGCGGCGAAGAAGAACAGGAACAGTGTCGGAAGGGGGATCTTTTTCATGGGGCGTTAATGAGACGTGTTGGAATTGTCATGAAAGAAAGCCGGAGGAAATGATTGAAGAGACAGAATATAATATAATCTGCCCAAGATAGAAACAAAAATAATCATTCGGCATAGTTTGATAAAGAAAAGTTATCGATGAGCAGTATATGCCCCAAGTCAATCAATCTGCAGTGTTGTTTATCGGGAAAGGGCGTCGGGGAACGTCTCGCGCAACACGCGCATCACGCCGTCGTCCTCGTTGGACGGCGCGCGGAACCGTGCGGCGGCGAGCAGATCGGGATGCCCGTTCGCCATAGCGTAGCTCAGCCCGACGTGCTGAATCATTTCAAGGTCGTTCGGGTAGTCGCCGAACGCCATGCACTGGTCGGGCGTGAGCCCGAGGCGTTTCTGGAGGAATTCGATCGCGATGCCCTTGTTCACGTCGGCGCGCATGATGTCGATCCAGCTCTGGCCCGCCAGTGTGACTTTCAGGCGGTCGCGGAACGGCGCGAAATGCGGTTCGCAGCGGTTGGCGGCGCTCACGGGATCGAACACCGCCACCTTCACCACGGAGTCGCCCGCGGCCCTGACGGCGGCGAGCGGATCGTCCGCGAACGTGCGTTTCCTGTAGTAAATCGCGGTGTTTTCGCGTCCGACGGGATCGCACGCGCTGGAAATGTACGCCGACTTCACGCCGCACAGGACCGTGGTCGCGGGGATCGCGGAGCCGGTGCGCCAGAGCACGGGCAGGACGTCGTCGGGCAGCGGACGGCAGAAGATGTTCTCCTCTCCGTCGAACACGAGCCCGCCGTTTTCGGAGAAGAAGAACAGCTTGTCCGCGATGCGTTCGAACATGGCGGCGAGGTTGAAATACTGGCGTCCGCTGGCAAGGACGAACCGCACGCCGCGCGGATACAGCGCCTCCACCATGGGGACGAAATCCGGCGGAATCTCCTTGCGGTCGTTGAGAAGCGTGCCGTCCAGGTCGACGGCGATCAGTCTGACGTCGGGGCGCATGCGGTCGGGTTTACTCCGGTTCGATCATGTCGTCCATCCGGAACTGGAGCGGGAGCATGTCCTGGCTCTGGATCCACGCCTTCACCGTTGGGGCGAGCAGGAAATCCTCCATCGCATCGTCCTTCACGAATTTGTGGTCGCAGTACGGGCAGCGGGAGAACGACTCGACGTCCGGCTGGGCGAGCATTTCGCCGCAGACGGGGCATACCAGGAAACGTTGTTCATCATCGACGACCGGGGGCACCGGCGCGATCGGAACATGGATTGCAGGGGTGATCATCTTAATCTTTCATCCTTTCTTTTTGCCATCTCTTTTTGTACGCGGCGCCCCGTGTCGGCGGGAAACCACGCTCGTACTATCAATATAGCGCGCACACCGTTTTTTTCAACCCGCGCCCGCCGGATTTTCCGAAAAAACCCGGTGCGGCGGGAAAAAAGGCGTCCGCCCTTGCAATTTCCGCGCGGCGGGTGTATGGTATCACATCATCCATTTTGCATCACGGAGAGGCAAAGACCATGAACAACGGACAGGACATTCGGACCATGCGGAGGCCGGACATCGTTGCGGTCGGACTGCTTGCCGTCTGGCTGCTTCTGAACAGCCTCCTGACCGCGGCCGCCGTCGGAAACGGCGGTCCCGTGTCCGCCGGGATCCTCGCCGAACCGTCGTCCTCGCCGCGCGGCATCCGTTCCGAGGCGGAACGCGCCGGACATCTCGCGGTCATGCGGATCGGCGGAAGCGCCGGACTTCAGACTGGCGGGCGCAACAGCCGCCCCGGCCTCGGCATCGTGCGGAAACTCCAGTCGGACGCCTCCCGCCCCGAACCGTTCCGCCAGTGCGAACCCGCCCCGAACTGCCCGTTCCGCATCGAATCCTCCGGTCAGTCGTGCCTTTTCCAGCTTTTCCCGCGTTCCTATCTGCCCGTGAGGGCGGGACCGGTCTCCCTTTCTTTGTTGAGTTGAAATTCGCCCGGACAGCGCACATCGTTTCAGCATGCGTGTGCCGTCCGTACCCTCATCTCCGCAACAGAAAGGGAAACAATCATGAAACGCTATCTCGCGGAACACTGGGACACCGTCCTTTGTGTCGGTCTCAGCATTCTCCTCCTCCTCGGCGGCATCCTTGCCTATTTCTGGATGTTTCCGTCCGAGTGATCCCGAATGGAAAACATCGCGCCGTCGTCCGTGACTTGAATCCGGGCGGCGGCGCTTTGCGTTTGCAGAAAGATGTTCCGGCGTCAATCCTTTCCGGGACGGTTGCCGTAGGGGAAGAAAAAGATGCGGCCGCCGGTCTTGCCGTCCTCCTCGGAGCGTTCGAAGAGGCCGCCGAGGAAGGACCACTCGTGGAATCCGGGTGCGTCCTTCGTGGTGATGAAGGGGAAAATGAACTTGCGTGTGTTGATGCCGTCGGTGTCCATGTTATAGAGGTAGCCGAGGATGCTCCGGTGTTCCTTCGCGCCGAGCTTCTGGCTGTTCGCGCCGAGGCCGAAGAGCACGTTGGTCTGGTAGTCGCCGGTCTCCTCGCAGGAGAAGGAGGAGGAGAGCAGACTCCAGCCGGTGTTGAACCCGGAGACCGTACGCATTTGGATATGTTCGGCGGCGATGCTCCGGCGCAGCGTCTCGAAGGAATCCTTCAGCGGCGTATCCCGGTCGAACGGCTTCATGCCGAGTTTCTCCATGGCGTCCGTGATCCGGCTGTATTCCTTGTCGAGGAGGTCGGAGCAGAAGATCCGTTCAAATTCTCCGGCGGTCTTCGAACCGTCCATCGCCGCCGCCTTTTCCGCTTCCGCCGCGATCTCCGCCGGGGTCAGCGTGCCGCCGTAATAGGCGGTCACAGCATTGGACTTGTAAAAATCCCTGCTGATGGACGTCAGCCGCGCGTACAGATCCTGGACGAGCGGATCGGTCCCCGGCTTCCACTGGGCGAACTTTTCGTCACTGGTCCCGACGAGGAAGAGCGCGTAGTGGTCGCTCCTGCCCCGGACCGGATCCGCCCCGTGGGAGGATTTCAGGACGTTTGCGTCGGCGGGAAGGATTTTTTCCGGATCGGGCAGGGCGGCGTCGACGCCGGACGGGAGGTAGTTCGACCTGAATCCCGGATCGTCGAACACCTGCGGCGTCTTCGTCGCGCCGTAGTAGAGCAGGGGGCAGAGGATGCCGAGGGAGGAGCCTTCGGGATTGGAGCTGCCGCCGGAGAGGAGCGGGAGGATGAACCAGGAATTCGCGGACCCGAGGACCTCGCTGTTGCGTTCGGCGCGGGACGTTTCCCAGAAGAAGAACGGATAGAACCCGCTTGAATTCTTCCTGACGTCGTATCTCCAGATGTATTCGTTTTCCAGGCGCGTGAGCTCGTCGATGAGCGCCTGCCCGTCGGCCTCGGTGCGCGCGCCGTCGCGGTAGCGCCGGATGCAGTCGCGGAACGGCAGGATGTGTTCGATCGAGTACTCCTTCAGGAGCTCGTCGCACGCGGCGGTGATGAGGAGGTTCCGGAAACCGGCGAGGACGGGATTCGCGCCGGGATCGGGCGTGCGGACCAGCTTCACAAGATCGTCGAATATGTCGTAGTAGCCCTTCCGCATATGGGGGCTGACTTCCGTTTCGGAGCGGATGAGGCCGAGCGTGGAGAACGTATTGTCCGTTCGGGCATGGCCGTTCAGGAAACGGTAATACGTCTTATCCTCATGGTAGCCGAGGATGCCGAGCAGGATGCGCGTGATGGACTCGTCCTCCTCGACGCTGGTGTAGGTGAGCGGAGTGATGACCTCGGTGGAGACGGTCTTCGTTTCGCCGTCCTTCTCGCGTTCGGTCCGGTCCACGTCGAAGAGCGGGAAGAATCCGTAGTTGGTCCTGACGTCCGTGCCGTCGCGCCGGTACGTCTCCAGGATGGCACCCATGAGGTGCTTCGCCGTGTCCTCCGCCTCCTGCGCGGTCATTTCGCCGGAGAGGGCGCGGTCCATGCCACAGACGCGGAAGATCTCCTCGTTCGGGATGCCGGGAACGATCTGGCGGAGCTTGAACGGCTTGATGGTCTTCACGGGCTGAATTTCCCTGCCCGGCACGGGCGAGAAGGGTCCGTCGGCCTGTTTCTGAAGCTCTTCGGGCGTGTACATCCGGTAGACCTCGGCGCCTGTTTCGGGTGCGTCCGGGTCCTTCATGTAGCGCTTGCCGATGTAGCCGATGCGGACGTTCTCGCTCCACTGCGCGCTCTCCTCGGAGCCGTCTTCCATGAGGGCGCGTTTCAGGAGCAGTTCGATGCTTTCGTCGATGAAGGCGCGCGCGGGTCCGAACAGGTCCGGTCCGTCGCTTGCCGCGTTTCCTGAGTTGCGGAACCAGTAGGGGAAGACGCCGAGGATGTTGGTGTAGCCGGATGTCCGTTCGAATCCGTAGCCGTCCCTGCTCCGGTCGGAGCCGGATGTGAACAGGATGTGCCAGAGCAGCCAGTTTGAGCTGGAATCCTTGTCGCGGTCGAATCCGAAGAGGTAGAAGAGCAGCCGCAGGTCGCGTTCGCCCTCGTTCGAGGTGGTCCACTCGAAGAACGGATGCAGCGCGGTCGTGCCGGTCTCCCACTTCGACGCGACCTCGTCGCGCATGGCTCGGTCCGCCTCCTCCTCGGTGAGGTCGTCCTCCTTCATGCGCGCCTTCACGTCGGCGAGGAACGACGGCGAGAAATCCCAGACCGGGAGGTAGTCGTCGCGTTCCGCCGGACCGCTGAAACGGTTGCCTTTCTTCTCATGCGTGGCGTAGATGAGGTAGCGGCGGCCGTGGACGGACGTGGTCGCGCGGTAATCGGGGTAGTCGTAGTCCTCGCGGGAGAACGGGATGGACGTGAACTCGGAGCCGTAGCGGTCTTTCTCCCAGGTGTAGACAGGGAAGAGGTAGCTCCTGTTCGCCTCGCCCTTGCTGCGTTCGACGCGGAAGAACGGGAAGAACCCGTATTCGCGCTCGTTCTCGTCGTACGCCCACCAGAGCGGACCGACGTACTTCATGTCGGCGTCGGATGACGAGCCGCGGAAGAACGGGAAGAGCCCGTATGTATGGCGGCCCCAGTAGCCGAGCAGCAGGACATTTCCTTCCGTCCAGGTCTCCTCCTCGCCGTTCATGCCCGTGGCGGACCGCTTCTCCCATGATGCGAAGGGGAGGATGCTCCCGCCGTCCTTGTTGAACCACGCGAACGGGAAAAGCCCGCAGGTCTGCGTGTTGTTTTTCCACCACCAGAGCAGGACGTGGTTAAGGTCTTCGTCCTCCTTATCGACCCTGTAAAACGGGACGAAGCCGTGTTCGATGCCGTTTTCATCCCAGTAGCCGAGGATCAGGTACTGCCCCTTGCCCCATATCTCGTTCCCTTTCCCGTCCGGCGTCATGAACATCCAGAAGAGCGGTGAGAGGAAACAGTCGTCCCGATCGTAATAATAGAGAGGAAGGAACGTCGATCCGCCCTTGTATTTCCAGAAAAGCGGGAAGAATCCGTATTCCCTTGCATCGCCGGGCGTATTCTTTTCCCACCAGACGGGACCGACGATATTGAGGTATTCGCCGAAGAGGCAGAGCGGGAGAATGCCGAAAGTGTGTTCGCCGCCGAGGAACGGTCCGGCGTACCAGAACGAGTCGTGGGCTTTCCCGTAGTGGAACAACGGGAAGATGCCGAAATGGTTCTCGTTCCAGTAGGCGTTCAGAGCCCAGCCGTCCCCGTCGACGGTGTTCCACGAGGAGAGCGGGAAGAGGATGGAGCAGTCGTTACCCTCCTGGTTGAAGAACGGGCGGACCGCCATGCCGAAGTCGTCCCAGTCGATGAACGGCCACAGGATGCTGACGTAACGGCTGTTCACGGTGCAGAACGGCCAGATGTTGACCTGGCGGTCCTTCAGGTCGGCGGGGGCGCGGAGATTGACGACGGCTTCGTCGAACCTGCCGCCGGAAATGCGGCTTGCCTTCGGCGCGGAATAGGAATCGGAATCGTAGCCGAGGCGGTTCATGCGTTCACTGGAGGCGCAGGATGAGGCAAACAGGACCGCGAGAAGCGCGAGAGAGGAGAGGAACGATGCTTTCAGGTGGCGCGGATTCATGGAAGTGCTTTCTGTTTGGTTTGGTTGAGTTCGATCGATACGCGGATGTCCGGTTCAGAACGGCGGAGCGTCGAGGTCTTTCGAGAGGGAGCGGATGCGGTCACGGAGCTGAGCGGCGCGTTCGAATTCGAGCGCCTCCGCCGCTTCGAGCATCTGGGATTCGAGTTCGAGCACGAGTTCGTCGATACTGGCGGCTCCGGTCTGCTTCAGGATCTCCTCGGTCTCGCTGATGGTGATCGACTGGCCCTTCATGCCGCGTCCCTTCCTGCCTTTCGCGGGGCGCGTCTTCATGCCGGTGTTGTAGGGCGCGCCGGGTTCGTGGAAGGTGTAGGCGCGACCGGAGTTCGAGGCGGCGGTCGCGGGCGTGTTTTTTTCGGGCTGCGCGGCGCCGATGATCTCGGCAATGGTCTCGCGCGGCGGCTTGATGATTGTGTGAGGGATGATGCCGTGCTCGGCGTTGTAGGCGTTCTGCTTGGCGCGGCGCGCCTCGGTGGTCTCGATGAGCGCCTTCATGCTGTCGGTCATGTTGTCGGCGTAGAGGATGACCTGACCGTCGGCGTTTCGCGCGGCGCGTCCGGCGACCTGGATGAGGGAACGGCGCGACCTCAGGAAACCTTCCTTGTCGGCGTCGAGGATGGCGACGAGGCGGATTTCCGGGAGGTCGATGCCCTCGCGGATGAGGTTGATTCCGACGATGCAGTCGAAGTCGCCGCGCCGGAGTTCGTTCAGAATCTTCACGCGTTCGATGGCGTCGATCTCGGAGTGCAGGTATTTTACGCGGATGCCGACGTCGGAAAGGTAGTCGGCGAGGCGTTCGGAGCTTTTCTTGGTGAGCGTGACGACGAGCGAACGCGCCCCCGCCGCCGCGGTGGCGCGAATCTCCGCGATCACGTCGTCAATCTGTGTGGCGAGCGGACGCACCTCGACCGGCGGATCGAGCAGCCCGGTCGGGCGCACGACCAGCTCGACCACGGCGTCGCCGCACATCTTCATCTCGTAGTCGCCGGGGGTGGCGGAGACGTAGACGGTGTCGCCGGTGAGGCCGAGGAATTCGTCAAAGGTGAGCGGGCGGTTGTCGAGCGCGGAGGGGAGGCGGAACCCGTAGTCGACGAGCGTCTGCTTGCGGCTGCGGTCCGCCTTGTACATCGCCTGGAGCTGGGGGAGCGTCACATGGGATTCGTCTATGAAGAGCAGGTAGTCCTTCGGCATGAAGTCGACGAGGCAGAACGGGCGGGAGCCGGGCGCGCGTCCGGAGAGGTGGCGCGAATAATTCTCGATGCCGGGGCAGTAGCCGATCTCCTTCATCATCTCGACGTCGTAGTTCACGCGCTGGAAGAGACGCTGCGCCTCGACGAGCTTGCCCTGTTCCTCGAAATTGTGTACGCAGGTCCGCATTTCCTCCAGGATGCCGTTCATGGCGGCGTCGATCTTCTCCTGCGGCAGCACGAAATGGCGGGCGGGGAAGATGAGCGCCTTGCGGCACTGGGCGATGACGTGACCGGTCACGAGGTCGCGCCGGGAGAGCGATTCGATCGTGTCGCCCCAGAACTCCACGCGCAGGAACTCCTCCTTCTGCGACAGGAAGACGTCCACGCAGTCGCCGCGCACGCGGAACTGACCGCGTTCGGGCGCCATGTCGTTGCGTTCGTACTGGATGGCGACGAGCATGTGGAGGAAGAGGTCGCGGTCGAGCTCGTCCCCGGCGGCGAGGCGGAGGCTCATGGAGTCGTAGTCTTCGGGCGAGGTCAGGCCGTAGATGCAGGAGACGCTGGCGACGACGAGCGTGTCGCGGCGTTCGAGCAGGGAGGCGGTGGCGCTGAGGCGGAGGCGCTCGATGTTGTCGTTGATGCTGGCGTCCTTCGCGATGTAGGTGTCGGTCTGTGGAATGTAGGATTCGGGCAGATAGTAGTCGTAGTAGCTGATGAAATATTCGACGGCGTTTGTGGGGAAGAAAGCCTTGAATTCGCTGTAGAGCTGGGCGGCGAGCGTCTTGTTGTGGGAGAGGACGAGCGCGGGGCGGTTCAGCTCGGATTCGAGGAGTTTCGCTAGCGTGAAGGTCTTGCCGCTGCCCGTGACGCCGAGAAGCGTCTGGTGGCGGATGCCGCGGTCGAGGTTTTCCTTCAGCTGGCGGATGGCGTCCGCCTGGTCGCCCGCGGGTTCGTAGTCGGAGACCACGCGGAATGTTTCGCCGGAGTCCTGGATCATGGCGCCGCCTCAGACCTGTTTGCCCTGCATGGCGCTTTCGAGGAGCCTGCACGCGGACTGGTAGCGGCAGGTGCGGCAGGCGTCGCGGTTCTCGCAGGGCGGGAAGTCCTCGGGGTGGGCGAGCCCGTCCTTGTCGACGAGAGCGAGCATCTCCGCGCTGCTTTGGTCGATCAGGGACTCGATGTCCGGCTCGAAGAGGTTGTAGACCACGCTGGAGAGCTCCTGCGAGAATGTAAACGTGGTGATATTAACGGGGAATCCGGGGTAGCGCCGGGCGCAGTAGAGTGCGAACAGCGAATTCAGGCGTCCGATGCGCGCGAAGAAGTCGGTGGTGTTCTCGCCGCCGGTGAGGCGGACCTCCGCGCCGATGGCGGACGCCGCGCCTTCGTGGAAGTAGATGAGTCCGGGGACGAGCCAGACGGGGAAACCCTTGTAGTCGACGCTGATGAAGACGTCGTCAGTGCGGAGGTCGACGAAGCTGATGTTGGCGAGGTCGGCGATGATGTCGGAGCGGGAGAGCATGGCGTAGGCGTCGCCGAGGATGGAGACCGCCATGGCGGTGAGCTTGTCGACGTCGGCGAAGTCGCCGATCCCGAGGTGGTATTCCAGGATCGCGGGGCGTTTCGCGTCGTAGAGATATTCGCGGTTCTTCAGGCTGATCTGCAGGTCGGCGGTCGCCTTGCCGATCTGACGCAGCAGGTAGAATCCGAAGCCGCGTCGCTTGTGTCCGGGGGAGCCGGCGCTCATCTTGGCGAACGACTCGCGGATGGCGTCGCGGAGCGTGCGTGAGAGCCATGTGTCGAACGGCATCAGGTACTTGCTGAAATACGCCTCGCGGGCGAGCGTGTGGGAATAGGCGTCCCACCCGCCCTGCGCGAGGTAGTACCGGATGAAATACGCCCGGCGGCAGAAGCGGAAGAGGTAGTGCCTGGCGAGGGACCAGGAGAACTCCTCCGTCCGGATCGGCGGCAGCGACCCGGCGGCGTTGGTGACTTCCCGTTCAAAATCTCTCATAATGCACGCGGAAGGATGAGTGGATCAGAGACCCGTGGCGAGGTAGTAGGGGCAGCCCGCCTTCGGGAGGACGACGTTCGTGCCGGAGAGGAGCGAGTTGAACGTGACAGGCTGCGCCTTCACGCCGAACAGCCCGAGGAGGTCGGCGAGAGAGGCGCTGGACTTGAAGCGTTCGATGCTGCAATTTTCGCGGGTTAGCCCGGCGAGTTCGAGCGCGGCGTCCTCGGCGGTCGTGAAGTAGCCGATCTGGTCCACGAGACCGTTCGCGAGCGCCTGCTCACCGTCGAAGACGCGGCCGTCGCCGAGTTCGCCCTGGGTGATCTTCTCAAGCGGGATGTTCCTGGCGGCGGAGACGATGCCGGCGAACTCCTTGTAGGCGTCCATGACGAGCGCCTGCACGACCTTCGCCTCCTCCTCGGTGGTGGGCTTGGCGGGGTTGAGCATGGTCTTCATTTTGCCGGAGGTGTAGAATTCGGGCTTGACCTTCGCCCAGTCGAGCAGGGCGGAGACGTCCACTGTGGAGATGATCACGCCGATGCTTCCGGTCATCGTGAACTTGTTCGCGACGATCTTGTCCGCGCCGCACGCGACATAGTAGCCGCCGCTTGCCGCCATGGTGTTCATCATGGCGACGACGGGCTTGCCGCAGAGTTTGAGCTCGTGGTAGATCTCATCGGAGGCGGTCACTTCGCCGCCGGGGGTGTCGAGGTCGATGATGATCGCCTTCACGCTCTCGTCGTCCTTCGCGGCGCGGATGAGCTTCACGATCTGCCTGGAGTTTGCGATGACTTCGCCGAACGACTCGCCTTCGCTCGCGATCGTGCCCTTCACGTCGATGACGGCGATCCGGTTGTCGGCTTCTTTGTTGCCGCTGATGAATTCGATGGTGTACTCGTTGTTCGTCTTGAGTGCATCGGATTCGCCGAGCGCGCCGGCGACGGTGGCGATGCACAGGGCGAGACCGATGAAGCCGACGATGCACATGACGAAGAAGATGCCGAAGACGATCAGGCAGCCGCGGAGAAATCCGCCGGAAGAATTGGAGCTCATGGGAATGGTTCCTTTCAGGTTGTTATGGTTTAATATGGTTGAGTTTTGAATTGTGTCAGGTGGTGCGCGGCGCGGTCTCTTCGATTCGCATTCCATCCCGGATGCGGAGCGCTTCCGCCCGGTCGAACTCCGCTGCGTACTTCATGAGGCAGCTCGCACAGGCGGCGGCGAGCCCGGACGTGAAAGCCTGGACCGGATCCGCGCCAGCGAGCAGTTCGGAGAGCATGACGCCAGAGCAGACGTCGCCCGCGCCGAGGGGATTGCTGACGCCGGGGAGCGAAGGGATGGAGATTCGGTGGATTGCGCCTTGCCATGCGATGAAGGCGCTGTCCGGACCGTCCGTGATGGCGGCGGATTGCAGGGGAAAACGGTTCAGCAGTTCGAGCGCGGCGGCTTCGGGATCGGACGCGCCGGTCACGGCGAGGAGTTCACCGCTGTTGATTTTCAGGTGCTGGACCCCGGCGGCGAGCGTCTCGCCGAAACGCTCCACGGAGTCCATCAGGACCGGCTTTCCGGCGCGGACCGCCTCCTTTGCGAGCGCGGCGTAGAAACCGTCCAGCGGACCGTCCGGCAGCGTGCCGCAGAGCGCCAGCGCGTCGTAGTCCGGGAGACCGGCGAGAATGTGTTCTTTCAGGAAGGCGATGTCGTCGGAGGTGACAGTCGGCGACGGTTCGATCAGCTCGGTCATGCAGACGTGTTTTCTGCACAGGACCGTGGTGCAGCAGCGCGTTTCGCCCTTGATCTCCCGGCTGGTCGCCTCAATGCCTTCCCGGCGAAGCCATTCGTTGAGGTTCCGTCCGTTCGCGCCGCCGGTGAACTGGTACACGGACGGAACGGCGGTTCCCCAGGTGCGGACGGCACGGGCGAAGTTCACGCCTTTGCCGGACGCCCGGCAGTCGCGTTCTTTTGCGCGGTTGACCTCGCGCGGACGGAATTCGTCGAAGACGAGCGTTTTCTGCCAGGACGGGTTCGGTCCGCAGACGAGGATGCGCGGGGGCTTGCGGGGGGATGTGCCTGTGTTCATGGAATTGGTTCCTCCTCGGTCGCGGATTCGCCGGTTACACCGGATTCAGAGGTCACGCCGGATTCGGCGGGGGCGGCGTCCTGACGCTTTTTTTCAAGTTCGCGAATCATTTTTTCGCGTTCGGTCTGGGATTCCGGTGCGAGCGGTCCGATGTCGGTGCTGTAGACGTTGATCGCACCGTCGAGATTTCCTTCTTTCAGGAGCTGGTCGGCTTTTTCGTTCAGGTTTCCCATGAGGTTCGCGACGGCCGCGTCGGACGCC
Source organism: uncultured bacterium (assembly GCA_902802585.1). Lineage (GTDB taxonomy): Bacteria > Verrucomicrobiota > Lentisphaeria > Victivallales > UBA1829 > UBA1732. The sequence continues at coordinate 138,800 of CADCMR010000001.1, forward strand.
TTCTTAAGATCGGCTATGATATTGAGCGCTTCAAGCTCGTACTCCCCGGAAGATGTGAATGTGTCCAGGTCCTCGATTGCTTTCCTGAATCCGAACCCGTTTTCCATGGCCTGCGCCGCCGCCTTCTTCGCTTCCTCGAACAGCCCGGACGCCTGCGTGTCGATGTCCTCCCCGGCGATGGTAATCTCCGCTCCGAGCGCCTTTGTGGACGGACGGACGTGCTGCGGAATCTGTTCCCCGGAGGGCATGGCGAATCCGGGAAGTTCCCGGACCGCGGTTTCCTGTTCCTGCGGCGCGGCGGGCTTCCCCGTCCGTCTTGATGCGGCGTGTTCCTTCAGGATGAGGGCTCCGGCGCCCGCCAGGATCAGCAGGCAGAGGAGCGCGGCGACGACGGGAAGGAGCCTGGACTGTTTCTCCCCGGCGGTCCGTCCGGTCAGCGCCGGAGTCCGGACATACGGGACGGCTCCGCGCGTGGTCGAGGGAAGCGGCGCATCCGCGAGGAACGCCTCTAGGTCGGCGAGGAGTTCTTCCGGGGTTCCGTAGCGGTCGTCGGGGCGTTTCTGGATGCAGCGCATGACGATGTAGTCGAAGTCGATGGGTACGCCGTGCATGTAGGTGCTGGGGACGAGCGGTTCGACAGAGATGTGCATGTGGCGGAGTTCGGAGCGGGTCTGCGGCTCGAACGGGAGGCGTCCGGTCACGAGCTGGTACATGGTCACGCCGAGTGAATAGATGTCCGAGCGGATGTCGCAGGATTCGGAGTCGATGTATTGTTCCGGGGACATGTATTCGAGCGTGCCGAAGCTCGTTTTCCGTGCCGATTTTTCCGGATCGATTTCGTCCAGGACGAGCGCGCTGTTCGCCGCCGCGGCGGCCGTCGAGTCGAGCTTCGCGAGACCGAGGTCCGTGAGCTTGTATTCGCCGTTCGCGGAGAGCATGATGTTGTCCGGCTTGATGTCCCTGTGCACGATGCCGAGCCCGGAGGTCACGACCAGCGCCCGGCAGATTTCCGCGCCGATCTTCGCGGTCTCCTTCGCGGAGAAGAATCCATTTTCCAGTATTTTGTCCGCCAGCGTGCCGCCGGGAAGGTACTCCATGACCAGGTACGGGACGCCGTTCGTGTCCCTGCCCGTCTCGTGGACCTTGACGATGTTCGGGTGGACCGCCTTCGCGTAGGCTTTGATGGCGTGAAGGAACTGGTCGCGGGTCGGCCTGTCCGCGGCGTATTCCGGGAGGAGCGTCTTGATCGCAACGGGGATGCCGAGGTCGGGATGGATGCCCTCGTAAACGCAGTTCAGCGCGCCGCGCCCGAGGTAGCGCACGACGGTGTAGCGTCCGATGGACTCGGGCGGCGGCAGGTCGGGCAGGGAAAACTCCTCCTCGACGGTCGAATCGTCGATCCGGAACGTCGCTTTGCAGGCGCAGACGGCGAGCCTTCCATGGTCGACATGGGGGATTTCGCTGACTCTCTGGCACTGCGGGCAACGTATCTTCATGGCGGATCTGCGGCTGTGTCCGGTCCTATGCCCCGGAACGGGCGGACTTCAGGGAATTGTCGATGAATGCGAGGACGTTGGCGGCGGCCTGCGGCTGCGCCATCGCGAGCGCTCCTTTGCCCGCCTCGCGGAATTTCTCCGGATCGTCCAGAAACTCGGCGAGGATGCTGCGGAACACGGACGGGGAGCATTCGGCGTTCGGGACGATCCGGGCGGCCCCGGTCCGCGCCAGCAGGCGCGCGTTGTCATCCTGGTGCCCTTCGGCGGCATACGGGTACGGGACCAGCACGGCGTAGCGGCCGAAGATGGCGAGTTCTGAGACGGTGCTGCCGCCCGCCCGGCACACCACGAGGTCCGCCGCCATGTAGAGGTTCTGCATGTCCGAGGCGGATTCGAGCGTGAGCGCGTTGACGCCGCAGGCGGAATACTTGTCGTGGATGGCGTCGTACTTCCCGGGGCCGGACAGGTGGATGACCTGGAGTGACTTTGCGCCGGGATGGTCGATCGGGATCGTGAAATTCTCGTTGATCGCCGCCGCGCCCAGCGAGCCGCCGAACACCAGGACGACCGGGCGGTCTGGCGAGAACGAGGCACCGCGCGTGGCGTTGATGCGCGCGACCGCCTCGACCTTGGAGACGGGGACGTCCTCCAGCAGCGCCTTGCGGAGCGGAAGCCCGGTCACTGCGGAGGGGCAGTGCAGGGCGTCCGCGTTGACCGCGGGGAAGGAGAGGGCGATGCCGGACGCGATGCGGCTGAAGAAACGGTTGGACTTGCCGATGCGGGCGTTGCCGTCGTGCAGGAAGAGCGGGACGCCGGTCCGCCAGGCGGCGACGGAGGCGGGGATGGAGGGAAATGCGCCCATGGAGAGGACGGCGTCCGGCTTGAACTCGCGGAAGATGGCTTTCGCCTCGCGGACGCCGCGCATCTGCTGCGACAGGAACCGCATTGCCCCGGACGGGCTTTTGGACAGCGGGGCGCAGGAGACGCGCCGGAACTCGATGCCGTTCTTCGCGGCGGTCTTCGACTGTTCCTCGAAATGCTTGCCTCCGAGGATGAGCAGGGGCTTGCCTCCCGCGTCGCGGAATGCGCATGCCGTGCTCAATCCGGGATTGAAGTGGCCGCCCGTGCCGCCGCAGCTGATGATAAGTCGGTTCAGTTCCTGCATGGTTTGTCCCTTCAGAATGGTTGCTGTGCGCCGTCCGTCGCGGACGGACGGTTGAAATGGAGCCGTTTCGCGGCCCACGCGAGCAGTTTGTCCGGGTAGTCCGGGACCGCGGAGTCGATCGCCACGCTGGCGACGCACGCCGAGGCGATGAGGCAGGCGAGCAGATTGCTGCCGCCGTAGCTGATCATGGGCGCGGGCATGCCCTTGGTCGGGAATGCCGCCGAGATGACGCCGATGTTGATCAGCGCCTGCATGCCGATGAAAATGCTCATGCCGAACGCAATCAGCATCCCCTGACGGGTGCGCGCCTTTACGCTGATGCGAAGCCCGACGAGCACGAGAATCAGGTACGCCACGATCACGGTCAGGAGCGTGATGAAACCGAGCTCCTCGCCCACGATGGACAGGATGAAGTCGGTGTGGTTTTCCGGGAGGTACAGCAATTTCAGACGGCTTTCCGTGAAGCCGACCCCGGTCCAGCCGCCCGATCCGAGCGCCAGCAGGGAGTTCCACAGCTGGTAGCCGGACGTCATCCTGTACGATTCGGCGTCCATGAACACCGTGAGGCGGCTCCAGCGCATCGCGTCGAATCTCTGGATGATGAGGATCGCCGTCGGCGGCAGGATCAGTGCGAACGGCAGGATGTACCGCAGGCGCATCCCCGCCACGAAGAGCATCAGCAGATACAGCGAGCCGAGCAGGACGGTCGTGCCCAGGTCTTCGCCCGCCAGGACCAGAACAATGGTCGGTCCGACCCAGATCCCGCTCGGGACCATGACTTTCCAGAACGGCTCGCTTTCCAGGGCGCGCGTGCGCGACGAAAGGAACTTCGCAAGAAAGAGCGTGATGACAACCTTGCCCAGCTCGGACGGCTGAAGCGTGAACCCTGCGAACTGGATCCAGCGGCGCGCGCCGTTGATCGGCTTGCAGAAAAGCGCCCAGATCAGCAGCATGTCCAGCAGGAGGAGCATGAGCGGACTCCAGTCGGAAAGGCGTTTGCTGCCGACCATGATCGTACCCGCGCCCGCGAAGAGCCCGATAATCATCCATACCAGCTGCTTGGTGAAGTATGCGCTGCCCTGCGTGACGAACGAGGTGGAATACAGCATGATGAGGCCGAAAAGCGTGATCATGAACGCGAAAAGGATAAAAACGACCAGCTCGGGCAGGGCCGGCTTTTTCGGCGGCTCGATGGGCTGGATATCGGGCTGGGGCTTGATGGGCTGACGGGTTTTCATGGGTACTTCTATATACTGCGCGTGAGTGGTCCGGAAAAAACTGAATAAGATAACCTAATCCATTTTTGCCGCAGTACAACCCGAAAACCGACTTTTTTTATAAAAAAGTCCGAAAAAACATCCCCCGACGTGTTTTCCGTTTGAAATCCGGCGCTTGAAAGGGCATATTATAACCCGGTCCTCTGCGATTCTTTCCATGCTGAAACGGAGGCTCATTTCCAAGTATCCGACACCCCTGTCTGCCTATGAAATCGAACGTCCTTCTCTCCATTCTCTGCCTGATGCTCTGCTTCGGAGCCGTGTCCTGCCGTTCCGCCGCGGAGGCTGACGCGGAAAATTCCGTCGCCTCGGAGGTCATGGAGATTGAGGACTGCGTCCTGGATGCGCTGTGCGTGCTGGTGACGCCGGATACTTTGGACACGCTACCGGAAGCGGTCCGGGACGTGGCGGAAAGGCACGTCGGCAAACCGGGCGTCGTCGTGGTCGCGTCGAGCCTGCGGCCGCGTTATTTCCGGCTGATCCGCCAAAACGGACGCCTTCTGCTCGGGAGCGTGGAGATCAAGTCCGCGCAGAAGATCGTGTATCTGAGCGTGATTACCGGTCTTGATGAGGCGGATGCCATCCGGGGCGTCTCGGTCGAGAATCCCGATTCGCCCGAACCGTGGACTCTGGGCGTCTTCATGAAACGTTATCCGGAACTATCCGTTCGCATCGGCGAACTGCCGCCCGGCGACGATCGCCTTGATTCTCTCCGCGCCGCCTCACGCGAACTCCTGAGCCGCGGATCGACGCGCGCCATGCTGGAACGCCACGCGCGGACGAAAGATCCCGCTTCGCTGGACGCTGCGGTTCGGGCGGAACAGGAGCAGATCGGCGTAATCGAGGAGATTCTGAGTTCGAAATAAAACCCGTTTGAAGGTACAAAAAAACGCACGGCTGTCTGATGAAATGACAACTGTGCGTTAGTGTTTTTGAGGTGGGAATCGGTGCTCAGGACGACGGGGACATTGCTGCGACGGTCAGGCACGCGGCTGCGCGTCCGTCCGGACAATCCAGCAGGCGGAACGAATCCGGAAGGAACACGACGTCGCCGGAGGACAGTCCGTCCGCCGGAAAGAGCGCCTGCAATGCGTCGAAGCGTCCGAGCGCGGCGGCGGTCCGGGCGTCGTTTGTCCCCGCCAGCACGTCGATCAGGATCAAGTGGAACTGCTGGCGGCGCGTGAGCGTGCTGTCTTTGTAAGCTCCGTCGCCCGCGAGGATGAGCACGCAGGGCGGCCGGAGTCCGGCGGGCAGGGATTTCGCCAGGACCGCCGTTTCGGGCGTTCCGGCGGTCACGAATCCGACTGCCGGGAACGAGGTGGAAACGAGGTTTTTCAGCGCGTTTGCGACGGTGAGCGTGGCTGAGGTCATGGGTGTGCCTCCGGGGCTGCTTCGGCGCGTTTCAGCGAAATCCCGAACCGCGCGGAAATCTCCTCGGGGTCGGCGTCGAGTCCGGCGCGGTGAAGCGTCTCGACAATGCCCGCGAAGACGGCGCGGTCCTCCTGCGCGGAGTTTCGGAACCGGAGGAGCGGAACCGCCGCCGCGTCGCCGAAATTGAACTTGGTCCACGGTACTGCGAGCTGGGAGCGGACGGTCGATTCGATCGCGCGGGCGTCGGCTTCCAGCAGGTCGCCGCGCACGCGCGACTGTGCGTCGCCTCCGGAGAGCCCGGAGGATTCGGACGAGCTGGCGAGCTGGCCGAGGATGACTTTCGTGATCGCCCTCGAGGTGTATTCCAGGAGCTTGAAATAGACGTCGCCGCCGGAGTTCGATGCCTGCAGGAGTTCCAGTTCGGTCGATTTCGTGAACACGCCGCCGCCGTTCGGTCCGAAGCTCCGAATCAGATTCCGCATCACGCCGCGTTCGTTCTCCCACGCGCTGCGGTCGACCTTCGCCACCACGAACGGCATTCCGTAGCGCTCGACGAACGACACGAGGTCCTTCACAGGGTAGTTCTGGAACACATGCAGCCAGATCAGCGTCCGGATGAGCCCGGCGCGCGCCGGATCGCCGATGCCGCCGTGCGTATGGACGATGAACTTCGCCGGGGGCAGGGGGACGCCCGTGTGATTGTCGTCCGTCACGAGCAGAGGCGTTTCCGAGCCGCGGAACGTGAAATGCCAGGCTCCCACGGGGCGGAATCCCGCCAGCGACCCGCCCGCGCCCCAGACGATCTCGGCGGCGGAGAGCGGCGCGATCACGGCGTCCATCAGGTGTCCGGCGAGTTCGTGGAACGAGCTCAGCCCCGGTTCGCCGCCGGATTCCTTCAGCGCGGTTTCAAACGCCTCTGCGGCGTCTTTCGAGGCGGGGCGGGCGTCGCCGGGTTCGACGCCCCAGTCGAGTCCGGTCAGAGCGCTTTTCCGCACCTGCATCGCCAGGATGACTTCCCAGTTGCGTTCCTGGATCTCGCGGGCTGCGACGGCGAGTTCCGCGATGTCGCCTTCGTTCGCGGCCTCCAGGATGCGCGAGACGTTCACAGGCGTGTATTCGGAGGTCTGGAGCCAGCGGGCGCGGTCGCCGGGGGCTGCGGCGATCCAGCTGCCCGGTGCGGGCATGCCGCCGTTTCGTGCGGTGCTCCGTTCGGAATGGTTCAGTTTCATGGTCGTGTTCCTTCTTGTTTTGAGGTTTGAGTATGTTTGTTACGGTTTGATGCCGAGGATCGAGGACAGCCGGTCGGCGATCTCGGTCCCGTCCACGCGGGACCATTCGTCCCGGCGGCGGTCGAGCAGTTCGTTATACTGCATCCGGGCGCGTTCCAGCGCCTCGCGAAGGCGGACGTTTTCCTCGGACAGCGCGGCGACGCGTTTGCGCAGAACGGTGTTCTGTCCGTCCGAGACGGATTTCGACAGCGTGACCGCCGATCGGACGAGGCGTTCGATGGTCTTCGGGTCGTCGGTCGTGGCGTCGGTGCATTCGCGGACGAGCTTCAACAGGTCGATCTTGAGTTCCTCCGCGATGGCGCTCGTCGCCTCGCAGTCGCGGAGCAGCGCCGCGGACAGCCGGACTTCCTCGTATGCCCGGTGCACCTTCTCCCGTTCTTCCGCGATGGTCTTGAATTCGCGCGTGGTCTTGAACCGCGTGACTGCCGCCGCCGTCAGGTTCAGCCCGAGCGCGTTTAGTGTTCCCGCCACCTCGGGGTTCGCGAGCACGGCCTGGCTGGTCGCGCCTTCCAGGAGCAGGCATGCGATCCGGTACCGGAGCCGGAACGGGAGGCGTCCGAACTGGGAAGGCGGTTTCGTTTTCTTCTGTTTCTGGGGCAAGCCTATGGTCCCTCCTTTTTTTGAGCTGATCTCTCAAAAAAGCTTCCGAACAGGGAAAAACGGACGCAAAGGCTTTGTAAGATCAAAACAATCAGAAGATTATGGTTGACAGGCGCGGCTCCGCATTCCAAGGGCTGCGGACAAAAAAACCGGGCAGACCTTTGCGGTCTGTCCGGATGGTGTTTCCGCCGGAATCTGCGAAGGAATTATCTCTTGTATTCCTTTGCGAAGACGAGGTTCGTGACTTTGTCCTTCGCCTTGTCGTAGTAGAAAATGAGCGTGCCGGAAACGTACTGCCCCTTCCAGTTGAAGGTATAGGGCAGCACGGTCTGACCTTCGTTGTCCTTCGCGAGTTTGATGCGGGAGTAGACGTACGGGAGGTTGCCGGAGGAGACGGCGTTCTCGTAGGATTCCGCTTTCGCGTTTGCTTCCTTGAGGGCGGTCGCGGCTTTGTCGCGGGCTTCCTGCAGTGCGTCGCGGCTGTCGTCGTCCGCGTTCTTCAGTTCCGACACAGCCTTGTTGAACGCCTTTTCCGCGTCCTTCACCGCCGCCTGCGCCGATTCGATATCCTCGGCGTCGACGATCTGCTGCGGCTGGGTCTTCCCGGTGAAGATGTTCGTGAACGCGGTGGAGTTTCCGCCCTTGTCCTCGGCTGCGTGCCCGTACTGCTCTGTGAGGGAATCCTTGAAGCGGAGGAAATCCTGCCTGGAGCAGTCCTTCATCATATAGACGACCTTGGAGAGGCTGTTGGAGACATAGACGAGGTCGATGTTGTTCGGCTCGCCGGTGATCCCGACGTCCAGCCCGTCGGGCGGGAAGTTGATGACGTCGCGTCCGAGCGCGGGTTCGATGTGCGGGAACTCGGGCTCGTGCCAGAGGGCGTAGCGCGTGTCGGCGATGGTGAATCCCCAGCACGCCTTCTTGTAGCCGCAGTCGGCGTCGATGCCGGCGTAGTTCTCGTTGGCGTTCTTCTGCTGGTTCTCCGCCCTGGCGATGACCTCTTTGTATTTTGCATTGGATTCCGCGTTGTCTTCAAGCTTGATCGCGTCGTTGACCGGGATGACCGCGACTGTCTGCGCCGTATCGGGCTTCGTTCCGGCATTGGCATTTGCGGCGGGATTCGTGGCGGGAGTGGTATCCTGTCCGTCGTTCCCGAAATCATCGAAGTCGTCGTTGCCGGTCTTTGTCTGGGCAGTCGTTTTCGGTTTCGGCTGTTTGCCTTTATCCTTCACGATGCGGGCGATGTAGTTCTTCGAGAGCTCCTGCGCTGTGGACCATTCGCCGGTCTGCGGATCGTAGATGTAGCCGGCTGTCTCGTTGCGCTTGAAGATCTCGCCTTTGAGCTTGTCGTAGATGGCGTTGAGCTTGTCGTTCTTTTCTTTCGCCAGCAGGAGGAGGCGTTTCTCGACGAACTGGTTCCGCATGTATTTGTTCTTCTGCGGGTCGAATTTCGCGCGGGTCTCGTCGTTGAGGTCGATGAGGTTGATGATCTTGTCCTCGACCGTGATGGCGTTGTCCGCGACGCGGTAGAGCTTGCCGCTGACGGAGTAACGCTTCGGCCCCATGCTGTAGTTCACGACGACCCTGTCACCGACCTTGTAGAGGGGGATTGCCTTGATCGATTCCTCGTTCAGGATCTTGCGGTATTCCTTGTCGTCATTGCCGAACTGCTGCTCGACCTGCTTCCTCGCCTCCTCGTTCAGCGCCTGGGTGTCGGCGTTTTCGAGGGGCACGGACGGAACGAGCGGCATATGCTTCTCAATGTCGGCGTTGATGGCGCGGACGATGGCGGGATCGGTGAGGTCGTCGGAGGAGGCGTAGCCGTCGATCGTGGTCTTAATGAGGTCGGCGCGATGGTTGGAAAGCTGGTATTTCGCGGCTTCGAGCGCCGCCTTTTCGTTCCTCGCGGTATTGCTTTTCGCAGTGGAATTCGCCTTGTCCGAGGTCGCGGCTTTCGTTCCGGCGGGATTGGCTTTTCCCTGTGTGCCCGCCTGCGGAAGTCCCGGCGCGCCTGCCTGCTGCGGGAACCCGGGGGCGCGTCCCATTCCGCCCGGCATCCCCTGCGGGAAATTGCCCTGGGCGGCCACGGGGACGGACAACAGCATGCAGCCGGCGGCAAGCATGCTTCCAAAAACCCATGTAGTGTTCTTCATCGTCGTTATTCCTTATATGCGGTTCATGGATCGTACGGTTTGTGCGTTTCCCTGGCAATTATCCGAAAAAAACGGGAAACATTCATACTTTAACTTGATTCTTGCGAGTTTTCAAGCTATAATAGAAAAGTTTTGACGTTTTTTTTAAAAAAAATGTGTATTTCCGCCTTTTTTCTTGTTTCAGCCCAATAAAGGACCCGCCGCCGTGAGTGGTAAAACTTGTTTCGTCGCGACACTGACACCCGATCAGATGGACGCCCTTCGTGCCAATCTTGAAACCATTTCCGCGTGGGAGTTTTCCTCCGGTCCTTACATGCTCTTCAAAGCCGCCCGTGAGAAAACGCAGGTGGCGGCGTACCGGTCCGGCAAGCTCGTTGTCCAGGGCGCCGGCACGCAGGATTTCGTCGAATTCGTGCTGGAGCCGCTGATCGGTCTGACGCATGACGAATCGGAACCGCCGCCGCTGCTGGAGTTCAGGGATCCGCACGCCGGCATCGACGAGAGCGGCAAGGGGGATTTCTTCGGACCGCTGGTCGTGGCGTGCGTATTCGTGGCGGACCGGGAGACGGCTGACGCGCTGGCGAAAGCGGGCGTGCGCGACTCGAAGGCGATCAAGGACGACGCGAAGATCGCCGCGCTCGCGGAGCAGGTCAAGACCGCCGTTCACGGCAAGTTCGGCGTCGTGGTCATCGGCCCGGAGGCGTACAACCGCACGTATGAGTCCATCGGCAACCTCAACCGCTTCCTCGCCTGGGGTCATGCCCGCGCCCTTGAGAACATGCTCAAGTTCGCGCCCGAATGCCGCCACGTGATCTCCGACCAGTTCGGCGACAAGCGCCTCGTCGAAAACGCCCTCCTCAAAAACGGCCGCGCCGTCCGCCTGGAACAGTTCCCGCGCGGCGAACGCGACGTCGCCGTGGCGGCGGCATCCATCCTGGCGCGTGCCGAGTTTGTGCGGCGTCTGGCAAAACTCGAAGAAGAGGCTGGATGCCCCCTCCCGAAGGGAGCCGGAACACAGGTCGACAAGACCGCGAAACAGCTCTTCCTTTCCGGCGGCGAACCGCTCCTGCGGAAATTCGCGAAGATGCACTTCCGTACGGCACGGAAGGCGATGGGGCTGCCGCTGGACGACTGAATGGACGGGAAGAACCGGGAATAACACAGTGGAAAACGTATGAAGCATTCGGTCGTTTATGTTCATGGAAAGGGCGGCGACGCCGGCGAGGCGGAACACTACAGACCGCTTTTCCCAGGCTGCGAGGTCGTCGGATTCGACTACCATTCGCAGTCTCCGTGGGAGGCGCGTGCCGAGTTCCCGCCCTTCTTTGAGCGGCTTTGCGCGGAAAGCGGTCTGCCGGTCCTGGTCGCGAACAGCATCGGCGCATTCTTTTCCATGTGCGCGCTTTCCTCGCGGTATGTTGAACGCGCGCTGTTCATTTCCCCCATTGTCAATATGGAAAAGCTGATCGCGGACATGATGTCGCTGGCGAACGTCACGGAGGACGAACTTCGCGTCCGCGGGGAGATCGTCGCCGGATTCGGCGAAACATTGTCCTGGGACTGGCTTCAGGACGTGCGGAACCATCCGCTCCGGTGGAATGTCCCAACCTGCGTTCTATATGGAGAATGCGACAACCTGACCTCGATTGAAACGATGTCCTCGTTCGCCGCGCGGACCGGCGCATCGCTCACGGTCATGCCCGGCGGCGAACACTGGTTCCACACTCCGGAGCAGATGCGTTTCCTGGATGCCTGGATCCTGAACTGTGTTTCCCGTCCCGGATACCTTTGATGTTTCCCCCGGTCATTGTCGGGGAAAAAAAAGAATCGGGCGCAAATCGGGCGCAAAACGTTTTTTTCCCGAAAAAAAGATTGCTTTTTCTCTCGCGCCGTGCTATATTGATATGATGCTTTTCTTTCAACCCTAATCATAGGAAAGGACAACCGTATGGTCAACTACAAAGATCTCGGACTGGTCAACACCCGCGACATGTTCAAAAAGGCGATGGCCGGCCACTATGCGATCCCCGCGTTCAACTTCAACAACATGGAACAGCTCCAGGCGATCATCGCCGCCTGCTCCGAGGAAGAATCCCCCGTGATTCTCCAGGTCTCCAAGGGCGCGCGCAACTACGCCAACCAGACCCTCCTCCGCTACCTCGCGCAGGGCGCTGTCGAATACGCCCGTGAAATCGGCGGCGGCAAGGTGATCCCGATCGCCCTTCACCTCGACCACGGCGATTCCTTCGAACTCTGCCAGAGCTGCATCGAGTTCGGCTTCTCCTCCGTCATGATCGACGGCTCCTCCAAGTCCTTCGACGACAACGTCGCCCTGACCAAGAAGGTCGTCGAATACGCCCACCAGTTCGACGTGACCGTCGAAGGCGAACTCGGCGTCCTCGCCGGCGTCGAAGACGAAGTCAAGGCCGAGCAGCACACCTACACGCGTCCGGAAGAAGTCCAGGCGTTCCTGAACGGCACCGGCGTCGACTCCCTCGCCATCTCCATCGGCACCAGCCACGGCGCCTATAAGTTCAAACCGGGCACGGATCCCCGCATCCGCCTCGACATCCTCAAGCAGATTGAAGAGCGCATCCCCGGCTTCCCGATCGTCCTCCACGGCTCCTCCTCCGTCCCGCAGGAATACGTCCAGATGATCAACCAGTACGGCGGCCAGCTGAAGGACGCCATCGGCATCGGCGAAGACCAGCTCCGCGAAGCCTCCAAGTCCGCAGTCTGCAAGATCAACATCGACTCCGACGGTCGTCTCGCCATGACCGCCGGCGTCCGCAAGGTCCTGATGGAAAAGCCCGCGGAATTCGACCCCCGCAAGTATCTCGGTCCCGCCCGCGACATGCTCAAGGAACTCTACAAGCACAAAGTCATCAACGTGCTCGGTTCCGCCCACCACGCCTTCGATTGATCCGTCAGTCAGCGTCAGTTTCCGCCGCTCTCTCTTCACCGGGAGGGCGGCTTTTCTTTTGTTTATTTTCTTCCGCGCGCACGTTTCTGCTTGATTTTTTCATTTTTTATGCTAAAATATAACAATCAATAATTGTCTTTTTTCACCTTCATATAACGAAAGGATATTTTCTTCCGCCATGTCTGAACTTCAAAAGACCCATAAAATGTTTTCGACGCCCGTCTCCTGGTGGATCCTCAACATCCTGACGACGTGCTTCATCGCCACCGCCATTTGCGCGTTCACGGTCCGGTCCGCCAAGACCTCCGGCAACATCCGCGTGCTCCGCCTTGGTCACGGTCTCTCCGCCGACCACCCTGTCCATCAGGCGATGCTCCACATGTCGGAACGCCTGCGCGAGCTTTCCGCCGGCACGATGGACCTTCAGATCTTTCCGAGCGGCATGATCGGTTCCGAGGACGAGTGTTTCAAGCAGGCGCAGAACGCGCAGATTGAGTTTGCGAAGTGCTCCGCCGCCGTGCTCGACGGCTCCGTGCCGGAATTCCAGGTCGTCGGCGCGCCGTTCCTGTTCCGCGATTCGGAGCATTTCTGGGCGGTCATGAACGGCGAGATCGGCAAGTCCCTCCTGCGGAAGATCGACGGACTGATGGGCATCTGCTATTTCGACGCCGGCGCGCGCAGCCTGTACACCACGAAGAAGCCCGTGCGCTCCGCCGCCGACATGAAGGGGCTGAAAATCCGCACGCAGAAGAGCTCCATCGCCATGCAGTCGATGGAGGCGCTGGGCGCTTCCCCGACCCCGATCTCCTGGGGTGAACTCTACACCGCCCTGTCGCAGGGCACCGTGGACGCCGCCGAAAACAACATCCCGAGCTTCGTGACCGGTCGCCATTTCGAGGTCTGCAAATACTTCACTTTTACGGAACATCAGCGCGTACCCGATGTACTCGTGATGAGCAAAAAGATCTGGGACGAGCTCACTGCCGAGCAGAAGGGCTGGATCGAACAGGCCGCCGCCGATGCCAACGTCTTCCAGCGGCAGGCGTGGCGCGAGTCCGAGGTCCTCAACGAACAGATCGCGCGTGAAGCGGGCGTCGAGTTCATCAAGGTCGACCGTACCCCGTTCATCGAGCTTTCCAAACCGATCTACGATGCGTTCCCGGCCGAACTCCAGGACCTTGCGAAGCGCATCCGGGAGGTCAAGTGATGCAGAAGATCCATACCGTCATGGTCAAAATACTGAGTTTCCTGCTGGAAACCAGCATGGCGATCCTGGTGCTTGACGTGCTGCTCGGCGTCGTGTCCCGCTACGTCATGGGCAAGCAGGTCTCCTGGACCGAGGAGCTTGCCTGCCTCCTGCTCGTCTGGTCCTCCTTCTTCGGCATCGCCCTAGCGTTCAACAGCCGGTCCCACCTCGGCATCGACCTCATCGTGAACATGATGACCGAAACCCCGCGCAAGACCGCTGCGACGATCGCCCACCTCGTGACGATCGTGTTCACCGTCGTGGCGTTCCTCTATGGCGGCTGTTTCCTGCTGCACAAGGCGATGTTCGTCACGCGCAACGTGATGCCCGCGCTTCAGATCCCGGACGCCGTGATGTACCTGCCGATCCCGGTCTCCGGTCTGTTCATCCTGTATTTTGAAATCTGCAACTACGCTGCGGACGTCTTCGGCAAAAACAGCGGAAAGGAGGCGTGACCATGGAGTGTGTAGGACTGGTTCTTGCGCTGATCTTCTTCTCTCTGCTTCTCCTGAACGTGCCCGTTGCCGTGGCGATCGGCGGCGCCACCATGCTCGGCGTGGCGGTCGCGGGCGGTTCGTTCCGTCCCGAGATCATCGTGCCGGAGCGCATGATGTTCGGCATCAACTCGTTCCCGCTGCTCGCCATCCCGTTCTTCGTGCTGTCGGGCATCCTGATGGGACGAGGCGGCATGGCGCGCCGCCTGATCAACTTCGCTTCGGCGCTGGTCGGGCATCTGCCCGGCGGTCTGGCGTACGCCAACACGATCACGTGCATGCTCTTTGGGTCGATCTCCGGCTCGGCGGGCGCGGCTGTCGCCAGCGTGGGCGGCTTCATGATCCCGGAAATGGTGGAGAAAGGCTATGACCGCGACTTCTCGACCGCCCTGACCACGACCTCCGCCACGACCGGTCTCATCATCCCGCCGTCCAACATCATGATTGTCTACGCCGTCGCATGCGGCTCCGTTTCGATCGCGGCGATGTTCCTGGCGGGCGTTGTGCCCGGCATCGTGATGGGGCTGTGCATCATTGCAGCGTGCATCATCCACGCGGCGCGCTCCGGCGCGAAGTTCGAGAAGCGTGTGCCGTTCTCCGTCCTGTGGAAAACGTTCCGCCAGGCGTTCCTGAGCCTCTTCCTGATGGTCATCATCATCGGCGGCATTCTGAAGGGCATCTTCACCGCCACGGAGGCCGCCGCCGTTGCCGTTGCCTATGCGTTCATCCTGAGCGTGTTCCTGTACCGAGAAGTCAAAATCAAAGACCTCCCGGGCATCCTGAAGGAAACCGGCATCACCACCGCCGTCGTGATGTTCCTGATCGGCGTCAGCTCCTCCATGAGCTGGATCATGACCGTCGCGAACATCCCCGGCACCGTGAGCGCCTGGATGATGTCGCTGTCGTCCAGCCCGGTCGTCATCCTGATCTTCATCAACATCCTGCTGCTGGTCGTCGGCGCGTTTATGGACATGACGCCCGCCGTCCTGATCTTCACCCCGATTTTCCTCCCGATCGTGCGTGAATTCGGCATGACGGACATCCAGTTCGGCATCATGATGATCGCGAACCTCTGTATCGGTCTCTGCACGCCGCCGGTCGGCACCTGCCTCTTCATCGGCTGCGGCATCGGCAAGACGTCGATCGCGAAAGTCACCCCTGCCATGATCCCGTTCTGGATCGCGATGGTAGTCTCGGTGGTCCTGATTACGTACATCCCGTGGCTTTCCGACTGGCTGCCCTCGCTCCTCAGCAAATAACCGGCAAGTCCTGGGGAAAAAGCTGCCAAAAAAGGCTGTCGTTTTGCGAACGGCAGCCTAAACTTTTGCACCGGGAATAGAAACGGAAACTCAGGGGCGTTTTTCAATGGGAGGGACCGCGCCGTCCTCCAGCGAGGAATAGTCGGTGCGTTCGGTCGCGATCCGGACACGTTTCGCGAAGACGCATTCGGCGTCCATGAGCTCGCAGCCGTTGTTTGCCTTGTTGCATCCGCAGGAGCCGTTTGCAAGCCCCTTCGGGCAGGTCTCCGGGCAGACGTAATCGGTCCGCGGCAGCCGGCACAGGTCGCAACCCCGGCACGAGACGAGGAGCTTTTTGGTCAGGCGGCGTTCCCGCGCAGGGAGCTTGTCCGCGTTTGCGAAGAGCGCGCCCGCGAGCTTGCGGCGGAACTTTTCCGACCCGGCAAGCGGGCGGATTCCCGACTCGAAGGAAAGCTGTCCGGCGGGGAGCTCGGTCTCCAGCAGTTTGTCGAAGAGGTAGAATTCGTTCGGATACGGCGCCATGTCGAGCCGGTCGTAATACTCCCGGAAGGCGGCGCGCCAGTCCTCGAAGGTCTGGAATTCCCGGAATGCCTCGCGGACTTTCTGGAAGACCGTTTCGAGCGTGGAGACGTTCGTGACGCCCGCGATCTGGACGGCGCTGAACCCGAGCAGGCGCGCCCCGGCGGCGTGGATCTGGATGCGGCGCAGCTGGGCGGCCTCGAACTGCGCGAACGAGTGGGCGCGCTCGATCTTCAGGAGTTTCTCGAAATCGGGCGAGATGCTCACTCCGTGGAATCCGCCCGCGCAGACCTGTTCGGCGTTGTCGGGCGTCAGGAACATCATGCGCGCCACGGTCGGGATGTTGATTTCGCGGCGGAAGAGGTTCCAGACCAGTTCCTGGAGCTTCCTCATGTCCCAGCCGTACTGGGCGACCAGGTAGTCCGCCCCGTTCGCGAGCTTGCGGAACATCTTGAACGACTGCGCCAGTGCGGATTCCGGCGTGTACTGGTACGGATTGACCGTCGCGCCGATGGAGATCGAAGGCAGTCCGGCGTCCCGGAGCGCGCCGAGGATGTTGACGCTTTCCAGAAAAACGTGCTTGCGCGTTTCCTCCTCGCTTTCGCCGGGGACCGCCGCGCCCGTCACTGCGCAGAAATTCTTGAATCCCTCGGAATGTGCGTGCCGGACCGATTCCAGGATGTCCTTGAGCGTGTTGTCGCGTCCGTGCACGTAGAGGATGTGGCGGTCGCGGGAGTACTTGCACAGCTCCGCGGCGAACTGTACCATGTCGAGCGCGTAGCCCGCGGGCGCTTCGTTGACGAACGCGATGGACGCCTTCGGTCCCTCCTGCGAATGGACCAGGTACTCGAAATCGGACGCGCGGCGCACGGCGTCGGCCAGCGGCGTGTCGGCGGACGGGACGGGGAGCTCGGCGATGAGCTGGAACTCGCCGAGGTCGAACCTCTGCTTGAACCGGTTCTCGTTGGTTCCGTCGAAATTCATTTCCAGCTGGATGGATTCCCGGGTCATGGCTTTGTCTTTCCTTCTTCAAAAAATTCCCTGACATTGGTGATGAACTCCGCCGGATCGTCCTCCATAAGGAACCGCCCGGCGAGAGGCAGTATGACGACTTTCGCGGACGGGAAATACTCCGTCCATTTCCGCAGGGCGCGCCTGGTGTAGAGCCAGTCCTTTCCTCCCCACAGAATCAGTGCGCGCTTATCCCGGAGCTGCCAGATCTCCGTCTCGATCTCGATCATGGACTGCGCCGACTTGTCCTCCGGGGCGCACGGCAGCGACTTGATGAACTCCATGAGCGCGCAGCGGTCCTCCTTCTGCGGGAACGGCATCAGGTACGCGTCGCGGACGAGCTTCGGATACCGCATGGGCGGACGGAGGAAGAAATTGAACTTATTGACGAGGATGTTCCCGAGGACGGGAACCTTGCAGATGCGGAGCCGGAACGGCAGCGAGAAATCGGAGAACGACATGGCGTTCATGATGATGAAGGACTCGACGCTTTCCGGGTGGCGGGCGGCGTAGCCCATGCCGATGGCGGCGCCGCGCCCGTGCATCACGAGCGTGATATGGTCGCTGATCCCGAGGTGGTTGAGCAGGCGCTCCAGGTGCTCGATGTGGTTCTCAATGCGGTAGTCGAAATTCAGCGGTTTGTCCGAACGTCCGAATCCGAGCTGGTCGTAGGCGACCACCCGCATGGTTGTGCGGAATTCCCGGATCACGCTGCGGAACGCGAACGCCGACATCGGGCAGGAATGAATCAGGACCAGCGCGGGGCCGGTCCCTTCATCGAAATAGCACAGGTTCTGGCCGTCGACTTCGAGGAACTTCGCCTCGAACGGAAAAATTTCCCGGAATCTTTCCCGGTCCTGTGCACCTGGGTCAGACATGTCGAGCCGACGGCCTTTGCGGAATCAGTAGCGGTTGCGAGAGCTTCTGCTGCTGCGGGAGTTATAATTATTATTGTTGCGGTCGCGGCGGCGGTCCTCGCGTTCCTGTCTTCTTCTTTCGTTTTCCTCACGCATCTGGCGGTCGCGTTCCTCTTTCTCCTGTCTCTTGCGTTCGGCTTCTTCCTCCGCCTTGCGCTTGCGCTCCTCGGCTTCCTGTTTCTTCTTCTCGTTATACTCCTCGATCTTGCGCTTGCGCTCTTCCTCTTCCTGTTTCTTTTTCTCGGCGGCTTCTTCCGCCTTGCGCTTCTTTTCTTCCGCAAGCTGTTTCTTGCGTTCGGCGGCTTCCTGCTCCTTTTCGGAGAGCGCGGCGGTGGAGCCGCCCTTCAGCGCGGCGACGCCGGCGGAGGCGGACGCCTGGGGCACGTAGGAGGAAGAACCGCCGCCCTTGCCGAACTCGACGGTCATGCCGTCGGCGCCGAACTCAACGTTCTTGGCGCGGGAGAAGAAGTTCATGATCTCCTCGTTGTCGATAAGCGGGGTGAATCCGTCGAGGAAGGTGTGCGTGCTGACGAGGACGGGGAGGCGACCGATGTCGAGGCGCTTGACGTCGAGCGACAGCGGCGGGGTCACGTCCTTGGAGTCGTCGGACGGCGTGTTGAACACGATGTTGCCGTGGATGGTGTAAATCACGGGCACTTTTTCCTTGATGGAAATCCAGAGGTAGATCACAGGCTCATTCTTTTCCTCGTCGTACACGACTTCGGCGTTCGTGACCTTCGCGAAGGAGTCGATCTCGGAGAGCGGACCCACAACCTTGGCGTGGAGCATGCGGTTGAGTTCCGGATAGGAATACTTCACCTTGCCGACGGTGGTTCCGGAGACGGCGGCGTTGTATTTCTGAACGGCGCTCGCCTCGGGAACAGACGGTTCTTCGTACTGGCGGAGGCCGCCGTTATAGAACACTACGCCGAGGAACGCCGCGACGACGAGCAGTCCGAAGCCGGTGGAAATCGCGCTTTTGATGCGTTTCTTGGCGAGTTTGATGCTTTTCTCTTTTTCGACGTCCTTCTGCAGTTTGTTCGGATCAATCGCATCCATATCCAGCTTCTCGCCGCATTCCCGGCAGAAGATGCTGCCCATCTGGTTCTCGAAGCCGCACTTCTGGCATTTGATCATCATGGTAGGGGGTGCCTTTCTTGTATGTGGTAGTGATAGGAAAAAGTATTCCGATAATATAGCATTCCGATGCCTTTTATCAAGCCGCTTTTCCCATCTTTTTCTCTTTTTTCGGAAAAAAAACGTCTTTCCGCCGCTTTCCATTTGACTATCCTGTTTTCGGATGTATAATTCTTGATACGATTTTTGTTCAGACCGTTTTTTACAGGGAGACTACCACGATGCCGCAGACAGAAAAGGATTCCGCGCCCGACCGGGAAATGTCGTTCGAGGAGGCGATGGCGAAGCTCGAAGCGCTCGTCCGCTCCATGGAGAACGGCAACACACGCCTGGAGGACGTGATCGCGTCGTTCGAGGAGGCGAAACGCCTTTCCGTCTACTGCCAGCAGAAGCTCGAAACGCTCAAGCGCAAGATCGAAATCCTCACGAAGGACGGTCCCGAAGGTCAGACCTGGGCGCCCTTCCAGCCCGAGGCGGACGGCGGCGACACCTTCATCCCGCCCGCCCGGAACAATATTGCGTCCTCCCGCGCCGCGGAACCGGACGGCGACGACGGCTTCGACGAACCTGACAGCATTCCGTTCTGAGGCGGCACAGGCACAGCGGCGACCATGAGCAGGACCCCGAAACAGCGTTCCCCCGAGGACTTCGGCGAGAAGAATATCACGCCGATGATGAAGCAGTATCTTCAGGCGAAGGCGGAATCCCCTCCCGACTCCATCCTGCTTTTCCGCGCCGGCGATTTCTACGAGATGTTTTTCGAGGATGCCCTGCGCGCCGCCCCGATCCTCGACCTGGTCCTGACCCACCGCGCCAACAACCCGATGTGCGGCGTGCCGTACCGCGCCGTCGACGCCTACATTCCGAAACTGCTTGATGCCGGGCTGAAAGTCGCCGTGGCGGAGCAGATGGAGGACCCGGCGCTCGCGAAGGGCCTGGTCCAGCGCGCCATCACACGCGTCATCACGCCAGGCACCATCCTCGACGCGTCGTTCCTGAAGCCGGGCGACAACAACTTCCTCTGCGCGGTCGTTGCCGAGGACAAGGACGTCTTCGGGCTCGCCTGGCTCGACATCAGCACCGCCGAATTCCAGACCGAACGCCTCGACACCCGCGAAGCCTTCGAGAGCGAACTCCAGCGCCTCCAGCCCCGCGAATGCCTCATCCCGCGCACCCTCTACGACCAATGGGAGCAGACCGGCGGACGCCCCGTGCTGATCCGCCCGATCCTCTGGACTCCGCTCGACGACTGGATCTTCTCCTACGAACACACCTCCGAACTCCTGAAACGCCAGTTCTCCGTCGCCGTGCTTGATGGCTTCGGGCTAAGGGACTGCGCGTGCGGCGTCCGCGCCGCTGGAGCCGTGCTGCATTACGCGGGCGAAAACCTCCGCCGCAGCACCGGGCACATCGTCTCCATCCGCCGCAACTACAGCGAACAATACCTCGGGCTCGACCCTGTCTGCCAGCGCAACCTGGAACTCGTCGACGCGCTCCACGGCGGCGGCCGCGAGGGCACGCTCCTGCAGGTCCTCGACCGCACCTCCACCGCCATGGGCTCCCGCCTCATGCGCAGCTGGCTCCTGAAACCGCTCCGCGACGTCGACGCGATCGTAGAGCGCCAGGACGTCGTCGGGCTCATGAAGGACGAGGCTCTGACCCGGCAGGAGATCCGCGAGACCCTGCTCTCCATCCGCGACATGGAACGCCTCACTGCCAAGCTCAACGCGGGCGCGCTCACCCCGCGCGACCTGCTTGCGCTCGGACACAGCCTCTCCGTCCTGCCCGGCCTCAAGATGATCCTGAACGCCTATGACCTGCCGCTCGTCGAACGCATCCGCGACGGTCTCGGCGACTTCCCCGAGCTCACTTCGCGCATCTTCGCCGCCATCGCCGACGATCCCCCGGCGGACATGGCGGAGGGCGGATTCATCCGCGAGGGCTTCAACCACGACCTCGACGTCTTCCGGTCCGCCATTACCGACGGCAAGTCCTGGATCGCCGCGCTTCAGGCGAAGGAGCAGGAGCGTACCGGCATCAAGAGCCTGAAGGTGCATTTCAACGGCGTCTTCGGCTACTACATCGAAATCTCGAAGAGCAACCTCGCGCGCGTCCCCGACGACTACGTCCGTAAACAGACGCTCGTCAACGCCGAACGCTTCATCACGCCCGAACTCAAGGAGATGGAAAGCAAAATCCTCGGCGCGTCCGACAAGGCGGTCTCCCTCGAAAAACAGCTCTTCGACGAACTCCGCACTTACGCGCGCACCTTCACCGGCGAGATCCAGAAGGCGGCGTTCTCCGTCGCCCGTCTCGACGTCCTCACCGCCCTCGGCGAATGCGCCTCCAAATACCGTTACTGCCGCCCGCACGTCGCGGACGACGACGTCCTGCGCATCGTCGCCGGACGCCACCCCGTGCTCGACGCGAAGATGGAATCCGAACGCTTCGTGCCGAACGACACGCTGCTGGACGGCGCGGACAACCGCATGATGATCATCACCGGTCCGAATATGGCCGGCAAATCCACCTATATCCGCCAGACCGCGCTCCTTGTCATCATGGCGCAGATGGGCTCCTTCATCCCCGCTGACGAGGCGCATATCGGGCTTGTGGACCGCGTGTTTACCCGCGTCGGGGCAATGGACGACCTCGCGCGTGGCCAGAGCACGTTCATGGTCGAGATGATCGAGACCGCGAACATCCTGAACCACGCCACGAGCAAGAGCCTCGTGATTCTCGATGAGATCGGACGCGGCACCAGCACGTTCGACGGCCTTTCCATCGCGCTCTCCGTCGCCGAATACCTCCTCGACCATCCCTCCGCCCGCGCGCGCACCCAGTTCGCCACCCATTACCACGAAATGACCGAGCTCGCCCTCACGCGCAAGGGCGTGAAAAACTACAACGTCGCCGTCCGCGAATACGGCGACCAGATCATCTTCCTGCGCCAGATTGTCCCCGGAGCCGCCGACAAGAGCTACGGCATCCACGTCGCCAAGCTCGCCGGACTCCCCAACGACGTGATCGTCCGCGCCCGCGAAATCCTCGAAAACCTCGAGGAAAACGCCATCGCCGACGCCGGGATGCCGTCCTACACGCGCCCCATCCTCCGCGAACGCCACGCGAAGTTCCACGCGAAAAAGACGCGCAAGACCACGACGGACGAGGACAACGAGCCCGAACAGCCCACCCTGTTCTGAGCTTTTCTATCCGTCATTTCCGACGGAAAACGTCCCGCAATACACATGAAATCTCAAAATGGAAAACAAAAGAGAAGACACCCGGCCGGATACGAGGCGAAAAAGCCTTCGAGGGATAATTCGGTTCATTTTCCTGTTTCTGCTTGTCGTTTTGCTGGTGTGGATTGTTCTCACGATTGTCGTTTGGATTCATCTCGGTCCGACCACGTCCGAGGATCCTGATGGATTGCAGACATATACTACTTTCAATCAGGATATTTTGAAACCGCTGGAAGAGAAATACGAGTTCGAGTTGCCCGTGTTTCTTCGTTTGACGGATGATGGTGTTTTTGAGCTTGGTCTCTACATCACGGAGCAGGACAGGATGATCGAACTCATGCGGGAAATCCATGCGCTGAAAACGCGCTCGCAGGTCATCGATAAAATGGCGGTCGATGTGAAGATATCCTGCGTGTCGCCGCGACAGGGACAAACCTTGCGTTTCCAGACTACCTTTCTGATCATCCGCACCGTCATGCCCGGCGAATCCGGCTACACCGGGAAACCCGCCCGGACCACCGATGTGCGGATTTGGAACGGGAGAGGTGAAAAGTTTTTTCCTCAGGACAAGCTTTTCGGTCCCGACGGCGCAACGGACGAGATCGAAACGTTCATCCGGTCTCTGCTGGACGTGCCCGCCGAGGAGAAAAGAGACTGGAAACCTGAGATAGAGGCAAGGTGATTTATTGAATTAGGCTTTATTGGCTTTCTTCTGCTGATCATCCCGATCGCGCTAATCATAACAACGCTCATGGATGAAGATTTGAGAACATTTCGGATCATTATGTGATTTTGACCATTCTCGTGTTCACGATTCCGTTTATCATGCTTTTTGTTAAATATCTTCTAGTAGACTGGTAGTCAAGGGGGATCAACGGCTTGTCCCTGTGCCGTCGCGAAGCACGGCGCTGCTACAGTCCGGGACTTGTCCTGGGGCGGTTCCAATCGGGCTGATAGAGCCAGATCGACCAGGGGAGGGGCTTTTCCGGGGGACAGCGCCAGGCGTCCTTCAGCAGACGGTTCCAGTTGCGGCGACCCTCCAGCGCGAACGCCCGGTAGTCGCAGTAATACATCACGTATGCCTTCGCTTCGCGACCGGATTCGAGCTTGGAGAGGAAAGCGTCAAGCACGCAAACGTCGAAAGGGTTATAGAGCCAGAAGACGGTGCCGTCGCGCGGCAGCACGTCGAGGATGTTCCCGTTCAGGATCGACACCTGCGGATAGCCCTCAAAGCGTTTCTCCGTGACCGCGGCGACGTCCGGGTCCAGCTCGACGCCGTAATACTTCCTGCACGGCGACTTTTTGAGCAGAAGCCAGCTGATGACGCGCCCGAATCCGCATCCGACGTCCACGAAAACGTCGTTCGCGTCCAGCGGGAAATCGCGGAACATCATTTCGATCGCGCCGTACTCCGCGCTCATGGTCGGGTACGCGCCGAAGTCCTGAAAACGCGATTCGCGCACTTCGGAGAGGGAGATGCCGCCGATCTTCCGGTCGAGACGGTCCTCGTGCCAGGCGCGCAGTTTCGTCCGCAGGCTCAGAACCGGATTTGCCATGGCGGCGCCTCAGCAGGACGGGGGCAGCAGGATCGCCAGCAGTTCTTTCGCGAGGGCGTCCTTGCTCTGGAGCGGGAGTTCAAAGCGGCGACCGTCGGCGGCGAAGAGCGTGACGGCGTTGGTTCCGGCAGCGAATCCGCAGTCGGGGCGCGACACATCGTTCGCGGCAATCCAGTCGAGGTTTTTCGCGGCGAGCTTGGCGCGGGCGTACTGTTCGAGACCGTCGGTCTCGGCGGCGAATCCGACCAGGATCTGTCCGGGCTTTTTCTGTTGTCCGAGCGTCTTCAGGATGTCTTCGGTGCGCTTCAGTTCGAGGAAGAGATTGCCGTCGGCCTTCTTCATTTTACGGTCGACGGGATGCGCCGGGGTGTAGTCCGCCACAGCCGCGCACATCACGACCATGCCGCAGCCGGGGGCGCGGGATTTGACCGCCTCCGCCATGTCGGCGGCGGAGACGACCGGGACGAATTCCAGCAGGCCGTCCGGCGGCGTGAGCGCGACCGGACCGGAGACCAGGATTACGTCGTGCCCAGCCTCGATTGCGGCTTTTGCGAGGGCGTAGCCCATTTTCCCGGTGGACTTGTTGGAGAGGAAGCGGACGGCGTCGACCGCCTCGCGCGTGGGGCCCGCGGTGACGAGGATCCGCATGGTCAGCGGCCTCCCTCGCCGCCGCCGCCGATAAAGCGCGTGGAATCGCGGAGCGTGTGACGCAGGCGGCGGCATTCGGCGCACATGAAGAGGTCGAGACCGAGGATGTCGGTGAACTTGTCTGACATGGTGAGTTCGGCGAATCCGCCGACTTCGACGGGCACGGTCTCCTCGGAGTTGTCGGCGACCATGACGGCGGGACCGCGGAGGATGTCGATGCGGATGAGCGAGTTTTCGGGCAGAACCAGGTGGTTGACCAGCTCGGTGCTGTTGCTGAACGCCAGGCCGATGCCTGTGCGAAAGATGCTGTGGGTGATGCTGCGGTAGTACGCGGTCGATCCGTGGATGGTGGCGGCTCCGACAGCGTCGCCGACGACCTCGCGGGCGTACATGGCGCCATCGATGGAGACGCTGTAGCGCAGGGCGGTCACGGGCATCCGGTTGTGCAGGAAGATGTCGTTGATGGCGAAGAGCTCGTGCCCGTTCGCGCGCCCGGAGAGCTTCGGCAGCCGGGTCGTCTTCAGTTTGCCCGCGAAAAACGCATCAAGCTGGGTGTCGAGTCCATGCGCGGGGCAGCGCGGGGCGGTGGCGGAGTCGCGGATGGGGAATTTCAGGCGGCCGGGCCAGCGGAGTTCGGCGGTGAAGAGCGTGCCGTCGCCGCCGCACGGGATGATGAGGTCGGCGTTGTCGGGGGTGTCTGTGAGGCGCGCGCCGCGGCGTTTCAGGTCGTCGCGCAGTGCTTCCGTATGCTGTCCGAAGAGGAAGAAACTCCAGTCTTTGCCGGGTTGAACGTTCATGGTGTCATCTCCTTATGCGAATCCGCGAGGAATTTCGCGGCGGCGGCGTACAGGACGACCGCCGCACAGTTGCCCACGTTGATCGACGCCTTCTCTCCGAACATGGGCAGACCGACCGTCGCGTCGGCGGCTTCCAGCGCCTCGGGCGAAATCCCGAGCGCTTCGTTGCCGAAGACCAGCGCGACCGGAAAATGAAAAGGGTACCGCCACGCGTCGACGGATTCCGGGAGCGGTTCGACCGCGAGGACCTCAATGCCGGGCGTCTCCTCGCGGAGCGAGCGGATGGCGTCGAGCGCGGTCGGGAATGACCTGCTCGGGACCATCGTGTCCGCGCCCATGGCGGTCTTCGCGAGCTTCGGATGGGGCGGGCAGGGGGTGTAGCCGCAGCAGATTACCTCTTTCGCGCCGAGCGCCTCCGCCAGACGGAAGATGTTGCCTGTGTTGTGCGCGCTGCGGAGACGGTCGAGGACGACAGTTATCCCGGGACTCTTTTGTAGAATCCCAGTTTCCTCTTGTCCGAGCGTAGCCGGACACTGCCGCAGTGGAGACTTTGTCTCCTTCATCTCCGGCCCCGTTGTCCGCCGCCGCGGTGGGGACGTCCGCCGCCGGATCCGCCTCCACGGCGGTTCAGGCGGGATCGCTCCTCGGGCGGGAGTTCGCGTGTCTTTTCGGGGAGTTCCAGCCACTCCTGCGGCGGCTGGACGGTCTTGATTTCGCACTTGGTGTACTGTTCCAGCTGGGGCAGCACGAACGAGCCGAACTCGTCGGCGAAGCTGATGCTGATGCCGTGCTCGCCGGCGCGTCCGGTGCGACCGATGCGGTGCACGTAGTCGTCCGCCTGTTCGGGAAGGTCGTAGTTCACGACATGGCTGATGCCGTCCACGTGGATGCCGCGTGCGGCGACGTCGGTGGCGACGAGGATGCGGGTCTTGCCCTCGCGGAAACGGTCGAGTATCTTCAGTCGTTTTTCCTGCGGGACGTCACCGGAGAGGAGTTCGGCGTCCTCGCCGTATTCGAAGAGGCGGGCGGCGACCGACATGTTCTTGTCCTTGCGGTTGCCGAAGATGATCATGCGTTCGGGCTTCTCCTCGTGGATCACGTGCAGGAGCACCGCCATCTTCTGTTCGTCCAGCACGGCGTAGAACCGCTGGTCGATGAGGTCGGTCACGATGTGCTGCGGCTCGGATTCCACGAATTCCGGGTCCTTCATCCAGGAGTCGACCAGGCGCAGGACCGCGGGCTCAAGCGTGGCGCTGAAGAGCATGGTCTGGCGAACGCCGGGGCGCGGCAGGTGGTAGACGATGCGGCGGACGTCCGGGATGAACCCCATGTCGAGCATCCGGTCCGCCTCGTCGATCACGAGGACTTCGGCCTTGGAGAGATCCAGGTCGCCGCTCTGCGAATAGTCGATGATGCGACCCGGGGTGCCGACGAGGATGTCGATGGGCGCGTCGAGCTCGCGGCGCTGTTTTTCGTGGTCCATGCCGCCGAAGATGACGAGGCAGTTCAGGTCGGTGAACCGGGCGAGCGCCTCGGCGTCGTCATGGATCTGGATCGCGAGTTCGCGGGTCGGGGCGAGGACCAGGGCGCGCGGCGCGCCATGCTTGCGTTCGCCCTCAATGGGGTGGCGGCGGAACCGCGTGATGAGCGTGGAGAGGAACGCGGCGGTCTTGCCGGTCCCGGTCTGCGCCTTTGCTGCGAGGTCGCGTCCGGCGAGCGCGTAGGGCAGGCAGAGCTTCTGGATTTCGGTGCAGTAGAGGAATCCGAGGACCTGGACGGCGGCGAGGACTTCCTGCGAGAGTTCGAGGTCGCAGAAACGCATCTTGCCGGGTTCCTCCGGCGGCGGCACGATGGCGGGCATCGGCGGAATCTGCCGGGGTTGTTTCTGCTTCTGCGCGGCCTGCTGCTTTTTCGGCTGTTTCGGTTGCTTTGGCTGTTTTGCTTGTTTCTGCTGGTCCTGCGGTTCCTTGGGCTGTTTCTGCTTGCGGGACTGTTGTTTCGCCTGGGAATCGTCCATTTTTACGTCACGGGCGGGTGCCGGACGGCTGTCGGCGCGCCGGATATACGCGGCGTCCTCGGGATGCCGCTGGCGGCGGCGTTTCTTGTCATGCTTGCGGACGGGCGCAGCCGCCGGGGGCTCCTGCTGTTTCGGTGCGCCGGAGAGGGCGGTTTTCAGGTTTTTGATGAGGTTGCCGACGGATTTGGAGAGATGGTTGAACACTGGAATAAGACAGGGTGCGGGAGGCGTCCGGCGGTGCGGGCGTCCCGTCGAGGTTGTTTGAGGTTTGGGTTACTTCGGGTTGGTCAGGAGATTGATGTCGGTGTTGAGGAGGTCGAGGGAGGGTTTCTCCTCGAGGTTCAAGACCAGGTTGCGGACGTCGATCTCGTTCGATATGATGTACTTGCGGATGCCGCTGCAGTCGTTTTCGAGGAAGTCCAGGTAGGTGCGGAGCTTGAACATGCCGGGGAGGTGGCGGTAGGATTCGAGCTGGCTTTCGAACCGGGAGGCGTCCGCGAGGGCGACGCTGGCGGTGTCGTACTTGTAGGCTTCGGCGGCGCCGAGGATGCGCGTCGCTTCGACCTTGGCGGATTCGACCGTGGTGATGCTGTACTCGTTCGCCTTGGAGATCATCTTCACGGCGTCCTCCTGGGCGCACACGACGTCCTGGAACGCCCCGGCGACGTCGACGCCGCCGCCCGGCTCGCTGCTGCCGATGGGCGGATGCGCGTCGTGCATGTTGATGCCGACGAGCCTGATGCCGAGACCGATGCGGTCGCACGCCTTCTGGATGCGGTCGTACAGGTTCACGGCGACCTGTTCGCGTCCGGAGGAAATGTCGGTGATGAAGTCGGTGCTGGCGAAGTAGCGCGTGGCTTCAGCCTGGCCGACCGCGAGGAGCGTCTCCTTCACGTTGTCGAAATTGAACGCGTAGTCGAACGGGCGCTCGGGATCGGCGGTGTAGAAGACGGGGAGGGAGACCTCAAGGATGGATGCGAGCTGCGCGCCGGTTTTGCCCTGCTGCTTCACCGCCACGAGGAACTTGTTTTCATGCTGGTAGTTGTCGCCGGTCCAGAGGATGACTTTGGCGTTGCGTCCGGCGTTCAGGACGGATCCGAGCGTGGCCTCCTGCACGTTCTTGACGGGGACGCGGAGAATCTTCTCGCAGGGCCACGGCAGTTTGAAGTGGATGCCGGCGTCAAGCGGCTGCGATTCGCGGTCCACCGCGCCGAAGATCTCGCGGATGCCGATTTCGCCGGGATTGACCTGGGCGATGCAGGTGAAGAGCCAGAGGACCGCCGCCCAGACCATCAGCGCCGGGATGATCGCCTTCCGCAGGACCAGGTAGATCCCGGTCCGCGAGATCTGGAATCCGAACTGGTAGTCCAGCGAATCCGAGATGTTGCGCACCACGCCCCCCGGTTCGGTGAAGATCGCGAGCAGACGGCTTTCGTACACCGGGCGCACCTCCTCCAGCGTGCGGGGGCGGTAGAACTCGATGATGAAGCTCACGAGGTGTTCGGCGGCGAAGACCGCGAGGACCCAGAAGACGATTTTCGTCAGCGGCGCCGCCCATCCGGTCCTGCCGTAGTTGATGAAAAGCGCCGAAACCGCGCTTATGAACAGCACGATGGCGAAGCAGATCAGCCAGCTGCCGACCGGGCGCAGGTAGCGGAATTCGCGGATGCGGGACTGTCCGACCAGGAACACGCCGGTGAAGTACGCGAAGAGCGCCGAGATCGCGCCGAGGAACGCCAGGTTGATCGGGTTCTTCGGCGTCAGCACGAGCGTGGCGGGATCGGTCGCGCCGAGCGTGGAGTTTTTCCAGAAGAACCAGAACGCAGGGACGGAGAGCAGAAAGACGAGGAGCGAGACGGCGGACGGGATGTACTTGTTGAAGTTTTCGAGCGTGCGTTTGGCGGTAAACCGGACGTCCTCGCTCACATCGAGGATGGAATTCACGTTCGACTTGCGCTGTTCCAGGATGATCTTTTCCTGCTCCTCCTCCGCCATCTTCCGCAGAAACGCGGCGTGCACGAGGGCGCAGACCGAGAAGAGGAACGCCAGCGTGACGGGGTACAGCGAGAGCGTGAACGTCTCCATGCCTGCCCATTTCGTCGCGGGACCCGCCACGGTCACTACGACCGCGAGGATGAAGGACAGGATGAGGGAAATGATGGCGATGCGCCCTGCGAGTCTGGCGCGTTCGATGGTGCCGCTGAGATCGCCGTTTTTCATAATATCGGAACTCCATGGGTACGGGGTGAAAACTCAAAGCATATCTTTGAACTATACTATATTTTTGAAAAAAGGCAAGCCGGAATCGTTTTTTTTCGCCTTTTTTTCTGTTTTCCGGTGGTTTTTTCCGTTTTCCGGGCTATATTGTCAATGCGGGACCGTGTTCGCCTTTTTATGGTTCCGCATTCATTCCGTTTCATTTTTGCCGGAGCCCGCCCCATGGAAAAAAACAATTCTCTCCTGAACGAACTGCACAGAATCGATATTTCCGGCGCCGTGAATCCGGCTTTCATGCAGGGAGCCAATTCCGGACAGAACGCCTCACAGCCGCTGCCTCAGCCGCTGTCTCAACCGCTGTCCCAGCCGGTTCAAGCCCCGCCGCCCCAAACTCCGCCTCAGCCTGTCGTTTCCAAGCCGCTATCCGAGGCGATGCAGCGCCGCGTGACCGATTTCCGCCTGTCGCGTCGCGACCTCGCCGTGCGGATCGCGGAATCCCTGGCCGGGATCGAACGCGGGATCGAGGATTCCGAACGCACGCTTCAGGTGCTTAAACCGCGCCGGGAACACCTGGCGTCCATCGCCGCGGAGCTGAACAAGGAGTCCCCGCTGGACGGCGACGGCGCATTGACGCAGTCCCAGATCGCCTCGGAGTCGCGCCGCCTGGAAGAACTCCGCCTGGACGCCTGCCGCATGATCGCGGAGTCCGGCGCGACGACCCAGGTCATTCCGCTCCCGGCGCAGAAAAAGACGTCCTCGTTCGACGGCGTCGACTGGGGATCGATCACGTTCGGGCAGCTCTGCCGCATCGGCTGGGGCGTCTTCTTCCCGGTCATCGTGTCGATCGTCCTGGCGTCACTTCTGATCGGGGCTGCGCTTATCGCGGCGTTCAACGGGACGATCCGCTGGTAATGAAAGCGACGGGCTCGAAACGAGGCAGAGGCGGAAGCGGCGGCGGAGTCGCCCGCATCAACCATCTGAAGCTCCCGAACAGCGGGCAGGACAGCGGGCAGAACATCGAAAGCCGTGCGGAACGCTCCCTGATGTTCCGCAGGCTCTGGCTTTTCCTGCTGACCGCCGCGCTCGTGCTGGTCGGCCTGGCATCGGTGTTCGGCGTCCGTTTTTGAATCTCCCCGGAGTTACGGCAGCGGGACCGGCGCCAGATAGGTGAACGGCGCGAATGGGATGTTCCGCAGGATTGAGAATCCGATCACGGCTGCCGCAATGGCGACCGCCACGGCCCGTTTCAGGGAGATTTCCGGCTTCACGATCAGGACAACGAGCATTGTGCCCAGCGGGATCAGCAGCGCATTATTGTGCAGGCTCGACCTGACGTCGCCGTGCAGCAGCGCCGACAGCGCGCGCGTCGCGCCGCATCCGGGGCAGTACAGCCCGGTCATCTCATGGAACATGCACCTCGGCAGCCATTTCGCGTAGCGGCTGCCCGGCGGAACCAGCAGCAGGACGGCGCACGCCGCCGCGCCCAGGGCGAGGAGGAAAAAGAGCGGGAAGAGCTTCTGCTTGTTGAAGGATGTTGTTTTCATGGCGCGGGGGATGTCCAATCCTGCTCAACTCTCAATCTCCGTCAGACCGGGCGCGATCAGCTCCATCAGGCGCGGCAGGATGAGCATGCCCAGGCATAGCGCCGCCGCCGAAAGGATGATGGCGGTCCAGCTCCAAATCTTTCCGGTGCGCGCCGCCCGTCGCGCGCCTTCGAAGTCGCCGCTTTGAACCATGTTCGACGCCAGAACGGCGTAGATCAGCGCCACGATGCCGATCACGTTGCCGAACACGACCGCGACGATGGCGAGCGTGAATCCGCAGTCGATCTTCGGCGGCGGGGCGGATGGTTTCGCGGGCGCTGTCCCGCGGGGCGCGACCGAAGCCGATTCCGCCTTCTGTCCGCAACGGGGGCAGAAACATGCGTCGGGCGGGAGCTGTTGTCCGCATTGCTTGCAGAACATCGTGGTGGTTCCGTGTTTTCAGCGGTTCCTGCCGGGGCGCTTAAGGTTTTCCTGTCCCTGTCGCGGCGGATACGGCTTCTCCAAGCGTACTGAAAATGGAGGATCCGCCGCCGCAGACGATCCCCAGGATAATGGAGATCCAGCAGAACGTCTTCGCAAGGTTCGAGTATTTCTGCGCCTGTTCGTAGTTGCCGACCTGAACCTCTCGGGAGACCATTGAGGCGAATATGATCGCCACGATTCCGACCGGCATACAGCAGCAGAGCGTCGAGAAGATCGCGAATCCCATGTGCGAGTCGATTTCGGCGGGATCGCCCACGACTTCGGCATTTTTCGCCTCGTTGCGGTCGCCGTCGCTGCCCCAGTGAATCTCCTGTCCGGACTCCTTCAGGGGGTTCACGAATCCTGTTTCCCCGCCGGATGTTTCGTTCGTGTTTCCGCCCGCGGTTCCGCTGTAGAAATCATTCACAGCGGACTGCGCGGCGGGCTGTTCCGTTGCGGCGGGGTTGGCGGATTCTGGTTGTTCCAGCGCGGCATCCTCCGTTTTTTCCATCGGTTCGTCATGGAAAACTGTTTTGCCGGAGTTCTTCAGCGGGTTCACGAATCCGACCGGTTTGAGGGGCGGTACAGAGGGCATGGGCGGCACCGAGGGCACCGGAGGCGGCACAGAGGGCATAGGCGGCGCCGAGGGCGCCGGAGGCGGCACAGATGGCGCCGGAGGCGGCACAGATGGCATGGGCGGCGCCGAGGGCGCCGGGGGACGGTTTACGGAGGTGCGGACAATGCTGTCGCCGACCTCCTTGTTCCTGTCGGAGAGACTGAACTTCTTCTTTCCGGAATCCGACAGGCTGAATTTTTTCTGCCCGGAATCAGAAAGGCTGAACTTCTTCTGCCCGGAGTCGCCGGAGAGGCTGAATTCCTTCCGGTCGGAGTCGATCGCGTATCCCGAACGGTTCAGGTCCTTTTCCTTCGCGTAATCGGGAAGGTTCCTGATGTCGCGTCTGGACTTTTCCTCGTCGTATAAATGGTCGCCGCCGGACCGCTTGGAACCGCACGCGGGGCAGGATGCCGCATCGTCCGGGATTTGTCTGCCGCAGTTTTTACAGAACATGCCGATGTTCCTTTCGGGTTGGTCTCGCACAAAAACACTGATTCATGCAGTATCATATCATGAAAAATGGAAAAATCAACCGCAAATCGCAATAAAACCGGAAAAAAGCGGTATTTCATGGGACCGCCGGATTGTCGCCGGGAGACCTGACCGTGCCGCCGTTGGCGTTTTTTGCCTCATTTGCGACGGCGGGGACGAGCCGGACCGCAAGATATTTCTTGTGTCCGAGCTGACCTTCGAACTGAGGGACGATCGATCTATGCGCCGCTTCGACGCATTCTGTGAACGTTTCGAGATAACGTTTTCCCTTCCTGAGGATGACAAGTTCGTTCCCGAGCATGTCGAACCCCTCTTCGACGGTGCGGTAGGCGTAATGCTCGTCGGTTTCCTGGTCCTCGTCACAGATGAAGAATACCTGCCTGCGGCGAGCGTTGTTCAACTCGGCGAGATACTTGATGCCGTCATGGTCCGCGTTCACGTTGAAGAAGAAGACCCGGTCATTGCCGGATGCACGTTCGATCGCCTCGACGAACGGACGGGAATCCTCCCGCGCGGAGATCGCCGGGACGATGCCGAGCACGAGGAACACCGCCATGGAGCAGCACGCCAGCGAGAAACGTTCCGTCCAGGATTCGTGCCCGCGGAAACAGTACACGGCGGCGGCGACGAGCAGGATGCCGCCGAGATAGTGGCAGTACGGGATCCACGCAGCCGGGACGAAGAAAAAGGATACGGTTATGCAGACGGCGATCCCGAGTGCGGCGGCGTACGGGAACAGCAGGAGCACAAGCCGTGCGAGCCGGACGATGCGGTCCCGCCAGGCGTCGGAGAGTTTCAGGTCGAGGCGGGCGTGGAGCATGCCCCATGCACTGGAGAGCGCCATGAACGGCACGGCGAGCGTCATGTAGCGCGTGTGCTGGCATCCGGGGATCGTGAGCAGGATCTCGACTGCGAACAGGAATCCGAGCCAGGGACCGACGGGCGCTTTCAGCAGGGCGCGTTTGCCCGCGATGAGCGTGTAGAGGAACGGGATGCTGAGCGGGGCGTAGGTCGGGAGGCTGCCAAGCAGATAGAACAGCACCGATCCGCCGTCCATCCGATTGCCGAACTGCCATTCGTAGAACTGCGCCCACATCTCGTCGCCGCCGACCCGGTGCAGCAGCCACCACGCGAACCCGACGCATCCGGCAAGCACGAGCGCTCCCGCCGCGCCGAACGCGAAGAACTGTTTCCATCGGCCCGACATCGCGAGCCATCCCGCCGTGCCCGCGCCGAGCAGCACGGGCCCCATCGGTCCGCGGACCGCGAAGCAGATTGCCAGAAGCGCCGCGAAAGCGAGCGTGGAAAGGAAGATGTTGAGTCGGTCTTCCTGGAGCAGGGCGACCATCGTGACGCCGGCGGCGCAGACGGGGAGGTCGATGCCGAACCCGAGGATGGCGTTGAAATACTCGAACGAGACCAGCGAGAGCATGAGCGCCCAGAGACCGAGACCCTTTTCCGCCTTCTCCCCGATCCGCCATGTCATTGCGATCGAATATGCCCCACAGACCATCGACGGCAGCGTCACTGTCCAGCGCGCCACCACGCGCCCGCAGAATGTCGCCAGCCACGACAGGATGAACATCGTCGACGGATAGTCGTAATACGGCTCGCCGAAGACGGTCGGGAATGGCGTGAGCGGGTAATCCGTCATGTCTCCCGTCATAAAGAGGAAGCGGACGTCGATCTTCACGCATTCGAGTCCGGCGGACCCGAGGAGGAATAGCGCGAGAATTGAGAGGAAGATGCTGGCGAACGTGTGTCTGCGTGCGAAACTGGAAACGGCGTTGATGGCGTTTGACATGGACTGGGGGGGTGGATGGTGGTTTCGACGGCGGCGGTCCGGGCGGCGGAACGAAAAGGGCTGTTCCGGCGGAAACTGTCCGCGCGTCCGGGTCGGAGAAAACCGTCTGCCGTCTTCTGTTATTTTTGGAAAAACACCGCCGGTTGTGTGAAAAACAAAAAAACAGCGAATAAAATAACCTCTTTTTTCGGAAATGCAATTGCTTTTTCCAAAAAATGTGGTATCTTTTGCGGTTGACCTTTTTTCTTTTTATCAAAACATACTCTCAAAAATGAAAGGAAACGAGATGGACGCAACCACTCTGCGCAAAGCCGCCGACACAATCCGCATTTTATCCGCCGAAGCGATCCAGAAGGCCAAGTCCGGGCATCCCGGCATGCCCATGGGCAACGCCGATTTCGCCATGGTCCTCTGGGCGAAGTACCTCCGCCACAATCCCGCCGATCCGACCTGGATCGGACGCGACCGCTTCGTGCTGTCCGCCGGACACGGCTCCATGCTGATCTATTCGCTTCTGCACCTCTTCAATTACGGTCTTTCCATGGACGAGCTGAAGAATTTCCGCCAGTGGGGCAGCCTGACACCGGGTCATCCCGAGTTCGGGCACACCAAGGGCGTCGATATCACGACCGGTCCGCTGGGAAGCGGTTTCGGCTCCGCGGTCGGCATGGCGATCGCCGCCAAGCAGTTCGCCGCCAGGATCGGCCTTGACAAGACGGACATCCAGCAGAGCCGCATCTTCGTGATCAGCGGCGACGGCTGCATGATGGAAGGCAACACCTCCGAAGCCGCCAGCCTCGCCGGCCACCTCAAGCTCGACAACCTCGTCGTGTTCTACGACGACAACAACATCACCATCGAGGGCAACACCGGCCTGGCGTTCACCGAGGACGTCGCCGCCCGTTACGCCGCCTACAACTGGCGCGTCATCCGCTGCGACGACGCCAACGACATCGCCAAGGTCGACGCCGCCCTCGCCGAAGCCGTCAAGACCGACGGTCGCCCGACCCTCGTCATCGGCAAGACCAAGATCGGGTACGGCGCTCCGAACAAGGCCGGTACCCACGGCTGCCACGGCGAACCCCTCGGCGACGAAGAACTTGCCGCCACGAAGGCGAACCTCGGCTGGACCGAAGAGCCCTTCACCGTCCCGCAGGCTGTCAAGGACATGCTCGCGGGTCGCGTGAAAGAGCTCGCCGCTGAAGCCGCCGCCTGGAACGAAAAGTTCGCCGCTTTCGTGAAGTCCGCCGACAAGGCGCTGATCGACAGCCTCATCAACCGCACTGTCCCGGAAAACATCCTCGACGAACTCCTCGCCGCCGCTCCGGTCGACAAACCGGTCGCCTCCCGCGCCTCCAGCGGAACCATCCTTCAGAAGGCTTCCGCGCTCGTTCCGGCGCTCGTCGGCGGCGCCGCCGACCTGGCTCCGTCCACCAAGACCGCGGTCAAGGGCGCGGGCGACTTCAGCGCGGAAGACCGCGCGGGCCGCAACCTGCACTTCGGCATCCGTGAGCTCGAAATGGGCATGGCGGGCAACGGCATGGCGCTGTTCGGCACCGCCATCCCGTACACCTCCACGTTCGCGGTGTTCTCCGACTACATGAAGCCCGCGATCCGCCTCGCCGCGATCCAGAAGCTCCATGAACTCTACATCTTCACGCACGATTCCTTCTACGTCGGCGAAGACGGTCCCACGCACGAGCCGATCGAACAGCTCGCCATGCTCCGCAGCATTCCGGACATGACTGTGTTCCGTCCCGCCGAAGCCCACGAAGTCGCGCACTGCTGGACCGCCGCCCTCAAGAAGCAGGGGCCCGTCGCCATGATGATGACCCGCCAGGACCTCCGTCCCTTCGACGCGGACCTCGCCGCGAAGATCGACGTGACCCGCGGCGCCTACATCCTCTCCGAGGACGCGGGCTTCGAGGCCGTCATCCTCGCCTCCGGCAGTGAAGTCAACCTGGCGCTCGACGCCGCCGCGATCCTCCGGTCCGAAGGCCGCAAGGTCCGCATCGTGTCCGTCCCGTCCCTCGAGACCTTCCTCCGTCAGGACGCCGCTTTCCGCGAAAGCATCCTGCCGAACGCCTGCCGCAAGCGCATCTCCATCGAAGCCGGCACGACCCCGATGTGGTATGCCCTCGTCGGCCTCGACGGCCTTGCGATCGGTCTGGATCACTTCGGCGCGTCCGCCCCGTACAAGAAACTGGCGCAGGAATTCGGCTTCACGCCGGAAGCCGTCGCCGACAAGGTCCGCGCCTATCTCCAGGCGTAAACCGGACGCGGGTCGCACCGCGCAATAAACTGCATAATTAGTGCGCGAGCGCAAGCCGCGCACCGTATCAACACCGCTGGCGGTGCCGGTCGGGCGAAAAAAGCCCGACCGGAGTTTTCCGTCTTTAGAGAAAACTTTTCCCGCCGGTTTTCCGCGGAAAGAAACCAGGAGTCAGACGATGGCGTCGTCCAATTCGGCAATCAGACCCAAAAAGAAACGCAATGTCCCGAGGATCGTCCTGTTCGCGGCGATTCCCGTGGTCCTTGCCGCCCTTGTTCTGACCGGGTTCTTCACGTTCCGCCGGACCCTGGCGCGTTTTTCCCTGGATTTCTATTATCCGTTCTTCCAGGCGGTGAAGCATGTCGAGCTCAGCGCGGCGCGCCAGGCGCTTGCGATGCAGCCCCGGCAGAAGCTTGCCTCCGCGGTGGAACAGCTTCAGCGCCAGAATGCCATGCTTGCGGCGCAGGTGCAGCGCCTCCGCGAGCTGGACGCCGACAACGAGCGCCTCCGCCAGGAGCTCCGCATGCCGCGCTGGTCCGGCTATAACGAGGTCTACGCGGAAGTCATCCTGCGCGATCCGTCCACCTGGAGCGAACAGTTCGTGATCTCCAAGGGCCTGAACGACGGCATCGAGACTGGCGACCTGGTTCTGACGTTCGATTTCGCGCCGCGCGGCGGCACCCCGCAATGCGTGCTCGCCGGACGCGTGGTCGAGACGTCCGACCGGACTTCGGTCGTCGCCACGGTCGTCAACCCCGCCTGCCGCCTGAGCGTCACGCTGGCGGAGTCCAGCGCGAACGGCACCCTGACCGGAAACGGCTCATCCTCCATGACCGCGCTGATCTCGCGCCTGCCGCTGAAGAACAAATACGGCATCGGCGAAATGGTCCTGACGAGCGGATTTTCCGAGCGTACCCCGCGCGGCGTCTGCGTCGGCTACCTGACCGACGCCCCGGTCGGCGCCAACCGCGCGGCGGTGGTGCACGACGGCGGACTGTACGCCGAAGCGTGGATGACGCCGGCGGTCTCGCTGGACGCGATCCGGTTTGTGGTGGTTCTGGCGGGGAAATGACGGCGGGGAGGGGACGATGTTCGCATTCATCTACTTCACGTTCTGGTCCATCCTGCTTCTGGTCGCGGAAACGCTTCTGCGGTCGGCTGTGCTGTCCGTCCCCCTGCTCGCGTTTTTCTTCGCCGCTGCTGCGTTCGTGATCTCGCCCGGAATGGCGCTCGTGTTCGCGCTGCTGTCCGGGATTGCGATGGATTTCGTGCTGGGGTACGCCATGCCGTGGGACGGCCTGCTGCTGCCGTTCCTGACGCTTCCCGCTTTCTTTTTGAAAAAAAAGGTCCGCTTCGCGCCCGACGTGCTTGAATTCCTCGCCGGTGCGATGATCCCGCCTCTCATGGCGCTTCCGCACATCTGGACTTCGCTTACGACGCCGGACGGGTTTGCCTCCCTGCTTATGTCCTGCCTGTTCGGCGCGGTCCTCTTCCCGGTTGTGGCCGCCCTGGTCTCGCATTCCGCCGCCCGCCTGAGAATCGGGTCCGCGGCCGCCGGAAACGGGGGCGCCTGATGCCGGAAAACAAAAAAGAGAGCTTCCTGATCGACGCTTTCGTGGTTCGCGTCGGAATCCTGGCGCTTTTTGCCTTCCTGCTGTTTTCCGTGCTGGTGATCCGCCTGTGGCAGATGCAGGTGATCCGTTCATCCGACTATGAATACAAGGACCGCAAGCAGAGCGCGCGCCGCATCCGGATCCCCGCCATGCGCGGCGAGATCCTGGCGCGCGACGGCACGCTGATCGTGCGGAACAGACCGTCGTTCAACGTGCTGTTCCACCCCGGCGAAATGGCGACGGAGCGTTCGCGCGACCGTGCGCAGTACATCATGGATCAGGCGGACCAGGTTGCGGCCGTGCTCGGGCGCAACAATCCTCTTACGCTCGAAAATGTCCGCCGTCACCTCAACTACCAGCCCGGTCTCCCGCTCACCGCGTTCAAGGACCTCTCCGACGAGGAACGCGGCCGCCTGGACGAGCTTTTCCCGCCGGTCCGCGGTCTGGAGGTGACCGCCGAACCGATGCGCGAATACCCGTTCGGCAGCCTCGCCGCCCAGCTGATCGGCTATGTGGGCAACGAAGATCCGGGCGACGCGGACGACCGCCGCGAATATTTCTATTATCTGCCGAGCCTGGAGGGGCGCTCCGGGCTGGAATTCCAGTACAACGAAAAGCTGGCGGGCAAGGCGGGCAGCCAGTTCGTGATGGTGAACAGCAACGGATTCGTGTACGAACAGCTGGAGGAGCCGACGCCGCCGGAAAACGGCTACGACCTGCGCCTGACGCTGGACATCGACGGTCAGCTTGCCGCGGAGCGCGCCCTGCGCGGACACCTCGGGTCGATCGTGGTCGTGAGCGCAAATTCCGGCGCGGTCCGCGTCCTGGCATCCTCGCCGACCTTCCCGCTTTCGGACTTCGTCCCTTCCATTTCCCGCGTGCGCTACAGGGAACTTGCCGAGGATCCCGGAAAACCGTTCCTGAACCGCGCCGTTCAGGGATCCTACATGCCGGGTTCTACCATCAAGCCGCTGACCGCGCTCGCCGCGCTCGAAAACGGCATCCCGGAGACGAAGACCTACGACTGCGAGGGGCTCACGCATTATGGATACTCCGGCGGGATTCACTGCACCGGGATTCATCACGAACTGGACATGCGCCACGCGATCATGAAGTCGTGCAACGTGTATTTCGTGGAACTCGGCGTCGAAGTCGGCATCAATGCGCTCAGCCGCATGTTCGCGTCAGCCGGAATCGGGACCAAGACCGGGATCGAGGTCGCCGAGCGCGCCGGGTATTTGCCGCAGGACGGTCCGAAGTGGAACGAAAACGAGACCGCGTACGTCAGCATCGGACAGGGCAAGGTCGAAGTCACGCCCCTTCAGGCAGCCGTGTTCTACGCCGCCATTGCCAACGGCGGAACCATGTACAAGCCGTACCTGATCGACCATATCTACGACCATGACCGCCTGACCGGGAACCGGTTGAGCGTGTTTGACGCCGTGCCCCTCAAAACGGGCAGGCTTGCCGCCTCGGCAAAATCGCTGGACGTGGTCCGCGAGGGCATGTACATGGTCGTGCACGATTCCGGCGGTTCAGGACGGCGCGGCAATATCCCGTCCGCCGAACTCTACGCGAAGACCGGCACGGCGAACGTCGGAACCGGAACGAAAGCCACGAAGAACACCTGGTTCAACGGCTTCGTGAAACATCCGCGCACCGGCGAGCTTCTGGCTTTTGCGGCGGTGATCGAACACGGCGAATCCGGCGGCGGCACCACCGCCCCGGTCGTGGCGAAGATGCTTACGGAATGGTTTTCCCGCGATTAAATTTATTCCAGTATATTGTTTCGCTTTTTCTGAAAAAAACTCAAAAAAAGTCCTGTTTGCCTGTTGATTTTTGCATGGAAGCGGGCTATAGTATCGTTGATTTCAGGGACCGGGTACGGCTTTCCGGAGAAATCGCAGTCGCAAGATGTTTGAAATCAACATGGTTTTTTTGGTCCGGCGCGGATGCTCCGAATCGGATGCCATTTGTTTCGAACGGCGTTTCTCCGGCGTTCCGGGTCTAAAACTTCAACTGTGAATTTGGAGCAGAAAACGAACATGAAAGAGATTTTCAGCGACGGTCTTTCCGACATCTATGTTTCACGCGGTCTGGCTTTTCTTGATTTCTACCATCTCGTCCCCGATCAGTACGGGCGTCATGAACGGGTCCCCTTCCTTCGCGTTACGATTCCTATGACGAAACAGGGGTTCTTCGGTCTTTTCAATACAGGCGATGCCGTCGTGAACCATCTTGTCGAGGTCGGCATTCTTGAGGCTGAACCGGCAGACGGCACATCGGCGAAACAGACCGCCGCGCCCGCCGCCGGGAAGAAATCCGAAAAGAAGCCTGCCAAGCCAGCTCCCGCGAAGAAGGCGGAATCGAAGCCCGCGGCAAAAACCGTCGACAAGACCCCCGCGAAGAAGCCCGCTCCCGTGAAGAAGGTGGAAGCCGCTCCTGCTCCTGTTCCCGCGAAGAAGCCTGCCGCGAAACCCATCCCCGCTCCTGTGAAGAAAACGGAAGCGAAACCCGCCGCGAAACCTGCTCCGGCAAAGAAAGCTGAAGCTCCGGCTCCTGCGAAGAAAGCGGAAGCGAAACCCGCCGCAAAATCCGCTCCGGCTTCTGCGAAGAAGGCGGAGGCGAAGCCCGCCGCAAAATCCGCTCCCGCGAAGAAAGTGGAAGCGAAACCTGTTCCGAAATCTTCCGCGAAGCCTGCGGCGAAGGGAAAAAAGCCCGCGAAATAACTGGACGGATTCCTTATCCGTTCCATAACCGGACCGTGCGCCGTCTCCATTTTTCTCCGGAACTGTCCGGAGGGAATCCGGGATGACCGCACGGTTTCTTTTTCCGTCAATATCGTCCACGCGTATGCGGTTCCGCGCGCGAGCGCGTTTTTTGCAAAATAAAAGCTTGACAACGCGGGCATTCCGTGGTATATTAAAAGAATAATATTCTCCCAAATCATACATAGCTTCCAAGCTACACTTAACCCAAACCAGCAAAGGAAAAAACTCAAATGCCGGGCAAAATCAACACTCAGGACGGCAACTACGCGGCCGCGTACGTTGCTTATGCGTTGAGCGAAACCGCCGCGATCTACCCGATCACTCCTTCGTCCACCATGGGCGAATGGGTTGACCAGTGGGCCGCCGAAGACAAGAGAAACATCTGGGGCAAGCAGGTCTCGGTCGTCGAGATGCAGTCCGAAGCGGGCGCCGCCGGCGCCGTCCACGGCTGCCTTGCCGCCGGGTCCCTCACGACCACCTACACAGCTTCCCAGGGTCTCCTCCTGATGATCCCGAACATGTACAAGATCGCCGGCGAACTCCTCCCGACCGTCTTCCATGTCACGGCGCGTTCGCTCGCCTGCCAGTCCCTCGCGATTTTCGGCGACCACTCCGACGTGATGGCCTGCCGCAACACCGGTT
Organism: uncultured bacterium; assembly: GCA_902802585.1. GTDB lineage: Bacteria > Verrucomicrobiota > Lentisphaeria > Victivallales > UBA1829 > UBA1732. The sequence goes on from CADCMR010000001.1 coordinate 180,350, forward strand.
TCGCCATGCTCGCCGCCGCCAGCGTCCAGGAAGAAATGGACCTCGCGCTCGTCGCCCACCTCTCCACCTACAAGGCGAAAGTTCCGTTCCTCCAGTTCTTCGACGGTTTCCGCACCTCCCACGAAGTGCACAAGTTCGAAGAGATCCCCTACGAGGACATTGCCAAGCTCGTCGAGCCCCAGTACATCGAAGAGTTCCGCGCCCGCGCCCTCCGTCCTGAAAAGCCCGTCTGCAAAGTCGGCGCCCAGAACGGCGACGTCTACTTCCAGGGCCGCGAAACGGTCAATAAGTTCTATGATGCCTGCCCGGCTATCGTCCAGGAAAAGATGGACGCCGTCGCGGCGCTTACCGGCCGTGCCTACCACCTGTTCGACTACGTCGGCGCCGCCGACGCCACCGATGTGATCGTCTCCATGGGCTCCAGCTGCGAAGCCATCGAAGAGACCATCGACTACCTCAACGCCAAGCGCGGCACCAAGTACGGTCTGGTCAAGGTCCGCCTCTACCGTCCCTTCGCCACGGAAGCTTTCCTCGCCGCCCTCCCGAAGACCGTCAAGCGCATCGCCGTCCTCGACCGCACCAAAGAGCCGGGCGCCATCGGCGAACCGCTCTACATGGACGTCAAGATCGCCGTCAACAACCCCGCCATCACCGTGATCGGCGGCCGCTACGGCCTCTCCTCCAAGGACTTCACGCCCTCCATGATCCTCGCCGTCTTCAAGCACCTTGAAAAGGGCGGCTTCCACGGCTTCACCGTCGGCATCGACGACGACGTGACCAACACCTCACTCCCGATCGACGAGCACATCACGACCGAGCCGGAAGGCACCACCGCCTGCATGTTCTACGGTCTCGGCGGCGACGGCACCGTCGGCGCGAACAAGACCACCATCAAGGTCATCGGTCACCTCACGAACAAGGACGCCCAGGCATACTTCGCCTACGACTCCAAGAAGTCCTTCGGTCTCACTTGCTCCCACCTCCGCTTCTCCGACAAGCCGATCAAGTCCACCTACCTGATCACCAGCCCGGACCTCGTGTCCTGCTCCACGGCCGCCTACATCGGCCGCTACGACCTGCTGAAGGGTCTCAAGAAGGGCGGCACCTTCCTGCTGAACAGCCACTACTCCGACGACGAAGTCTTCGGTCATCTGACCCGCGACATGCAGGAATATATCGTCAAGAACGAGATCAAGTTCTACAACGTGAACGCCGAAGCCCTTATCAAGAAAGTGCCCGGCCTCCGCGGCAAGGGCGCGAACACCGTCATGATGGTCGCCTACTTCAAGGTCTCCGGCATCGTCCCGTTCGACGAGGCCGCCAAGGAGATGAAGGCACTCAATGCGAAGACCTTCGCGAAGAAGGGGCAGAACGTCATCGATATGAACAACCAGCTGGTTGATGACGCTGCCGACGCCTGCCACGAGATCAAGATTCCGGTCTCCCTCGACGGCGTCCCGCACGCCGACCACCTCAAGCTCATCCCGGACGACGCGGACGAGTTCACCAAGAAGATCATCGAGCCCAGCATGCGCAACAACGGCGACGCCATCCCGGTTTCCGCCATGTCCATCGACGGCACGCTCCCGACCGGCACCGCCTGCCTCGAAAAGCGCGGTTTCGCCCCGAAGGTCCCGCGCTGGGTCGCCGCGAACTGCATCCAGTGCGGCATCTGCGCGAACGCCTGCCCGCATGCCGCCATCCGCACGAAGCTCTTCCGTGACGAAGCCCTCGCCTCCGCTCCGGCCTCCTTCACCACCAAGGCTCCGGTCCCGGCGGTCGACGGTCTCAAGTTCAAAGTCCAGGTCTTCATCGAAGACTGTATGGCTTGCGGCGTCTGCCTCGACCAGTGCCCGATGACGGCGAAGGAAGGCAAGCAGGCCCTCGTCTGGTCCACCCTTGAAGAAGAACGCGCCGCCGGCGAAAACGCCAACGAGGCCTTCTTCGAAGCCGCGGAAGACAACATCATGGGCAAGAACACCGCGGCCACCGTCAAAGGCGCCATGCTCCGCAAGCCGCTCTTCGAGTTCTCCGGCGCCTGCGCCGGCTGCGGCGAAACCCCGTACGTCAAGCTCGTCAGCCAGCTCTTCGGCGAAAACGCCATCGTCGCAAACGCCACCGGCTGCTCCTCCATCTACTCCGGCACCTTCCCGACCATCCCGTACACCAAGACCAAGGAAGGCCGCGGTCCGGCATGGGCGAACTCCCTGTTCGAAGACAACGCCGAATTCGGTTTCGGCATGCGCATGGCGGTGGATTCCAACCGCGTCCTCCTGAAGCAGGAAGTCGAAAAGGTCCTCGCCTGCGAGTCCGCTCCCGCCGAGCTGAAGGACGCCCTGAACAAGGCCATGAGCTTCTGGGACAACTCCAAGACCGATGAAGCCATCGCCGCCCAGAAGACCGCGAAGGCCGCCGTCGAAAAGGCGCTCGAAGGCTGCTGCTGCGATTCCGGCAAGCCCACCCTCTCCAAGATCCTCGAACTCTCCGACTACTTCTGCGACAAGTCCGTGTGGATCATCGGCGGCGACGGCTGGGCAAACGACATCGGTTACGGCGGCATCGACCACGTCGTCGCGATGGGCAAGAACGTGAACATCCTCGTCCTCGACACCGAAGTCTACTCCAACACCGGCGGACAGTCCTCCAAGTCCACCCCGACCGCGGCGGTCGCCAAGTTCGCCGCCGGCGGCAAGAAGACCTACAAGAAGAACATGGGCTTCATGTGCATGAGCTACGGCTACGTGTACGTCGCCTCCGTCGCCCTCGGCGCCGACCGTGCCCAGACCCTCAAGGCCTTCCAGGAGGCCGAGGCGTGGAACGGTCCGTCCATCATCTTCGCCTATGCCCCCTGCATCGCGCACAACATCGACATGAGCAAGACGCAGACCGAGCAGAAGCGCGCCGTGGATTGCGGCTACTTCCCGCTGTACCGCTACAACCCCGCGAACGAAGTTCCGTTCACGTGGGATGTCAAGAAGCCGTCCGACGGCAAGTTCCAGGAATTCATCCGCAGCGAAGGCCGCTACAAAGCCCTGCTGAAGACCAACCCGGCGCACGCCGAGGAGCTCTTCGCCCAGGCCGAAAGCGACGCCGCCAAGCGCATGGAATTCTACCAGGAAGTCGGCAAGCTCATGAAGTAAGCTTTTCCTTCTCCTAATGAACCCGCGTTTTACGCGACATCCGGCCCGTCCGAACTTTCCCGGTTCGGACGGGTCTTTTGCGTCCGCTCGGACCGCTTTCTTCCGTTTTCTTGTGTTTCCTGCCGCAGATTTTCAAAAAAAACAAATTCCGCCTCTTTAAATATGAAAAGGCGGTGCTATATTAATACCTTGCAATAATTTGTCACACCATACTAACCGTAAGGGAACATAATATGAGCGGAATCCTTGATTTTGTGAAAGAGCTGTTTTCCCAGTTTGCCTCCGGCTCGGGCAGTTTCATCGACATCGCGAACGCGCAGCGCCCGTGGGGTGTCAAATTCGGCATCATCGCCCTCGTCTGGCTGCTGTCCGGATTCGCCTCCTACGAATTTGCGAACTCGACCGGGATGAACGGCAAAAAGCATTTCTGGATTGGCCTGGTCCTGCCGGTCGTCTATCCGCTTGTTCTCCTCGTTCGTAAGCTCATCATCCAGGCGAAGGCGGTTTCCGAGGCGAAACGCGCGACTGAACGCTTTGCGGCGGAACGCGACCAGATCGAGGCGGAACGCCGCCGCATCGACTCCACGCCGAACAAGGATAACTTCGCGAAGCTCAAAGGTTCGTCCGACGCATCCAGCATCAAGGCGCAGTTCCGCCTGGAGCTCGCCGACGGCTCCGCGCTCATGATCGCGAAGATCCTCGAGGTGCAGGACACGCTGTCTGTGTTCGAACTGGAATCCAACGAGGGCGAGACCCCGCGCGTGCTCCGTATGCCGTACGCGAAGATGGCGCGCATCGAACGCCTCTGATCCCCCTCAATTCCCCCTGATTTAATCATTCACTTTCCCATACACGAGGTTTTGAATCATGTTCAAAGCAGTTTCGGGGAGCACCGAGTTCCCCTCCATCGAAGAAGCCAATCTTGCATTCTGGGAACAGAACGGGACATTCCAGAAGTCCCTGCGGAACCGGAAGGGCAATCCTGAGTTCCTGTTCTACGACGGACCTCCGTTCGCCACCGGTCTGCCGCACTACGGTCATATCCTCGCCGGCACGATCAAGGACGTGATCCCGCGCTACCAGACCATGCGCGGCAAATACTGCGAACGCACATTCGGATGGGACTGCCACGGTCTCCCGGTCGAGTACGAGATGGAGAAGCAGCTGAAGCTCTCCGGCAAGAAGGAGATTGAGGACTACGGCATCGGCAAGTTCAACGAGGCCTGCCGCGGCATTGTGCTCCGCTACACCAGCGAATGGGAGACCATCGTGAAGCGCATGGGGCGCTGGGTCGACTTCCGCAACGGCTACCGCACGATGGACATGAAGTACATGGAGTCCATCTGGTGGGTGTTCCGCCAGCTGTGGGACAAGGGGCTGATCTATGAGGGCTACAAGATCCTGCCGTACTGCGCACGCTGCTCCACGCCGCTCTCCAACTTCGAGGCAAACCAGGGCTACAAGGAAGTCACCGACCCCGCTATCACCATCCGGTTCCGCCTGAAGGACGAGCCGGAGACGAGCGTGCTGGCGTGGACGACCACGCCGTGGACGCTGCCGTCGAACATGGCGCTCGCCATGGGACCGGACATCGACTATGTGAAGGTGAAGGACGGCGACGACACGTTCATCCTCGCCGAATCCCGTCTGCACGCCTACTACAAGGCGGACTCCATGCCGGAAGTGCTTGCGCGCTTCAAAGGCACGGAAATGGCGGGCCGACACTACATCCCGCTCTTCCCCTATTTCTCGGACAAGGAGGCCGAGGGCGCGTTCCGCATCATCACCGCCGACTACGTGAGCACAGAGGACGGCACGGGCATTGTGCACATCGCCCCTGGCTTCGGCGAAGACGACGCCGTCGCTGGCGCCGCCAACGGAGTCCCCGGCGTCTGCCCGCTCGATGCCGAATGCAAATTCACGAACGAGGTCCCGGACTACGCCGGTCGCTACGTGAAGGACGTCGACGCCGAAATCATCACGCGCCTCAAGTCCGAAGGCAAGCTCGTCCACCGCGGCACCATTAAGCACAGTTATCCCCACTGCTGGCGCGACGACTCCCCGCTGATCTACAAGGCGGTCTCCACCTGGTTCGTGAAGATCGACCCGATCAAGGAAAAAATGCTCCGCGCGAACTCCCAGATGACTTGGATCCCCGCCCACATCAAGGAAGGGCGTTTCGGCAAGTGGCTCGAAAACGCCCGCGACTGGGCGATCAGCCGCAACCGCTACTGGGGCTGCCCGCTGCCGATCTGGCGCAACGCCGAGACCGGCGAGACCGTCTGCGTCGGCTCCGTCGCCGAACTTGAAAAGCTCACAGGCAGGAAAGTCACTGACATCCACAAGCACTTCGTGGACGAGATGACGATCACGACCGAGAAGGGCACCGTGCTCCGCCGCGTGCCGGAAGTGCTCGACTGCTGGTTCGAGAGCGGCTCCATGCCCTATGCCCAGAAACACTATCCCTTCGAGGACAAGGAACATTTCGAGGAAGGTTTCCCCGCCGACTTCATCGCCGAGGGGCAGGACCAGACCCGCGGCTGGTTCTATACGCTCACCGTCCTCTCCAGCGCGCTCTTCGACAAGCCGCCCGCGATGCACGTGGTCGTGAACGGCATGGTCCTCGCCGAAGACGGTCAGAAGATGTCCAAGCGCCTCCGCAACTACCCCGACCCGATGCAGATCGTGAACACCTACGGCGCCGATGCGCTCCGCCTGGTCCTGCTCGGCTCGCAGGTCGTCCGCGCCGAGGATCTGAAGTTCTCCGAGGCCGCCGTGAAGGAGGCGATGCGCAGCGTGATCCTGCCGATCTGGAACTCCTTCTCGTTCTTCATGACCTATGCGAACGTCGACAACTGGAAGCCCGCGCCCGGTCCGCTCGCCGCGCCGGAGAATCCCTCGAACCCGCTCGACCGCTGGATTCTCTCCAGCCTCGCCGACATGGTGCAGGAGATCCGCGTGAACATGGACCAGTACCAGCTCCAGCCCGCCGCGAACCGCTTCGAGGCGTTTGTGGAGGACCTCACGAACTGGTACATCCGCCTCAGCCGCCGCCGTTTCTGGAAGAGCCAGGACGACCGCGACAAAGCCGAGGCGTACGCCACGCTTTACTACGTGCTCGTGACTTTCGCGAAGGCCGCCGCGCCGTTCATCCCGTTCATCACAGAGGAAATCTACCGTTCCCTTCGCACCGAAGACATGCCCGAATCCGTCCACCTCTGCGACTTCCCCGAGCCGGAGCTTTTCCGCCGTGACGAGAAGCTGGAGCGACAGAACGCCCTCGCGCAGAAGGCGGTCTCCCTTGGACGTTTCCTCCGCACGCAGCGTTCTCTGAAGGTGCGCCAGCCGCTGGCGCGCGCCGTGCTGGTGTCCATCGACCCCGAGGTGCGCGACCTGCTCGCCCTGAGTGAAAACGTGATCGCGGACGAACTGAACGTGAAGAAGGTCGAAATCTTCGGCGACGAGGAATCCCTGGTGCATCTCTCCGCCAAGGCGAACTTCAAGAGCCTCGGCTCCCGCCTCGGCCCGAAGATGAAGGCGTTCGCCGCCGAGATCGCAAAGCTATCCTCGCATGTGATTTCCTCCATCATGGCGGGCGCCCCGTACGAAATGAAGCTTGAGGACGGCACGTCATGCCTGCTCGGGGCAGCCGACATCGTGGTCAACCGCACCGAACGCCCCGGATTCTGCGTGGCGGCGGACGCGTCGCTCACGATCGCGCTTGATACCGAGCTGACCGACGAACTCCTCGCCGAGGGCTACGCCCGCGAGCTCGTGAGCCGCATCCAGAACCTCCGCAAGGAGATGGACCTGCAGGTCTCCGACCGCATCGTCGTGCGCGTGACCGCCGGACAGGACCTGCTCGACGCCCTTGCGCCCGGACGCGAACACGTCTGTGCGGAAACGCTCGCCACGAACATCGAATTCATCCCCGCCGGCAGTGAAGCCCTTGACGGCGACCTGAACGGCAAACCCTGCGGAGTCGAAGTCCGGAAAGCCTGACGCCCGGCCCCGTTTGCGGAGGTATCTGCCATGAAATGCGAACAATGCGGATTTCTCGTGGACTCCCTGCCGGAAGGCGGGGGGGAATACCTTTGCCCGAACTGCGGCTGGGTGATGCGGAAAGGCTCGCCCGAGGCCGACGAAAACAATCCGCCCGCGGATACTACGGCGACCGCCTCGCACCTGAAGATTGCCAGGACCGTGAACGTCGGGTTCGGCGATTTCGCATCCGTGCTCGCCGCCGCCGACGCCAGCAGGATCGCGACGCCCGACGCGCGGGATGACGGTCCGGACCGCACCCGTACCGCCACGGGCTCGACCCTGAACGTGGAGGCTCCGGACGACGATGACGTGCTGTCCCCGCTCGACGTATACGACGAGGACGACGAATACGCCCGTATCCAGGCGGAGATCGCCAGCCGCACAGCTGCGCTCGACGCCCGCGCCGCCGAACTCGACGCCCGCGAAAAGTACCTGAACAAGAAACTCGACGAGATCATCGCCGAAAAGGAGTTCCTGCGAACCGGGATCGAGAAGACCGACGCGGAACGCGCCTCGTACCTGAAGCAGAAGAGCATCCTGGACATTCAGCGGAGCGACATGGAAAAGGAGCTGGCGGCCCGCAAGACTTCACTCGACGCCCGTGCTGCCGAGATCGACCGGAAGACCGAGGCGATGAACATGACGCGCGCCACGCTGGAAGACCTGAAAAAAGAACTCAGCGCCTCCCTGACCGGGGAGCAGAACGGCGTCGACGCCGACCACACCACGTCGTCCGTCTCCATCCCGTACAGCGCCAAGCTGCTCCGCCAGAACAACACCCTGGCACGCTCCGTGCGCATCCAGAAACGCATCCTGATCGGTCTCGCCGTGCTCGTCGCCGTCCTGGCGGTCCTCCTTTTCGTGAGAGAATCCGAGCTGAGGCGCGCCCGTACCGCGCCTGTTCAGAATACAGAACCCGCCTCCGCGCCGTCCGCCGATACCTTAAAATCCGAAAACCTTCCCTCGCCGGAAACCGAATCTTCCGGCGGCGGCTTATGACCATATCGTGCCGAACGGCACAGAAAGAAAGACAACGAACATGAAACGAGTTTTGACCGGGATCCAGCCCTCCGGGATCCTCCATATCGGAAACTATTTCGGAGCGATCCGTTCGACCGTGCGCCTTCAGGAAGAATGCGACGATGCGGTCGTCTTCATCGCCGACCTGCATTCGCTGACCGTCCAGCCGAAGCCCGAGGAGCTTCGCGAACGCGTCCGCGGCGTGGCGGTCGACTTCCTCGCCTGCGGGCTCGATCCGGAGAAGGTCATCTTCTTCCGCCAGTCGGACGTGAACGTGGTGTGCGAGCTGATGTGGATCCTGAACTGCCAGACCGGCGTCGGGCTGCTTGAGCGCGCCCACAGCTACAAGGACAAGATCGCGAAAGGGTTCGCCCCCAACAACGGTCTTTTCTCGTATCCAGTGCTCATGGCAGCCGACATCCTGCTCTACCACGCCAACCTCGTCCCCGTCGGCAAGGACCAGAAACAGCACCTCGAAATGACGCGCGATATCGCGATCCGGTTCAACCAGCAGTACGGCGACGTCCTGACCATCCCGGAACCGTACATCAGCGGCGAGGTGGCGGTGGTACCCGGCACGGACGGACAGAAGATGTCCAAGAGCTACAACAACACCATCGAGATCTTCGGCGAGCCGAAGGCGATCAAGAAGAAGATCATGAGCATCCAGACCGATTCCAAGGGGCTGGAGGAGCCGAAGGATCCGGACACCTGCACGATCTTCGCGCTGTACAAGCTTTTCGCCACGCCCGAACAGCAGGCGGAAATGGCGGAGCGCTACCGCGCCGGAAACTACGGGTACGGTCACGCCAAGCTCGCGCTGTTCGACGCGTACATGGATTTCTTCGCCCCGATGCGCAAGCGCCGCGAGGAACTGCTCGCCGATCCGGGCTACGTCGACGCCGTCCTGAAGCGCGGAGCCGAACGCGCCTCCGAACTTGCCCGTGCCACGATGGACGAGGTCCGCAAGGCGGTCGGCCTCCGCTGACGCGCCGGAAAGAACGAACCGCATGGAACAAACGGCGGAACCCGGTGTCAAACAGTAATTCAACCCGGACCGCTTAACATAAGGAGAGTACCGATGTGGGATTATAACAACAAAGTCATGGACTATTTCCTGAACCCGCGGAACGTGGGCGAGATCGCCGACGCCGACGCGGAGGCCGAGGTCGGCAACATGACCTGCGGCGACGCCCTCAGAATCTTCCTCAAGATCGATGAATCCACCCACAAGATTCTGGATGCCAAATTCAAGACCTTCGGCTGCGCCAGCGCCATCGCCAGCTCGTCCATCCTGACCGAGATCGTGATCGGCATGACCGTCGAGGAAGCCGCGCGCGTCACCAACCGCGACATCGTGGACCGCCTCGGCGAGCTTCCCGAAGAGAAGATGCACTGCTCCGTGATGGGCATGGAGGCGCTCCAGGCCGCCCTCGGCGAATACGCGAAGAAGCACGGACTCACGCTTCCCGAAGTGAAAAACGACGACCCGGACGACCACGAGGGGCGCATCGTCTGCAAGTGCTTCGGCGTGACCGACGCGAAGATCCGCAAGGTTGTCCGCCTGAACCACCTCACTACCGTCGCCCAGGTCACCGAATACACCAAGGCGGGCGGCGCGTGCGGGACCTGCCTCGACCAGATCCAGCAGATCCTCGACGAGATCAACCACACAGCCCATGCGCCCGCCGAAGCGGAGAAGCCGCAGCCCGCGTCCTTCGACGCTCTGTCGCCCGTCAAGAAGGCGCTGAAGGTGCAGGAAGTGATCGACAAGGAGATCAAGCCCGCGCTCGAACGCGACGGCGGCAGCATCGAGCTGGTTGACCTCGACGGCGACGTCGTGAAGGTCGCCCTGCGCGGCGTATGCGCGACCTGCCCGAACTCCAAGCTGACCCTGCGGAAACTCGTACAGGGCAAGCTTCATGAATTCCTGTCCGACCGGCTCGTGGTCGAGGAGGCGTGACATGAAAGGCGAAGAACGCGTCATCTACCTGGACAACAACGCCACCACGCGCACCGCGCCGGAGGCGGTCGCCGCCATGCTGCCGTATTTCTCCGAATACTACGGCAACGCGTCCAGCATCCATAAGTTCGGCGGCCGCCTGGCGAAGGTGGTCGAGGAAGGCCGTGCGAAAGTCGCCGGATTCCTCGGCGCCGACCCGAGCGAGATCATCTTCACATCCTGCGGAACCGAGGGCGACAACGCCGCCATCCTGAGCGCGCTGGACGTCTGCCCGAAACGCCGCAAGATCGTGATTTCCACGGTCGAACACCCCGCCATCCTCAACCTCGGCAAGGACCTCGAACGCCGCGGCTACACCGTGGTCAAGATCCCGGTCGACAGCCTCGGTCGCCTCGACATGGACCGCGCCCGCGAGATGATCGACGAGCAGACCGCGGTCGTCTCCGTGATGTGGGCGAACAACGAAACCGGCAACCTGTACCCGGTGGAAGCTCTCGCCGAGCTGGCGCACCGCGCCGGGGCGCTCTTCCACACCGACGCCGTCCAGGCCGCCGGAAAGATCCCGTTCAAGCTCCGCGACATGAACATTGACATGCTCAGCGTGTCCGGTCACAAGTTCCATGCTCCGAAGGGCATCGGCGCCCTGTACGTGCGCCGCGGCGTGCGGTTCCGTCCGTTCGTTGTCGGCGGTCACCAGGAGCGCGGACGCCGCGCCGGGACGGAGAACGTGCCGTACATCGTGGGCATGGGCGTCGCCGCCGAGCTCGCCATGGCGAACTTCGACACCGAAAATAACTACGTCCGCAAGCTCCGCGACGACCTGCACAACCGCCTGGTCGCCGCCATCCCGAGCGTCCGGGTGAACGGTGACGTGGAGCACCGCCTGCCGAACACAACCAATCTATCGTTCGAGTACATCGAAGGAGAATCCATCCTGATGCACATGGACATCCACGGCATCTGCGCCTCCAGCGGCAGCGCATGCACGACCGGCAGCCTGGAGCCGTCGCACGTGATGCGCGCCATGGGCGTGCCGTACACCGCGGCGCATGGCGCGATCCGCTTCAGTTTCTCCCGCTATAACACGCAGGAGGACGTCGACACGGTCGTGGAAGTCCTGCCCGGCATCATCGAAAAGATCCGTGCGATCTCCCCGTACTGGGCGGATTTTGTGGCGAAACGCTGAAAAAACGAAAAAAAACGATAAACCGGTTTGACAAAACGGATTCCCGCGTATAAATTACGGGCGTTTTTCCGAACCGCTTTCATAGAACCCCATTGAAGGAGACTGTAACCATGGTCATGATCTGTCCCTACTGCGACACGGAGATCAACGAAAAGCAGATGGAAGCCGAAGACGGGTGCTGCCCGGAATGCGGCGCCGTCCTGACGCAGTCGAACATCCTCAGCGACACCGACGACGAGGAGAACGACGGGTACGACGATTACGACGATGACGACGACTACTCCGCGTTCGGCGAGCGTTCCAGGGACTACGACGAGGAGTTCGACGAATTCGACGAATTCCTTGAGGAGGAGGAGAAACTCGAACGCAGCGAGGCGAAGAACCGCAACAAAAACAAATGATGCCGGAGTGGATGCCACAGGATCTTGAACTCTTTGACACCCATGCCCATCTCGGCGACGACGGATGCCCCGACGAGGCGGCGTTCTACCGGCGCGCGGAGGAGGCCGGGGTGCCGTGGTTCCTGCTGTGCGGCTCGGATTTCGAGTCCAGCCGCCGTGCAGCCGGGTTTGCATCGCATTTCGATCGCGTCTTCTTCGCCGCCGGGCTCCATCCGCTCGATGTGGTGAAGCATCCGTGCGAGGCGGAGGCGTTCGAAGCGTTCGCCGACGCCCCCCGGTTCGCCGCGGTCGGCGAAATCGGTCTGGACTACTACTACGAACGCGACACGCGCGAAACGCAGATCAAGGTGTTCCGTACGTTCCTGGAACTGGCGCTCCGCCTGGACCGCCCCGCGATCATCCATACGCGCGACGTCGACGGCGGTTCGCTTGCCTACGACGATGCCTACGGGCTGCTTTCGGAGTTCGCGCACGCGGGCGGACAGTTCGTCCTCCACTCGTTCGCCGGAAGCCTTGCCGACCTCGACCGGTTCAGTGCGCTCGGCGCGTTCTTCGGATGCGGCGGCATGGTGACGTTCAAAAAGGCGGACAACATCCGCGCGCTCGCCCTGCGCTACCCGGAAGACCGTCTCCTGCTCGAAACCGATTCCCCCTACCTCGCGCCCGTTCCGTTCCGCGGACAGGAGAACCACCCCGGACTCCTCCCGTGGACCGCGCATTCCCTGGCGGCCCTGCGCGGCTGGAGCATGAAGAAGACCGTGACATTGACGACATCCAACGCCAAACGTTTTTTCAGGATACCCCCCGAAGATGAAAAACTCAAGTAAGCACGAAACACTCCGCGGCTGGTTTCAGCTCGTCCGCCTGCCGCATCTTTTCACCGTCCCATGCGACCCGCTGGTCGGATTCCTGATCGCGGGCGGCATGACGCAGCAGGGCAGGGGATTCTTCCCGATTGCCGCCGTCTGCTTCGTCTCGCTCGCCATGTCGCTGTTCGGCATCATCACGAACGACCTGGCGGACATCCAGACCGACATGACGCAGCATCCCGACCGGCCTCTGCCGCGCGGTGTGATCAGTCCGCGCGCGGCGTCGTACGCGGCACAGCTGTGCTTCCTGGCGGCGGTCGTCCCCGCGTTGTGCCTGGGGTGGCGTTTCGCGTTCGTCACGCTGGTGGCGCTCATCAGCATCTACACCTACAATTTCTATGTCAAGTACCGCCCGAAACGCATGTCCATGATGATGGCGGTCCTTCGCGACCTGACGTTCGGGCTGGGCATCCTGATCGTGCCGGGCATCTCCATCCCGCGCATCCTGCTGCTGGTGCTGTACGGCGTCGGGCTTTTCTTCTATTATTGCGGCATCAACGAGATCACGCGAGCCGAAACGCTCTCGAAAATGGTGCGTCCCGGCGGACGCGCCATGCTGGCGGGCGCGTGCTGCTGCGCCGCGGTGCCGCTTGTCTTCGTGATCAAGCTGCTGCGCGATTCCACCACGCTCCTGCCGGTGGCGTTCGGGCTGCTGGCGATCCTGCTGTGCGCGGTGTATCTCCTGATCGCACTGTGGGTGTACCAGGTCTCCCGGACTGGCGCCTCTCCCGCGCGTGTCCAGATGTCCGTGCATGTGTCGTTCCGCGCCGCCTTCCTCGTGCAGGCCGCGGCTGCGGCGTCCTGCGGACTGGTCGTCCTGCCCGTGATCCTGCTTCTGTGCCTGGCGGTGTCCGCGTTTGCGGAGAAATACTCCTGTTCCTGAGGCGGATTCCGGGCGATGGAGGAATGGTTCGACATGCGGGTGGATCCCGCGCAGGTCGCAAAGGAACGCGCGAAGGCTCGCGAACTCCGCCGCACCAACTGGTGGCGGGCGCAGATCCAGAAAGGCGTCTGCCACTACTGCGGCGGGACATTTCCCCCGTCCGAGCTGACCATGGACCACATTGTGCCGCTTTCCCGGGGCGGGCACAGCACGAAAGGCAACATCGTGCCCTGCTGCAAGGCGTGCAACAACAGCAAGAAATACACTATGCCCGTCGACGAAATCCTGTCCGACCTTGACATCGACGAGCCCGGGGACACGGAGGACGCCGGCGTGGAAATCGACCTCCCGGACGAGCTCATGCGGGAACTCGTCGGGGATCCGGACGCTGCGGATGATGCCGCGACGGACGGCACGCCGGACGGTTCCGCGACGGATGCCTGACCTTCAAGCAAATGGAGCAAGCCATGGACTATTACTGGAACGAACGGACAGATCCGGCGTACAACCTGGCGCTGGAGGAGATCATGTCCGAGCAGGCGGACGCGCCGTTCGCGATGCTCTGGCGGAACCGACCCGCCGTGATCATCGGGCGCAACCAGAACGCCTGCCGCGAGTTCGATTCCGCATACGCCCGCGAACGCGGCATCGCCGTCGTGCGGCGCATGACGGGCGGCGGCGCGGTCTACCATGACCTCGGCAACCTCAATTACAGCCTGTTCGCATTCGAGACGGACGCGAACAGGCGTTATATCGACTTCGCGCCGTTCGCCGGACCCGTCCTGTCCGCGCTTCGGGCGCTGGGCGTGCAGGCGGAGTTTTCCGGGCGCAACGACATCCTCGTGGACGGCCGCAAGGTCTCCGGCAGCGCGAAGCGCGTCCACGCTGGGCGCATCCTGTTCCACGGCACGCTCCTGTTCGACGTTGATTTCGAGGCGATGGCGGCGGTCCTGACGCCTCCTCGGGCAAAGGTCGAGGCGAAGGGCGTGGCGTCCGTCCGGGCGCGCGTGGCGAACCTGAACGATTTCCTGCCCGGCATAGACCGCGACACGTTCCGGCTGGCGATGGAACGCGAACTGCTCCGTCAGTTCGGGCTGAAGGAACCGCTTCCGATCCTCGACAACTGGAAACGCGAGGCGGAGCGGACCGCCGACGAACGCTACCGCTCCTGGGAATGGAACTACGGCGAGTCCCCGGACTTCACGTTCGAGCGCACAGGGCGATTCCCGTGCGGCACCTTGACCGTACATCTGGATGTGCATGCCGGCATCATCCGCCGCGCGGCGTTCCGCGGCGATTTCTTCGGGACCGCTCCCGCCGATGAACTCGCCGCCCTCCTGACCGGCTGTCCGCACCGTACCGACGCGATCCGTGCGGCACTATCCGGCGTCGACGTCGGGCGGTATATCGCCGGGCTGGAGCCCGGTCCGCTGGCGGATCTTCTCGCGCCGTAATCGCACGAACGCTTGTTTCCTGTCCGCCTTGATCTTTCCTGCGGGGATCCGTCTGCCCTTTTTTTGTCTCGTTTTTGATATTCCATAATAAATTCGACTTGAAAAAATGATTAGAGTGTGATATATTAATAGAATATGATCATCAAGAAAAAACCGAACCGGAGGTTCCTTTTCCCATGAATAAAAAGTCCGTTTTGAGCTTGACGGTGGCCGCGTTCGCCGCCCTCTCCATCCCCATGTTCGCCCAGATGCCCGGCGCCGCCATGAAGCAGGTCGTCGGCGTCGCCGCGGTCGAAGAAGTCGCCAACGTCCAGAGCCGCCGTTACACGGGGCAGGTGGTCACGCAGGCGGAAGTGAACGTGGTGTCGCGCGTGTCCGGCGAGATTCTGAAGCTCGGTTTCCACGACGGCGACTATGTGAAGAAGGGACAGATGCTGTACACGATCGAGAAGACGCAGTACGAGGCCGCCGTGAAGCAGGCCGAGGCCACGATCGCGGAATGCAAGGCGAGGCTTGAATATGCACAGAGCACCTACGACCGCAACCAGATGCTCTACGAAGTGAACGCCACCAGCAAGGACACGATGGAGAATACGAAGTCCGCGCTGGACGCCATGCGCGCCGAGCTCGCCGCCGCCGAGGCGGGGCTGGTTACGGCGAAGTACAATCTGGAACATACCACGATCACCGCCGCCATCGACGGTCTGGTCGGCGTGACCAACTTCACCGAGGGAAACTATATCACGCCTTCCTCCGGCACGATGCTCACGATCATCCAGATGCAGCCTATCCGCGTGCGCTTCGCCATGAGCATGGGCGACTTCCTCTCCGGCTATGGCAGCCTGACCGCACTGAAGCAGAACGGCGAAGTCTCGCTGAAGCTGTCCGACGGTTCGGAATACACCACCGGCGGCAAGATTGAGTTCCTGAACAATGAGGCGAACGTGAAGACGGACGCCATCCAGGTGTATGCGTCGTTCCCGAACGCCGATATGAAGCTGATCCCCGGCAGCACCGTCACCGTGACGCTCTCGAAGAAGGGCGCGACCAAGATGCCCGCCGTTCCGCCGTCCGCCGTGATGCACGACGCGCAGACTTCCTATGTGTATGTGGTCGGCGAAGGCAACAAGATCGAACGCCGCCTGGTGGAGCTTGGCGACATGACGAAGACGCACCAGCTGATCAAATCCGGACTGAAGATCGGCGAAAAAGTCGTGTCCCAGGGTACGCACAAAGTCATGCCCGGCGACGAAGTCGTTCCCGCCGCGCCCGAACAGAGAAATTGATCACGGGGGCGGCATAAAATGTTTTCCAAGATTTTCATTGACCGACCGCGTTTCGCGATCGTCATCAGCCTGATCATGGTCCTGGCGGGCGTGATCAGCCTCTTCAAACTCCCTGTCGCCGAATACCCCGAGATCGCGCCGCCGTCGCTGTACGTGAGCGCGATGTATCCCGGCGCCAGCGGCGAGGTGATCGCGCAGACCGTCGCCATGCCGATCGAAGACCAGATCAACGGAGTGGACGACCTGCTGTATTTCTCGTCCACGTGCAGCAATGCCGGTTCCTACTCGTGCACCGTGACGTTCAAGAGCGGCACCGACACCGACATCGCCATGGTCAACCTGCAGAACGCCATCAAGCGCGCCGAACCGCAGCTGCCGACTGACGTGACGAAGCTCGGCATCACCGTTGAGAAGCGCGGCAACGACATCCTCGCCGTGTACGCCTTCACCACGGACGAATCCACGCTGAACCTGATGGAGCTGAACAACTATGTCAACGTGAACGTGAAGGACGCCATCACGCGTCTGGACGGCGTGTCGTCCGCCGAGGTGATGTCGCTGGAGGAATACTCCATGCGCATCTGGCTCGACCCGCTCCGCATGGCCGGACTCGGCATTTCCACCACGGACATCGCCAGCGCGGTGCAGTCACAGAACATCCAGGCCGCCGCGGGCAGCATCGGCACGGAGAAGAGCAACACCTTCATGTCGTACAAGCTGAATGTGAAGGGTCGTCTCGTGACCGCCGAGGAATTCGGGAACATCGTCCTGCGCCATGATTCTGACGGCAGTATCGTGCGCCTCAGTGACGTGGCGAAGGTCGAAGTCGGCTCCAGTTCCTACGCCGGACGCAGCGTGTTCAACGGCCACCCCTGCGTGGCGTTGCTCGTGAACCGCACGCCGGACGCGAACGCCATGGGCACGGTAGGCCGCGTGAACGCCGAACTGGAGCACTGGAAGACGCTTTTCCCGAAGGGCGTTAGCGTGGTCAGCGCCTACGACCCGACCGAGTTCATCGAAGTCTCCATGAAGGAGATCGTGACGACCATCGTGCTCGCCCTGGCGCTGGTCGTGCTCATCACCTGGATCTTCCTTCAGGACTGGCGCGCCACCCTGATTCCGTCCATCGCGATCCCTGTCGCCCTGATCGGCACCATGACGTTCCTCTACGCCCTCGGCTACAGCATCAACGTCCTGACGATGTTCGGACTGATCCTGGTTGTCGGCTCCCTGTGCGACGACGCCATCGTGGTGGTCGAAAACTGCCAGGGGCTGATGGAACGCGAAGGCATCGGTCCGCGCGCTGCCGCCGAAAAGACCATGCGCCAGATCACCGGCGCCATCATCTCCACCACGCTCGTGACCGTGTCCTGCTACGTGCCGCTGGCGTTCTACGGCGGCATGGTCGGCGTCATCTACGTGCAGTTCGCTGTCACCATGTGCATTTCGCTGTGCCTCTCCACGACCATCGCCATGACGCTCAGCCCCGCACTCTGCGCCCTGCTGCTGCGCCGTCCGGACCACCATGTGCCTCTGCTGTTCCGCCCGTTCAACGCCGTGCTGGACTTCAGCCGCAAGATTTACCTGTTCTTCACCGGCTTCCTCGTGCGCTGCTGGCCTGTGGCGATCATCCTGTTCGCCGGCGTGCTGTTCGCCGTCTACTATATGTTCACGCACTCCCTGAGCTCGTTCCTCCCTGAGGAGGACAAAGGCGTGCTCTTCTGCAACGTGGAACTGCCGAGCGGCGCGTCCGTCGAACGCACGGACGCCGTTCTGCGCGATATCCGCGAGAAGCTTGCCGATGTGAAGGGCATCCGTTCGATCCTGGATGTGTCCGGATTCAGCATGATGTCCGGTTCCGGCGAAAGCGTCGGTATCGCGATCGTGGCACTGGACCACTGGGACAAGCGCAAGACGCCGGACCTCCAGCTCGGTGCGCTCCAGGCCGAGATCCAGGGGCGTCTCGCATCCATCCCGGACGCCCGCATCACGGTGTTCTCCCCGCCCGCCATCATGGGCCTGGGCATGGTCAACGGCGTGAGCGCGCAGGTGTGCGGCATCGGCGACGTCGACCCGATTGAGCTTTCGGATGTGATGAAAACCTATACCCGTGAGCTGATGGGGCATCGTGATATGATCGCGGTCGCCATGACGCCCTACAACGCCGACACGCCGCAGCTGTATCTGGACATTGACTTCGACAAGGCGCATATCCTCGGCGTCTCCCCGATCAGCATCTACAACACCCTCCAGAGCAAGCTCGCCTCCCTCTACATCAACGATTTCACCATGTTCAGCCGCAACTTCAAGGTGAAGATGCAGGCGTCCGCCGACTACCGTTCGACCCTCGACGATATCCGCGAGATCCAGGTGGTCAACGACGTCGGCGAAATGGTTCCGCTGACCTCGTTCGGCGAACTGAAGTACACCGTCGGTCCGCGCCAGATCTCCCGTTTCAACAAGATGACCAGCGCCGAGCTGACCGTGAACGGTCTGCCCGGTTCGAGCTCGCGCCTCATCATGGATGCGATGGAGAAGGCGAAGCTGCCGGACCAGTACCACCTCGAATGGACCGCGCTGAGCTTCCAGGAGCGCCAGAACGAAGGTCAGATCATCTACCTCATGGCGCTCGCTCTGATGTTCGCCTACCTCTTCCTCGTCGCCCAGTATGAAAGCTGGACGATTCCCGTCCCCGTGATGCTGACCGTGTCGTTCGCCGTCTGCGGCGCGCTGATCGGACTGAAGATCGCGAAACTCGACCTGAGCATCTACGCCCAGCTCGGCATGGTCATGCTCATCGGCCTTTCCGCCAAGAACGCCATCCTGATGGTCGAATTCGCCAAGCAGGAGCGAGAACACGGCAAGAGCATCGTGGAATCCGCCCTTAGCGGCGCGAGCCTCCGTTACCGCGCCGTGCTGATGACCGCCTGGAGCTTCGTCTTTGGCGTCTTCCCGCTGGTCGTGGCGACCGGCGCCGGATCCGGCAGCCGCCGCGCCATCGGCATCACCACGTTCTCCGGCATGATCATGGCGACGCTGATCGGCATCATGTTCACCCCGGCGCTGTACGCGTTCTTCCAGCGCGTCCGCGAGACCGGCAAACGCATTCTGCACCTCGACCGACCGAGAGATTAAGGAGTCCCCAATATGAGCAAGAAATCCGAATCGAACCTTCTGTTTCCCGTGCCGGATTCCGGCGATATCGCGAGCGACGTGTGGCGCCTGATCCTGCGCAACAACGCCAAGATGCTGAATCTGCTGCTTCAGGAATGCCCGGACATCGCGCCCGGTCAGAAGATTACGTTCTCGCGCATCCGCGTGCTGACCTACCTCGCGCAGGCGCAGGGCGGCCTGGTGAGCATCCGCGACCTGGCGGAAGAGCTCGGCGTGACCTCCGGCGGCGTCTCCCAGATGGTCGACAGCCTCGTGAAGAGCGACATGGTCTGCCGCACCGCGTCGAAGGACGACCGCCGCGTCGTCTACCTCTCCATCTCGGAGTCCGCGAAGAAGCGCCTCGACGTCCTCTCCAGGTTCCTGCATGACCGTGTGGCGAAGGCGATGGCGACCATCCCGGAACAGGATCGCGTCGTCATGGCGCGTTCCCTTCGCACCCTCCTGAAAGCCTTCTACGACGAGGATTGATCCATACCTCGGTCCAGACAGACGGAACAGGAAAGCCCTCCAGCCCATGAACAGGCGGGAGGGCGTTTTCTTTTTTGCAGGGGGGCAGTCAGATGATGTTCGGGAGGGAGGAGGTGACGTCGATCTTTTCGAAGTAGTACCAGTCCTGGCTGGGGAGGTAGTTCACACAGTAGATGATGCGGCGGCCGTTCTCCACGCGGGTGATCGTGCCGTATTTGATTTCGGTGAACTGCCTGAAAAGGTCGGCGTCGTCGAAGCGGATGGTCAGGGAGTCCTCCTTGTTCGTCTCCATGGCTCCGGCGAACCGCGCCCCGGTGGAGACCAGGATCTGCGCCTTGTCGTCCAGCAGGGTCTTTTCCAGGACGTTGCTCCCGACGTTGCCGTTCGTCTTCAGGTCGTGGATGATGGTGTTCAGGTGCAGGTCGAACCCGGCGACGCCGAGGAAGTTGCCGGCGGTGTCCAGCATGGGGACGTTGCAGGAGAGCAGGTAGCCCGCGGCGGCGGTGTTGCCGGGATAGGGCTTGCTCCAGGCGAATTCGCCGCTGCTGGACTGCGCGGTCTTGTACCAGTGGCGGCCGCGCGGGTCGTAGGTCGGGGTGTAGACGCCGCTGCCGGGGTACACGACGTACTGGCCGTCGGGGAATCCGAAGAGGAGGAGATGGAGGGGGATGCCGGTGAGGCGGAGATACTCGTTCTGTTCGGCGGGGGTGGCGTCCGCTAGTTTTTCCGGGAGGCGTTCGGTGAACACGCTCATGATCGGCTCTTTCAGGTGCGCCAGGATGTGCAGGCGGCGTTTCTCGACGTCGGTGAGATTTTCACCGTGGATGGTCTTGTGGGAGAAATGCGAGAAGTCAATCTTGCGGTGGTACACGGAGGAATACAGGAGCGAGGCGGGAGGGGTCTTCGCGTCGGTGCGGAGCGCGGAAACGGGCATCATGCAGTCGGGGACCGTCTCCCCGTCGTCCGGGTCGGTCTCGTAGAGGAAGACGAACTCCGAGGTGATGGCGGAGAGGAACTGCGCGTTGCGGGCGATGTTCGTTTCGATGTAGTCGGCGCACGCGGTGGACTGGACCTGCGCGGTGCCGAGCTGCTGCGTGTAGTTGTGGATGGAGTTGATCTGGCTGACGCGTCGGTATGCCGTCACGCCGATCGTCAGGAGCAGCGTGAGGATGCAGGCGACGGCGAACGCCAGGGAGGTGCGCTTGTGGTGCACGGCGAATGCGGAAATGCGTCCGAAGAGGTGGTACGGGTTTGCGGTGGTCTCCTCGCCGCCCATGTAGCGGCGAATGTCGGCGCCCAGTTCGCGGACGGTCTGGTAGCGTTCGTCGCGGTTGTACGCGGTCGCCTTTGCGATGATCGCCTTCAGGTCAGGATCGATCTTGAATCCGTATTTGTGGCGGGTTTCGGCGATGCGACCCTCGCGGATCATGGAGACGACCTCGGCGCTGGTGCGCGCCATGTAGGCTTCGCGGAGCGTGACGACCTCGAAGAGGATGAGCCCGAGCGCATAGATGTCCGCGCGCTGGTCGGTGTGTTCGCCCTGGATTGCTTCGGGCGAGAGGAAGCGCGGCGTGCCGGAGATGGTGCTCGGCTTCTCCCATGTGGCGGGATCGTATCCGGGCTCCTTGATCTGGCGGGCGATGCCCCAGTCCATGATGTAGGTTTCGCGGAATTCTCCGATGAGGATGTTTTCCGGCTTGAGGTCGCAGTGCATGATGTTGCGGCTGTGGGCGTAGTCGAGTGCGTCGCAGACGCGGAGCATGACCTCGAGGCGGAACATCAGGGACTTGCGTTCGTCGAACTGTTCAATGCCCGCCTTGCGGTATTCGTGGTCGAGCTGTTCCAGGTAGCTTTTCAGCGTCTTGCCGTCGACGAGCTTCATCACGAGGTGCAGCCCGTCCTTGCCGTCCGAGTTCAGTGAGTAGATCGGGATGATCGCGGGATGGCTGAGCTGGGCGGTGACGCGCGCCTCCTGGATGAACTGGCCGCGCGTGAACTGGTCCTCCGGCTGCGACTTGAGTGTCTTGATCGCCACGGGGCGGCGGAGGTTCAGGTCGAGCCCCTCGCGGATGATGCCCTGTCCGCCCTCCGCGAAGACTCTGCCCTGCTGGTATTCCGCGTCAATATCTTCGAGTTTGACGTCCAGCGTGTCGTCGAACCGGACCGTGGAGTGGTCCACATGCGTGAAGGTGACGGTGGAGTCCTGTTCGCGGCTGAGGTTCTTCAGCCCGACCTTGATCGAGGTCACGGTATGGACTTTGCCCGATGTTGCGCCCCTGCTCATTGCAGCCCGCCTTTCTCTTGTGCGTCTATGCCCCGCAGGAAATCCTTCAGCCGGATCTTTTCCACGTACCATTCGTTCATGGCGGGGACGTCCGCGAAGCAGTAGACGAACGGTCCGCCCGGCTCCTTGCGGATGATGGAGCCGTAATCTTTCTCCCCGATCCAGTCAAGAAGCCAGGAATCGGGATAGATGCCTTTTTCCAGGTTGACCGTCGGCGGCTTGCCGGGACCGTTGCTGATGCGTTCCAGCTTGACGTTCCCGTCCCTCGCGATGAAATACTGTGATGCCATGCCGGGCTGGACGCCGTGCGCCTCGTTCAGGATCTGGTCGAAATAGCGCCCGGAAACCAGGATCGCGGCGACGCCGAGCGGCGTGACCGGAGGTCCCAGGCGGATCGTGACCGGCAGGACAACACGCTCCGCATCCGGGGCGGGATTTTCGAGGCGGGCGGGGAGATGCCAGACCGTCTGGTTGTTGAAGCGGGGGAGTGTCTGCCTGTACCATTCCGACTCGTGTGCGAGCCCGGATTCGGCCTTCATTGTGAACGGATAGAACAGGGACGCCCCGTCCGTCAACAGAATCTGGATGCGGTAGATGGGGCTGACGCTTTGTGTGAGGCGGTGAATCTGCCTGTCCGTGCTTTCCTTGGTGACGTATGCGTTCAGCGGCGCCTGGAGCATGTAGCGGAAAAGCGTGGGCTGGATCATGCCGATGCGGGTGAATTCCGGCTTCTTCAGGTCCTCCGTGCGTCCGACCTCCATCTTCCGGAAACTGACGGAATCGCCATAGTAGGGAGAAAACTCGGTCTGGATGCCGTCGTTTCCAGCGGCGGCCTCGTCGTTCGGAGACGCCAGGTACTTTATGCCGGCGAAGCGCGTTCCCGCGCGCTCGGAGAACAGGAATTCGGTCTCGAACTTGATGGATTCGAGCATGTCGTTGATCTTTTCCGCCTGAAGATTGAACTGGTGGGCGGTTTTCCGGCACGCGGACTGCGCCTTGCCGAGCACATGGTCGTCTAGGTAGGAGAGCTGCGCCATGCGGACGTCGTTGACGATGTTGTAGGCGAAGAGTGCGCCGAGCAGACAGATCAGCGTCAGGAAACCGAAGAACATGCGGCGATGATGCGCCCGGATGAGCTTCGCGAAACGTTTCGAAAGGCTGATCTTCCGCACGGAAACCTCCTCCGAATGCAGGAAATGCCGGATGTCTTCCGCCATGTCGCTCACGGTTTTGTAGCGGTCCTCCGGATTCGGCGCGATGGCTTTCCTGATGATTGCACGCATATCCGGGTCGATCGCGCCGCCGAAGCGGTGCTCAATCGTCGGTTCGACGCCGTTGCGGAGGCATTCCAGGATTTCCGGGGGAAGCGCGTCCTGGAACGGCGGATGGAGTGTGACGAGCTCGTAGAGCAGCATGCCGAGGGCGTAGATGTCGGAGCGCACGGAGGGAGTCCCGCCGGAAACGATCTCTGGCGCGACGAACCGCGGATCGGTCATTTCCGGCGGCTTGCGTTTCGTCTGCGCGTCTTCGCCGTGCGGGGAGAGGAAGCACGCATAGCCCCAGCCTTTGATGTACACCTCGTGGTACTGTCCGATCAGGATATTCTGCGGATGAAGGTTTGCGTGCACGACGTTCCGGCTGTGTGCGTAGACCAGGCCGTCCGTGATGCCGAGGATAAGCTCGAGGCGGAAATTCAGTGAGGCGACTTCCTCCGCCAAGTGGAATCCGGCGGCGCGGTAGTGCGACGTCGTGCGTTCCAGATATTTGCGGAGGTCCGTGCCGTCGGTCAGCTTCACGGCGGAATGCAGACCGCCGCGGTAGTCGCGGTTGACGCTGTAGACGGGCAGGACGGACGGATGGTCGAGCTGAGCCGAGATTTCCGCTTCGGCGATGAAGCTGGCGCGTTCGCTCTCGTCCATGAGCCTTTCGTCGCGCAGGGAGTAGATCGCGACCTCGCGTTCCAGGCCGAGGTCCTCGCCGATGGAGACCACATAACGGCCGCCTTCCGCGAGTTTGCGTTCGATCTCGAACCGGTCTTCCAGTTCGGTCAGGTGCGCCTGTGCCTCCTCCTGGTGCCCCACTTCGGCGCGTTCGCGGTGATGGTCCTGTCCTTCGATTTCAGCGCCGACGTCGCGCTTGCCCGATCCGGTCAGTGTGGACAGGATGGAAGTCGGTTTATGAAAAATGGTTTGGATGCGCGTGCGCGCCCCGCTCAATACAGTTGTCTGGTCTCCGGACGAGACCCGCGTGACGCCGTTCTCCGCGCTCAGGACGATGGTGCGGTCGGGCAAATCTTCGCCTATGACCATGGTGCGGTCGACCTGGTCCGCCTCCATGACCATGGTGCGGTCGGGTGTGTCCTGCGCGACGGATTTTCCGGCGGTCTGCGCGCCGGAATCCTTGCCGTTCAGTTCTGCTGGATCAGGTCCGAGTTCGTCCGTCACGGAATGTGTCTCCCGGTGTGTTCAGTTCATTTCGTGAATCCGATTGCCTGCGCGAGGATGACGGTCATCTTGTCGTCGAGCTTGAAGACCTTGCGGACGCCCTTTTCGTCGTACATGCCGAGTGAGACGGTGCCGAGCCCCTTCGAGGCGCAGTACAGGTAGACGTCCTGCGAAGCTTCGCCGACGTGGATCGCGGGGTACTTGATGTCGTTCGGGAACTTGGTGGAATCGCTGGCGTAGACGAGGATCGCGGCGGAGTTCTTCGCCATGTTCTTGTTCATGATGAGGTCCGCGCGGAAGTCGCCCGCGTCGATCCGGACGAGCTTGTTCGCTTTCGCGTCGTAGTGGTACGCCGCACCCGGCAGCGCCACATAGACTTCGAGGTCCTGCTTGTTCATCGCGGTCGGGATCGTGCGCTTGCCGTCGGGACGGTTCACGCCGTTGGCGGCATAGAGGATTTCGGAAAGCGTGGCGGCATCGAGTTCGCCGGGCTTGTAGTCGCGGACGGTCTTGCGTTCCGCGAGCGCCTGCATAAGGGACATGCCGCCGGTCTTGGCGGGCGCGGGGAGGGCGACCGATTCGACTTTCGGATCGATCTTCGCGGATGCGGCGCCGTCCTGCGCGGGGCAGACGAATACGGCGAGGAATGCGAGCGATGCGGCGGCGAGAATGGTGAGGTGTTTCATGGCGAAGGCTCCTTTCTAGCTGGAGTTATGGTGAAAAAGGTTGGTTCAAAAGCTGTTTTCCTGGGTTGGGAAGGTCTTTCCCTTGACTTCGGCGATGTAGGCGGCGATTGCCTCCTGCGCCATGGTCCCGACGTGGCAGAACCGCCTGGCGTGCTTCGGCAGGAATCCTTCCGTGTAGCCGAGCAGGTCGCTGACGACCTGCACCTGGCCGTCGCAGTCCGGACCTGCGCCGATCCCGATGGTCGGCACGCCGACGGCGGCGGTGATCTTCGCGGCGAGCCCGGCGGGGACGCATTCCAGCACCATGGAGAAGACGCCGGCGTCCTCAAGCTCCTTCGCCCGGGCGATCAGCTCGGCGGCCTCTTCCTCGCCGCGTCCCTGCACCCGGTATCCGCCGGAAGTCTTCACGGACTGCGGCAGGAGTCCGATGTGCCCCTGCACGGGGATCCCCGCCTCGACCAGCGCGCGGACGCTTGGCAGGGTGGACGGCGTGCATTCGAGCTTGATGGCGTCGCATCCTGCCTCCTGCATGAATCGCGCCGCCTCGCGGAGCGTATTCTCCACGCCGAGGTGGCAGGTCATGAACGGCATGTCGCCGACGATGAAGGTGTTCGGGGCGCCGCGCCGCACGCATTGCGCGTGATGGACCATCACGTCCATGGTGGCGGGGATGGTGTCGGTGTAGCCGAGTGTGTTCATGGAGAGCGAGTCGCCCACGAGGATGAAGTCGATCCCGGCGGCCTCGGCGAACGCCGCGGTCGGCGCGTCGTAGGCGGTGATCATTACGATCTTCTCGCCGTCCTGCTTCATCTTCCGGAACGACCGGACTGTTTTCTTCACGATGCTGTCCGCCATGCGGTACCTCCGTATCTGAACTGAGACTGTGTTTGCGCTTGTTTCCGGGGACGGGCCGTTGCAGCTGGAAACAGAGTCCCGAACCGGTTCTCCGTTCCCTGCGCCCGCGTACGCCTTGCATTGTCGTAAAAGGCGGTCCGGATTACACAATATAACACGAAAACCAAAAAAGTACAACAAAAAAAACGGCGCGAATGCGGAAAAAGATTTGAAATTCTTCCTTTTTGGATTAGTTTATCAGGTGGAAAGGCATTTCTTTTATGGCTAAATCGAAAAAACAGTCCAGACAGTCCCGCGCTCCGCGCCGGGTTCTCTACAACGGCGTCTTCTCCGCCGCGACCGCCGGGTTCGGCTTCGTCAAGACCACGGATGATCCGTCCCTCGAATTCTTCATCCCGCGCAAGTACACCGGGCACGCGCTGGACGGCGACACGGTCGAGGTCGAGCAGATTCCGGACGAACGCGACACGACGTACTCGAAACGCAAAACCGGACCGGTCGGCCGCATCGTGTCCGTCACCGGCCGCAACCGCGAATTCGTGGTCGGATGCCTGGATTCCCTGCACGAAATACGCCCGCTGGACAAGCATCTGCCGGAGACCATCCGTGTGAACTCCGCACCCCGCAACGCCCGGAAAGGCGACTGGGTGCGGGTGCGGCTGCTCGACGACGGCGCGAACCATGCGGAGCAGCTCCGCGGCCATGTGGAGCTTTCGCTCGGGGCCGCCGGCGACGTGGCGCACGACCTGGACGCCATCGCCGCCGAATTCGGACTGCCTCCGCCCTATACCGCCGCGGACGAGGCGGACGCGCTGAAGATTACGCCGGTCGAGCTCGAACGCGAAGACCTTTCCTCCCTGTATACGCTCACGATCGACCCGGCGGACGCGCATGACTTCGACGACGCCATCTCCGTCCAGCCGTCGGCGAAGGCGGGCGAGATCACACTCGGCGTCCACATCGCCGACGTCGCCGCCTGGATCCGCCCCGGCTCCAAGTTCGACAAAGCCGCCGCATACCGTGCGTTCTCCTCGTATCTCCCCGGCAAGTTCCTGCCGATGCTTCCGAAACCGCTCACCGCGAAGATCAGCCTCCGTGAAAAAGTCCTTTCCCCCGCCCACAGCGTGATCTTCACCGTGCGCCTCCGCGACGGCAAGATCCTCTCCTCACGCCGCGTCC
The DNA here is from genome assembly GCA_902802585.1 of uncultured bacterium. GTDB lineage: Bacteria > Verrucomicrobiota > Lentisphaeria > Victivallales > UBA1829 > UBA1732. The sequence goes on from CADCMR010000001.1 coordinate 207,686, forward strand.
ACTCTCTGGTGAAGGTGAACCGCCGCATGGACTACGACACCGTCCAGGCGTTCCTGGACGACCCGGCGAAACGCCCGAAGTGCTGGACCAGGCAGGACGCGGAGAACGTGCAGCTCCTGTACAAACTTGTCAAAAAGATGCGCGGCTGGCGTGCGAAGCACGAACAGTTCCTGTGGATCGACGTGCCGGAGATACGCGTCCTCTGCGACGAGTCCACGCACGGAATCAAGGGGCTCCTGCGCCGCGTCCCCTGCGCCGCGGACGGCATCGTGGAGGAGTGCATGCTCGCCGCGAACTCCGCCGTTGCCAGTGAACTGATCGAACGCGGCGTCGGCGGCCTCTTCCGCATCCATCCGGAACCCGATCCCGAAAAGCTAGCCGAGTTCGAGGGATTCGTCTCCGAGGCGTTCGGCATGTCCGCCGGCGACCTCTCCTCCGGACGCGCCGCCTGTATGCACTTCCTCGAAAACGTCCCGGACGACCACCGCAAGCCCGTGATCCTGTCGCGGTTCCTGCGGGCGATGGCACGCGCAGGCTACAGCGAAAACCCGGAGCTCCACTTCGGCCTCGGCAAGACGCGCTATTCGCACTTCACCAGCCCCATCCGGCGTTATCCCGACCTGGCGCTCCACCAGCAGCTGCTCGCCCTCGACATGAACAAACGACTCCGCTCCAAGCGCATGCTCGCGGAGATCGCCGTGCTGTGCTCGAAGAAGGAGGAGCGCAACGACAACGCGTTCTACGCCGCGAACGACCGCCTGAAACTGCATTTCCTGAAAGACAGCGGCGCGCTGGAGAACACCACCATGTACGAGGCGATCATTCAGAAAGCCACATCGTCCGGGCTGATGTGCGAGATACCCGAGCTCGGCATGATCGGATTCGTTCCCGCCTCGCGCTTCCGCACGCCCGTTTCTCGCCGCAATTCGCGCTATTCCTCGCGCCTGGAGAGCGGTCACACCGGATACCGGCCCGGCGACTTCATCTACATCGCGCTGGACAGCATCGACCTCGTGCGCGGTCACGCGCAGTTCCGTCCTGTCATTTAACCGCCATTCAAAAAGGATTCCCGATATGAGACTTCCACTTCGCTTTCTGCCTGCCGTCGTGCTCGGCTCCTGCGTGGCGCTGCTCGCATCCTGCAATACGACGACTTTCACGGTGCCGAAGATCGGCTCGCGTTTCGAAGATACGAAAAAGCTCCTGGACTACGACATCTCGCTGAACATGTACGTCATCCCGCTCGAAAAGTACGAGACGCTCGAATACGAGCATTTCAGCATCGCCATCCCGAAGGAGGGCAGGGCAAAGTATTACGCGCCGGCTTCTTCCAATTCCTCCAACTACGCGGAATTCAATGTGCGGAACCTGCCGCCCCAGACCGATTTCTCCGGACGGGCGATTTATGCCCAGGAGCAGGAGGGCTGGAAGAGCCTGGCGGACATGGAGGCGTTCTTCCGGGAGAAATTCACGCCGGGGAGGGGCGTCGTCAGCCGTTCGGTCCGCATTACGAAACATAACGGCTACAACTGCATCGAGTACGACGTCGTGGCGAATACGGCGGAGGCTGGAAAGGTCAGCGCCGTGCACGGTTTCTGCATGTTCGATCCGAACAACCCCGGCTACATCTTCGACGTCTTCGCCGGGCGCACGGCATATAAAAAGGATATCGACAACGAATTCCTGATCGAGGCGTCCGGATATTTCCTCGAGGCGGTGAAGTTCCGCCGTTGAGCAGGCGGAAACAAGCTCGCCTTCAGAAAAAAGGACCGGGCGGTGCGGAGTGGATTCCGTGCCGCCCGAAATGCTTTAAAGTCTGTTCAGCTTGATGGAATGCCGCGTGTTCAGCCGCGGAAGGCGTTGATGGCGTCGCGGAGCTTCAGCGCTTCGCGGCGCGCCGCCTCGGCGAAGTCCTCGCCGTTCGAGGCGAAGATGATGCCGCGCGAGGAGTTGATGACGAGTCCGGTTTTATCCGCCGTCAGGCCGTTGCGGAGCACACCCTCCAAGTCGCCGCCCTGCGCGCCGATGCCCGGTACGAGCAGCGCCACGGAGTCGCCGACGCGCTTGCGGATCTCGCCGAGCTCGGCGGGGCAGGTCGCCCCGGTCACGAGCAGGACGTTGCGGTTGTAGTTCCATACGGTCGAGATGCGTTCGGCGAGATACTGGTAGAGCATTTCGCCGTTCTGGAGCACCAGCTCCTGGATTTCCTTTGCGCCGCCGTTCGAGGTGCGGCAGAGGACCACAACGCCCTTGTCGGCGCAGTCGAGGAACGGCTTGATCGCGTCCATGCCCATGTACGGGTTCACGGTCACGGCGTCTGCCTGGTAGCGCTCGAACGCCTCGGCGGCGTACATGCGCGTGGTGTTGCCGATGTCCGCGCGCTTTGCATCCAGGATGACGGGTACGGACGGCGCGACCTCGTGGATGTAGCGGATGGTCTCCGCCAGCTCGCCGTCGGCGTTCTGTGCGGCGTAGCACGCGGCCTGCGGCTTGTACGCGCAGACCAGGTCCTTCGTGGCGTCGATGATCGCCTTGTTGAACGCGAACACGGGCTTGTCGAGACCGCGGACGCAGGCGGGGAGTTTGGCGGGGTCCGGGTCGAGCCCGACGCAGACCAGCGAATTGTTGTTGCACCAGGCGGCGCGGAGTTTGTCGTAGAAGTTCATATTGGTCTCCATGTGTGTTATATTGCTTGAATTTGTTTTAAGTTGAATCGCGCTTCAATCCTGCCTCATTTCTCCTTCACCTTCACCACGCGGATCGCGGTGAATTCCTTCCCGGGGAGTTCGAGGTGGAACCGCCCCTTCATGATGCCCCGGTCGTCGATGGTCATGTTCCACGTGTCGATTACCTCCACGTGGTAGGACGCGTCCGGGTCGAGCTTGTTGAAGTCGCGGTATTTCGGCTGGTTGCGCCCGAAGTAGAAGAGTAGGTAGTCGGGATCATCCTCGGCGCAGGCGGCATCGTCGTCCCATTCCTGGTTCGTGTGGCGGAGTCCGCAGCCGGGCGTCTGGTAGAGGATTTCCTTCAGGAACTTCAGTCGAGGCGCGCTGTCGCCCCAGAGTTTGCCGCCGTGGCTCCACCACAGGACGCCGTCGTGCCCGACGTAGGTCTCGCCGTGCGTGGCGTAGCCGCCGCGGACCGTGGCCTCCCAGAAACGCCGAACGATCTCAGGTCCGGCGATATTTCCCCACATGTACGGGATGTCGCCCTCGTACTGAATCTCGTCCAGCACGACTGCCTTGTCGTATTTGCGGCGGTACTGGTCCGTCAGTTCGGCGCAGACGTAGAAGTCCTGCCGCTGGATGCTGCAATGCGTGATCCACGGCTTCGTGTAGTCATAGAACGGCACGCAGTTGTGGATGCTCCGCAGGTGACTGTACGGGTCTTTTTCCTGAATGAGCGCGGCGTAATGCTCCCAGTCGTCGACCGTTTTGTCCTTCAGAATGTCGTACTCGTTGGCGAAACTCCACCAGATATTCGCGTATGCGCTGTAGCGCGCCGCCATATAGGTCAGGTAATAATCGTTCGCCTCGGCGGGCATCTTGCTGAATCCCCATTTGTCGTAGGGGTGGAACAGGATCAGGTCGCACTCGATCCCGAGCTTGCCGAGCGTCTCCACCGCCTCGTCGATGCGCGCGAAATACGCCGGATTCGGCTTCGTGTAGTCCCAGTCGTATTCCTTTTCGCTGCCTTCCTTCAGCAGGAACGGATACAGGTCGGGCTCCTTTTCGTTGAAGACATAGTGCTTCGGGAAGATGCAGAACCGGATCTTGTTGAAATAGCCCTTGGACAGCGTCTCGACTGTCTGCTTCCGGATTGCTTCCGGCTGGTTCAGCCAGGCATAGCACGTGGTGCCGACCGGATAGAACGGCGTGCCGTCGGCGTGTGCGAAATGGAACTTTTTCGCCGGATGCACCGGGCCGTGCATGCCGGATTCCGGTTCCGTCACCTCGAAATTGCCCCGGAGTATCCATTGATCCTCTTCTTCCTGGGGAGCGACGACCGGGCCGATTGAGAATCTGTATTTTCCCATCATGCTTGGCATGAACCGTATGCGCCATTGATCGCCATCGCGGAATCCCTCGGCGATGCTGTCGACCACACAGCCGCTCATGATGCAACCATCGATCCTTTCCGGGGCACCGGGAAAGCCGGTGATCTTCACCTCGAACACACCCCACCGCGGCACGGATGCCGGAGCTTCGACCTGAGCCTTGACATCGGTTGCCGGCTCTGTGCCGAAGGTCCAATGCGGCGCCGACGCGGCGGCATCAGCCTGAGGCGCGACTGCCCCGCCTTGCGCGAAAGCCTGAGCGGCGAAGAAAAGACCGAAAAGCGGGAAAGCGAGGCGTCTGCGTGGGATCATGGTGAAACTGGCTCCTGTCTGGACGGATTGTTTGTGAAAAAGTAGTTTGTTACTATACCCCCGGGCGGTCCCGTTTTCAAGAAACATCCCTCATTTTCCGCAAATTTGCTGACGGGGGAAGCATTGGAACATAGGTCGTATATGTCGTATAAGTCGTATCAAACAGGTGATGGGTATCCGGTACAGCCTGAATTTCGGGGAAACCTTTGTCCGCGGACTTGCTTTTCCGGGGGAAAGAATGTAAATTATAAGGTACTTTTTTTTCATCCCCACGATTGAAAGGCGGCAGACATGCGTAAACGCGAACAAGTCAAGGTTCTGATCATCACCGGCGCAGGGTTGAACTGCGAAAAAGAGACGGCGGCGGCGTTCGCCTCCTGCGGCGCGACTGCGGAACAGGTCCATCTGAATGACCTCCTGGCGGGGAAACGCACGCTCGGCGAATTCCATATCCTCGCCCTGATCGGCGGCTTCTCGTTCGGCGACCACCTCGGATCCGGCACCGTCTTCGCAAACAAGCTGAAATTCAAGCTGACCGACGACCTCCGCAAGTTCGTGGCGGACGGCAAGCTCGTGATCGGCATCTGCAACGGATTCCAGACGCTCACCCGCCTGGGGCTCGCGCCCGCGCTCGACGGCCAGTACCTCACGCAGCAGGCCGCCCTGACCGAGAACGACAGCGGCGTCTTCCGCGACGACTGGATCACGCTGAAGGCGGATCCGGAATCCCCGTGCGTCTTCACGCGCGGCATCGACGTGATCCGGATGCCCATCCGCCACGGCGAAGGCAAGTTCGTCGCCGATCCCGACGTGCTCGCGCGCATCGAATCCGGTCACCTCGCCGCGGTCCGCTACTGCGCCGCCGACGGTTCGAAGGCGAAGGGATTTCCGGAGAATCCGAACGGCTCGCTGAACGACATCGCGGGCATCTGCGATGAGAGCGGCCGCATCTTCGGTCTCATGCCGCACCCCGAGGCGTTCCTGTCCCCGTTCAACGCCCCCGACTGGCAGAAACAGAAGCTCGAAGGGCGTCTCCCCGAGTGGGGCGAAGGCCGCGTGATCTTCGAGAACGCCGTGGAGTTCGCGGCTTCCTGCCTCTGATGTAATAGGAAAGGACGCTCCCGGAACGTCTTCCGATCTCCCGTTTTCTGCCGCTTCCCTGCCGTCCCGTCTTCAGCGGGAAAGACCGGAAACGCGGTGCAAACAGGTCATTTTTCGAAAAAAAAGAGGAAAATGATTTGAAGATTTGGAAAATGGGGCTATATTAAATCGTTTATTTTTAGCCAAAAAACATATTCACACATACAACCGCAACCCGGAGAACAAGACATGTACGCAGTAATCAAAACCGGCGGCAAGCAGCTGAAAGTCCAGGAACAGGACGTCGTTGCCGTCGAACGCATTGAAGGCGAAGTCGGCGCGAAGATCACGTTTGACGAAGTTCTGGCTAAGGGCGAAGGCGCGGACCTCACGGTCGGCACCCCGCTGCTCGACGGCGCCAAAGTCGAAGCCGAGATCGTGGAGCAGTTCCGCGGTCCGAAGCTGATCGCATTCAAGATGAAACGCCGCAAAGGCTGCCGCAAACGCAAAGGCCACCGCCAGGAACTCACCCAGGTGAAGATCCTGTCGATCGCGTGAAAGTGACCCCGCCCTTATGAAATATGACTCGAACGGAGCTCTGCTCGAAACCGATATTCCCGAACTCCCGCGACCCCATCGGGGTAAGGTGAGAGATGTTTACGACTTAGGGGATTCCCTTTTATTCGTTGCGACCGACCGCATCAGCGCGTTTGACTGCGTGATGCCGAACGGCATCCCGGACAAGGGTCGTGTCCTGACCGCGATGTCGCTGTTCTGGTTCGATTATATTTCCTGGGCGCAGAACCATCTGCTCTGCTCCGAGGTCAGCGACTTCCCGAAAATGCTCCGGAAGTACGACAAGGACCTCGAAGGGCGTTCGATGATCGTGCGCAAGGTCAAGCCCATCCCGATGGAGTGCATCGTGCGCGGCTACCTGACGGGCAGCGCCTGGAAGGAATACAAGCGCTACGGCACCGTCGGCGGCTATGAAGTGCGCGATGACTACCGTCTGTCCGAAAAGCTCGACAAGGCGCTCTTCACCCCCTCGACGAAGGCCGAGGAGGGTCACGACGAAAACGTGACGTTCGAGGAAGCCTGCGAGCTGATCGGCGAAGAGAAGGCGGAGTGCCTCTCCGACTTCTCCCTCCGCATCTACAAGGACGCCGCGCAGCACGCGGAACGCTGCGGGATCATCCTCGCGGACACCAAGTTCGAGTTCGGCGAACTCGACGACGGCGAGATCATCCTGATCGACGAGGTCCTGACCCCGGATTCCAGCCGCTTCTGGCCGAAAGCCGACTATGTGCTCGGCAGCAATCCGCCCAGCCTCGACAAGCAGTTCGTCCGCGACTACCTCGAATCCCTCGACTGGGACAAGACGCCCCCGGCGCCAGCCCTGCCGCAGGACGTGGTCGAGAAGACCCGCGAAAAGTACCTCGGCGCCCTCAGGGCGCTCAGCGGTCGTTCGTTATAAGCACAGCATCGCTGTTTCCGGAGCCGGCGTCCCCGATTGACCCCGGCTCCGTTTTATCTAAAGTCAGTTCGTCAGTTCGTTTTTCTCCGCCCCGGCGGAGGGAAGGGAGTTCATCATGGCACAGGAACCGTGCAGCAGTTCAGTCGGGATCGTACAACCCTCCGACTATCTTTTCGAGGAAGAACTCCCCCTCGATTGCGGACGCAGCCTGAAAGGCGTCGTGATCCGCTACGAGACCTACGGCAAGCTCTCCCCCGAGGCGGACAACGCCGTCCTGGTCGAACACGCCCTTTCCGGCGACGCGCACCTCGCGGGCTACCATTCCCCCGAGGACAAGAAGCCCGGCTGGTGGGACGACATGGTCGGCCCAGGCAAGCCGTTTGACACCAATAAGCTCTTCATCGTCTGCTCCAACATCGTCGGCGGGTGTTCCGGATCGACCGGTCCCCGCAGCATCGACCCGGACACCGGGCGCCGCTACGACATGAATTTCCCGATCATCACGGTCGCGGACATGGTTCGCGCGCAGGAACGCCTGATGCGCCACCTCGGAATCAAAAAATGGTTCTGCGTGGCGGGCGGTTCCATGGGCGGCATGCTGGCGCTCCAGTGGGGCGTCTCCTATCCCGAGGCGGTGAACGGCACGATCGCCATCGCCACCACGGCGCGCGTTTCCTCCCAGGGCATCTCGTTCAACTGGGTCAGCCGCGAGGCGATCATGAACGACCAGCACTGGCTCGACGGCAACTACGAGGAGCAGCCGCAGCGCGGGCTGGCGACGGCGCGCATGCTCGCGCACATCACCTACCTGAGCGACGAATCCATGAACCACAAGTTCGGACGCGCGCTTCAGGAGTCGCCCGCGTCCGACTACGACTTCGCGTTCTCGAAGGACTTCCGCATCGAAAGCTACCTGGCGCACCAGGGCTCGAAGTTCGTGGAGCGCTTCGACGCCAATTCCTACCTGTACATCACGCGTGCGATCGACTATTTCGACCTCTCCGACTGCGCCGACGGCAACCTCGCCGGCGCGCTGAAAAAAGTCGGGACGCCGTTCCTCATCGTGTCCTTCTCCAGTGACTGGCTCTTCCCCGCCTACCAGTCCAAGGAGCTTGTCCGTGCGCTGCTCGACAACGGCAACGACGTGACCTACTGCAACATCCAGTCGTCATACGGACACGACGCCTTCCTGCTGGAGACGGAGGCGCTCGGATCGCTGATCTCCAGCTACCTGACCAATCTGCCGTGGGAGCCGCCGGAATGAACGTGAAATTCAACAATAACGAAATCCAGCTCCAGCGTTCCGACCTCGCCGCCATCCGCGACATGATCCCGGAGGGCGCTCATATCCTGGACCTCGGCTGCGGGTCCGGGCGGCTCCTGTACGCTCTGAAGACGCTCAAGCACGCCAAGGTCATGGGCGTGGAGCACGACCAGCAGAAGATCCTCGAATGCGCCGCACGCGGCATCCCGGTCATTCACGCCAGCCTCGACGCCGCCCTGACCGATTTCCGCGACGGCTCCTACGACTACGTGATCCTGAGCCGCACGATCCAGTCCGTGCAGCGCCCGGACATCATCCTGAACGAGATGCTCCGTATCGGCAAGCGCGGCATCGTGTCCTACATGAATTTCGGCCACATCAACGCCCGCATCCAGATGCTCTGCGGACACATGCCCGTGAACCGCAACCTGCCGCTGCCGTGGTACAACACCCCGACCATCCGCCCCGGCACGGCCTCCGACTTCAAAGACCTGTGCAAGACGCTCGACATCAAGATCTGCCGCGAGATCCCGCTGACCAACGAAGGCGACTATCTGCGGCGGCTCGCCGTTCTCTGGCCCAACCTTTTCGCATCCAACAGCATTTTCGTCATATCCAAGTGAGGACGCACCTATGAATCCCGCACCCGTCATTTACTGCGTTACGGTCGAAGACACCTCGGACAACCCGGAGGGCGCCGCCGAGCTTGTCAACGCGCTTGAGCTCGATTTCAGCTCCTGGCGCGATGAGGAGACCAGGCATGTCCGCCATACCGTGTACTGCGCCGGCGAGGCGGAGGCCGCGGCGTTCCGCGACCGTCTGGAGACCGAGCTCATCCCCTTGTGGCGCGAGTTCGGCGTGGCGCTGGAGGATCCGCGCACGGCGCAGATCAAGAAGGAGGACTGGGCGGAATCCTGGAAGATCCATTTCAAGACCATGGTCATCTCCCCGCGCATCGTGGTGCGTCCCTCGTGGGAAAAGTACACGCCGACGCCCGGTCAGCACGTCATCGTGCTTGACCCCGGCATGAGCTTCGGTACCGGCCAGCACGCCACCACGAAATCCTGCATCGCGTCCATCGACCGTTTTGCGGCGGAGTTCCCAGCCGGACAGACGCCGTCCTTCCTCGACGCGGGCTGCGGCTCCGGCATCCTCGCCATCGCGGCGCACGCGCTCGGCTGCTCCCCGGTCGACGCGTTCGACATCGACCCGGACGTGATCCCGATCGCCCGCGAGAACGCGCAGATCAACGGCGTGCCCGATTCCGAGCTTGCGCTGTCCGTTTCCTCCCTGCTTGACTTCAAGCCCGGCAGGACCTACGACATCGTGGCGGCGAACATCCTTTCCTCCGCGCTCATCGAGGGACGCGAACACCTCGTTTCTCTGGTCAAGCCCGGCGGGATCCTGATTCTCGCGGGCATCCTCACCACGGAATACCCCGCGGTCCGCGACGCTTTCACCGCCCTCGGCTGCGTCGAACTCGGCAACTCCACGGAACGCGAATGGACCGGCGGAAGTTTCCGCACGCCCGCGTCCTGACCTCTTTTTCCGCGCCATGAACCGGGGCATCGCAGAGGACGGGCGGACGAACGGACCGGAGCGGGGCGAAATGGATCCCGTGTCCGGCGAAACGAACGCATCCGCGCCTCACGAAACCTCCCTCATGTCTACCTCCGTGCGGCGTCGGCTCTTCCTGATTCTCTTTTTTACCGCGCTCGTCTTCTGTGCATGGTTCTTTCATGTCGGGCATGTGAACCAGATCGCACGCTACGACGCGGTCTCCGCCTTCTTCGAGAACACCGGCGACGATGCGCACACGTTCCGCATCGACCGCTACCTGTACTCCGAGGGAAAACAGATGAACACCTCCGACTGGTCGGAGTACGGCGGGCATTACTACTCGAACAAATCGCCCGGCACGACCTGGTTCGGCGTGGCGCTGCTCGCCCCGGTCTATCCGCTCGAACGCCGCATCTGCCCGGACGGCGACGGCATTTCCCCGCGCGCGGAGATATTCAACGCGTGGTACCTGAATTTCATGATGGGCGTGCTGCCGACGGCGTTCTCCGTGCTGGCGCTGGCGGGAATCCTGCTGAAACTCGGCGCAAGCGAGGCGCGGGCGTATGCCGGCGCACTGCTGATCGTGCTCGGAACCGCCGTGTTTCCGTTCGCCACCACGCTGATGGCGCACTCCACTGTGGCTGCTTGCCTGGTGTTCAGCCTGTGGTCGTATCTGCGCGGCGGTCGCTTCTCGCTCCTCGCGAGTGGTGCCTGGTTCGGCGCGGCGGTCCTGTTCGACTATTCCGCCGGACTGCTCCTGCCGCTGGCGCTGATCGGCGTCGCATGGCGCGATAAAGCCCGCGTCTGGCAGTTCATCGCGGGCGGCATCCCGTTCGCCGTGCTCTACTGTGTCTACAATTCGATGTGCTTCGGAGGACCGTTCTCGTTCGCCGCGCAGTACATCAACCCGGTCTACCGCACCGAGGGCGATGCCGCGGGCGGCCTGCTCGCCCTGCCGAACGCCTGGCTCATCCTGGAGCTTCTGTTCGGTGCGCGGCGCGGCGTGCTGATCGCGTCGCCGTTCCTGTTCTTCGCCGTGCCGGGGTTCCTGTTTCTTTGGAAGCAGGGCGGGCTGCGGCGCGGTCTGGCGCTTCTGATTGCGCTGTCGTTCGCGGCGCTCCTGCTGATGAACGCGTCGTTCAACGGCTGGCATTCGGGCGCGAGCTTTACGGCGCGCTACATGGTCCCGGTGTTTCCGCTGGTCGGGATCCTGGCGGTGCTGACGCCGCTGAAATCGGGCTGGCGGCGCGGACTGTTCGGCGTGCTTGCCGCGATTTCCCTGATGAACATGTTTGCCGTGGCGGCGTACACCGTGACCCCGCCCGAACATCTCCCGTCGCCGATCTATGTGACCTCGTACCGGCATTTGTTCGACAACGCTCCGCCGCCGGTCCTGATGGCGCAGATGGGGCTTCAGGCGCTGCGGCCGGACGCAGCCGAATTGCGCGACGCTGCGCGGTTCACACTCGGGAGCCTCGCCGGGCTGTCCTATGGCGCGTCGCGGGCGGTGATCTTCCTCGCCGGGCTTGTTGCATGGGCATTGACCTTGACGATTCTGTTTAACGCTGAATCGGTGCGCATCCCGGGGAGAGACGGGACCTCCACCGCAGTGATGCTGGGCTTCGCTCCGATAGAGAGAATCGATACCCGTTCCCTTTTCCTGAATCGCCAGATCGGTCTCTGGGGCGTCCTGGCGTGCTGTGTCATGGCGGCCGCGCTGCTTCTGCCAGGCGACGTCCCGTTTACGTACGGAGCCGAGCTCAAGGTCCACAAGACGGCGCTCGACGCGGTCGAGGCACACACGTTCGCGAATCCGTTCGGTAAATGGGGCTCCGCGGCGCTGTTCTACCAGATACTGTATCTCTTCACGAAGGACATTATTCTGCTCGCTTTCCTGAAGACCGCGCTGTCGCTGTCCGCGTGTTTCCTGCTGCTGTATGAAGCCGCGAAACGTTCGAAACTCTCCGCGCCGCTTCTCTTCCTGTTCACAGCGGCATCGCCGTATCTTCTGCTCGCCCACAAATCTCTGCGCGGGGATTCCCTGCTGTTGCCCGCGGGCGCATTCGTGCTGTATGCGCTGGTCCGCCTCGCGGAAAAAGACGGCGGGTCCCGCCTGAAACGCATCGCGCTTCTGCTCGTTTCGCTCCTGGTCTGGGGGCTTCTCTGGCTTCGGACGCCCGCCGGGCAGATTCCTCTGCGCGGACCGCTCGCTGTGCTCCAGACCACGTTCGGCGGGTTCGCCGGGATATTCCACCCCGGACTGAGCGGCGTCGACCGCGATGCTGGCGCGTTCCTGGCGTTCATGACCATTGTTTCGGTCGTGTTCATGGGGTCGCTTCTCCTGACCGGAGGCGTGCTTGTGTTTGCCCGGCGCGACCGTGCCGGGATCGTCTCCTGCGTGCTGGTCCTGCTCGCTTCGCTCACATTCCTTGTGTTCAAAAAGCCGTACCACCCGTTCCATTATCTCTATGCCGCGCCGTTCGCCGCGTACCTGGAGGCGACGGGCGCGTTGTGGTTCCTGGCGGGGCGTCCCGCGCGCGCCGCGAAGATCGCGCTCGGCGTGTACTTCGCGCTGTGCCTCTGCGGATGGCTGGTGTTCCTCGGTGTGGTCCACCGCGACGCCGGAAACCGCACGGAGACGTTCGGCGTGACGCTCTCCGAACAGCAGGCGGGCGCGGAGAAGATCAACTCCGAACTCCGCCGCTATGCGCCCGGTTCATTCGCGATTTCCGCGCGCAACGATGCCGAACGCCGCACGTTCTCCCCCGTCGAATGGCTTGCCGTGCTTGACCGCATCCGCGACCCGTACGTCCAGATGCCGAACGCCGCCCCCGCGCCCGGATTTTTCATCGGCTACCGCGACGGCACGCGCGCGCCGACCGGATACCTGCGGATCCTGACCCGGTTCAGGGACGACGGGACGATGCTCAACAAGCTGCCGAGAGTCCCCGCCGACGCGACGCCCGCCGACTGACGCATCGGCTGAAACGCATCCAATATGGAAAAAAGTACGGTCTTTTTTCCGAAAACGCTTGAAAATGAGACGGCGTGATGTAAATTAAAGAAAACATGCGGACGCGCGCGCCTCCGGCTCAGCCCGGTTTTCGCCGCCCGTACACTATTCCGTTCAACTTCTATCTTTGTTTTTGGAGGCATCTTATGCATTTGGGACCCATGGAAATCGCGCTGATCATCGTCGTGCTTGTTCTGCTTTTCGGCGCAAAGAAGATCCCCGAACTCGCGCGTTCCCTCGGCCGCGCCTCCCAGGAATACAAGAAAGCGAAGGAGGATTTCCTCAAAGAGGTGAACCAGCCCGCCGAGGACGTGAAGGACGCCGTCGAATCCGACAAGTCCGCTCCGGCGGTCGCCGCCGCTGAAAAGGACGGCAAAGACTCCGGTTCCGCGCAGTCCTGACGCGCCCGGACGCGTCCCTTTCACGCGGGAAGGAAGCCGGAACGATGGCGGAACCCGAAGGACTTGAAGTCCAAAGCGGCGTCATGGAGCACATCGACGCCCTGCGCCTGATGCTCCTGAAGATCGTCGTGACGTATGTCGTGATCTGCATTCCGAGCTGGTTCCTTGCCACGCCGCTTCTCGACTACTTGCTGAAACACGCTGTGCCCGGCGGCTTCACCATCCACTATTTCACGTTGCTGGAACCGTTCTTCGCCATGATCAAGCTCACGCTGACGCTGGGCGCGATAATCTCCCTGCCGCTCACATTGTTCTACATCTGGCAGTTCGTGGCTCCGGCGCTGCTCGACAGCGAGAAGAAGTTCATCCGGCCGCTCCTGGCGTCGTCGTTCCTGCTCGCCTGCACGGGTGCGGCGGCGGCGTATTTCTTCCTGCTGCCGTGCGTGATCGCGTTCTCGCAGTCGTTCTCCGGGCCGAACATGGACGCCGTGATCGGGCTGGAAAGCTTCATTTCGATGCTGCTGATCCTGGTCATCGCGGGGGCGCTGCTCTTCCAGTTCCCCGTGATCCTCTTCACGCTCCTCACGCTTGGCGTCATCAGCGTGGACTCCATGCGCAGACGCCGTCCCGCCGTGATCATCGGCATCCTGATCCTGGCGGGATTCCTGACCCCGCCCGACGTGGTGAGCCAGATCGCGCTCGCACTTCCCGCCTGGCTCTTCTACGAGCTCAGTATCCTGATATTTTCGCACTACAAGAAGCCGGACCGATCCGGCGCCGAAGTCAAACCCGAGGCATGACCCCATGAAACAGAAACGCCTGAAGTATGTCCGTATCGCCGCCGCCGTCCTCTTTTTCGTCATGTTCGCCGCGGTCGCCGTCGGGTTCCGTCCGCTGGACGCGCTCCTCGTCACGCAGTTCGGTCCCGGACTACTGCGCCTGACGTCCGGGCTGTTTCTCGGCACGCTCGCCGCCGTGGTCGTCATCGTGGTCGCGACGCTTCTTTTCGGTCGCATCTACTGTTCCGTGCTGTGTCCGCTCGGCATCCTCCAGGACGGCATCGCGTTCCTGGCGCAGCGGATCAAGGGGAAGGCGTACCGCCGGTACCGTTTCATGGACACGCGCCCGGTGAAATACGGCGTGTTCCTTTGTGTGCTGATCCTGGGCGCGGCGGGCGTGATGCTGCCGCTTGTCGCCCTGTTGCCGTCGTCCAACTTCTTCACGATCGTCTCGAATGTGTTCCTGCGGTTTTTTTGCACGACCGACCCGGATGTCGGAACATCCTCGTATTTCTGCGTGAACCCGCCCGCGGAGGCGTTTTGTTTCTCGCTCGGCGTCTTCCTCATCGTGTCAGCTCTGGCGGCGTGGCGCGGACGCGTCTACTGCAATACGCTGTGCCCGGTCGGCGCGGTGCTGTCACTTCTGGGGCGCGCCCCTCTCTGGCGGATCACGCTGTCGCAGGACATGTGCGTGTGCTGCGGACTGTGCGAGGCGGCATGCAAGGGCGGCGCGATCAACGCGAAAAAGAAGAGCGTGCTTGCCGAAAACTGCGTGATGTGCTTCAACTGCATCCCGGCGTGCAAACGCGGCGGCGTGAAGCTGGAATTCCGTCCGAAGGACGCGCCGAAGTTCAGTTTGTCCCGTCGGCATTTCATTGGCGCGGCGGGCGGAGTCATAGCGGGCGCCGGAACCGCCGTGATCGTCCGCAAACTCGAAAAAGCCCTGCCTCCTCAGCCGACGCGTGAACCCGCCATGCCGCCGGGCGCGGGGAATGCCAAACGGTTCCACGAGAAATGCGTGGGCTGTGGCATTTGCATCCGCGAATGCGAGGGGCGCGTGCTTGCGCCGTCCGTCGGCCAGTACGGCCTGAGCGGATTCATGCAGCCTGTGATGGATTATTCGCACGGGGCGTGCGTCTACACGTGCAACCACTGCTCGAATGTGTGTCCGGCGGGCGCGCTTCTGCCGCTGACGCTTGAGGTCAAACAGACCACGCGCATCGGTCTGGCGTTCGTGGATGCGAATACCTGCGTGGGCTGCGGCATCTGCGCCTCGAAATGTCCTGCGCACGCGGTCACGGTGATCAGCCAGGATGGAAAAAAACTGGCGTCCGTGAGCACGGACTATTGCATCGGCTGCGGCGTGTGCCAGGACGTCTGCCCGCTGCCGGATGCTCCCGCCATTAAGGTGTCCGGCGTCTCCGAACAGATCCGCGTGAAGGCACCTGAGGTTCAGCCCGAGACGGAAAAAGGCGAACAGAGTATCGAAAACGGGCAGGACGCCGACGTTGAACAGAAAACAGACGGCGAACAGTCCGCCGCCGCTTCGTCCAGGCGGATCGCTGTACCTGTCCCCGAGCTCTGCGTAGGCTGCGGTCTCTGCGCCGAGGAATGCCCGGTTTCCGCGATTACGATGATCGACGGACTCCCGAATGTCAACGCGGACACATGTGTGGGCTGCGGACTCTGCTCTGAGGCTTGCCCCGCGCCGGACGGACCCGCGATCGTCGTGCAGGGGTAATCAAGCTGAGATCCCCCCGCGCTTGAACGAGCCGAGCGCAATTTCAGTGGAGGACTTGTCCTCCCGTGCAGTATTTCCCCAGTACCGCGCGCCATGCCGCGAGCTTCTGTTCGTAGGTGTAACGGGCGGCGGCCGGGCTGGTCGATGGCAAACGCACCGCCGGGACCGGGAGATGCGGGAAGAATTTCCGCAGGCAGTTGAACGATGCGGAGCCGTTGCAGCAGATCAGTTCGATCTTCGGGCAGCGCGCCAGCAGACCGGGAATGTCGTTCGGTTCCGGCGACCGGATCGCCGTGTCGAGGCTCCCCTCGCGCTCGCATTCGCACAGCACGTCCCACAGCGCCACGCCCGCCCCGCGCAGCTCCGCGAGGCGTTCTTCGTAGGGCAATTCGGGTGAAAAATCGAAAAGCGTCCCCGTGATGCGCCAGAAGACGTTGTGCGGGAACGCGTAGTATTGCTGTCGGCGGAGCGATTCGCCGCCGGGCATGGAGCCGAGGATCAGGACGCGCGCGCCGGGCGATTCGCTCGGCGGGAAGGAACGGCAGAGGTCGGGCACGGGGGTCAACTTCAGTTTTTCAGCTTCAGCGTCTGCGTCCGAAGATGCGGAGCAGGTAGATGAACATGTTGATGAAGTCGAGGTAGAGTCTCAGCGCGAAGATGATCGCCACCTTGCGCATGGCATCCGACTGCGCCTCCTCCCCGTTCGCCTCGCCGATCATGCGCACCTTCTGCGTGTCCCAGGCGGTGAGTCCGACGAAGACCGCGATTCCGAGATAGCTTATGACGTAGTCGAGCACGTCGCTGCGCAGGAAGAAGTTCACGAGCGAGGCGATGAGGATGCCGATCAGCCCCATGAAGCAGTAGGAGCCGACCTTGTCGAGCCTCATCCCGGTTATGTAGCCGAAGGTGCTGGTGGCGGCGAACATGAGCGCGCAGGACCCGAACGCCAGGAAGATGCTTGTCTGCGTGTAGGCAAGGAAGATCGGGCTGAGCGTGAGACCGTTCAGGGCGGAGTACACAACGAACAACACGCCCGCGGTCGTGGCGGACATACTGTTGATCATGGAGGAGATGATGATGACGAGCACGATTTCCGCGATGGCGAGCATCGTGAAGAGGTTGAAGACGGCCCGGAACGTCTGTTCGTTGAGCGTGACGCCCCATGCCGCGATCGTGGTGATCATGAGACCGCAGAACATCCAGTTGTAGACGCGGTTGACGAAGACGCGCGCCCCCGCCTCCTGTTCCATCGGCACGGCGTCGTCGCGTTCGAAGGTGCGGTAGTCGCCGTAAGACTTGCGGTAGTCGTTTCTTTCGCTTTGATTCATGGCGGTAATTCCTTTCTGTAAAACTGTATCGTTAGACCGTGAAAGCCCGCGTTTTGTTCCCCAGTTCGGGAAGGATCACATGATCTTGAAGCGCGGCAGATCCTGGATATCGATCAGACCGACCACCTTGCGTGCGTCGTCGACCACGATGATGTCGTCGATGTGGCGGCGTTCGAGGATGCGCAGGGCTTCGATGGCGAGGGCGTTCTGGCGGACGCATTCCGGCCGGGGGGTCATGACCTCGCTGACCTTCCGCGTTAGGATGGAGAGGTCGCTGTCGATGCGGCGGCGGAAATCGCCGTCGGTGAAGATGCCGAGCAGTGTGCCGTCCGGATCCGCCACGATCGCGCAGCCGCAGCGTGCCGCGGTCATGCGCAGAAGTGCGGATTTCACGTCGTCATCCGGCGCGACGATCGCGACGTGTTCGCCGGTTCGCATCAGGTCGCCGATGCGGAGCGTCACGGCGCGTCCGATAGCGCCGCCCGGATGCCTCATGCCGTAGTCTTCCTTGGTGAAGTTGCGCGCCTCCAGCAGGACCATGGCGAGGGCGTCGCCGACGGCGAGCTGGGTGGTGGACGTGGTGGTCGGGGCGAGGTTGAAGGGGCAGGCTTCGCGTTCCACATGCGCCGTGACCACGATGTCGGAGAGCTGGGCGAGCGAGGAATCCGGCACGCCGGTGATGCACGCCACCGGGACGCCGAGGCGTTTGGCGGGCACGATGATGCGCGTGAGCTCGTTCGTTTCGCCGCTGTAGCTCAGCGCGAGCATCAGGTCGCCGTCCTGGAGCACGCCCAGATCGCCGTGCATCGCCTCGACCGGGTGCATGAAGATGGACGGCGATCCGGTGCTGGACAACGTGGCGGCGATCTTGCGTCCCACGTGCCCGCTCTTCCCGACGCCGGTCACCACGATCTTGCCGTTGCGGTCCAGCGCGTCCATGCAGGCGGAAACGAGCTTGGCGAACCCTTCGCCGAGCTGGTCGCGCACGGCGGCGAGCCCTTCGATTTCGATGTCGAACACCTGCCGCGCCTTTGCGATCACGGCTTTCGCGTCCATTTCCATAGTCGTTTCCTCTGATTGTCGTTTTGCATTTTTATCATCTTTTCAATATACATTGCGAACGGAAAAACGCAAGCGGACTTTGCTCTTTTTCACGAAGATTTCCCGCGTGCGACATGTCCGCGAGGCGAAAGAAAAGCCCCCGCGATCCCGAAGAATCGCGGAGACCATCGTGTCCGAGCGGAGCCGGACACTGCTTCAGCACTGCTTGCAGAGTCAGGCGAGGTTGGCGAGGTTCGACCAGGTTGTGAGCTGCTTGTCGTTGATCTGCCAGTAGCCCGCGAGACCGGAGATGTTGCTGCACCAGGCGATGTCGTCCGTGCCGTCTCCGTTGAAGTCGCCGACGCCGACGAGCTTCCATTCGTCGGTGTTCACGGCGCTGAGGATGGACCACCACTCGGACGGATTGGCGACGCTGACCATGCGCCAGTCGACCGGATCGTCGATGATCCACGTGCAATAGGCATTGTAGGTCTGCAGGTCGTCGCCAACGAAGCTGTTGCGCCAGAGCATGTCGCACTTGCCGTCGGCGTTGTAGTCGCCGGTCGCGATGCACTCCCACTCGGCGGAATAGCCGTTGATGAGTGTCCATGTGACGCCGCTTTCCCAGTAGCCGAGCAGACCGACTGTGTCGGACGCGCCGGTCGGGTTGGCAATCAGTACATCGTCGGAGCCGTTGCCGTTGAAGTCGCCTGTGCCGAGGATGTCCCAGCCGGCGTTCTTGAAGTTCAGGACCTGTGCGACGAAGGATCCGTCGGACTGCGTCATCTCGCCGACCACATAGCCTTCGCCGTTCACGCGCAGGAAGTCGTCCTGCCCGTCGGCGTTGAAGTCACCGATGCCGGAGATCGTCCAGCTCGGATCGACCGCGAGGCCGTTGCCCCACGGCGCGCCCTCCACATAGATTGTGGCGAAGGAACCGACGTTGTCCGTGTAGGCGACGGTCGCCATCTGGTCCGCCGAACCGCCGTTGAAGTTGCCGGTGAGGAAGTCCGGGAGGTCGAGCCTGGGGATGTAGCCGTCTGTGACGACGAACTGTCCGCCCGCGACGGTTTCGGCCGCGTTTCCGGCGTAGTCGAGCGCCGTGACGGTCCAGTTCCAGGCGCCGGAGACCATCTCCTCGAGCACGAGCTCCGTGCCGGGCGTGAACACGGTCCGAACTCCGAGCTCGCCGTCCATCCAGTAGGAGACGTTGAATCCCTTGACGCCCGCGTAGTCGTCGGTGGAGTCGACCCAGGTCAGGGTCACGGTCGATTCATCGACTGCCGAGGCGAGGTCGGCTGCCGCGGTCGGAGCCTTGTAATCAATGTTGCTGACCGTGTACGACGCGACGTCGGAGACGACGCCGTCTGCATCGGTGCCGCGGAAGAAATATGTGGCGTTGACTTCTGCCGCAAAGACGTAGCCATCAAGCATTTTCCAGTCCTCGCCGTTATAGCTGTATTCCGTCGAGACGACTTCCTTCGAGAAGTCCAGGGTCAGGTTGACGGCCTCCGCGTTGGTGAATGTCACGCAGTCGGCTGTGATGGTCGGCGCCGCGAACCAGGGAGTCGAGGCGATGGCGGAATCCACCGTGAACACGAGGTCGAAGTCGATGACGCCGTCGTCGCGTTCGATCCGGTTCGCGGTCAGCCCGTAGCTGAACCCGGACGGGGCATTTCCCGCGAAGTGGGACATGAACTCGATCTGATATTTGTCGTCATGATACCACACGGTCGTGAAGTATCCTTCGAAGTAGCCGTAGTCTTCTCCGTTTGTGCCCAGCACGGTGAAGTACATGTACCCGGTTTCATTGTAGGCGTTGTGCGCCAGGATGTAGGAACCCGCCGCCTGATTCGTGCTGTCGACGGTGATCGTGTACTTCGGGGTGCCCTGGACTTTTTTGAAGTCGCTGATGCGTGCGCCGTACAGCGCGTCCTTCGTGGTGAGGTTGAAGTCGACGACGCCGCCGGAGCTGACAAAGATGGTTCCGCCGCCGCTGGCGATGTCCATTTTGCCGGTGATCTTGCCGCCGGAGCTGACATTGACATAGCTGCTGTTCACCATTTCGAAGCCGTCGAGAGTGCCGCCGTTATAGACGTAGACGTTCGCGCCGCCGCCGTAATAGTACTCGCTTTCCTCTTCGGAATCCGGCATCACGCCGAGATGGGCGTTTCTGAGAATTGAGGCGGAGGACACAGCGGCGGTGGTGTCAAGCGTGATGTTGTCGGCGATGCCGCCATTCGCCAAATACAGGGCTCCGTATTGGAAGAAGGAGTCGATGACTTTTCCGCCGCTGGTGATCGTCGTCTGGTCGTTCATGCCGCCGGTCTGGTAGCCGGAGAGGACGCCGCCTGTGACGGAGAAGGGTTTCAGGTCGACCGCGCCGTTGATGATAATGGTGGCGGAACCGACTGTCAGATCGACGAAGTCGTCGGTGTTGAGCCTGAGCCCGCTGATGATGACTCCTTCCTCGAATCCCGCGTGTCCGCCGTGGGCCGGACGTTTGAAGTAGCGGGTCATGTCAATGTTTGTCCCGAGCGCGCCGGAGTGGAAGTCGACGATGGACATGCCCATGCCGCCGCCGCTCGTCCAGAAATCGCGCACGATGCCGCCGTCGTATACGTCCAGGACACCCTGTTTCATGAAATTGTTGCTGGCGATCGTGTTCCTGTGAACCGTGACGTTGCCGTTGAGCGTCATGCCGGAGATTGTGTTCGAGGTGAAAATGTGCATCCCGGTTCCGGTCGGAGTGTCGAACATGTCATCGTAGAGGTAGACCGCGCCGCCGTTTTCCGTGATGTCCACGGTGTCGGTGCCTGCGCCGGCGGAGATCGTGGCGCCGTTGTTGACCACGACGTTCTCGATCCTGCCGGCATCCAGGAAGATCGTCGTGTTGTTCAGCGTGGCGTTGGCGAAATAGCCGTCGGCTATATTGAAATCGACGCCGCCGGAGACGCCGCTCACGACCGTCTCGCTGGTCATGTGCACGGTGAGCGGAGAATCCGCGTCAAGGTTCATGCCGGTGACACGCGCGCCCGCGCTGACTAGCAGGGACGCCCCCATCATGAACTCCTCCGTGACCCATTCTCCCGATTCCGGTTCCCACGGCACGCCGGTGTACACCTCGGATGTGACGGGGACCGCGACGCCGGTCACGCCGTCGACGACCGCGTCTTTTTCGACCGTGAAGGAAGCCGCGCTCAGGGTCAGGTTCGTGACGGCCGCGCCCGCCGAGGCGGAGCCGCTGCCGAATTCCTGCGTGACGTTGGTTGCGGTGCCGCCGCTCATGATGTTCAGGTTGGCGTACTTGAATGTGGCGTCGGAGGTGACGCCGTTGTTGACCGTGAATTCGGCTCCGTTGTACGAGCCGGAGATCACGGTGTCCGGCGCGATGTCGAATTGGAAGAACGTCTGGTAATGATCGGAAAGTTCCGGGATGGCTGCGAAAATCCCGGTGGCGGTGCCGCCGCTGTAGACGTTGATGTGCCCGGCGGAGACTTGCGCGTTTCCGTATTCGTCCCGTCCGTCATCGGTGTATTCGACCGCGTATCCGGCGACGAGGCCGCCGCTGTACACCGTGAGTCCGCCCGCGACCGCCGTGATGTCGGTCGCAGTGGTGCCGGAGTGGACCGTGCCGTAGGTGTAGTTCTCATAGACCAGTCCGCTGAAGGAGTTGGACAGGAAGGTGACGGGGAAGAGGATGCCGGAGATGTAGGTCTGGGATTCGTAATCGTATCTCGAGCCGGAGCCGATATAAACGTTGCCGCCGTTTTCGACGACGTTCCTCGCGCCAATGCCGGTGAGGTCTTCCGGCGCGCCATACCAGCTGAATCCTGCGCTGAAGAAGCCGCCGTAGTTCACGGTCACGCCGTCCGCCAGTCCTTCGGTTTGGTAGAAGGAACCGCCGCTGTTCACGATGGTGTTCTCCGCGTATGCGCCGGAAATGCTGAGCTGGCCCCAATAGTCAACGACGGTGCCGGACACCTCGCCGCCGTAGGAGACGAACAAGTGTCCGTTGTCCGCGACCGTGACGTCGCTTGCCACGGCGGCCTGCATGACGTAGATGTCGCCGCCGCTCGTCACGGTCGCGCCCTTGATCGTGCCGCTGTAGTTGGAGAGGAAACCGGTTTCGCTCACGATGGCATTGTACACAGTGCCGCCGTAAACGTCGAAGTGTCCGCCGTTCTGCACGACCGTATCGGACGCAATGCCGTCCTGCATCGTGAAATAGCCGCCCGAATTGACCGTGGTCGCGGTTGC
Source organism: uncultured bacterium (assembly GCA_902802585.1). Lineage (GTDB taxonomy): Bacteria > Verrucomicrobiota > Lentisphaeria > Victivallales > UBA1829 > UBA1732. The sequence continues at coordinate 229,996 of CADCMR010000001.1, forward strand.
GGAACCAAAATTGAGCCACAGATACGTGCTGCCATAATTGCCGCGTCCGGTCAGGTCGGTGTCGACAATCCTGCCCTCGTTGTTGACATACATCTCGCAGCTGCCGCTCATCGTGGTCTCTTCCGCGAGGCTGTCCGGACCCGTGACGGTCATCGTGCCGCCTGTGACCAGGGTTTCGTTCGTGGTACCGCCGGATACCAGGATGGAATCGTAGTAACCTTCGATGCTGAGGCCGGAACTTACCTGGCCCGACGTGACGACGTAGTTTGTACTCATGTGGTGGCTCCTTGTTGAAGGGGAATTGTGGATTGCGAGTTGAAAACAGGACTACTATAGCATTCCTGTTTTTAAATGCAAGCGCTTTTTTGTTCTAAACTCAATATTTTCAAAAAAAATGTCACATTTAAGCTATGATAACAGTTTGAAACATCCCTGCAAACCAAAACGGATTGCCATAAAAAAAGACCGCCGGACGTGAAATCCGGCGATCTGAAACGCACTGATCAATGTCAGTCAGAATAAGAGTATATCCCTAAATAGAAGCAATCTTTCTCAAAACTATTATGCTTGCTGCCAGTTGAAGGAGCGCCAAATAGGATGAGGTTGTTTTCTCGA
>CADCMR010000002.1 GCA_902802585.1 uncultured bacterium
GGTCGGCACCGTCATCTCCCTTTTCGACCAATGCCAAATCCACGGATTCAGCCGGACGCGCGTCCGGCTGGGGAGCAAACCGCATGAATCTGCCGCTCTTCCCTGACCGCGACGGTCCGGAAATCTCCATGTCGCCGCTGATCGACTGCGTCTTCCTGCTGCTCATCTTCTTCCTGGTGTCGTCCATGACGAAGGTCAAAAGCAGGGAGATCCCGGTCGACCTGCCCGCTTCCGAAGCGGCGGTCAAGCTGCGCCCCAGCGACAAACAGTCCGTCATCGGGCTCGACGCCGAGGGAAGATTCTACTGGAACGGGCAGCCGTGCACGACGAATTTCCTGCTGGAACAGCTCCGTGAACTCTGCATCACGGACCCTGGGCGGCGCATCCGCATCGACATGGACCGCAACACCCCGTTCGGTCGCTTCGCCGAGGTGATGGACGCCTGCCAGTTCTACAACCTCGGCAACATCGGAATCAGCGCGAATGAACAGACGCCCCCCGAACAATGACAAGCCGCGTTTCGAGCTGATGCACAGCCTGGACGCCGGAAACGGAAGGAAGGGCGCGGGATTCCGCATCCTCTCCTGGGGAGTGCCCGTCACACTCACCGTCGCCGGACTGGTGTTCCTCTACGGAACAAACCGGGGCGGGCTGGCGCCGGGCGTGTCTCCGGGCAAAACAAACCAGGCGAAAAATGCCGTGCGTCAGACGGATTCCCGGATACGACCGGACAACAAATTGAAGCAGGCGCAGGCGCGCCGCCCGCTCCCGCCGGACTACTCCGTCAAGCTCGTCGCACAGTCCGAGGTTCTGGTCCGGAAGAATCTTTTCGCACAGCTTCAGGAGTTTCAGAAGATGTCGCGCAGGATGAAGTCGGACCGGGATTCCCTGCTGGATACAATCGAGCGCCGCCCGCTCCTGCCGACAAGTCCGAAGGACGCAAACGACACATCCGCCGCGCGCGCCCTCGCGGACGTCCCGCCGCCCGAATTGCGCTCCGACACGCCGATCGATGCCTTGTACAATTATCTCCGCGACTACGAGGAGGAAATCCAGCGGAATCATATCGCCGTGAACGCGGCGCGCCAGGCGCTTTCCAAGGGGCTGTCCTTCCCCGAAGTCTACCGCGCCATGAAGCCCGGCGCCACGCGTATGCCGACGTTCGACGAGCTGATCCGGATGCAATCCCCGGACACACCGTGGGAACGCGACGCATCCGGCACTGCCGCCGCCTCGCTTTCCGTAAAAAGCACGGCGGAACTGGCACGCTACCGCGATCTTCTCGGCCAGTCCGTCCGGCAGACCGGGCTCGCCGCGACGCGTCTGGCAAGCCTTTTCGACGGCGGAAGACCCGCCCCGCCGATGTCAGGGCAGTCCGGCGGTTCGGGCGGACATGGTCAGGGCGGCGGCTCCGGCTCATCCGGGCACGGCGGTCCGGGCGGCGCGCCGGAGGCAATCCCGCTCACGGCATGGCGCGAGTACGACGGGGAACGTCTGGACAAGGACATGGTCAAGGCGCAGGCGCTTCCGGGACGCAGGTTCACGCGCAATGCGGAGAACCGAGGCTGGCTTTACATCAATACCTGGTACATCATCGGGCCGTGGGAAAACTACGGGCGCGACGACTTCGCAATGATCCATCCGCCGGAGCTCGCCGTCGACCTGGACGCGACCTATACGGACGGGCAGAAGGGCATCGGCGTCGAGGAGACGGATTCCGACCCGATCAAGGTCGAAGGCCCGAAGGTCACGCTGGACGGCGTCCTGCGCTGGAAGTTCATGCAGAGCGAATCCATGCACAACACCGTGCCGGTCACGACGGACCATTCCACATACTACGCATACACCGAGGTCTACTTCGACGAAGCCGTCTCCATGCTCGTCGCCATCGGCACCGACGACGGCGGTCGCCTCTGGATCAACGGAAAGGACGTCTGGCAGGATGCCGGAACCAGCTGGTACAACATCGACGAGCATATCGAGCCGTTTGAATTCCGGCAGGGCTGGAACACCATCCTGGTCCGGCTGGAAAATACCGGCGGTTCCGCCGCCGGATTCAGCCTGATGATCATCCCCGCCGACCAGATTCCGTCCGCGGGCAGCCGGGATCGCGGGGAGAAATAATCCAAAACAACAGATTATATCCTGCTGATTATCCCGATGTGGCTGAAATCGGCAAGGGCTGAGGGGGAATCACTTTTCCCCGCGTCTCTCCTGGCGGCGTATCAGCTCGACTTTGCCGATATAATCCTTTGCTTCCGGATCGTCAGGGAAATAGATCAGGAGGAACTTGGCGTTCTCCATAGCCGGGTCATAACGCCCCGCGTCATAATCAGCCTTAATCTGTTTCCGGATGGCTTTTCCCCAGAGCTCGAGAATCTCCTGCGGGAAACTCGACCTGTACTGCGGGAATTTGAGTATGGCTACAACATCCGAATATTGTCCGGCATCGAACAGAATCTTTGCATAAAGGTACCGCGCCTGAAGGTTGTCAGGATCCGCCTGCCAGGCGGTCCGGGCGCATTCGAACGCGTTTTCCGCATCGCCCATTTTGGAATAAAGCTCCGAAAGATTGAGATAAACAAGGACTTTTTCCGGATATGTCTCCCGAATGGAAAGGAACCGTTTGACCGCGGCGTCGTTCCGACCGGACTCGGCAAGGCGCGTTGCCGCATGGAACACGAAACGAGGATCGTCCGACGGCGATTTTTCAAAAAGGGAGAGCGCCTGATCCGATTTCCCCTCGGCGAGCAGGATTTCCGCGCGGACGAACGGCAGGGCGGCACGGTTCACGGAATCCTTCGGCAGACTTCCCAGCCATTCCGAAAGAGAATTCAGGGCGTCGACATACTTGTTTTCGGTGCAGTAATCATAATACAGATAAAGCAGAAGTCCATCGCCCTCCCGCTCCACAAGCCGACGGAATTCCTTTTCCGCATCTTCCTTGCGTCCCAGCTGGTCCAGCGCCAGGATATGGATCACGTCGATGGCGGTACTGTGCCCGATGCCGTCCAGCGAATGATACTCATTGAGGTATGACATGGCACGCGAGGGTTGGCGCCGTTGCAGGTAATACTCCGCGGCAATCCGGAGCAGGACAGGATCGCCGGGATACTTTCTGATTGCATCCAGAAGGTCGTCTTCCTTCATCAGATTCCGTTTGAACCGGTCAAGCAGGATAAAGCGCCGCAGGAATGACACATCGTCGTCCGGAGTCTCAATCAGCGCCGCGATTTCGGCACAGGCGGTCAGGGTGTCCGGATTGGAAAGGAGGTCCGTGTCAGCCTTTCCGATCAGGTAATCCAGAGCCAGGGATCTCGCCCGCTGAGGGAAATCCCAGAAGGACTCCTCCTTCATGATTTTTTCCAGATTGTGCAACAAATCCACCGGGGAATCGACATTAATCGCGAGCTGAAGGCGCATGAGCATGGCAAGCGGCGTTTCGATGGAGGATCCGGCTTCCATCAACGATGCGCGGAGACCGGTCTCGTCATCCCGGCTGAGTGCGTTCAACGCGTCCAGATACGACGCGATGATTTTCGACTGGCGCCCGCGCAGATTGCGGACCGCTTCGGCAAGGTCCGATATCTTTTCCGGGTGGCCGCCCAGGACGCAGGCTTCGCCGTAAAGGATCGGGAGGACGGCGTTCATCTTAGTCTTGAAATACTCTTCGCAGATTTCGATCGTCTCTTCGAACCGGTAGTGAGAGAACAGATAATTGGCAAGCAGCGGAATTCCGGCAAATGCATTCAATTCGGCGGATTCGCGCAAAAGCTTCTCCATCATCTCGTCCGATTCCCGGTCCTCCCGTTTGGAAAGGAAATACAGAAGGGTATTGATCGTTTCAAACCGGATCTGTTCGTCCTTGATGCCGGGGAGAGATTCAATGAGACTCCGTACCTTTTCGAGGTTTAAATCGTATGCGTTCAGCAGGAGCTCCGCATAACGCCCATATTCCGTATCGGAGAAATATTTCGGATTGTTTTTTGTTCTTGCGTTATAAAACAGTTTCCCGTTCGACACATGGTTGGAATGCAGAGCCGAAATCAGGTACAGCGCCCCTTCCTCCGGAGGCAGGTCGGGATTCTCCATGACCTTCAGGTTGAGGTGGGAATATATGGAAGCGAAGTTTCTGGCGCGGAATGAGGTTTTCAGATAATTCTGAAAATACTCCTCGTTCAGCGGATTCAGGCGCATCAGCCGCTGCCGGAAAAATGCCTCGTTGCCCCAGTCCCCGAAGTGGTGATAGATATCCGCCAGCGCTTCCAGGGCGTCCTCCTTGTTCGGATCAACCCCGACGACCCGGATGAAAAGCTCCTTTGCTTTTTCATAATCGCCGGACGCGTACACCTCGCGGGCCTCCAGATAATCCTTGTATTTTCCGACATCCCGGAATGCATAAAAGAAACTGCTGCCAAGGCAAAGCAGAATCACGAATGCAAACCCGGAAAGGATCAGGATGCGTTTCGGCGTCAGACGGATGCCGCCGACCCGGATATAGTTCGTCTTGCGTTTCTTTCCCTTCTTCTTCTCGTGGGCGAAAAGCATGTCAAACCGGGGATCGTTCCGGTATTTGTTTTCCAACTCCTCGCGAGTAAGATGTTCGCCGGACGGAGGAAGCGCTCCGTTCGGTTCGTTTCCCGAAGCTTCCTCACCTTTTTTTTCTCCGGCGGAGGAACCGCTGTCATCCGGCAATGAACGAACAGAGTACCGGCCCTCATTCCGGTACTCTTCGTTTATTCCGGACGGATTGGCTCCGCCGTTATTGTCGGGATCCTGCCCTTCGATCATACCCGGCCGACTTGGACAGCACGCTGCTGTCTGCGGTTTTTGTAGAGCAGGAAGAGCGCCCCGGCGGCAAGCGCAATAATCAGCGTCACGGCGGGAGCGGGCAGAGGCTCGCCGACGACGAGGATTTCAATCATGCCGCTGAACGGATCTTCCGAGAAGTCGAGCTGATAGAAGCTGTCAGGATTGTATCCTCCGTAATAACCGGGGTCGCTCTCGACTCTGAACGGGGAATACGGATGGAAAACGTTGTCTTCACCTTTATATCCGAACTGGATCGTGTCGTCCTGTTCGAACGAACCAAGATTGATCGCAGTGACATTCGCATCCCCGTCGGACACCACTTTGGCCTGGCTGACGGCTTCCGCCAAAGAGACAAACTCTCCGTTCTTCTTGTAGCCGAACGTCTTGTTGCCATCCGAAGAGGAAATTTTGGAAAGGGTTTCGCCCAATTTCACATCGGACGAGGTCGCGACAAGAAGGGTCAGGTCCTTCGTCACGTTCGACGTGAAAACCTTTGTCGTTTCATCAAAGCTTGCGGCCTGTTCCTGTGCGGACGCTACAAAACCGAAGAGGCTCAGAGTGCATGCGAGAGCGGCTGTTAAAAGTGTTTTCTTCATTTTTTCCTCCTGGTTGGGGTTGCCCGAAATGTACGCATTCAGCAAGTCCGCGCTTTCCGGGTGGTCTGATTTCATTTTTTCTATCTATAAGATAACTCTTTTTTTCTGATTGTCAAGCCTTTTCTTTAGTTTTTTATGAAAAACGTGAATTTTTTATCCTTTTTTCAATTCTCCATTGACCTTTTTGCGGTTTTCCGGCTCATTTCGCAAAACACTCCAGTGCCGGAAAAGAGGCAACGGTTCATTCACAGAAAAATTCAAGCCGGAGAAACACCGGACCGTCATCGCCGGACGAGGATTCCCCGTGCATCAGGAAAAGTTCGAACAGACCGTCCGTCTTCGTCACGCTCATGTCGAACATATCGGCGGATTCCAGCCGGATGGTCGTAAACAGCGAGTTCCCGCGGCTTTCCGTATCGACGGAAACACCCGGCACATCAAGTGCGGCAAGGTCGCGCCGGATCGACTCCAGCATCCGCATGGCGTCGGACGCAGGATCGCCATGCAGCGGAATCCGCCGCATCGCGCCATCGTCCGTACCGAAAAAGAACGGGACCGGGATGCGCCCGTCTTCGGGAATGCCCCCGAACTCAACGGGGACCAGCGCCGGATCAATGTCGATCGCATAGTTCCGTTCCGTCGGGGAATTTGAAACGACCCGTGCCCGGACGAAATCGCCGACGCCGGGTTCCGCGGCAAGCGCGCTTGCGGGTCGCACGGAGGACGGACGGGCGGTCTCGACCGCGGCGGTATGCGGTCCGTTTCTCCGGATCTGGTTCGCGTGCATCTGGTCCGCCAGAAGGTACACGAAAAATGCGCCCAGGATGAACAGCGCGGCGATGCGGAATACCCAGGCGGTGCGGGAATCGGAGGAATCGCGTTGGCGCGGGGCGGAATACGCGAATCCGGCGGATTCCGCGCGGACATACGCCGCGATCCGGGCGTTCATGCCGGGATCAGGCTCGGACGCGACGGCTCGCGCCAGGACGCCGCGGATCGTTTCGTAATCCGACAGGCGCCGGACGCATTCCGGGCACGAGCCGAGGTGCGCGCGCACGGTCTCGCCCGGCTCTAGTTCGCCGTCGAAGGCCGCCGAAATCGTTTCCAAATCCGGGCAGCCGGGGGAAGTCGCCTGGTCGTTCATATATGGTTTCGCCTCAAATGGGGGGTTGCGGTTGATGAAGCTGTTGAAATTATTGCCGAGCGCCTCCGGCGGAGGGGAAGATCCCGACGGCGGCGAGGTAGTCGCGGAGCATTTCCCGGCCGCGGGACAGCCGGGACTTCACGGTCCCGACCTTGCAGTCGAGTTTCTGCGCGATCTGCTCGTACGGCATGTCGTTTACATGCCGCAGCAGCATGGTCTCGCGGAGGTTGTCGGGCAGACGGTTCAATGCTTTCATGATGTTCGTTCCGATTTCGTCCTGTTCCATGACCAGGTCCGGCTCCATGCGCCGGTCCGGCACGTCCTGTTCGTTTTCCGCCCCGGAGTCGCCGTCGTCGTCCGCGGTCAGGCTTACGTTCAGACCACTTCCGCGCCGGTGGTTCCACTGGTACTTGTTCCGGGCAAGGTTCAGGGCAATGCGGTGAAGCCAGGTCTCAAGGCTCGATTCGCCGCGGAACGCCCGCAGTGCGCGGTACGCACGCAGGAAAGTGTCCTGCACGACCTCCTCGGCGTCCTGGCGGGAGCCGAGCAGCGCGTAGGCGACTTTGTACAGCTTCGCGGAGTACATCCCGATCAGGTCGTCGAACGCGGCGGCGTCGCCGCTCCGGAACGCCATCAGGATCGCCTCTTCACGAGTCTTTTGTTCCTGTTCCATCGCTGTCCTTATGTTCTACAGACAAACCGTTTTGTGTTTTGTTCCGCGGATTCTGCGATTTTTCCGTATTTTCCGGCGGAAAAACCGCCGCATGGTCATCGCCGCTTCATTTCGCGGCGGTACTTCCGGATCTTCTCCAGCACCTCGTCGCGCATCTTGAACGCGTCCTTCAGGAAGACGTCGCGGATGCTGTCCGGGAACTTCTCGTATTCGCCGATCAGCTCGTTGAGGTCGGCGAGGAACCGCTTCGTGAGCGCGATGCGGAACGCGATGAGTTCGCCGTCCTCCAGGCGCAGCACGTCCAGAGAACGCGCCATCAGTTTCCCGAGCAGCGTCAGCGCGCGCATCATGGCGCGCGCGGCGGCCTGGTCCTTCTCCACGGCGAAATACTCGGTCAGGTCGATCGCCATCTTGGACGCCGCCGTGTACACGTCGCTCCCGTCGCGGCGACGCACGAAATCCTCCTCCGGCACGTCGTCGTAATCGTCGTCGTAGTCGTCGGAGGGCGGCGCGTCGTAGTCGTCATCCCACGCCGTCCCGCGCCTGCGGATGCGCTTCGAGATGACCTTGTCCTCGTCCGGGAGGTCGATGTAGCGCGGCAGCTCGACCAGATAGTCGTGCACCCGGTCGTCGTCCTTGCGGATCTCCTTCTCCCATTCGAATTCGTCGCGGCAGTCGCCGTCGCGGAAGGGGTCGGTCATTCGTCCGCTCCGGATCCGATGCCCTTTTCCGCCTGTTTCCGGCGGGCGGCGGCCATCTTTTCGTGTTCCGCGTCCAGTTTCGCCATGGCGTCGTAGCTCGGCACGTCGCCCCAGAGCTGTTCCAGCTGGTAACGGTCGCGCGTATCGTTCGTCATGATGTGGATCAGCAGGAATCCGTAGTCCACGATGATCCACTGGCTCTGCGGCGTCCCGTCGACCGTGATCGGGTGGATGCCGAAATCCTCGCGTACCGCCCGCTGAATGCGTTCCGCGATGGCGCCGATGTGCGGTTCGGAAAGACCGGTGCAGATCAGGTAATAGTCGCCGATCGCGCCGTCCTGCTTGGTCATGTCGAGCCGGAGGATGTGTTCGGCTTTGTGGTCGTAGGCTTCCTTTTCGCACAGCTCGATCACGTCCGTCACTTTGAAATTCATTCTCGGCTTTTTGGTTTCCTGTTCGTCGTTCATGTGGTGGTATCTCCGTTTCTTTGAGGATAGAGTTTATGTTCTTTGATGTAGTTCAGCACGGGCTCCGGCAGCAGGTCCCGGCACGCGTCCGCGCCCTGTTCGGACAAGCGCCGCCGCACCGCGGTCGAGCTGAGGTCGAATTCCGGCGCGCCGGTCAGGATCGATGTTGACAGCTTTTCGAAAAGCTCCGGCGGCCAGACGGATTTCAGCAACTCCAAATCCGCCTCCGCGCCCGGTCTCGGATACGCCAGAAACCGGTTCTCGCGCACGAGGCGTTCCGCCTCGTACCACAGGTGCAGCTGGTTCAGCGAATCCGACCCGACCACCCAGACGAAATGCTCCGCCGGATACCGTTGTTTCAGGACGTCCAGCGTGTCGACCGTGTAGGACGGACCGGGGCGTTCCGCCTCGATCTCGCTCACGCTCATCCCCGGATGTCCGGCGACCGCCGCGCGGAGCATCGCCGCGCGGTCCGCGAACGGCGCGGGCGCAAGTCCGTCTTTATGGGGCGGATGCGGCGCGGGCAGGAAGACGATGCGGCTCACGCGACCGGTTTTCAGCAGGAAATCCGCAAGTCCGACGTGTCCGGCATGAACGGGATCGAACGTGCCGCCGAAGACGGCTGTCAGTTTTTCTTCAGGCATTCGGGCTCTTGGATTCGGGGTTCTTTTTACGGAAATCTCTCATGCGCGCTTGCATTCAGGCAAACCCGCGCGTATTTTAAATGCACCATTTAAACATAGCAGGTTCCGCAAAAAAGACAAGCCGCAATCCGTTTTTTCATGAAAATCTCTTCTTTCCCCGGAGACATCCCGCAAACACCGCTCTTCGCCGCAGCCTCGAAAGCCGCCGCCGTGCTCCGCGCCGCCGGACACAAGGCGTATTTCGTGGGCGGAGCCGTCCGCGACCTCCTGCTCGGACGCACCCCGGACGACGTCGACGTCACCACCTCCGCGCGCCCGGAGCAGATCCAGGCGCTGTTCGACAAGGCGATCCCCATCGGCGCGGCGTTCGGCATCATCACGGTCGTCGTCGACGGCATCCCCATCGAGGTCGCGACGTTCCGCGCGGAACGCGGCTACAGCGACGGACGCCGCCCCGACCATGTGGTCTATACGGACGACGAGGTCCTGGACGTGACCCGGCGCGACTTTACAATCAACGGTCTGCTGTTCGACCCGGCGGAACACACCGTGGTCGACTGCGTGGACGGGCTCGACGACCTTCGCGCCGGCGTCCTCCGCACCATCGGCGACCCCGTGGTTCGCTTCGGCGAGGACCATCTCCGGATCCTGCGCCTCGTCCGGTTCGCGGCGCGGCTCGGATTCGAGGTCGATCCCGCCTCGAAACAGGCAGCGGCCGACGCGGCGGAAAAGCTCCGTCTGATCGCCGCCGAACGCGTCCGCGCCGAACTCGAAAAGATCCTGCTCTGTCCGCACCCGGCGGAAGGCTTTGAAATGCTCGCCGAACTCGGCATCCTGCGGGTCGTCCTGCCGGAAGTCGACGCCATGCGCGGCGTGGAGCAGCCGAAGCAGTTCCACCCCGAAGGCGACGTCTTCGTCCACACCATGCTCCTGCTCCGCCACGCCGCCTGGCGCACCCCCGACCTCATGTGGGCCGCCCTGCTCCACGACGTCGGAAAGCCCGGCACGCAGACGTTCAAGGACGGCGTGCCGCATTTCTACGGACACGAAGCGCGCGGCGCGGACATGGCGGCGGACATCCTCGCGCGCCTGCGCTTCTCGTCGGCATCCATCGACGCGATCACCGCCGCCATCCGCAACCACATGCGGTTCGCGTCCGTCCACGCCATGAAGAAATCCAAGTGGATGCGCATCATCGCCGATCCGAACTTCCCGCTCGAACTTGAGCTCCACCGCCTCGACTGCATCGCGTGCCACGGGATGCTCGAAAACTACGTCCTCATGCTCGACCGGATGCGCGAATACGCCATGCTCCCTGCCCCGAAAAAACCGTTCCTGAACGGCAACGACATCATCGCGCTCGGCGTCAAGCCCGGCGCGGTTTTCAGCCGCATCCTCCGCGAGGCGGAAGATCTCCGGCTGGAGGGCGAACTACAATCGCGCGAACAGTCGCTCGAATGGCTCCGCGCCCGCGTCGAACACCTCGACCTCTGACGCGGGCCATCCATAAGGAAATCCCCTTCGGAGCAGCTCAGCCCGGAGGGGATCGTTTTTTCAAAACATCTTTTTTCCGTGCTCAGCGCACGTACACCCGGAGCATGGTCCCGCGGAACAGCACCCCGCGGTCGGGTTTCGCCGCCTTGAAGATGAGGTCGGGTCCAAAATAGAATCCGGGCTGCGTCGGCTGGTTGTACGCCACGTTCTGCGTCGCAAGGCTGATGCGGTACACCGGGTCCTCCAGGAACGTGTGGAACCGGTACGCGGTCGGAATAGTCGACACATACAGGCGGAGATGGCTGTTGTCGTTCGTGCGCATGAGCACTTCCTCGCGCCAGTCGCCGAAGAGGTCGCCCTGGATGCACGGCGTGGACTTCGTGCCGTTATTGGACGAACACCCCTCGAAGCGCATCAACGGCTCGCACGTCCCCTGCGCGGCGTTGTACTTCGTGACCGTATTGCCGTCGAGCAGTTCGCGGCACAGGTCGCCGTCCCACCATACCGCCATGTTGATGGAGAGTCCGCGCGGATTGCCGCCCAGCGCCTCACCCTTCACGGTCTGCGGCGGGATGGAGGACGCCCACATCTCGACGCCGGGGTTGGTCGGGTCGATATCGGCCGCCATGCAGCGCCCGACATCGGTGTTGTGCCGGACCTGATGCAGGATCTTCCCGGTGGCGGCGTCGCGGAACGTCGCGCCGTCGCGCTTGTTTTCGTGACAGCACCAAACCTGAAGGCCGGGCATATCCCAGGCGAACTGTGTCAGGTGCATGGCGTCGCCGTGCCCGAGCCCGGTCGTGTACAGCCCCTTGCCGTCATGGTCGATCGTGCAGGATCCGTACACGATCTCGTCCTTGCCGTCGCCGTCCACATCGCCCACGCGCAGGTTGTGGTTGCCCTGCCCCGCGTAGCCGCGGTTGTCCGGCTCGTTGGAATCGAACACCCAGCGTTTCCTGAGGTGCTGGCCGTCCCAGTCGTACGCCGCGAGATACGCCCGCGTGTAGTACCCGCGGCACATGATCACGCTCGGATGCTCGCCGTCCAGATACCCGACCGCCGCCAGGAACCTGTCGCAACGGTTGCCGTAGTTGTCGCCCCAGTCGCGCATGTTGCCGCGCGGCACGTCGTACGGGATGGTTTCGAGCGCGGTCCCGGTCTTGCCGGAGAACACGGTTAAGAACTCTGGACCGGTCAGGATGCGCCCCGCCGGGGTGCGGTAGTCCGCGGACGCGTCGCCGATAACCTTGCCCGTGCCGTCGACCGTGCCGTCGGCGGTCTTGCAGACGACTTCCGCGATGCCGTCGCAGTCGAGGTCGTAGACCATGAACTGCGTGTAATGCGCCCCGGCGCGAATATTTTTTCCGAGGTCAATGCGCCACATTTTTTCAGGACGTCCAAGCTTGTAGCAGTCCAGATACACGTTTCCTGTGTAGCCGTCGTGCGCGTTGTCGTGCGCGTTCGAGGGATCCCATTTCAGGATGATCTCGAACTCGCCGTCGCCGTCCACGTCGCCCACTGAAGCGTCGTTCGGCGAATACGTGTACGCCTCGCCGTTCGGCGCTTTGCCGTCCGCAGGCTTGTCCAGCGGGATGTCCACGTACCCGGCGGGGGCGTTCTCCGGCAGGGTGTACGACGCAGACGCCTCGTCCAGCTCCTTCCCCTCGGCGACCGGCTTCACCGTGTACACGCCGCCGCCCTTGTTCTTATCAACGAAATACGTCACCTCATTGACAGGGTATTCATTGAGCTTCTTCCCGTCGCGGTAGACATTAAAAGAGGTCTGTCTGGCGTCCTTCGAAAGATAACGCCAGGTCACGAACACCTCGTCGGCGTTCATGCGGACCGCGATCACGCCGCGTCCGAACTTTTCGCGTTTGAGCTTCGTGAAATCGTACTTGGTCGGCGGTTCGATCACTTGCGGCTCTCGCTGGGCAAAAAGGGGCTGCGCGGGGACCGCCAGCGCGATTGCCGTCGCGGCGGCAAACAAAAATCGGTGTAACATCAATCAGTCTCCTTCGGGTGGTTCATTTGGGGACAGGGGTGAGTTTCGGAAAATAGGTGCCGCGGAAGAACGCGCCGGACCCGAAGAGGTCGGGTCCGAAGTAGAATCCGGGCTGCGTCGGCTGGTTGTAGCAGATGTTCTCCAGCGCGAGGCTGATGCGGTACACTGGCTCCTCCAGGAACGTGTGGAAACGGTACGTGGTCGGGATGGTCGAAACGTACAGCCGGAGGTTGCGGTTGTCCGTGGTGCGCATCAGCACCTCCTCGCGCCAGTCGCCGAAGAGGTCGCCCTGGAGGCACGGCGTCGCCTTCGTGCCGTTGTTCGAGTCGCAGTTTTCGAACGTCATCATGGTGACGAACGCGCCGCTGTCGTAGTCGTACTTGGAGACGCGGTTCTTGTCAAGCAGTTCGCGGCACAGGTCGCCGTCCCACCACACCGCCATATTCACGGAGATCCCGCGCGGATTCGCCGCCACGGTCTCGCCCTTCACGCTCTGCATGCCGATGCCGGACCACGCCCACATTTCCAGGCCGGGATTCACGGAATCCACGTCAGCCGCCATGCAGCGCCCGACGTCGTTGCTGTTCTTGATCTGGAAGATGATCTTGCCTGTTGCGGCGTCACGGAGCGTCACGCCGTCGCGCTTGTTCTCGTGGCAGCACCACACCTGGAGCCCCGGCATATCCATCGCGAACTGCGTCATCTGCATGGCGTCGCCGTGTCCGAGCCCGGTCGTGTAGAGTCCGGTGCCGTCGTGGTCGATCGTGCACGATCCATACACGATCTCATCCTTTCCGTCGCCGTCCACGTCGCCCACGCGCAGATTATGGTTGCCCTGCCCCTCATAGCCTTTCCAGCGCGGGTCCTTCGCGGTGTCGAAATTCCACCGCATCTTCAGGTCCTTTCCGTCCCAGTCGTAGCACGCCAGCGCGGCACGGGTGTAATACCCCCGGCACATCACCACGCTCGGGCGTCCGTCGTCGGAGAAGAACCCCATCGCGGCGAGGTAACGGTCGCTGCGGTTGGCGTAGTTGTCGCCCCACGTCATGCCGTCGCCGCGCGGCGGTTCGTAGTCGATTGTCTTCAACGCGGCACCGTCCTTGCAGGAGAATACGGTCAGGTATTCCGGCCCGCTCATGATGCGGCCGCGGTTGTGCGTCCCGGCAGGATTCGCCCCGGTCTTGCGGAAATCGACCTCAGGGAGCTGGACCATGTCGCTGCCTTTCTCGCGCCAGTCGGCGTTCGCGTCGCCGATGACCTTGCCCGTGCCGTCGACCGTGCCGTCGGCAGTCTTCATCACAATCTCTGAGATGCCGTCACCGTCGAGATCGTACACCACGAACTGGGTGTAATGTGCCCCGGCACGGATGTTTTTGCCCATGTCGATGCGCCACAGCTTCGTGCCGTCGAGCTTGTAGCAGTCGAAATACACGTTGCCGGTATACCCGTCGTGCGCGTTGTCGTGCGCGTTCGAGGGATCCCATTTCAAAATGATCTCGAACTCGCCGTCGCCATCCGCGTCGCCCACGGACGCATCATTCGGCGAATACGTGTACGCCTCGCCGGACGGTGTCACGCCGTCGGCGGGCTTGTCGAGCACGATGTTGATGTAGCCTTCCGGCGCCTTGTCCGGCAGCGTGAAAGCCGCGCTCTTTTCGTCCTTCTCGCGTCCGTTCACGACCGGCTTCACGCTGTACGTGCCGCCGCCCTTGTGGGAATCAATAAAAAATGTGGTCAGGCCTACAGGCGCGGGGTTGATGCGTTGCCCGTCGCGGTACACATTGAACGCGACATCGGCGGGGTCGCTCGAGAGATACCGCCACGAGACGAACACTTCGTCCTTGTTCCGGCGGACCGCGATCACGCCGCGTCCGAACTTTTCCGTTTTGAGCTTCGAGAAATCGTATTTTCCCTGCGACGCGGGCAGGATTACGGCGTCGGCCGGGATGGCGGAAGGCGTTTCGCGGGCGGAATCGCAGGAGACAAGCCCGGCGAACGGCAGGGCGGCGAGCAGAAGCAGTCGGTTCAGTTTCATGGAAAAATCCCGTTTTCTGGCTGAAAAGATACGCGTTACAATGCGGACGGGGCAAATATAGCATGGTTCCGGCGGATTGTCAAGGTTTTTTTGGCGTTTTCTTTGCCTTTCCGGATTGATTTCCGCTGTTCCCGCTGTATGTTATTATAGTGTTTTTATCCCGGAGACCAGCCATGCCTTTGCTCGACGTAAAAAACCTTTCCGTTCAGTTCCGATCCGACGGCAAGCTCCTGCCCACCGTCACAGACGTCTCGTTCACGCTCGAACGCGGCGAAATGCTCGCGCTGGTCGGCGAAAGCGGCTGCGGAAAAAGCGTCACCTGCATGTCGCTCGCGCGTCTGCTCCCGGAACCCCCGGTCGTGCTTTCCGGCGAAGTCATGCTCGACCGCGGACCCGCGCTCGGCGGCGTAGCGGACGTGCTCCGGCTCAATGACCGCGGTCTGCGCCAGGTGCGCGGCGGCTGCATCTCGTATATCTTCCAGGAACCGTCCGTGTCCCTCAACCCGGTCTTCCGCGTGGGCGACCAGATCGCCGAGGCGGTCAGGCTCCACCGCAAGGACGTCTCCGACCCGTTCGCCGAGGCCGTGGAGCTGCTGCGGCAGGTCGGCATCCCCGATCCCGCCAACCGCGCGAAACAGTATCCGCACGAGATGTCCGGCGGGATGCAGCAGCGCGTGATGATCGCCATGGCGCTCGGATGCGCGCCGAGCATCCTCGTGGCGGACGAACCCACCACGGCGCTGGACGTGACGATCCAGGCGCAGATCCTTGACCTGCTGCTCTCGCTCAAGAAGGACCGCGGCATGGCGGTGATCCTCGTCACGCACAACCTCGGCATCGTCGCCGAACTCGCAGACCGCGTCGCCGTCATGTACGCCGGACGCATCATCGAGACCGCGCCCGTCGCCGAGCTGATTGCGCATCCTAAGCATCCGTACACATCCGCGCTCATCCGCGCCGTCCCCGTGCTCGGCGGCGAACATAACCGCCTGAACACCATCCGCGGCACGGTCCCCTCCCCCGACAAATTCGGGCGCGGATGCCGTTTCTGCGACCGTTGCGAACACGCCGACACGCTCACGCCGGAACAGCGCCGCCGCTGCTTGGAGGAGCCGCCGGTCCTCCGCGAACTCGTCCCGGGTCACGCCTGCGCCTGCCATTATCCACCCTGCATGACGGGGAAGGAGGCGTGACGTGCCCTCCGCAACCGTTCCGGCAGCGACCGCGAAGACAGACAGCCCCGCCGGCGACATGTCCCCGTTCATCATCTTCATGGCGTTCGTGATCCTCACGACCGTCATCATCATGTCCATCTACAGGATGAACGCCGAGGAAGACGCGGTCATCGACCCGGGCAATTCCGGCTTCACGATCGCGCTGGACGCCCGCGAACCGGTCGTATTCTCCGACGATTTCCTGTTCCCCGGATTCTACCCCATCACGCGCGAGGCGGCGCAGTCGTCGCGTCCGAGCATCCAGCGGAACGTCGTCGAGGCGCGCCGCCTGATGACCGACGGCGAATATGAGCGCGCCGAGGACATGCTCCGCACGCTGCTCCTCTTCTATCCCGACGACATCGAGAGTGTCTATCTGCTGTCCGGCATTCTCCGCGCCTCCGGGCGCAACGACGAGGCGGACTACTACGACGAACGCATGTCCTTCCTGCTTCCCTCGCCCATGCCCGACGCCATCCCGGTCGGCGCGGCAAATGCGCCCGAACCGGAGAAACGGACCGCGCCATGAGCAAGATACGGCAGCTGAGCGACGAGGTCTGCAACAAGATCGCGGCGGGCGAAGTCGTCGAACGCCCCGCGTCCATCGTGAAGGAGCTTGTGGAAAATTCGCTCGACGCGGGCGCGCGGAAGATCACCGTCACGATAGAGGACGGCGGACGCCGCTCCATCTCGGTCGCCGACGACGGCGAGGGCATGGACGCCGACGACGCCCTGCTCTGCCTCGACGCGCATTCCACCAGCAAGATCGCCTCCGAGGCCGACATCTTCGACATCGCCTCCTTCGGATTCCGCGGCGAGGCGATCCCCAGCATCGCCGCCGTCACGCGCCTCACCATCCGCACGCGCCGCCGCGAAACGCCCGAGGGCGTCGAAGTCTTCATCGCGGGAGGCAAGGCGCTCTCCGAGAAGCCCGCCGGATGCCCGCCCGGCACCGAAGTCACGGCGCGCGACCTCTTCTTCAATGTCCCGGCGCGCAAAGGATTCCTCCGCACAGTCGCGACCGAGGAACGCCACATCGTCGAGATCCTCTCGAACATCGCCCTGGCGCATCCCGACGTCGCCTTCATCCTGAAAGCAGACGGACGCATCCTGCTCTCCACCCCGTCCGCGCCGTCCATCCTCCCGCGCATCAGCGAGTTCTTCGGACGCGAATATGCCGGCGCACTCCTGCCGTTCTCGCGCACGGAACGCGGCATCACCGTGAACGGTTTCATCGCGCGGCGCGGCTTCACGCGCAATTCCCGCGCTGAACAGCGCATCTTCGTGAACGCGCGCCCCGTCGAGTCCGCCCCAGTCTACCGCTCCATCAAGGAGGCGTGCGGTCCCATGCTCGAACGCGGCCGCTTCCAGCCCGCCCTGATCTACCTCACCATGCCGCCGGGAACCGTCGACGTGAACGTCCACCCGACCAAACGCGAGGTGCGCTTCCGCAACGAATTCGACGTAATCGCGGCGGTCCGGACCGCCGTGTCCGCCGCGCTCCGCACCAACGATGCCGTGATCCCGGTCACGTCGGAGGGTATGAACGACCCGGCGGAGACCTCCGCGCGCCTCTTCCCCGATTTCGCGCCGGACATCCAGGCGCGGGACACACCGCGGGAACTCGCCGACAACACGCACCCATCCGACGACGCCCCGGTCCCCGCGTCCGGCATCGTCACAAGCGTCGATTCCCTGCTCGAATCCGCCCGCGTCGGATACCGCGTCCTCGGTCCCATGCTCCATGCACCGTTCGGCACCCCACAGTCTCCACAGAACACAAACGGCTCCGCACCTCAACCGGAGGACGCCGAACTCCCGATTCCGCCTGAACAGCCGCAGAATCCGCCCGAAAATGAACCGCATCCCGATTTCCGCCTCGTGGCGGAGGACGCACCCGCGACCGATTTCGGCGGCACCGGGCTGCGTCTGCTCGGCGTACTGGAAAACTCCTACATCGTGGCGGCGATCCCCGGCGGACTCGTGCTGATCGACCAGCACGCGGCGCACGAACGCGTCCTCTTCGAGCGCATCCTGAACGGCATCGACGGCACGCTCTCGCAGAAGCTCCTGATGCCGATCACCATCGAACTGTCGCCCGCCGACATGGCGTACGTCGCCCGCAACCTGCACGAATTCGAGAACATCGGGTTCGAGATCGAGCCATTCGGACGCAACACGATCAAGCTCAACTCGATCCCCGCCGCCATCAAACAGGAAAACGTCGGCGGGTTCTTCCACGACATGCTCGCGCGCATCGGTGAGTTCGGCGCGGGCCAGCGCCTCGCCACAGATACCCTCGCCCGCGCCGCATGCAAGGCCGCCGTCAAGGCGCACGACCGCCTCTCGCTCCAGGAGGCCGCCGCGCTCATCGAACAGATGTCCCACTGCGCCCTGCCCTATTCCTGTCCGCACGGACGCCCCACCATGCTCAACATCTCCCTCTCCGAAATCGAACGCCGCTTCGGACGGAAATAACAAGGAATCCCCACCATGCCAGCAAGAAAGATCACGAAGAAATCCCCGGCGAAAGCCGCCGTCCTCCCGAAATCCAAACGCATCAAAGCCGCCGCGGACGTCTCCGGCGCGGGATTCCGCCTCGCCGATCCCATGTGGAACGCCCACGAGATCCTCGCCGCGCTCGAAATGTACGCGTCGTTCGGCGTCGGTGCGGTCGTCTTCCCCGAGCTCTGCGTCACCGGCGCGTCCTGCGGCGACCTCTTCCGCCAGGACATCCTCCTCGACGCCGCACAGAAGGCGGTCAAGTTCCTCCTGAAGGAGACAGCCAAACTCCCCGTCACGTTCGTCGTCGGCGTCCCTGAACGCTCCAAATCCGGCGCGCTGTACGCCGTCACGCTCTGCATCCGCGCCGGAAAAATCATCGCGCGCAACAAAAAGCCGCTCGACGCCCCCGCCACGGTCTTCGCACCCATCGAACTCGTCTCCACGCTCCGCAAACGCAACCCCGAACGCCTCATCCTCTGCCCGTCCGCGGTTCCGTCCGCCCTCATGACGCCCTCGGATTTCCGTTCGTTCGCGCTCGCGGCGGCGAAGGAGCACCAGGCGGATTTCATCCTCGCCGCGCCGAAATCCGGCGAATCCGTGACAGACGGCTTCTACGGGATGCCCGTCTGCTGCAGCGTGATGGTCCACAGCGGCGAACCGGTCCTCGCCGAACTCACCGACCCGTGCCCGTCGCTGGAATTCGCCTCGGAATTCGAGCCTGCGAAAACGCAGTATCTCCTCACGTTTGAGGAAGACCCGAAAAAACTCGCCGCTCTCGGACGCGACCCGCTGCCCTTCCTGCCGAAGGACCGCACGGACACCATCTGGATCGCCGCCGCGCTCGAATCCGCCCTGGCGCACCGCATGGCGTCCGCGCACGCCGACAAGCTCGTGATCGGCGTTTCCGGCGGGCTCGATTCCACGCTGGCGCTCCTCGTGTCGCACGAAGCCGTCGCCGCGCTCAATCTCCCCGCGAGCTCGGTCATCGCAATCTCCATGCCCGGATTCGGCACCACGAAACGCACGAAGAACAACGCCGCGCGTCTCGCCGAACTCCTCGGCTGCGACTGCCGCACGGTCGACATCCGCCCAGCCTGCCTCCAGCATTTTGCCGACATCGGGCACGATCCGGAGGTCGCCGACGTGGTATTCGAGAACGCCCAGGCGCGCGAACGTACCCAGATCCTGATGGACATCGCGAACGGCTCGAACGCGCTGGTCGTCGGCACGGGCGACCTCTCCGAAATCGCGCTCGGCTGGTGCACCTACAACGGCGACCACATGAGCATGTACGCGGTCAATTCAGGCGTCCCGAAGACGCTTGTCCGCCACCTCGTTTCGTTCTACGCGGGCGAACACGGCGGAAAGATCGCGCCCGTGCTGAAGGACATCCTCGACACGCCCGTTTCGCCGGAGCTCGTCCCCGCCTCCAAATCCGGCGAGTCCGGACACAAGACCGAACAGATCCTCGGCGCATACGAACTGCACGATTTCTATCTCTTCCACCTCGTCCGCCTCAACGAATCCCCGCGCGTGATTCTCCGAAAAGCCAAAAAGATCTTCGCCGGGAAATATCCCCCCGAGGAGATTCGCCGCACGCTCGAACTCTTCCTCCGCAGGTTCTTCACCCAGCAGTTCAAGCGCTCGTGTTCGCCCGACGGTCCCGCCGTCTCCCCGCTCTCCCTCTCGCCGCGCGCGGGCTGGCGCGTCCCGTCCGACGCCTCCCCCGACCTCTGGCTCGACGACCTGAAATAACCGGAAAGAGAACGGTATAAAACGCGGACATGGAATCCTCACCCAACAGCATCCTGACCTTTTTCCAGGACCTTTTCGCGGATGCCCCCGGGATCGCGGTCTTCGATCCGTATGTCTTCTCCGAAGCCATCCTCGAATATCCGGTCTTCTTCGCGTTCGTCGCGTTCTGGTTCGGGTGCTGCATCGGGTCGTTCCTGAACGTCTGCGTGTACCGTCTGCCGCTCGGCATGAGCCTGGTCTCGCCGCCTTCGCACTGCACGGTCTGCGACCATAAGATCTCGGTCTGGGAGAACATCCCGATCTTCAGTTATCTGTGCCTGCGCGGGAAATGCCGCTGGTGTCACGCGCCGATTTCTCCGCGCTACCTGATCGGGGAAATGGCCGTCGGGCTCATGTACATGGCATCGTTCGTGTACGTCCTGCGATTCCACCTCCCGCTCCCGACCATGTTCGTGTACTTCCTGACCATCTCCGTGGCGTATCCGGCGGCGCTGATCGACATGAAGGTGCGCCTGATCCCGAACGAGCTGACCTATTCGCTCCTGCTCCTCGCGCCGCTGTACCATCTGGTCCACGGCGTAGGGCTCCCGCCGCATCTGCTCGACTGGCGCGGATTCCTGATCTCCATCGTGACCGCCGGGCTCTTCGGCACGCTCCTGACGCTCTTTGCATGGCTTGGCGAAAAAGCCATGAAACGCGAGGCATTCGGGCTGGGCGATGTGAAGCTGATCGCCGGACTGTCCGCCGCGCTCGGTGCGCTCCCCGCGCTCTGGATCATGCTCTCCGGTTCCCTGATCGCCGTCGTCTTCATGCCCATCTACTCGTTCAAGCACCCGAAATTCCGCCGCCGGGGATTCGCGTTCGGTCCGTTCCTCGCCATCGGGCTGGGCCTCTGGCTCCTCTTCGGGATCCCGTTCACGGACGCCCTGCTCTATCCCGACATGGGACTCGACATTTCCGCAATCTCGTTCGTCAACGACCACCATGTGAACCACTACGACCGCTACCGCGAACATGTCCGGGCGGTTCTGAGGGAACGGGAACTGGAAGAAGAACGGAAACTGGAAGAAGAATCGAGTTCCATAACAGACCCTGATACAGAGTTTTAATCCGCGGAGCAAAGTACCATCCGAGGGAAACGGTGAATGATACAGCAGGCTTTGCGACTCCGTTCCCGTAAAACATTTTTGCGCCTTTTTGCTTGACTTTCTTTTCCCAATACGATATATTAACAGACTGTACGGAGCTTTGACCGCTCCTTTTCCAATTCAAGTTTGAGGCTTTTATCGTGAACCGTTATCTCTGGCTGTATGCCGCGGCATTCGCGGCGTCGTTTCTGGTCTCGCTGCCGGTCGTGCCGCTCTGCCGGGTCCTCGCGCGCCGCACCGGGATCATGGACGTGCCGAAATCCGAGGGGCACAAGCTGCACGGGAAGGCGACTCCGCTGCTGGGCGGCGTGGCGATCCTGATCGCGTGGCTGGCTCCGGTCCTTGCCGGTTCGCTCGCGCTGATCGTCGCGCCGCATATTTCCGACTTCCCCCTGAAACAGGCCATGAAGGAGCCAGCGATCTTTCCGGAAGAGCTCACCGGCGGCTTCCGCAACATCTCCGGCGAACTCGCGATGATCTGCGTCTGCGCCGTCGCGGCGGTTGTGCTGGGCGTAATCGACGACAAGCACGCCATGCGCGCCTCGTTCAAGTTTGCCGGTCAGTTTCTCATCGCGTTCGCCATGGTCTTTTTCGGCGGCCTGCACATTACGCTCTTCATCCCGACCCCGTTTCTCACGGTCCCGATCTCCGTCTTCTGGATCGTCTTCATCATGAACGCCATGAATTTCTTCGACAACATGGACGGGCTGTCCGTCGGCACGGCGGCGATCGCGTTCCTCTTCTTCACGGTCGCGGCGTGGATTAACGGACAGTTCTTCGTGGCGGCGCTCTCGGCGTGTTCGGCGGGCGCGTGCTGCGGCTTCTGGCTCTTCAACAAAGCCCCGGCGTCGATCTTCATGGGCGACGCGGGCAGCCATCTGGTCGGATTCCTGCTTGCTGTCGTCAGCGCCCGCGTAACCTACTACAATCCCGGCGTCGCCGCGGGGAAATACGCCGTCCTGATCCCGTTCTTCATCCTCGCCGTCCCCATCTTCGACGCCTTCGCGGTCGTGCTCATCCGCCTGCATAACCACAAGCCGTTCTACGTCGGCGACCACAACCATATCTCGCACCGGTTCGTGCGGATGGGTCTCACCCGTCCGCAGGCCGTCCGGATCATCCACCTGCTGTCCGTCGTGGCGGGGCTGGGCGCGATCCCCCTGCTCTGGGGCGACGCCCGCACGTGCTTCGTGCTGCTGGCGCAGGGCGCGGTGATCCTGCTGATCCTGACATTGCTTCAATTTCAAACGATACAGAAACCAACCGAACCCCAGGAGACACCCCACCATGAACAATCCTGAAACAGTCAACGAGACCAGCATGAAGTTCCGCCGCATCGGCGGCTCCTCCCAGCTCGTCATCGAATCCGCGAACGATTTCCGCAACGCCTACGAGCTCGATCCGGCGCACTGGACGCTCACCAGCATCCCCGCCAAGAACCTGCTCTGCCCGGCAGACTTCCTCGCACTCATCCCGCAGGACGCCTCCGGACGCATCCATGTGAAGGATGTTCGCGCCCTCCTGAAGTGGGTCATCTCCACCGTCGCCGACCTCTCCGACTTCATCACCGCCGCGCCCGCGCTCCGCCTCGCCGCGCTGAATGACAAGGATGCCGACGGGCTCCGCGCAAAGGAGACCGCCAAGCTCGCGCTGAAGCGCATCGGCGCGAAAACGGAGTCCGAGATCACCATCGAACAGATCAACGAGTTCAAGACGCTCGTCTCCAACGCCCTCCAGAACGGCGACGGCATCATTCCCCCCGAACCCGTGAAGGACGCGGTCACAGCCGAATGCATCAAGTTCGCCATGGCGGCCGTCGGCTCGCAGAAGGACATCTCCGGCGCGGACGGCATCGGCGCCGCAGAGCTCGACGCGTTCGAGACCATGCTGAAGGCGTTCCTCGATTGGACCGACGAGGGCGTCGCCCGCAAGAAGGAGCTCTTCCCCTACGCCGACGCCACCGCCGGGCTCTGGGGCAAGTATTCCGCGGTCGCCTCCGACGTCGACGACTATTTCGACAGCTGCCACGCACTCGTCTTCGCCGGTTCGCACGATTCCGGCTCCCGCGTCCCGAAGAACACCTTCGACCCGAACGATTCCTCCTCCGTCGAGGACTTCTTCAAGAAAGCCCCGCTCGCGCCCGCCGATCCGGCATGCGTCCTGCACCTGAACGAACGCGTGAATCCGAACCGCGCAAGCGACCTGACCGCGTTCTTCGAGGCGTTCCGCGCCTCCGTCCCCGGCGACAAATCCGCCATCACCGAAGCCGAGTGGACCGCGTTCAAGGCAGCCATCACGCCCTACGGCGACTGGACCGGCCGCAAGAACACCGACAAGCTTGACGGTCTCGACCTCGCCCGCCTCCGCGCCGTCGCCGCGTCCAAGGCGTTCGAGAACATCCGAGCCATGATCGCGGACGACACCGAGGTTTCCAACAACGTCACCTGCTGCGACCTCGTCCGCAAGGTCATCATCTGCCAGACCAACCTCCGCGAGTTCCTGAACAACTTCATCAACATGGAGGCGCTCTTCTCCCCCGAAAAGCGCTCCTTCATTCTCGCGGGCAAGCTCGTCATGAACGGCTTCAACTTCCACATGTGCATGATCGTCCACGACGTCGCCGCGCACAAGAAGATCGCCGCCACCAGCAACGTCTGCGTGATGTACATCAACGCCACCACAGGCACCGCGCCCGCCGTCAAGTCCATGACGCTCGCCGTCGCCGTCACCGCCGGCACCATGCGCCGTCTCTTCGTCGGCAAGTCCGGCGTCTTCTACACCCCGGACGGGCTCATCTGGGACGCCGTCATCACCGACCTCATCCAGCAGCCGGTCTCCCTGAAGGAAGCCATCCTCATGCCCTTCTACCGCATCGGCGACATCATCTCGAACCAGGCGGAAAAGCATTTCGCCGCCAAGACCAACGCGTTCGAGGCGGACGTCACGAAAAACGTCGATTCCAAGCTCGCGGGCGGCGAACAGCCGAAGAAGGAAGGCGGACTCAACATGCCCATGCTCATCATGGGCGGCGGCGTCGGCATCGCCGCGTTGGGCAGCAGTTTCGCATTCATGGCGAAGAGCCTCCAGGGCGTCTCCATCTGGCGCATCCTCGCCGTCCTCCTCGGCATCTTCATCATCATCTGCGCACCGTTCGTGATCCTCTCGCTCCTGAAGCTCTTCCGCCGCAGCCTCACCCGCTTCCTCGAAGCCAACGGCTGCGCCCTGAACCGCGAAATGCGCCTCACGCTCGCACTCGGACGCATCTTCACCTACGTCCCGCGCATCCCCGGCAAGTTCTCGCTCTACACGCTGAACACCGCCTCCGCTGGCGACGATCCCGACGCGGTCAAATCCCCGCTCCTGAACATCGTCTACAAGCTCCTGATCCTCCTGCTGGTCATCCAGGTCATCCTGCTCGTCTGGGTCAAGTTCTTCCTCAACTGACCGGCACGGTTTTTCAGGATAGGACAGATAGGACCGATAAGTCCGATAAAACCATCGTATATTTTGGGTTTATTGGTCCTATTGGTCCTATTGGTCCCATTCGTCCTATCGAGCCTTTGCAAAGCTTTTTGTGTCTGATTCCCTGTCGGACGCAGCCAAAGCTCTGCCGCGGTGAAGGTCTTGTTCTCCCCGCGGCTTTTTTCTGCCCGGAATCATAGGACAAAATGTAACTTTCTAAAAGATAAGAAAATTTTGCCGGAAAATCTAATACAAACCATGCTTTCCGCCTTGTTTTTTACAGGATGGATGGTATATTATTTTCAGGCATACGCGCGGACGTTCTTCCGGATGGAAACGCCGCCTGTGCGTTCTGAAACGAACTTCAACCTACCACATAAACCACAAACAACATAAAGGTATTTTCACCATGGCAGCAATTACCGCGAACGAAATCATCGACAACTTCAAGAAAGTCGTCACCACCCAGTACATCTGCTTCGACGGCAGAATGAGTCTGCGCGAATACTGGCTCTTCGCCCTCCCCGTGTACATCCTCGGTTTTGTCCCGGTCGTCGGACAGCTCCTCCTCCTCGCGCTCCTGCTCCCCACCATCGGCGCCACCACCCGCAGACTCCATGACACGGGCAAGACCGGCTGGTTCCAGCTCTGCGTCTTCATCTGCGGTATCGGCATCCTCATTCCGCTGTTCTTCTGCATCCAGGCCGGCGACCCCGGCGAGAACCAGTACGGTCCCGCCCCCTCCGGAACGGATTCCGCCGAATAAGCGGTTCCCGTACTGATACAAGTACATTCCGTCCGCGTCCGCCTTCCCCGGCAGGCGCGGATTTTTTCATTTTCCGCTTGTTATTTCCGCATCCGCGTGTATATTATCCGCAGGCGCTTTCCGGTTCGCGGACGCCAACGCTCAAACCGCACGAAAGGACATCCACCATGAACGACTCCAAACGCATTTCCCTGCTCGGCGTCATCGTCGAGGACAACGCCGCTTCCGACCAGATCAACAAGATCCTGCACGCCTACAGCCAGTTCATCGTCGGACGCATGGGCATCCCGTACCATTCCCGCGGCGTGAGCATCATCAGCGTCGTCCTGGACGCCGCCCCGGAAACCGCCGCCGCGCTCGCCGACGAACTCGGCAAGATCGCAGGCGTCTCCTGCAACATCGTTTCCGCGAAAAACTGATCTCCGCATCACAATCCGCCGCCGCGCGCTCGAACCCTTTCTGAGGCGCGGCGGCTGTTCAACACTGATTCGGAGCCTCCCCGTCCATGCAACTCTTCCGCACGAACCTGACGCCAGGGATGGTCGTCCTGCTGGTCATCCTCGCGATCCTTTTCGCGTTCATCGTGGTGCCCGTCATGCTGATCGGCGGGTTCTGCTGGTTCGTATGCAACGCAATCACGGGATGTTCTCCGCTCGAACTCTACCTCCGCCGCAAGGCGCGCCGCCAGCCCGGCGGCTATGAGGAACCCTACGCGCAGGACGGCTCCGCGCAGGACGATGCCGACGAGACCGCCGCGTCCAACGACGACACGATCGAATGCGAGGTCATCAGCGCCCGCACGTTCGACGAAAACGGGCAGGAAATCCGCTGATCCGCCCCCTGCCCTTCCGCCGGTCTTTTTTTTTCGGCTTTTTTGATTGCCGCGCTTGCATTTTTATGGTTTAGGTTTTATAGTATCGCAAACGAGCTACAAACCTCCCCTTTCATAGAAAGAAACACTGCCATGAAAGCATCCTCCGTCCGCCGCATCCTCGTCCTCGCCGCAGCCATGCTCTGCACGGTCCTCTCCGCCCAGTCCAACCGCCGCACGCCTTCGACCGTCGTACTCGACCCGGCAAAGGGATCGCCGTTCAACGACGGCGTGTTCGAGGGCTGGGGCACCTCGCTCTGCTGGTGGGCGAACCGCGTCGGCTACAGCGACAAGCTCACGGACCTCGCCGTGGACGCGTTTTTCGACCAGACGAAGGGGCTGAAACTCAACATCGTGCGCTACAACATCGGCGGCGGCGACGATCCCTCGCACCGCCACATCACGCGGTCCGACTCGAACATGCCCGGATTCGCCCAGCCGGTCCGCAGCGCGGACGGGGCGTTCGAGGTCGACGACGACGGCATCGTGATCTACCAGTACGACTGGGATCGCGACAAGAACCAGATGAACGTCCTCACGAAGCTCCTCAAGCGCAATCCCGACGCACTCGTCGAAGTCTTCTCCAACTCCCCGCCGTACTTCATGACCTGGAGCGGGTGCTCCAGCGGCGGCGTCGGCGAACACAGGGGAAACAACCTCAGGCCCGAATACATCCCCGTTTTCGCGGAGTTTCTCGCCGACGTCGTCAAGCACATGCGCGAAGACCTCCACATGAAGCTGAACAGCATCGACCCGTTCAACGAACCCTCATCCAACATCTGGGGAGCATACAGCAACAAGCAGGAAGGGTGCAACATCGGGGACAACAAGGTCAAGAGCAGCATCATCGTCGAGCTCGACAAGGCGCTCCGCAGGCGCGGCGTCCGCGACGGCATCCTCCTCGCAGTCGCCGACGAAACCTCCATCGACCTCGCCATCGACACCTTCAAGGCCCTCTCCCCCGAGGCGAAAAAGGTTTCGGACCGCATTAACACCCACACCTACGGAGGCAGCCGCCGCGCAGAACTCCAGGCGTTCGCCAAAGAACAGAAGAAACACCTCTGGATGAGCGAAGTCGACGGCACCGGAACGCTCGGCGGCCAGGCCGCCGGCGACATGGGAAGCCCGCTCTGGCTCGCATCGCGCATCATCACAGACGTGAACGGCATGATGCCTTCCGCCTGGGTCATCTGGCTCGTCATCGACCGCCACCGTTCCGATTTCAACGACGCGGAGCGCAACAACACTTCCCTCAAGGGCGTTTACTGGGGAACCGGTATCTGCGACCATATCGAGGAAAAACTCCTCCTCGGAAAGCGATACTACGCGTTCGGACAGTTCACCCGCTACATCCGCCCCGGCGACCGAATCATCGCCTCCTCGCCTTCCACCCTCGCCGCATACAACCGCGAATCCGGCAAGATCGTGGTCGTCGCGGTCAACAGCGCCGCGGACGAACGTCCCATGACGTTCGACCTCGCCGCCTTCGGCCGCATCCCCGCCGCCTCCGCGAAGGTCATTCGCACCAGCGGTCCCGTGAACGCCGGCGAAAACTGGAACGAGGACATCCCGGCGGTCCCGGTCCGCGACAAAAAGCTCGCCGTCAGACTCGCCCCGTTCTCCATCACCACGTTCGTGATCGAGTAAGCCACGCCGTTTCGGCCCCCTGTTAATGACGGACAAAAGGGGAAACTTTTCGGTTTTATTGTTTGATATTTCGGGATTTGCATGATATATTACGCAAATAGAAATGTGGACGCGCCCGAAAAGCGCTCCGTTTTCCAGAATTCTGAACTCAAAACAACATAGCATATAACACAAACACGAAAGGCTTCCGAACCATGGCTGTTATCAATGTCAGCAGCGGCGTGACCAGCACCGGAATTATGCTGGACACCCATGATTCCATGTTCGTTTCTTCCGGCGGCACAGCGAACAGCACTACGGTCTACGGCGGAAAGATGACCGTTCTTGCCAAAGGCATGGCGAACAGCACCACGGTCAGTTCCGGCGGCAGGATGATGATCGAAGGAACGGGCGTGGCGAACTATACCATGGTCACAATCAACGGTGAGTTTTACGCCTCCAGCGGTGGAACGATGAACCACACGACTGTCAATGGGCTTGTCGCCGTTCTCGACTCCGCCGGTGCAGCAAACGACACAACCGTCTTGTATGGGGGGCGTTTCCGCGTCAGCAAAGGCACGGCGAACAGCACCACGGTCAACTCCGGCGGCGAAATGGAGGTCTCCTCCGGCGGCACGGCGACCAGCACCACGGTCAACTCCGGCGGCAAAATGGAGGTTTCTTCCGGCGGCACGGCCGCGGTGATCCGGGAAGACGGCGGATATATTGATGTGAAAAGCGGCGCGGTCGCAACGTTCGTTTCGAACACAATGGAGGACCTGGTGTTTTCCGGCACCACCGCCAGCCTGCATTCCGGCACGACCGCGAATAACACCCAGGTAAAATATTCCGGCAAACTTTATGTTTGTGGAGGGAGGGCGAGCAACACCACCGTTTCCCTGGAAGGTTCCATAGTTGTGAGCGGCGGTGCGGCGAACGGCAATACGGTCAACTTCGACGGCAGAATGTATGTCTCCTCCGGCGGCACGGCAAACAGAACCACGGTCAACAGCGGCGGCTCGGTCGACGTCCGTTCCGGCGGCACGGCAAACAGTACCACGGTCACCAGCGGAGGCTCGGTCGCTGTCCGTTCCGGCACGGTGAACAGCACCACGCTCTATGCCGGTGGCAGTATAGCGCTTTACGACGGTGTGGCGAAAAACACCGTCGTCAGTTCCGGCGCTTATTTCTGCATCTTCAACGATGGCGACATCGCATCCAACACCACGGTCTGCGAAGGCGGCACTTTGCGCGTTTCCCATGGCGCCACAGTGGATACTGCCACGCTCAACGCCGGATACATGACCGTCGCCAGGAACGGCGTTGCGAAGGACGTCCTGGTCAATGCGGATGGCGAACTGATTGTCCAAATCGGCGGTGTAGCGACCGGTGCAAAGGTCGACTCCAGGGGGACCATGATTGTCTCTTCCGGCGGGACCGCAATGAACACCACGATCCGTTCCGGCGGCATGGCAAGGGTCTACGGACCGGTCTTCGTCTCCGAGTTCGTCGTCGACGGCGAACTTCAGGTCATGAGCGGCGGCGTGATGTCCCAGGGCATAGGCGGTCTCACAATGGGGGACGGAGGCAGGCTCACGATCATGGACAGCGCCACGGTCTGCGGCACCGTCGTCAAAAACAGCGCGAGCGTCGTGGTCGAATGGAAAGGCTCGTTCGCAATGGCGGGCATTTCGGGCGGCCGTGTCACAGCAAGTGACGGCGCGATCCTCGACAGCGTGTTTCTGAACAGCGGCAGCCTTCTGGAGGCGGCATCCCGCGCGGTCATCAAGGATGTCTGCGTCAGTTCGGGCGCGGTCCTCACGGGCGTCCTGCGGAACGCCACGGACCTTGTCTTCTCCGGCGGCACGCTCGACCTCAACATCGCCAAGTTTGCCATGGACGACGCCTACATCGTCGACGCCGCTTCGTTCGCCTGCATCAAGGCGGGGACGTACGGCTGTACGCTCACGGTCTCCAACAAACAGGAGAACGGAACGTACAAGCTCATCGAGGGCGCGACGGGATTCAACGCGACCGTCACCGTGCAGAATGTTGTCGGCGGAAAGCTCGGCACGATCACGGTCGGCGGCGGCCCCACGGAAGTCCTCGGCGGTGTCTTCTATGACCTCAAACTGAGCGGAAACAACCTCATTGTCACCGTGACCGGCGGTGCGGTCCCGGATCCTCTCTTCACTGGAGACCTCATCAACGAACGGAAAAACATTACATCCGGCATGTCCGCGCTCGGCGTCAACGTCATGTCCGGCGGCGAGCTGTACATCAGTTCGGGTGGCGAGGCAAGCATCACGACGGTCAGCTCCGGCGGCCTGTTCAAAGTCTGCTCCAAGGGCGATACGGAGGACACCAACGTGGAATCCGGCGGCACCATGTTCATCTACGACGATGTCATGGCGAAGAATGTGGTCGTCGACGGCGGCGTGTACGTGATCGAAAGCGACGGCTGGGCGTATCAGGAGTCCAAGGGGAAACTCGTGTCCAGCAACACCATCGTGAAGAACGGCGGCACGGTCATCGTAAGCGGCGGCGGTCACTGTGGCGGCGTGATTGTTTCCGACGGCGGCCATGTCATCGTCGAAAGCGACGGACATCTCGGATCCGCCTTTATCACCTCAGGCGACGTCACGGTGAAGGCCGGCGTGGAGTCCGCGGGGGCGTCCCTGCTGGACGGCGGCGTCATGGTCGTGGAATCCGGCGGGACCGCGGGATGCACCGTCAGCTCGGGCGGCGTCGTGGAAGTGGAATCCGGCGCCTATCTGAGGGCGCTTACAGTCAGCACGGGCGGCGTCGTCACGGGCGTCCTGCACGATATCTTTACGGTCTTCAGAATGTACGGCGGCACGCTCGACCTCGACATCGCGAACGCCGCCCCGGACGGCGAATACCTGATAGACGACGATGCGAACTTCGATCCGAATGAGGATTTCAACTGCACGCTTACGGTGAGCGACATGCTGACGAACGGCACGTACAACCTCATGGAATATGCCTACGAATTCGACACCAAGGTCATCACCGCCGAAAGTCCGCTCACAGTGAAGAGCACCTCCGGCGCGACGCTCGGCACGCTCACGGTCGGCCAAACGGCGGAGATCAATGGCGTGACCTACACGCTGAACCTGAGCAACGACAACCACCTTACCGTCACTGTCTCGGGAAGCACGCCTCCGCCCACGCCTCCGCCCACGCCGGAAGACAAGCTGTTCTTCTCTGGCGACTTCAACGGCGACCACTTCGACACGCTCGCCGTGCAGAAGGACAGCACGGTCACGATCTACCAGAACGGCGAAGCGTGGGGCCTCGGGCTCACGCTCGATCCGGGCTGGACTGTCGTCGGCACGGGCGACTTCAACGGCGACAACCTCGACGATTTCCTCCGTGTGAACACAGAGGGCTATGTGGTCGGCGAAATGTCGAACGGAAACGGCACGTTCACGCCGCAAGTCCTGAACCTGAAGAATGCGGGTTGGAACATCCTCGGCACAGGCGATTTCAACGGAAACGGCACATCCGACGTGCTGATCGCGAACCCCACCGGAGCGTCCGACACCGTCGGATTGCTCGGGTATTGGGAAAGCGGCGTGACCTGGACGCTCATCAACGGGTATTCGCCGGAGTGGGAATGCGTCTCAACCGGCGATTTCAACGGCGACGGCAAGTGCGACATGCTCTGGCGCAACAGCTTCATCGGCGAAGGCGGATTGACCTACAACGCGTACTGCACGTGGATCATGGATAATCCGGTCGACTGGCGCATGGTCAGCGTCGCGAATCCGAAGGAGTGGAATTTCCTCTGCTCGGGCGACTTCGACGGCAACGGCTCGCACGACATTGCCATGATCAACGACGTGGGCGTGGTGGGCATCTGGGGCGTCACGGACGGCTACCTGAGCTCGTGGTCCATCCTCAGCGCCGTCACGAACGAATGGAAGCTCGCGGGCGTCGCCGACTTCAACGCAGACGGCACCGACGACATCGCCTGGAGCAACGCCGACACCGGTCTGACCGGCTACTGGCAGATCAACGACAAAACCCTAACCACCTGGCAGAACATCGCCACCCTGTCGTAAGTCGGGATAAATAAGACAGGTCTTATAGGGCCTGTGGATTGCCCCTGTACCGAATTGCCGGTTCGGGGGCTTTTTCGTGCTTGAGCGTTAGCCCGGCACTACATCAGTGGACTTGTCCTCCCGGGTTCGCCTCGCTTTTTGTTGAAACGGAGCCCGTTTCACGTTAAGTTCACGTTATTTTTTAACTCTTGTTTGTTTTTTTCGCGTTCCGCATATATAATATTTTCCATCAGAGTTTTTTCTTTTTGCATCCAACCAGCGGAAACGGCATCGCCAATGACAACATACCTGACAAGAGACGGACTTGAGATCACGCCGGTCATTTTCGGGACCAGCTGCCTCGGCAATCTCTACCGCGTCCTGCCATACGAAACGAAACTTGAGCTCGCACGGGCGTGGTTCCGCACCGCCGCGAAACCGGCGATCGACTCCGCCGGAAAATACGGCGCCGGGCTCGCGCTCGAATCCATCGGACGCGCGCTCCGCGACCTCGCGGTCCCCGCCGACGGCATCACGGTCAGCGTGAAGCTCGGCTGGCGCAGGAAACCGCTCACGACGCCGGAACCGACGTTCGAGCCGGGCGTGTGGGCGGGGCTCGAATACGACGCGGAACAGGACATCTCCTACCGCGGCATCATGCGCTGCTACGAGGAGGCGGAGGAACTGCTCGGCGGAGCCTGCGGCATCGACCTCGTTTCCGTGCACGATCCCGACGAATTCCTGGCCGGCGGCGGCACGGCGGAGGACATCCTCGGCGCATACCGCGCGCTGTTCGAGCTGAAGAAAGCCGGACGCGTCCGAGGCGTCGGCATCGGCGCGAAGGACTGGCACTTCATCCGCAACCTCTACCAGGACATCAAGTTCGACTGGGTCATGTTCGCCTGCGCCCCGACCATCCTGCGCCATCCGCGCGAACTCCGCGAGTTCATGGAAAGCCTCAAAGCCGACCGGGTCGGCATCATCGACTCCGCGCTGTTCAACGGCGGCTTCCTCACCGGCGGCTCCATGCTCGACTACCGAAAGGCTGATCCGGTCCGCGACGCAGCGCTGTTCCAAAGGCGCGCCGACTACCTCGCAGTCTGCAAGGACTTCTCCCTCGATCCCGCGGCCGCCGCCGTCGAATACGGATTCCGCCAGCCCGGCGTCGTCGCGGTCTCGCTGAACACCTCCGATCCCGCCCGCATCCCCGTGAACGCCTCCTACGCACAGCACAGGTCGCCAGCCGAATTCTGGGCTGAGCTCATCCGCAGAAAGGTCATCGACGATGAAAATTGACGCGCACCACCATTTCTGGCACTACAACACGCAGGACTACGGCTGGATCTCCGACGAGATGGCGGTGCTCCGCCGCGACTTCCTCCCCGCCGACCTCAAATCCGAACTCGACCGCGCCGGGATCGACCGCGTTGTATCCGTGCAGGCGCGCCAGTGCGTCGAGGAAACCGAATGGCTCCTGAAGCTCGCAGAGGAAAACGAATTCATCGCGGGCGTCGTCGGCTGGCTCCCGATCGCCTCGCCGGACTTCCCCGCCCTGCTCGAACAATTCGCCGCGAACCCGAAACTCCGCGCGATCCGCCATGTGGTGCAGGACGAGCCGGACGACCGGTTCATCCTCGGCGAGGCGTTCAACCGCGGCATTGACCGTCTGCTCTCCGCGCACCTCGTGTACGACATTCTGATCTTCGAACGCCACCTGCCCTATGCGATCGAATTTGTAAAGGACCACTCGCCGGAACAGGTTTTCGTGCTCGACCACATCGCCAAGCCGAAGATCGCCGCCGGGGAAATGCAGCCGTGGGCGGACAATCTGCGAAAGCTCGCGGCGTTCCCGAACGTCTACTGCAAGCTCTCCGGTCTCGTGACCGAAGCCGACATCCATAACTGGACGCCCGACCAGCTCCGTCCTTACGTCGAAACCGTGCTGGACGCCTTCGGACCCGGTCGCGTCATGTTCGGCTCCGACTGGCCCGTCTGCACCTGCGCCACCACATACTCCGCCTGGCGCGGCCTCGTCGGGGAGTTCATCTCGCGCCTCAGCGAACACGAACAAGCTCAGATCATGGGCGAAACCGCCCTGAAAGCATATTTTGGAGGTTAACTCATCATGCGTGCATTTTCCATCACCGCGCCGTTCCAGACCGGCTACCAGGAAATCCCCGAACCCGAACTCACGCCCGGCAGCGTCCTGCTTGCCGTCAAGTTCGTCGGTCTCTGCGGGAGCGACCTCAACACCTTCCGCGGCAAAAACCCGCTCATCACCCTGCCCCGCATCCCCGGCCACGAGATCAGCGCCGTGATCGAGGCGAAGGGCCCCGGCGTCCCGGACTGCTGGCGCGTCGGACAGAAAGTGACCGTCTCCCCGTACACCAACTGCGGCGTCTGCCCCAGCTGCCTCGCCGAACGCCCCAACTGCTGCCAGTTCAACCAGACGCTCGGCGTGCAGCGTGACGGCGCGCTCACGAAGCACATCGTCGTGCCGTGGACCAAGCTCTTCGACGCCGACGCCATGAAGCAGGAGGAGATCGCCCTCATCGAGCCGCTGACCGTCGGCGGACACGCGTCTGACCGTTCCGGCGCGACCGAGGACAGCATCGCCGCCGTGATCGGCTGCGGCGCAGTCGGGCTCGGCGCTGTACTCGGTCTCGCACGCAAGGGCGTCCGCAAGATGATCGCAATCGACGTCGATCCGGAAAAGCTCGCGCTCGCCCGCGAGTTCGGCGCGACCGACACCATCGACTCCTCGAAGACCGATCTCCACCAGGCACTCGCCGACCTCACCGGCGGCCGTGGCCCGAACGTCGTGATTGAGGCGGTCGGACTGCCTCAGACCTTCCGCGCCGCTGTCGACGAAGTCGCGTTCGCCGGGTGCGTCACCTACATCGGCTACGCGAAAGCGCCCGTCGAATACGAGACCAAGCTCTTCGTGCAGAAGGAACTCGACATCCGCGGCTCCCGCAACGCCATGCCCTGCAACTTCCGCCGCGTGATCGACTTCGCCGCCCGCGGGCTCTTCCCGATCAGCAAGATGATCTCCCGCGTCTACAGTTTCGACCAGGCCGGGCAGGCGCTCCAGGACTGGCACGACGCCCCCGCGAAAGTCTGCCGTTACCTCGTCTCGCTGGACTGACCTGATTTCCCGCTCCGGCGGCATGGTTTCCCGCCCCGGAGCGTTCCCCCTTCCCCGTCGTCTCAAATAATGGCGCGGGGCTTCCATTTTCCGCGTTTTCCATAAGGAGTTTACCGCATGAAACAGATGACCCGTGAAACCCCCCTGACCCGCCCCGTCCGCGTCCTCCAGTTCGGCGAGGGCAATTTCCTGCGCGCGTTCGTCGACTGGATGGTCGACCGCATGAACAAAGCCGGCGTGTTCGATTCCGCCGTCCAGATCGTCCAGCCGCTCCCGCAGGGCATGTGCGACGTGATCAACGCCCAGGGCGGACTCTACCATGTGATCCTGCGCGGCGTGAAGGACGGACAGGTGGTCGAGCAGATCGAGCAGATCGACTGCGTGAAGGGCTGCCTCAATCCCGCCACCGACTGGGACAAGGTCGTCGAGGCGGCGCTCAACCCCGATCTGCGTTTCGTCTTCTCGAACACGACCGAGGCGGGCATCGAATACCGTCCCGACGCCGACACGTTCCCCTCGAAGGTCGCGAAGCTCGTCACCGCCCGCGCGAAAGCCGGTCTCGGCGGTCTCATCTTCATCCCCTGCGAGCTCATCGAGCACAACGGGCAGAAGCTCCGCGAATGCGTCCTGAAGTACATCACCGATCCGGAAGTCATCCGCTACGTCGAGGAGAAATGCATCTTCTGCAGCACGCTCGTCGACCGCATCGTGGCGGGCTATCCGCGCTCCGACGCCGCGAAATACTGCGAAAAGCTCGGAATCGAGGACAAGCTCCTCGACTGCGGCGAACCGTTCTTCTTCTTCGTAATCGAAGGACCCGCCGAGGTCGAAAAGGAACTCCCGGCGAAGGCCGCCGGACTCAATGTCCTCTTCACCGACGACCAGACCCCGTACCGCACGCGCAAGGTCCGCTTCCTGAACGGCGCTCACACAGCCAGCGTACTCGGCGCGCACATGGCGGGATTCACGTTCGTGGACGAGATGGTCCGCGACGAAAAGTTCGGCAAGTTCCTGCGCACCGTCCTCTTCGAGGAGGTCATGCCGACCGTGAACCTGCCCGAGGCGGAAAAGAAAGCCTACGCGGAATCCGTGCTCGAACGCTTCGCGAACCCGTACGCCCAGCACAGGCTGCTCTCCATCGCCCTGAACTCCGTCTCCAAGTGGAAAGTCCGCGTCCTCCCGACGCTCCTGGACTACCTCAAGCTCACAGGCAAGCTCCCCGCCTGCCTCACGCAGTCCATGGCGTACCTCATCGACTTCTACCGTTCCTGCGAGATCAACGACGCCCCCGAGGTCAAGGCGTTCTTCGCCTCGAAGCCCGACGTGAAGACGATCCTCGGCAAGGCGGAGTTCTGGGGCATGGACCTGAACACCATCCCCGGCTTCACCGCCGCCGTCGAACAGGGAGTCACCAAGCAGCCATGATCATCCATCCGCTCGACAACGTGGAGGTCCGCGACGACGGCCACAAGTACGCCATCCGCCCCATTGCGCCGGGCGAAAACGTGATCAAATATGGCATGCCCATCGGGCACGCCAAAGTCCAGATCAACCCCGGCGAGCACGTCCACACGCACAACCTGGCGTCCAACCTCGCCGGACTCCTCGAATACACCTACAAGCCCGATTTCAAGCCGCTTGAGATCCGCACCACGCGCACCTTCAAAGGATACCTCCGTCCCGATGGACAGGCGGGCGTCCGCAACGACCTGTGGGTGATCCCGACCGTCGGCTGCGTGAACGACCTCGCGCGGCGTCTCGCGGACGCCGTCGGCGGCATCGCGCTCACGCATCCCTACGGCTGTTCCCAGCTCGGCGGCGACCACGAATGCACGGCGAACCTGCTGGCGGCGTTCGCGCACCACCCGAACGCGGGTGGCGTGCTGATCGTCGGGCTGGGCTGTGAGAACAACACACTCGACAGCTTTAAAGAACGCCTCGGCGACATTTCCAAACTCAACATCCGGTTCCTGCGCGCGCAAGACGACGGCGACGAATACGCCCGCGGTCTGGAACTCCTCGCCGAACTCGACATGGCGCGCCCCCTCGAACGCACGGACATCCCCGTCTCCGCGCTCCGCATCGGCCTCAAATGCGGCGGCTCCGACGGTCTCTCCGGCCTCACTGCGAATCCGCTCGTCGGGCGTTTCTCCGACTGGCTGGCTGCGCAGGGCGGCACGACCGTCCTGACCGAAGTCCCGGAGATGTTCGGCGCGGAAACACTCCTGATGAACCGTTGCGTCTCGCGCGAGGTCTTCGACAAATGCGTCGCCATGATCAACGGGTTCAAGAGCTACTACGAGCGCCACGGTCAGCCCATCGACGAAAACCCGTCCCCCGGCAACAAGGCGGGCGGTATCTCCACGCTCGAAGACAAATCCCTCGGATGCGTCCAGAAGGGCGGCTCGTCGCCCGTCGTCGATGTCCTCGAATACGGACAGCGTCTGAAAACGCCCGGGCTCAACCTTCTCGCGGGCCCCGGCAACGACCTCGTCGCGTCGTCCGTGCTCGCCGCCGCCGGATGCCAGCTCGTTCTCTTTACCACCGGACGCGGCACGCCGTTCGGCACCGTGGTCCCGACCGTAAAGGTCGCCACGAACACCCGTCTGGCGCAGTCCAAGCCTCACTGGATCGACTGGGACGCCCAGGGTCAGCCCGACACCTGCGCGTTCGTCGAGTTCGTCCTGAAGACCGCTTCCGGCGAAATCGT
Organism: uncultured bacterium; assembly: GCA_902802585.1. Taxonomy (GTDB): domain Bacteria; phylum Verrucomicrobiota; class Lentisphaeria; order Victivallales; family UBA1829; genus UBA1732. Next base: position 37,844 of record CADCMR010000002.1, read on the forward strand.
CACGAAGAACGAGAAGAACGACGCGCGGGAGATCGCCATCTTCAAGGACGGCGTGACGCTCTGATTTTCCGCTTCATCCGTGCACAAAAAATGCTTCTCCGCCCCAGGAGAAGCATTTTTTGTGGAGATCTGATCCGGAATCGTTCCGGGAATCAATTCCCGGAATCAATTCCCGGACTTTTTTGTCAAAGAGACATTGACGGTATGCTCGTCCAGCGTGTAGGCTCCGGCAGAGAACAGACCAATGGCGGGGACCAGAAAAAAGACTGTGCCCACAATGTCCATGATGCCGCACGTCCCCAAATGCCGTCCGACCTTGTAAAGTTGCGGATCGTATCCGGCTTTCTTGACCATGATCTCCCCCCCCTTGCAGGACATGGGGACATTGCACGGGGTCGTTCCCTTGAAGTCGTTGTTCACATACACCTCCGCTCCGGCGGGCACGGTGTTGACCGCGACCTCCTCGGTTTTCGGCGCGAAAAAGGAACATCCGTTCGCGGTCAGCAGGATGAGAGATGCCATAACGAGATTTGCGATTTTTGATTGTTTCATGATCGTCCTTTCCTGAAAGAATGCGGCGTCCTTCATATTCCGGGAGCAACCGAGGTAAAAAAAACGGGAACTGTTTGTGCGTATGCTATACTATATTCCACTTTTTGAAAAAAGCAAGAGAAAAACACAAGAGTTTTTCAGATAAAAAGCACTGAATGTGTGTACGCACAAATGCCGCCGCCCGATTGCTCGGACGGCGGCAGGATAAACCAAATACTATCTCGGTTCTGTCAGATTACTGCAGGAACTGACCCGCCTGGTCGGCGAGGTCCTGGGCAGCCTGGACGGCCGCGGGTTCGTGGCCGACGGTCCAGAACGAGAAGTAGAGGTAGATGGTCAGGATCGCGGCGACCACGATAAGCGTGGTGACGATGTCGACCGGGTGGATGGAGGCGCGGACTTCTTCCTTGTTGATGGAGGAGAAGGTGAGCCCCTTGATCTGCTCGGGATCCTGCGCCTTGGTCGCCAGGGAGACGACGATCAGGACGATCGCGGTGGCGAGGAAGAGCACGCCGCAGGCGTAGTAGGCGTTGAATGCGCCAATCTTGTAGAGGATCGCAGGATTTTCAAGCTTGCCGGGGCCAAAGAAGGTCTGGACGGTGAGCTTGCCCATGCCGAGGATGAAGCCGACGGCGAGGCCCCAGACGGCGCCCTTGGCGTTGATGCGGGACCAGAAGATGCCCAGCAGGAACGTGGCGGTGATGGCGGGAGCGAGGAAGCTCTGGACGTTCTGCAGGTAGTCGTAGAGACCGCCGCCGCCCTGGGCGACCTGCTTCATGATCGGGATCCAGATGAGACCGCAGACAACGACCACGGTCGTGGCGATCTTGCCGACGAAAACCAGTTCCTTCTCGGACGCGCTCTTTTTCAGTTTCTGATAGATGTCAACCGTGAAGAGGGCGGCGGAGGAGTTGAAGAGGGAGGAGAGGGAGCTCATGAGGGCTGCGAGCAGACCGGCGATGACGAGACCGCGGAGACCGGGAGGAAGCAGCTGGGTCACGAGGGTCGGGAACACTCTGTCGCCGTCGATGCCAGTACCCTTGATCGGGAGCTGGATGACGCCCTGCTTGTGGAGGGCGGCGCCGATGAGACCGGGGATGAGGAAGATCATGACGGGCATGACTTTAAGAGCCGCGCCCCAGATCGTGCCGCGGCGGGCGATCGTGAGGTTCTTGGCGGCCAGCGTACGCTGCACGATGTACTGATCGGTGCACCAGTACCAGATACCGATGATCGGGGAGGCGATGCAGATGGCAAGCCACGGGAAATCCTTGTCGGACAGCGGGTGCCAGAGGGCGTACTGGGAAGCGTTCGTGGCGGTGAAGTCACGGAGTCCGCTCCAGCCGCCGTCGAGCTTGGAGAGACCGAAGTAGAGGATGAAGATGGAGCCGAGGAGCAGGATGATCGCCTGGCAGGCGTCGGTGTAGAGAACCGCGCGGAGACCGCCGAACACGGAGTAGAGACCGGTCAGGATGATGGTCAGGAGCGCGCCGCACCAGAAGGCGTCGAGGCTGCCGAGGTGGAAGTCCGGGAAGAGGACGTTGAACACGAGGGCGCCGGCGTAGACGGTGACGGACACCTTCGTCAGCACGTAGGCCGCGAGGGAGATGATGGAGAGGATCCAGCGGGCGGTCGGGCTGAAACGTTTCTCAAGGAATTCCGGCATCGTGAAGACCTTGGAGGTGTAGTAGTACGGGACGAAGACCCAGCCGAGCATCAGGAGCACCCATGCGTGGAGTTCCCAGTGCGCGAGGGAGAGACCGGTGTTCGCGCCGGAACCGGCGAGACCGACGATATGCTCGGACCCGACGTTACTGGCGAAGAGGCTGCCGCCGATGGCGAACCAGCCGATGTTGCGACCGCCGAGGAAGAAGTCGGAGGAGGTGTTCTGGCCTCTGGACGACCAGATCGCCACGCCGGCGATGATCACGAAGTAGCCGATGATCACGACCCAGTCGAGCGCGTTCAGGGAGACGGAGGTCGATCCGGTCGCGTTGGCGACGGCCTCGGTGACCTCGGCGGGGGCGGATTCCACGGCGGAGTTCACCGCTTCGGCGATGTCGGCCTGCGCCATCAGAATCCAGTTGAGAGTGCTAACCATTTGTTTCTGGTCCTTTCTTAGTTTAATTAGTATGTTGGGAGAATACGTGTTTAAAATAATTTGTCTAAAACATACACCGCGGATGCGTAAAAATCAACCCCGGAACACACAAAAAAGACGTTTTTTCCGTTTTTCTTTCCTTATTTTCTAAAGGATGTACGCGATAAGCTCAAAAAAGCATCATTCTCATCGTGTACAACCGAGGTCATCTTCGGCTTGAATACGGGTGTTCCTTGCTCCACAGGCGCAAATCCAGCTCCATCACGTCGAACACGCTCAGTATCTCACGCAGTTCCTCCAGCGTCCGCTGCGCCGTTTCCGCGCCCAGGTCGCCGTGCGAGGGCATCTCGAAGAGGTCGCGTCCGCCCTCAATCGGAATCGCGATGTAGACGTTCGAGTCCATAAACGCGAATCCGATCTTCGAGACGCCCTTGCGGAAACGTTCCGTCAGGGTCAGCATCGTGTGCATGAGTTTCGGCGTCAGAATATACCGCGCCTCCACGTCGTCCTCCGTGTACACCACGAACTTCTTCTCGAACGCCGGGTCCTCCATGCGGGTCATGTGACCGCGCCCGGGAAGGCTGAGCTTCTGGAAGAAATTGCCGACGACCTGCCCGAACGCCGCCTCGGCGGTATCGGGCAGCACCCAGTGGCTGTACTTGAAATCCTTGTTGAAGTCGGCGACCATGAAAACGCCGTTGAAAAACGTGTGGTACGACGTGTTCTTGCCGTCGGAGTGCTTCTCCTGCACCTTCAGCTCGCTGAACCGGACCGGGATGCCCTTGTACGAGCCGAACACAAGGTCTTCGCCATGGTAGGAGTCCGCGCTCTGGGAAAAGATCTTCGACCTGCGGAACTCCTCCCTCGGGATATACCCAGCCGGATTGTAGGACAAGCCGGGGTCTAGCTCCTTCAGGAGCGATGGCACGACAATCTTTTTGTACAGGAGCTTCACGCCGTGCATCATGTGCGTGTACACGGTCACGGCGATGATGATGCCGGGTACCAGCACGAATGGCAGATAGTCCCCGGCCATGACAATCACGCCGAGCGACAGCATCAGGGTCGCGCCGACGATGACGGCGGCGATCGTCAGGGCTTTTTTCCGCGTGGCGTCGCGGAGCCCGCGCAGACCGGCAAGCGACTCGTCCAGCCCCGCGATGGAGCGAGGATGGACATCGTTACTTCGGTCGGGTTCTGGGTCTTTCATCTCGGCTCGCTTTGTAATGATTACTTGAAGAGGTCGCCCACGTTCGGGTTCGCACGCTCTTCCGGCGCGGCCTCGAACAGTGTGGACTCCGTGAATCCGAACATGCCCGCGAGGAGGTTGTTCGGGAAGATGCGGATCGCGAGGTTGTAGTCCGTGACGGCGGAATTGTACGCGCGGCGCGAGGCGGAAATCTGCTCCTCGATCTCGTTGAGTGACCGCTGGAGCTGGACCACGTTCGCGGAGGACTTCAGGTCGGGGTACGCCTCGACCTGCACAAACACGTTCTTCAGCGCGCCGGACAGCTCCCGGTCCAGGCTGAGACGTTCGGCGGGGTCGGTCGCCGCCGCCGCACGGGTGCGGAGCTCCGTGAGCTTCTCCAGCGTGCCCGCCTCATGCTTCATGTACGCCTTCACGCTCGAAACGAGGTTCGGGACCAGGTCGCAGCGCTTCTTCAGCTGCACGTCGATCCCGGCGAACGCGTTCTGCACGTTCGCCTTTTTCGCCGCGAGGCTGTTGTACACGATGATGACGAAAATGACGATAACAACGGGAATGATCAGAAGGGCAAGCAGGGGCATGGCGGAAAACCTTTCTCAGGGAATTGTTTTTTCAGCGGGAAATCCCGGATGCAATCAATATAGCACCAAACGCCCGCAAATCAAGGCGAAACACCCCGTTTTTGCGGAAAAAAAGGAGCCGGACCGCGGGGGGATTCCCATGCCGCGCAATCCGGCGGGAAAGCAGGCTGTTTCCCACACGCTCAAGCGCAAACCGCGCACTTCCGCAGGGGAGGTCCTGCCCGCCTCATTTCTTCAGGGCGCGGTCGTCGGACCAGCTGCCGCCGTTCGCGCGTTCGTTGAACATATGCATGGATTTCATGTCGCGCGTGCGGACGGTCTCCAGGATGTTGCCGTGTTTCACATGCCCGTCCAGGTACAGCAGCGGGATGTTGCCTTTGTGAATCGTGTTCCAGTCCTCGCCCGCGGCGTCCTGGTCGGTGCGGTTGCCGCGCAGATGGAACGGCGCGCAGATTTCATACTGCTGGTCGCTGTTCGTCGCAACGTTTTTGAAATTGCTCCAGCGTTCCCCGAGGATGATCAGGTCGGACGGCGCGTCGATGTCCGGGATGCGGCTGCAGACGACGCGCTTGCTGTGGTCCTTCATGGTCCAGAGCCCGTAGGGGTCGTTGCGTCCGTAGCTCTGCGCGCCCCTCGTGATGTCGGCGGGGCAACGCGCGATCTTCAGGATGCTTCGGGCGATGGAATCGATCTTTTTTTCCTCGAACCGCGCAAAATCGTCGGCGGAAAAATCGTACGTGCTGCCCGCCATCTTCGCAATATTACCGAGCCATTTTTTCCAGTTCCCGATCAGTCCGTTGAGGTCGCCCCTGTTGTTCGTCGCATAACTGTGCATGTATTCCCCGAAATTCTTCTGGTTGCCGATGCAGGTGGCGCGTTTCGCGGTCTCGCGGGCGGAACGCAGCGCCGGCAGGAGCAATGCCGCCAGGATTGCGATAATGGCGATGACGATCAGGAGTTCGATCAGGGAGAAACATCTGCGTGTGCGGAAACCGGATGCGAGGCATGTATTCATAGGTTCAGATTCCTCATCTGTAGATTTTTAGAGGGAAAGCGGAATCATCCGTCAATGCACTAATATACTTCATTCCGAAAGAAAAACAAGTCCGAAAAACACAAACTTCTGTTTTTTCTTAACAATTTAATCATAAAATCAGCTCCAGCGGGCGCGAAGCGCGGTCCAGTCGCTCCCGCGGGCGTCCCTGAACTCGGCGGACTCCGCGCCGTACGTCATCTTGACGCATTCCAGGAACCAGTTCCGGCCGCGTTTCGTGGAGTCCGTGCCAGCCATCAGCAGACGCAGGAACGCCGCCTTTTCCGCCTCGGACGCGGGATTCGCGTCGCAGGAGAGAATACGCCGCACCAGCCACGGATCGGACAGGAAGCCGCGTCCCACGGCAACGCCCGCGCATCCGGTCGATTGCACAAGCTCATCGGCATCCGCGTAACTGACAATGTCGCCGTTTCCGAAAACGGGGACATGTCCCGCCACCTCCACGGCACGCGCGATCCGCCGGACGCGTTCGGACGCATCGACGGGGCAGTACGCCTCCGCCGCGGTCCGGTAATGAAACACGATCCAGTCCGCCCCGGCGTCGCACACGGCGCGGATGTTTTCTGCGATCCGGTCCGGCGAATCCCATCCGGCGCGGAGCTTCACGGACACGGAAACGCCCTCCGGGACGGCTTCGACGACCGCCCGCGTAAGTTCAAAGAGCGTTTCCGGCGACCTCAGCAGATACGCGCCGTTCCCGCTCGCCGTGACGGTCTTGCTCGGGCAGGCGAAATTCAGGTTGATGCCGTGCACGCCGTGCTCGCCGAATCCCGCCGCGGTCGCCGACAGGGAACGCGCCTCGTGACCGATCAGCTGGAAGACGAGCGGGAGGTCAGGGCGCACACGGTACGGCGCGAGTTTCCGCAGGATCGCGGCGCGTTTCGGCACGGAGACGCCGCCAGTGCTGAAAAACGGCGTGAACCACAGCGGGATCAGGTCGAGGCGCGCGGCGGCGTGCATGAAAGTCCGCGTCATGACGCCCTGAAGCGGAGACAGCACGGCGCGTCCGGGAAGTGTGAGGCGGCTGGAAAGGCGCAGAGGCGCGCGGAAACAGAACGGAGCTTTCTCCGTCTTATCCGCCGGGGAATGAAGGTCAGCCGATTCGGACGACATCGCCGGACGGAATCTCGAAGGCGTTCTTTCCGCGCATCAGCCAGACAGTCCGGGCGGAGGGATTCTGCACGTAGCAGCAGTCGGCGGTGAACCGGAGCATGCGGAACGCCTGGTTGTAGTCGAAAATCTCCATGTTCGTGGCGTACCACAAGGAGTTCCTGCCCGCCATCTGGTCGGCGAACCGTTCGATGATGTCCCAGTCGTTGTTGCGGTCGAACTCGAACGAATGCCCCCAGATGTAGCAGACCGTGCCGCGCGGATACCGGTTGTTCAGGAACCGCTCGCCCAGCTCGGCGATGTTCTCGCGGTGGTGCGCGGTCGGGTTCCACTCCAGGAAATCATCCGGCAGGCGGAACGAGTGCGTGCTGTTCACGGTGCGCGAATACAGGATGCCAAGCTCGCGGAGCTGGCGTTTCAGGTCGGACGTGAACGTCCCGTAGGGGTACGCCATGCCCTTCACCGGTGCGTGCGTGATCGCCTCCAGGCACTTCCGGTTTTCGAGAATGTCGGCGATCACCGCCTCGGTCGGCATCATGTCCTCGAACGCGTGCTCCGCGCCGTGGACGGCGATCTCGTGCCCGTGCTTCAGATAGACTTCGTTCACGTCGAACGACGGGAACGATCCGTCGTGCGGACCGTTGTCCGCGCAGATATTGAACGTGCATTTCAGCCCGTGGTCGGAGAAGATGCCCGCGAGGCGGATGTCCGCGTCCAGGGCGTCGTCGTAGCTGAACGTCAGGGCGCGTTCCAGCCCGCCGGGAAACAGGGGATAGATCATCATTGTCCGGCGGCCTCCTGGTCCGCCCCGGAACCGCCCGCGTTCTCCGCGGCCTGTTCCTGTTTCTTCAGGTCCTCCTCAAGCTCGGCGCGAATCCGGTTCGACACTTCGGGAGGATAGTTTTCGATAATGGCGCGCGCGGTGCGCGCCTTCATTTCGGAGAACGGCGGAAGCGCCACGCGGTCGAGGTCGGCGTGCTGCCGCACGTATGCGTCGTAGACGCGCTTCGCGAGCGCGAGGTGGTCCGCGGCGGCTTCGCGGTCGCCGTAGCCGATGAGCATGCAGGACGTGAAGAGCAGCCCCTCAAGCTCGTTTCCGATCTGCTTGAAATCGCCGCTCACGAGGTCGTCTTCCCATTCGTTCAGCACGAACTGGTCGAGCGTCATGGTCCGCGAATTGCCGTTTTTCGTCTCGGTGCGGAGCTCCTGGTACAGGTTCGCCGCCGCCTCTTTCTGCGAGTACGTGTACAGCGTCACGATGGAGTCGATGAGGAAGTTTTCGTACAGCGCCTCGAACGGCGAGTGGGCGTATTCGTCCGAGCTCATGACTTCCTTGTACAGCTTGCGCGCGGCGTCGATCACGCCCGTGTTTGGCACGAGCAGGAAGAAGCTGCTGACCTCGTTTTCCTTCGGCAGCAGCATGCGCCCGTAGTTGAACGTCGCCACGAGGGACTGGAGCGTCATGCGTGTGAGCGGCAGCTGGTCGCGACCCTCGGTGTGTTTCAGCCCGACGTACGCCCAGTAGATCGCATAGGATTCCGGCAGCAGCCAGTCGAGTTCGCCGTATTCCCTGTTCACTGCAAGGATCGTTTCAGGCTCCACGTTCCAGTCGGCTTTCAGCCATTTGCGCCGGAAATAGTAATCCAGCACGTCTGCGTCTTCCGGCTTCAGCTTCTCCTTCAGCTCCTTCGGCAGGCCGCCGTTCAGGCGGAACTCGCCGAACAGGCGTTCCAGGTCGCCCTGGTTGTACTCCATAATCGCGAGCCACGCCGGATGGACGGCGGGGAACAATTCGCGGAGCGTCTCCTCCGTGGCGGGCGACGCCGCCCAGGCTTCCCAGTCGGGGTAGTGCTTCCCGTACAGGAACATCAGTTCGCGCGCCATGGTCTCTTTGTAGTAGCGCTGCGCGTCGTCCAGCACGTTGCCGAGCTTATGCTGGTAGATCCAGCCGAGTTCGTGGTATACGTTCGGGTCGTTCGGGTTCATGGTCACGGCGTCCTGCATCAGCTGGATGCCGCGCCGGACCCAGCGCCAGCGGTCCTCGGGGCGCTTGCACGCCACGGAGACGTTGTACGCCATGTTCCACCCCATGTGCGAAGCGGCGGCGGAGAATTTCGGCTGGAGCTTCAGGATCCAGTCGGAGAGCTGCACCAGCTCGTAGTATTTGCCCTTCTGCTGCAGGTCGCCCGCGCGAATCCACAGGATGTCCGCGATGAGCCCGCGGAATCCGCCCAGCGCCATCGTGGAGAACGCCACGATCGGCGGCGTGCCTTCGGCGGCGAACGTCTCGTCCACCAGCTTGTTCTCCTTCACGACCGCCGCCATGCGCTGCTGCACGAACACGTTCGCAAAAAGTATGATCACAGTCCCGGCGAGCAGAGCGAAAAACAAGGTATAACGGTTCTTCATGGTCCGGCTCCTATCCGCGTTTCGACACCAGCGCCAGTTCGCGGCGCGTGTAAATCCATGCCCCGAGCAGGAACACCGGAAGCATCCTCAGCACGAAATCCTTCGCGAACAGCATCCCGATGAACGGGAAATCAATCAGTTCGCCGTTCGCCAGATGCCCCGTCACGAAGAAATCCTGCAACGGCACGATCAAGTTCAGCATCAGGTCGCCGAACCGGTAACCGAACGTCCCGGTGTATTCCGCCTGGTAGTCGATCGAATCCGGGATCGACGTCACCAGGTAGTTCGCCAGTCCGCCGGTGAGCATGTACGCCGCCGAGAAGAAGATCGCGATCGGCAGGGACATGCAGGCGGCGACCGCGGCGGCGAGCAGCGTGACCGAGAGGATCCCGATCGCCAGCACCAGGATCGCGCGGCAGTAGTTGGAGAAGAACCCCGCCTCGCGGATCAGCAGGAACGGCCCCCTGCCCTCCTCGAAGTTCAGTTCGCTCGTCTTCGTGTCCTTGTTCAGGAAGCCGACCTCCGCCTTTCCGTCGTACACGAAATAGGAATTCCGGATCGGGACTGCCGTTTCGTTTTGCGAGGCAGTGAGGTAATCATCCTCCGGAATCGCCATCAGGTCGGTGACGACCGTTTCGCCGCCGTTGTCGTCCGGGCGCTTGTAGTTCGCGGCGAAAACCCAGTGCCCGCGGACGGAATTCTGGTCCTGGACGTAATAGCGGTTCACGTAGATCGTGAATCGCAGGAAGACAATGTCGTCGTCGGTCAGGTCCTTCGGCAACCCTTCGAACTGCCAGTAGATGGATTCGCCCTCGGAAATCAGCCCGTAGGTCGCGATCAGCTCCTTGCGTATCTCCAGGAACGCCTCCTGGCGCATCTGGTCGTCCTGGAACCGGAAGGTGTCCTGACCGTGCTCCTTCGCCAGCGCGATGCGGCGGTCGAGCTCCGCCTGAGCCAGCGCATTGAAATCAGGTCGCACGGGCTTGTAGACCGCGCGCGCCGTCAGAACCTGTTCGTCCAGCATCAGCCGGTCTCCGTCGGACATCTCGGTCGATGCCAGGCGGAACGACAGGAATGCGTAAACTGTAACCGCGGCGATCAGCAGCAGCGCCAGGTGGATCAGCACCACGCCGGTGTATTTGCCCAGCAGGATAACCACGCGCCGGACAGGCTTCACCACGATCATGTGGATTTGCGCCGTCTCCACGTCCGAGCTGACTTCCGAACACGCCAGCCACACGGACGAAAGACACAGGATGAACCCGACGAACCCGAGGCAGTATTGCAGGAATATCTGCACCTCGCCCTTCGGCGTGCCGTCGCCCAGCAGGGTGAACGGCAACAGGAAGATGCTCAGGAGCAGCAGAAGCAGGAGCAGACGGAAGATGTGCGACCGGACTGCCGATCGGCACGTCAGCTTCACTATGGCAAGGAACGCGGTCATCGTGCGTCAGTCTTTCCCGTCCGTCGGATTCGTCAGCAAATCCTTGAGTTTGCGGTTCGCCTCCGACATCTTCGCCTCGATTTCCTCCTGTTCCCGGCGGGATTTCTCCTCCTCGGGAGCGGGCGCCGACGCCTGAAGCTGGGCGAACAGGTCGTCCTGACGTTTCTTCGCGGCGTCCTCGGCGGCCTTTGCGGCATCCTCCTCCATCTTCTTCGCGAGCGTCCGCGCCGGAGTCTCCTCCTCGCGAGTGAGCGAATCAAGCACGGCCTTCGCGTCCTGCGCCTTGTCCCCCGTGAGGTATTCTGCGATAGCGCCGCCCGAACGCGACCCGGAGGTCTCCAGGCTTTCCTTCTTCGCCTCATTCACGATGTCCACGAAGAAGTCCTCCAGCGACATGTGCGGATGCGCCACGGACATTTCCCCGTCCGGGACGCTCTCGCGGACGATCTGGCGGATGCGTTCGAGCGCCTCCTCCGGCAGGCGAGGCACGGTGATGGTGTCGTTCGTGCGGATGGTGAGCAGGTCCTCCATGCCGCCGTTGGCGCGGATGCGTCCGCCGTACAGCACGATGATGCGGTCGCAAACCTCCTCCACGTCACTGAGCAGGTGGCTGGTCACGATCACGGTCTTTCCGCGTCTCTTCAGAAGTTTGATCAGGTCCTTCACCTCGCGGCAGCCGAGCGGGTCCAGACCGGATGTCGGTTCGTCGAGAATCAGGAACGCCGGGTCGTTGATCATCGCCTGCGCCAGTCCGATGCGGCGCGCCATGCTGCGCTCCTCCTTCGACAGGCCGAACAGCGAGGCGAAGAAATCCAGCGTTTCAAACGCGGTCAGGTATTTGTACAGGTATGTTTCCTCGGGCAGATACCCGATAAGTCTCTTGTTCTCCACGTCGCGCGGCGACTTGCCGAACACGGTCAGGCGGCCGCCGGTCGGGTACAGCAGTCCGAGGAGCATTTTCACGGTCGTGGACTTGCCGGACCCGTTAGGACCGAGCAGACCGACCACTTCCCCCTCGCGGACCTCGAAGTCGATGTCGTTGACCGCCTTCGCCTTCGGGCGGTTCCAGAAATCGCGGAAGACCTTGGTCAGACCGACCGCGCTCACCACCACGGGGCGCTCCGACGCGGATTGTTCCGCCGTTTTCACTGCATCCGCCATGGCTTATTCCTCTCCGCCGGACGCGGACGTCTTCCGCACAGCGGCGCCACTGTCCGAAGTCAGGTCTTCGCCCGTGCGGACCAGGCGCGCGCTGTTGAAGATGACGATCAGCGTGCTGACCGTGTGCAGCGCCGCGGCGGCGATCGGGTCCATGCGACCGAAGACGGACAGGATGATGCCGCAGAGCACGAAGATCAGACCGAACGCCAGGTTCTGGTACATGATCGCGCTCGTCTTTCGGGAAAGGACGATCAGGAAGGGAACGCGGCGCAGGTCGTTGGTCATCAGCGCGATGCTGGCGCTGTTGATGGCGATGTCGCTGCCGATGGCGCCCATGGCGATGCCGAGGTCGCCGGCAGCCAGCGCGGGCGCGTCGTTCACGCCATCGCCGACCACAGCCACAGTCGAAGTCTTCTTGACGTCTTCCACGTAGGCGACCTTGTTTTCAGGCAGGCAGTCGCTGCGGATGTCGTCGATGCTGAGCTGCGCTGCGATGGACACGGCGACGCTGGCGCGGTCGCCGGTCACCATGGCGCAGCGCGTCACGCCGATGGACTTGAGTTCGTTGATGGCTGCGGCGGCCTCGGAGCGGATCTTGTCCTTGAAGCCGATCCAGCCGATCACCTTGTCCTCGACCGCCACATACACCACGCTCATCGTCTCGGTTTCTTTCGAGTCAAGCGCGGGAAGCGACACGCCGACGCTTTCCAGCCAGGCGGCACGCCCGACCAGCACGCGTTTGCCGTCCAGCATGGCGATGACGCCCTTGCCGGGGACTTCCTGGAATCCGGAGACCGGTTTTGCCGGGATGCCGACTTCGGCGGCGAGGCGCTGGAGCGCCTGTGCGGTCGGGTGGTTGCTGTGGGCTTCCAGCGAGATCGCCGTCAGCAGGAGTTCGGCGGGCTCGACGCCCTCCGCCACGGGGTTCAGGCGCGCCACGGAGAGCTCGCCCTCGGTCAGCGTGCCGGTCTTGTCGAATACGACCGTGCGGATTTTCCCGGCAAGCTCCAGGTGGTTGATGTTCTTGATGAGCACGCCGAGGCGCGCAGCGGCGGCGACGGCGGCGACGATGGTCGTCGGAGTCGCCAGTACCACGGCGCACGGACAGGAGATCACGAGCAGGGAGATCACGCGGTCCATGCTCCCGCCGGGGAGCCACCACGTGATGATCGCCAGCATCAGGATCGTCGGCGTGTAGTAGCCCGCGTAACGGTCGATGATGCGCACGAACGGCGTCTTGTTGCGTTCCGCGGACCGGATCATCTGCTCGACCTTGCCGAGCGTGGTATCCTTGCCGAGCTTCGTCACACGCACTTCGAGGCTGCCGGAGATGTTCAGTGTGCCGGCGTACACCTCGTCGCCCGCGTTCTTGTCCTCCGGCATGGATTCGCCTGTGATGGACGCCTGGTTCACGGCGCTTTCGCCGCGGACGATCACGCCGTCCACCGGGAAGTTTTCGCCGGGACGCACACTGATGACGTCGTCCAGCGCCAGGTCCTTCACGGAAACGTCCGTCTCGCCGCCCTCGCCGACCTTGTGCGCCGTGCGCGGCGTCAGGCGGATCAGTTCCTCGATGGAACGCTGCGCGCCGCTGGCGGTGTGGGATTCGATGATGATCGTGATGAGCAGGAAGAACGCCACGATGCCCGCCGTGCGGAAGTCGCCGGACGCAAACGCCGCGAGGATCGCCAGCGCCACGAGTTCGTTCATGTACACGCGCCCTTCGATCAGGTCGCGGATCGCCGTCACGACGATCGGCAGCGCCAGCGTGACCGCGCCGATCGCGGCGCTCAGGTTCGACGCGAACGTTTCGTCCGGGAAGAGCCAGGACAGCAGATACGAGTTCACGATCAGGAAGCCGCCGACGAACGCGAACGACGCCCGCCCCATGGAACGGGAGTGTCCGACGCCCTCGCCGATGGGCGCACCGCAGGAGATGCAGCGGGTCGGCTCGTCCGGATCATGGTCATGCTCGCATCCGCAGTCGCAATCGTGGTCGTGATGATGACCGTGGTGGTCGTGGTCGTCGTGGTCGTGATGATGGCCGCACGCGCAGACCTCCTGCGCTTCCACGGCTGGATTCTCTATTTTCAGTTCGTCAGCCATGATTACTCCTCCTTCGCCGGACCGCCGCCTGCGCCGGCGGGCGCGGTCGGGGCGCGCTGCTGCAGGGGTTCCTGATTGACCTTCAGCCAGAGTACGGACTGGCCGCCGCCCTTCGCATCCACGATGAACTTGTCCTGCACGGGCGCAATGGCTTCGGCAAGGGTGTCGGAGAAGAGCGACACGAGCGTCGCCTTCTTGTTCTTGCTGTACTGGGCATAGATTTCATCGAAGTACGACGCGTCGGCGGCGACTTCCTTCACCACGCGGAGCTTGTACGCGCCGGCGTCCGCCAGGATCTTCGCGGATTCGGATTTCGCCAGGTTCTCCTGCTCCACGCTGTACGTACGCGCCTCCTCCACCACGCGTTCGGCGTCGGTCTCGGAGAGCAGCAGCTCCTGGAACGACGGGATCGTGACGATCGGCGGAGCGGCGATCTTGAGCGTGAGGTTTTCAAGCGTGATGCCGAAATCAACGGCGGCGATGCGCTCCACGAGCGCCTGCTTCACCGTCTGCTCATACTTCGCGCGGTCGTAGTAGGTCGTCTCCAGGTTCTGCACGGCGCTGGCGGAAATCACCACGTCGTCGAGCAGGTTCTTCAGCATGACGCGCGCCGTGCCGAGCGACGCCGTCTGCCCCTTGGTCGTGTCGGACTCCGCCGGGTTCTCGGTCGCGTCCGTGCTCAGGCAGGTCAGGTAGAATTTCTGCGGATCGGTCACGCGGTAGGTCATCACCCATTCACAGTGCAGGATGGAGTTATTCCCCAGCAGCACATAGCCGTCGGCGCCCGGGACGAGCTTCTCGTTCACTTCCGAAGGCTCGGACCCGTCCGCCTTCACGCCCTGGTAGTACAGGAACTCCGCGTCCATCGGCATGAACGCCAAGCTGGTGATCTCCTGCTTGTTGATCGGAATACGCACGATGCGGTTCACCGGGGAAGGCAGGAACCAGTGCCAGCCTTCCTTGCACTCCTGCTTGAACTTGCCGAACTGGAGCACGATCACGCTCTCCGTAGTCGTGTCCACGATGAACGAACCGCCGAAAACCAGGAACCATCCCAGCGACACGATGATGAACGCCGCCAGGATGCCGAAAAACATCTTCAGCGCACGGGACAGGAAGTCCACGCCAGTCTTGAGCTGGCCTTCCCCCGGTCCGCCGGATATTGCTTGTTTCAGTTCTTCTGCCATGCCGGGCGCTCCTTACTTCTTCTCCGAGGAGGTTTTCTCCACGGCGAACGAATCGGACGTGCCGTTCAGGACGTCGAACGGCGCGGACTCGGTGCTGAGAATCAGCGTGGACTTCGAGGACAGGATCTTCTTCATCGCCTGGAGCTTGCGGAGGAACGTCGCGAGTTCGGGCTCCTTCGTGAACACGGCGTAATAGGACGCGGCTTCGGCGTCGCCTTCCGCCATCAGCGCTTTCGCTTTTGCCTGGGCCTGCGTGATCATCTTGCTCTTCTCCGTGTTGGCGAGCGTGCGGATCTCCTCCGCCTTTGTCTTACCCTCGTCGCGCTTGCGGGCGGCTTCCGTCTCGCGTTCCTGCTTCATGCGGCTGGCGATGGCGGCAGCGGTCTTCTCCGGGACGCCGATGGACGAGAACAGCACGTCGCTGACCTCAAGTCCGTATTTCTCCATCACGTCGGGCGCGATCATTTCGAGGATTTCGGCGCGCATCTGCTCGATCTTCATCAGCTCGGGATCGGTGTTGATGAGCTGGTCGTAGTCGTACTTGCCGACGACCGCCGCTTTCGCCGTGCGCATGCGGCCGCCGAGGTACCCCAGCGCGGTCTCAAGCTTCGGCGCGGCTTCCTTGAAGCGTTTCAGGTCCTTGATCCGGTAGATCACGTTCAGTCCGATCACGACCTGCTTCTGGTCGCGCGTGGTCGTCTCCTCAAGATGCCCGATGTTGCCGTCGAACGGGCGTTTGCGGATGTCGTAGCGGATCACCTGCTGGAAGGGAAGCGGCAGGCGCAGGTGAAGACCCGGCTCCGCCTCCTTCGTGATTTTGCCCATGGTCAGCACCAGTGCGCGCTCCGTGGCGGGCACCTGGTAGGTGAAAATCGCCAGCAGGAAAATAGCCGCCACGATAATGCCGAGGAGGATGGTGGGAAGATAGTAGCCTTTTTTCTTTTCAGGCTTCGGTGCATCTTTCATGATCCGGATCTCCGTTTCAAGTTGTTGTTATGTAATCAGTTGCAATTCATATTGTCAATCCGCCGCAAGGGCACAATGCGCCCGCGCACACGAATACATCCTATAATGTAGCTCATTTTTCCTTTTTTTCAACTTCCCCTGCCCCTTTTTTTGAAAAAAAACGTCAGAAAAACGATTCAAACACAATAGGTTTTTGCATTTTCGATTATGGAGCGATTCAAAATGTCTAAAGGAATCAGGGTTGTTTGAACGGAAAGAACGCCCCGCCGGAACATGCCGGAACGGGGCGTGAAAACATCTATTCAAAAAAGATTCGCCGTTATTTCCTGTCAGGCTTAGCCTCGGCTTTTTCCTTTGGCAGGAATGTCAGTTTCGTGGAGACTTCGTAGTTCTTCGGATCTTTCAGCATCTCCAGGACTTCGGCGGGCGGATTCAGCACCGTGCCGTCCTTGTCGATTTGCGCCTTGTCCGTCACTTTTTTGACCTCAAGTCCGGTCGTGGCGAACTGCACGAACCCGACTTCCCAGCCGTCGTCCTTCGGCTCCGCCTTCAAAATGTACGAATACGGCTTCATCATGAAGACATACTCTGGGTTGAGCTTGGTCTGTTCCATAATGTACAGGTTGTCGAGCGCCATGAAGAAGAACAGCGTCCCCCCCTGCCGGAACGGCACGACGACCACGGGCAGCCATGTCTCGGTCGGGGCTTTGTCCTTGTCGCCGCTGTCGGTCATCGTCACCATGCCGCGCAAGGCACACCCCTCGAAACTCTTTTTCACGACAGTTTCGAGGTCTTTCGATTCCGTCTTGTACTCGCTGAACACGACTTTGATGTCGTCGTCGCTCGCCTTGAGCGTCCCGGCTTTCAGCAGCGCGGCGCTGACTTCGGCATCGAACATCTCCGCCTTGCTGTTGTCGTCGACTGGCGGATAGTACAGCGGGGTGATTCCGCAGGACGCGAAAAATAATACGGCACAGATAGATGCGGCGAGGATGCGTCCGCCGCGGAACAGTGATTGCAGCATGGTCAAAACCTTTCTCCTGAATGGGGGTTCGTTCCGGCGGAAACAGAATCGGGGAGAGCATTCCGCCGTACATGACAATAGACCGTCTTTCCTCGAAAAAGTTCCATCTTTTCAGAGGTCTTTCCGGGAAAAAGAGATGCGGCGGCTCACACATCGCGTATTAGGACAAAAAAGGTCAAGGCAGTGATTGCCAGCCTCCGAGGCACTGTTGAAAACACCTCTCAACCGGGGACCAATCCCCCGGCGGTTCTACGCAATCTAAACCTTGACTCATTTCTTAATATAGCCGTAATTATCGGGGATGCAAGCCTTTACCGGAAAGAAAAACTCCAAAAAAGTTAAGTTGAGACCGCGCTCAGTATTCCTTGATATTCAGCACCACCACCGGGGTCGCGACGCAGACGGACCAGTAGATGCACATCACGGCGAACGATTTGATGATGCTGTCCCAGTTGACGGCGTCGATGGTGAACATCTGCGAATACCCGTCCATCACGCGGGTGATGAGAAACGGCCTGATCTCCTCCGTGAATTGCGAAAACGCGACCTGCATGATGAAGCTCACGAAGAAGAACACGAGTCCGCCCGTCGCCGCCACGGTCATGCGCTTCACGAAAACCGAGATCATGAACGACACCGAGCTGATCGCGGACAGCGCGAACGCGGAGTAAAGCGTGGCAAGGAAATAGGATGCTATGGCCTTGTTCGCCGAGACCAGACCCGCCGTGGGAAATTCCCCCGGCACGCCCATGAACAGGGTGATCTGCACTTTCGAGTAACCGAAGAACACGAGACCGATCAGCATCGTCAGCGTCGCGAAAAGCATCGAATAGAACAGAATGACGAGAAACACGGCGATGAACTTCGCGACCACGAACTGCGTGCGGGAGAACCCGCGCGACAGATACGCACGCAGCGTCCCGTCCTGCTGTTCACATGCGATGGCCTCGCCCGCGAACATGAACGCGAAGATAGGCATCACGACCCAGAACAGGATCTGGCAGGAGAAACGCGCGAACATCAGGCCGTCGCAGAGCGTGAGCGGTTCCGATGCCATCATCCTCATGAGATAGGGCATCCCCTGCACCATCCCGTCGGCCGCTTCCGAAAACTTGTCCTGGAATTTCCAGTAGACAAAGACCATCATGACCATCAGGAACGCAAAGCCGATGAGCATGATGTAATGCTTCTTCTGGGACGCCATCTTCACGATTTCATGGTAGATCGACAGAATCATGATTTCACCTCGTTTCTTACGCCGGATTCCTTCCCGGTCAGCTCCAGGAAGAGACGTTCCAGGCGGTCCGGCTCGTTTTCGAGCATGGAGACCGCGAATCCGTTTTTCACCAGCGTCTCGTTCAGCTCGGCGGCGAATTCCGACTCCGTTTCCACGCGGAGGACGCCGGGCGCATCCTCTTTCCGCCGGATGGAGAGGATGCGCGGACCGAACGACTCTTTCAGGAGGGCTTCGGCGCGGTCGGGATCGTTGGCGCGGATGAGCGTCACGGGCGAACGCCGCAGGATGTCCTCCATATTTCCCTGGGCGACGATTTTGCCGTGGTTCAGGATGGCAATGTTGGAGCAGATCTTTTCGATCTCGCCGAGCATGTGGCTGGTGACCAGCACGGTCGTGCCGAGGTCGGCGCCGAGGTTACGGATCAACGTCCGGATGTCCACGATGCCGTTCGGGTCAAGCCCGTTCGTCGGCTCGTCCAGGATCACGAACTCCGAATCCGGCAGCAGCGCCAGCGTGATCGCGAGGCGCTGTTTCATGCCGAGTGAAAACTCGCGCACGCGGTGGTTCAGCCAACTCGCGATGCCGGTGTATTCCGCCAGCTCGGCGCGGCGCGCCTTGTAGCGTTTGCCCGTGCCGCGCGACAGGATGTCGAGGTTCTGGCGCGCGGTCAGGTCGGGGTAGAACGCCGGCGAATCCACGATCGCACCGGTCCCCTTCAGCGCCTTTTTCGGATATGCCTCCACGTCGATCCCGTTGACCGTCACGTGTCCCGAATCCGGGTGCGCCAGCGAGGTCACGATGCGCAGGAGTGTGCTTTTCCCGGCCCCGTTCGGACCGATGATTCCGAAGATGGTTCCTTTCGGGATGGACAGCGACGCGCCGTCGAGCGCGCGGAACTTCCCGAACGATTTCACCACGTTCTCTACCGTCAGTACATTTTCACTCATAATGCGGCTTTCTCAGCATCCGGCGGCGTTTTGCGCGTCCGGCGCTGCGTTCAAATGGAAAAACCGGAGAAGCGTTCTGTTTTTCTCCGGGGAAACCCGTCTCGGGTCGGAAAGATAGATTTCGCGGTGCGCCTGCTCCGTCCGGACCAGTCCGTGTTCCTTCATAAACGCGTTCATGGCGGCGAACGTCTCCGGCTCCGTGTCGTAGGGACCGACGTGCAGCATCTGGACGGACGCGCCGTCGACGGACGATTCAAACGAGGCGCGTTCAAGCAATTCGGCGGGCGCCTTCTTCCGGGCGGATTCCATCGCGCGCGCCGTCACGTCCGGCGTCACGAACCACGGCTGGCGGATCATCAGCCGGTATTTGAGCTTCGTCTTGTCGAGCGCGCCGCCCCGCCAGGCATCCGTGTCCATCCGCCATACGCCCTCCAGCGGGAATACCGTGTACTCCTGATATTCCGGGGGCGTCCAGCCGCTTTTCGGCATCATGCGGATGGTGTAGGAGAGCGTGTAGAGGAGACCAACCAACGCCTGGAATTCCTCGCTGTCGGGCGAGCCCGCGCCCTCGACGGCAAAGAACTTCATCTCCGGCACGTCGATGCGGACCGGACCGTTCTCCTTCGGCAGATAAAACGCCTTTTCCGTCTTGCGCCACTCGTATTTCGCGGCGGCGGGCTTCTTTTCCGTTTTCTTCGGCATGGAAGTGTTTATTTTGAGGGGGGAATCACTTTTTCGGGATCTTGAGCTTCTGACCGACCTGGAGCATGTCGCTCTTCAGGTTGTTCGCCTTCTTGATCTCCTGCACGGTCACGGTCTTCCCGTATGCCTCGCTGTACGCCTTCGCGATCACGGACAGCGTCGCGCCCTTCTGCACCTCGTAGATGTCGTAGTCGTCCGCGGCGGAAACGGGCGCGGGTACGGTCGCGACGGGCACCGGGGTGGCGGCGAGCTTGTCGATCTTGTTGAGGATCGCCTTCATCTGCGCTTCACGGGCGTCGGCATCCGCGGCGGACTGGCGTTTCACGACCGCGATCTCATTCAGGAGCTTCTGGTTCGTCTCCTGGAGCTCCGCGATCTTGCGTTCCAGCGCGATCAGGCGCGTTTCGAGCTCGGCGTTCTCGTCCTGCACGGCGCGGAGCTGCGCCGCGGTGTTCCCCGCGAGCTCCTCCACGTAGGACACGATGTCGCGGCGGGTCCCAGTCGAGGCGGTCCGGTTCGTCGCGGAGGCAGTATTGGTCGCGCCGGACGCGGCGGACACGGGCTGGGGCGTCGCGCCCGCGGCTGGCTGCACGGTCTGGGCGGAAACGAAAGGCGCGGCGAGCGCGGCCGCGGCGAAAAGCGATATGACGGAAAATCTCATGGAAAAGCTCCTTCAGTTCGAGGGTGGACAAGAATCATGCACTATACTTTAATCCGTAAACGCGAGAATGCAACCCGTTTTCCGCTTTTTTCGGGCGTATTTTCGGAAAATGATTTGATTTTCGGAGTTTTCGCGTTAAGGTAAATCACTTACTTTTCACATGGAGACAATGCTTATGTACGACCGCATTATCAAATTCTTCAACGACAACGACCATTTCGCCAAGGAAAACGGCATGGTCATCACCCGCCTCGAAGAAGGCGCCAGCGAGGCGGTCCTCACCGCCACAGAACGCCATTTCAACGGCATGGGCATCATCATGGGCGGCGCGCTCTTCACGCTCTCCGACTTCGCGTTCGCCGCCGCGATCCATTCGTTCGGGTTCTGCGCGGTGGGCATGAACACCACCACGGCGTTCCTGAAACCCGGAAAAGGCGTCCCCGGCGCGAAATTCACCGCCCGCGCCACGGTCGTCTCGAAGACCCGCCGCACCGGCGTCTTCGACGTGAACGTCTACGACGACGAAAACCGCCTGCTCGCCCACAGCCTCATGACCGGATTCATCACCGAAAAACCGCTCTTCGACGACTGATCCATCAACCTCAACATTCACACCACCGGAGCACACCATGACACCGTTCGATTATCTCCACCCCGCCGAACAGATCGTCGCCATCATGAACCGCATCTACGAAAACGGCATGACCACGACCAGCGGCGGCAACCTCTCCGTACTCGACTCGGACGGCAACATGTGGATCAGCCCGTCCGGCATCGACAAGGGCACGCTCCGCCCCTCCGACATCATGCTCGTGCGCCCGGACGGCTCCATCGAGGGACCGCACAAGCCCTCCTGCGAATACCCCTTCCACAGCGGCATCTTCAAAATGTGCCGCGACGTGAAGGCGATCCTGCACGCACATCCCCCGGCGCTCGTGTCATTCAGCATCGCCGGGCTGATCCCGGACACCGCCGTCTTCCCGCGCACGAAACGCCTCTGCGGCGACGTCGGGTTCGCGCCGTACGACGTGCCGGGCAGCGATGCGCTCGGGCGGAAGATATCCGCCGTCTTCGCGCAGGGACCGCGCACGGTTGTGCTGGAAAACCACGGCGTGTGCCTCGGCGGCGAATCTCTGCTGGAAGCCTATCTGCGCTTTGAGACGCTTGACTTCTGCGCGCGCACCATCTATCAGGCGACGCTCCTCGGCGGCGCGAAACCGCTCACGGACGCCCAGATTGAAGCATACTCTGCAAACAAAAACGCCGCGTTCTCCGCGTTCACCCCGGGACCGCGTTCCAGCGCCGAGCTCGAACTCCGCGCCACGACCGCCGCGCTCGTCCGCCGCTGCGTCCGCCAGAGGCTTTTCACCGGCGCGTCCGGAGCCTACGCGGTCCGAATCGAGGGAGAAAAGTTCCTGGTCACGCCCGCGGGCTGCGACCGCGCGAACCTCCGCCCCGACGAGCTTGTGCTCATCGACGGCACGAAATTCGAGGCGGGAAAGACGCCCGATCCTCGCACGTGGTTCTTCAAGGCTGTGTTCGACGCCCAGCCCGCGCTGAACGCCGTCTGCGCCGCGAATCCGCCCGCCATCGGGGCGTACCTGGTCTCTCACGTCGAGTTCAATCCGCGCGTAATCCCGGAAAGCTTCATCCAGCTCCGTGAAACGCCCGCGTTTACGTTCGACGAAGCCCTCGCCGCGCCCGAAACGGTCGCCCGCACGCTCTCCATGCGGCATCCGGTCGTGCTCGTGCGGAACGACGCTGTGCTGACCTGCGGACGCACCCCGCTGGAGGCGTTCGACCGCCTCGAAGTCACGGAATACAGCGCCGTCGCGGCAATCGCGGCGCGTTCCTTCGGCGGACTCCGCCCGATCACCGACGCCCAGGTCGAAGACCTCGTGACCGCGTTCAATCTGCCCAGAGAATAACGCCCGCGCCGGGAACGACCCTCCTCCCATCAAGAATCGGACGTATGGGGCCCATACGACTTATCCTGTGCGGTCGCGTCAGCCGCCGCGCACTTCCTTAAAAGAGACTTATCCCCAATCCCCCCCGATAAAAGTGAAACGCCCGGAGAACTCGGGAAAGAGGACTCCGGGCGGAGATTTCTTTGCAGTCGCGCGGTCGAATGCTCGACCGTCCGACCGTTCGGAACGTATGACCGACGATCAGATGCCCTGATCGATCATGGCGTCGGCGACCTTGCGGAAACCGGCGATGTTGGCGCCGAGGACGTAGTCGATGTAGTCGCCCTTCGGACCGTATTCCTTGGCGGCCTCGTAGGCGGCCTTGTGGATGCTGACCATGATGCCGTGGAGCTTCTGGTCGACTTCCTCGGCGGTCCAGCTGAGGCGCATGGCGTTCTGGCTCATCTCGAGTCCGCTGGTGGCGACGCCGCCGGCGTTGGAGGCCTTGCCCGGGCTGAAGAGAAGCTTGTTGGCCTGGAAGCAGGCGACCGCTTCCGGCGTGGACGGCATGTTCGCGCCTTCGCCGACGCACTTGCAGCCGTTCTTGACGAGGGCTTCCGCCTCTTCGCCGCTGACTTCGTTCTGGGTCGCGCACGGAAGAGCGATGTCGCAGGGCGTGAGCGTCCAGGGGCGCTTGCCTTCGAAATACTGGGCGGTCGGGAACTTCTCGACGTATTCTTTGATGCGGCCGCGGCGGACGTTCTTGAGGTCCATGATCCAGGCGAGCTTTTCTTCGTCGATGCCGTCCTTGTCGAGGATGGTGCCGTTGGAGTCGGACATGGTGAGGACCTTCGCGCCGAGCTGGGTCGCCTTCTTGACGGCGTACTGGGCGACGTTGCCCGCGCCGGAAACGAGGACCTTCTTGCCTTCAAAGGATTCACCGCGGGTGGCGAGCATTTCGGAGGCGAAGTAGACGTTGCCGTAGCCGGTGGCTTCCGGACGGACCAGGCTGCCGCCCCAGTTGAGACCCTTGCCGGTCAGGACGCTGTCGTAGCTGTCCACGATGCGGCGGTACTGACCGAAGAGATAGCCGATCTCACGGCCGCCGACGCCAATGTCGCCCGCGGGCACGTCGACGTTCGGACCGATGTGGCGGTAGAGTTCGCGCATGAACGCCTGGCAGAACGCCATGACTTCACGGTCGGACTTACCCTTCGGATTGAAGTTGGAACCGCCCTTGCCGCCGCCCATGGGGAGCGTGGTGAGGGAGTTCTTGAAGATCTGCTCGAAGCCGAGGAACTTGAGGATGCTCAAATTCACGGACGGGTGGAAACGCAGACCGCCTTTGTACGGACCGATCGCGCTGTTGAACTGCACACGGTAGCCATCGTTGACCTGGATGTCGCCCTTGTCGTCGACCCACTGCACGCGGAACTGGATGATGCGTTCCGGAACGACGATGCGTTCGAGGATGCAGTTCTTTTCGTACTTGGATTCACGGTCGAGCAGCGGTCCGAGGGATTCGAAGACCTCGGTCACGCTCTGGATGAATTCCTTTTCCCACGGGTACTTGGCGACGACGCTGTCCTGAAGGACACGCTGTGCATAAGAATTGAGACTCATGTTTTACTCCTGTTTTGAGTTTAGGATTAAGTTATCCAATAATATACTACCGTTTTCCTCCATTTTCAAAAAAAACGCGCGGAAAAATACAAAAAAAGCGTTTTCCCCCATGAACCGCGGCTGCCGCCGTCGTGTCCAGGCACGAAAAAAACTCCGGCGGACCTTTTGGAAGGTCGCACCGGAGCGGATGTCTGATTCGGAACACCGCCCGTTCAGGGGGACAGGTTCAAACCGGAAAGGTGGCGATTATTCCTCACCCCAGGTTTTCTGGTTCCAGGTCCAGTAGCCGCTGGGTTCGCGGGAATTGACGTTTTTGCCCTTCAGGACAGTCTGTTCGGGGCGGAGATCCTGTGCATGACCGTCGATGAAGGAGTAGTTCCAGGACTGGCTCACGTGCCAGGGCTTCGCCCAGTAGGTCGAGTCGCCGGCGGAGATTTCTTTCTTCGCCACGAACTCGCCGCCGAGACCGTTCTGGTCCCAGTGGTGGCACAGGCTGCCGATCGTGATGGAGGAATAGGAAAAATGCTTCTGGTCGTTGAAGATGTATCCGGGGGCGCTGGAGCCGTTGGCGCCCGTGTTCCAGGAGGAGTCGCAGACATAAATCATCTGGGACGGGATTTTGAACTTGGTGGTCTTCAGGACCGGACCGGTCGGGATGGACGTGGCGTTGCTCGTGCCCTTCACGGAATAGACGGCGGAACGGTTGATGCCATAGGAGATTTTGGGCATGTCGAGATTGACCGCCTTCGAGTATTCGTCCGCGGGGCATTCGAACAGCTTCGTGGTCATCACGCTCTTCGCCCATTTGTCTTTGTTTTTCTTATAGTCGGAGTACGGCATCTCGGCGGCGCCGCCGATCTGGTTCCAGATGATGGCGGGCCAGATGTTGACGCGGTCGGACCACGCAATCGGGGTCACGTACGCGTTGAACGAGGCTGCGTACAGGTGGTTCGACTGCGCGAACTGTTTGCAGTTCGAGGTGCACTGCGCCATCTTCGCCGTTCTTCTGGCGCTCTGCAGCGCGGGCAGAAGCATCGCGGCGAGGATCGCGATGATCGCGATGACGATCAGCAGCTCGATCAGGGTGAAATGTCTGGAGTAACGGGTTTTCATGATGCCGTCCTTTCAAGTTGGTATTGAAAAAAATGGAATGCGCAGGAACAAGGCAAAACCACCTCGAAATCCGCCTTTCGGCAAAGATAAGGACATAGTTTGCGAATTTGTTTGCTGTAATATAATATTCGCATTCGCATATTTCAAGCGGGTTTCAAAGTTTTTTAACGTAAAATCGGATTTTTTCTAAATTACTTTCCCGACGCCGGCACATGAGATGCCCCTGCCAAAAGTCTGTGAAGCCCCAAAAACCGCAGAAGTTTCCACAGACTCCACGCTCAAAAATGGGAACAAATCTGTTGAAAAAATGCTTGCACCCGACCCACGCTCAAAAATGGGAACAAATCTGTTGAAAAAATGCTTGCACCCGACTTTTGGCAGTTCTGTCACATGACAGGTAAATAGTACAAACTTGATCATCTTGAAAAGACCGGGCTCTGCCGCTGAACCGGATGTCGGGGACAGGACGGTTGACCGATGACACGGGACGCGGTCAGCTCCAGCGGACCATTGACCGTCTCAATGCCGACACTCCGCGCGTTCGCGGAACAAAAGAAGGTTTCTTCCGTTTGCAAAACAGCCCATCCGGATGTATTGTATAGAACCGGAGGTGAAACGACTATGAACGACCATGAAGCCTGCATCATTCTCAACCTGCTGATCGGGCTCGGCGGCCTTTCCGCATGGAAGAAAAACCGTGGCCTGTACATCAATAAACTCATCGATGCCATCGGCAATGCTTCATCTGTTTTCGAACTGGACGCTGCCACACTTTGCCGTGCGGAGGGCATCCGCGCAGAACATGCGGACCTCATTTGCCGCTGGCGCGAATTCGTTGACCTCGACCGAGAGCTGAAAACAGCGGAGGATGAAGGCGTAACCATTTTGTGCCGTTCCGATACCGGATACCCGTCGTCTCTGCGCAAACTCGCCAATCCCCCTCTTTGCCTCTACGTGCGCGGGAGGCTGCCTTCCGGCATCGCCGGCAGATCCGTCGCCATCGTCGGCACACGGACTCCATCGGATTCCGGCGTTCGGATGGCACGCCGGTTCTCGGAGGCGGCGAGCCGGGATGGCTGGAGCCATGGCTGGATTACGGTCAGCGGCTTGGCACTCGGCATCGACACCGCTGCGCATCTCGCCTCGGTCGAAGCAGGCGGCAGGACGGTTGCCGTTCTCGGAAGCGGCATGAACAAACTGTATCCGCCCGAAAACCTTGAACTTGCGCGTGCGATTGTCCGTACAGGTGGCGCGGTCGTCTCCGAATACCCCATGAACACTCAGACTACGCGATCCACACTGGCGAGACGGAACCGCATCATCGCCGGATTAGCCCGTTGTACGCTGGTGATCGAGGCCGGCGCAAAAAGCGGCGCGCTGATAACCGCCACGACGGCGCAGGAGCTGGGATGCCGCGTCTTTGCCGTGCCGGGCGACGAGGGCAATCCTTTGGCCGCCGGGTGCAACAAACTCATACGGCAGGGTGCAACGCCCGTGACGCAATTCGAAAGCATCTTCGCCGAGATAATGATCAAGGCATGAAAAAGGAGCGGGATTCCGATATAGGCCCCGCCCCCTGAAACCCGGCTCATGATGCCGGAGATATCCAATCTTCAATTCCCGGATTCATTTCTTCTCGGGAACGATGACAGTCGTCTTCACGTTCGCGAGCGAGGGATCCAGGTCGCGCTCGGCGGACATGTCGAACACGGGCTCGCCATGGATGTTGAAGTGGACGCGGTGGATGGCGACGCATCTCTGGCGTCCGTTGATCGCCGTCTCGCCGTGATAAGAGATCATGAGGTTCCCGAAGTCGTCCATGAAGAACGCGTTGTGACCGGGTCCGAACTTGCCGGGGATGGAGTAGAACGAGAGGACCGGGGCCTGGCTCTTGGTCCAGGATGCGAGGTCGAGCAGGTTCGCGTTCTCGTCCGCGGTGAACAGCCCGAGCGCGTAGGTGTAGCCGCCCGCGTCGCCGCCGGAGTACGTCAGGTAGACCTTTCCGTTCGCGTTGAACGAATACGGGCCTTCGTTGTTGATAGTGCCGCGGACGTTTTCCCAGCCGTAGAGCGGACGGGAGAGCAGCACGGGTTCGGAGGTGAGCACGCCGGGGTTCTTTTCGTCGATCGTGGCGATGTACAGCATGGAGCCGGTGTCGCGCGGCGAGCCGATGCCGCGGCGGTAGGACCAGACGTAGTAGGACTTGCCGCCCGCCTTGATGTACGTCATGTCGAGGGAGATGCCGCCGTCGCCGACGCCCTTGCCGTCCATCTTCATAATCTTGACCGGGTCTTCCCAGGAGGCGGGATCGATGATGCTCGCGCCTTTCTTCAGCTTCATGTAATGGCACTGCGGTCCCCATGCGCGTCCGCCGACCGCGAAGAGGATGTAGAGGTCCTCGCCGATCACGTGGAACTCGGGAGCCCAGAAGGTCTGGATGAGCTGGCGGGCTTCATCCTTGTCGAGGATCAGGTGTTCCTTCACGCCGTCCGCGAAAAGGTCGTGCGGATTGTCGGCCTCACGCACGTACAGCCCGATGTTGTTGCGGGCGTCGGTCGTGGCGATGAAGTAGAATTTGCCGTCCCACTTGAAGATGACGGGGTCGCCCCATGCGCGGGCGAGCGGGAACCCGTAGGACTCGTTCTGCACGGTGCCGGTGATCTCATATTTGCCCGGTTTGGAGAAGTCCACGCCCGAGGCATCCCACTTCACGGGCTTCACGGACGTGGAGCCGTCGGAATAGACGACCTCCGCCTTCACCTTCGCAAGCTCGTCCGCCGAGCCAGCCAGGACGGTTTCCGGCACACGGGCGGCGACGGAAACGAGGTGCCCCCAGTGCTGCGCGGCGCGGTCGGCGAGGGAACGCGGCACGGAGACCGTGCTGTATCCGGTCTCGTTGTTCGGAACCATGCCTTCCGGCGCGTTGATCTCGGGTTTTTGAACCAGCCGGAACATGATCGGGCCGTCGGTTTTGCCCGGAGACTTGAAATCGGGGGTGTCCGTGCTGTAGAATTTCCCGGATGCATTTTTCCAGAAAATGCGGTAGGCGGCCCCATCCGACGTGGGCGAGACTCCGAGGAACGCCGTGACCTCTTCCTGCGTGTTCAGGTCGACCAGGATCTGTTCGGAGAAATGGATCAGGTCCGGCGAGGTCCAGAGAAGGGCTTTCCCCTTGCTCTCATCGTCCGGCGTGCCGTCTTCCTTGACCCGGACCGCCATGACGCCGTAGCCGCCGTCCTTCAACGAAAAGATGATCGGATTCTTGACGCATTTCGGGCGGATGGTGTCTTCGGGCGAAAGCGTGCCCTTCGCGAAGAGAATGCCGTAATTCCCGTTCATGGGCGTGAAGTTCTTCCCGTCGGTGCTGCGCGCGAAGTGAACGGCCCGCGCCAGTCCGTCGGGATAGCTGTTGCGCTGGACGTCCCGGGTGTAGACCAGGATTTGCTCTTCGCCCGTTTCGTACTCCGGGAACGCGGAAACGGCGGCGGATGTGAAGAACGCGGCGGCGCAAAGCATCATGCCTGCAAAACCAAAGGATTTCATCTTGCTCTCCTTCTGTATCGAGATGTTTTTTTGAGAAATAATAGGAAAAAACCTAAAACACTATAGCAGATTTCCGCCCGGATTTCAAGCACAAGACCGAAAAAAAACGCATTTTCGTTACGAATAGTCCGGGCTGGGGTTCACATCGGTGTTTACGGCAAGTCAGAAAAACATCCCGTAGTCCAGGCACGCCGACCAGTAGTCGGTCAGCTCCGGGCGCGCCTCGGTTTCGGCGATGACCGTCGTGACCGCCGCCGACCGCCACGCCGGATCGTTCCACAGTTTCTCCAGAAACGCGCTGTCGTTGATGTCGTTTAAGCCGTAGCGCCAGTTAAGCCCGCGGTTGCCCACCACGAGCAGGATCAGCCACGCGTGATCGGCATAGGATGCCGGATTCTGGAAACGGCGCGCCATGTACGCGTCCGTGATGCCGAAAGGGAAATCCCTGCAGGTCCCGAGCGGGTCATGGGTCTGCATGAACGCCCCATGCCCGAAATAGGTGAAGAAGTATGTGACGCATTCAGCCCCCTCCGGATCGCCGCCGTACAGCTCGAAGCGTTCGGTCGCGAGGGCGAAAAGGTCGGACAGATAAAGGTTCAGGTCGTCCCATGTGCCGTCCTTGACCAGTTCGCTGTGGAAGAAGACCGTCCACATGAGAAACTTCTTGAAAAGCTCTTCGTACTCCTCGTCGCGTGCATG
The DNA here is from genome assembly GCA_902802585.1 of uncultured bacterium. Taxonomy (GTDB): domain Bacteria; phylum Verrucomicrobiota; class Lentisphaeria; order Victivallales; family UBA1829; genus UBA1732. The sequence goes on from CADCMR010000002.1 coordinate 67,178, forward strand.
CACGCATTCCCGGTAGTGCGCTGCGAGATAGCGCGTGACGTCCGGCAGATAATGGGCGGATTCGTCGTAGGTTCCGGCTGGCACCGCCCCGTGAAACAGGACCGTGAGCTCGCGGGCGTTCAGATATTTCCCGTCCTTTTGCAGGATGCTTTTTTTCAACTCGTCGCTGAAATCCTGATAGGGATCGGACAGTTGTTTCGGTTTCGGGTACTTTGCCGCCTTGAGCTCGTGCATAAAAAGCCTCCTTTTTTCAGCTTTCTTTTTCGCAGGATTCGAATTCAGAACCCGACCGCCGATTCCTGTTCGCGTTCGTAAGCGCCCTTTTTGACGCTGTAATTGAAGAACAGGAAAACCGGGAGGAATCCGTTCGGGTTGATGTTCAGCAAGCCGATCTGGAACGGGCTGCCGTTGAACGTGGTGTTGAACAGCCCGATCTGAACCGGATTCCCGTCCGAGGTATTGTTGATTGCGCCGACCTGAAAGCCCTCCTTCAGCTCGAAGTTCAGGATGCCTAAGTTCAGGCATTTTCCGAACGAATCCCCGCGGTCATGCCCCGGATATACCCCCGGATTGTATGTGATTGCCCCGATCTGCGCGCCGCGAACACCCGAACGCAGGAGCCCCCCGATCTGGCACCCGACGATTCTGCTCTCGTTGTTCGTGGAACAATCCAGTCCGATCACCTGCAGCCCGATCCCTCTTGTCCCGTAAAGATTGAAAAGGCAAACGTCAATTCCGTTGAAGTCCTTGCTCAGCGTAGAGGCTTCGACGGAAAGCCCGTTCGTTTTGCTTCCGGTTTCAAACGGAAAAACGGAAATGCCGTTCTGAGTCCCGGAACCCGGGCCGTATCCTATAAAATCCTTATAATACAGAAGCCCAGTTGAAATCCCGTTGAAGCTTGACTCCCCGCCATCTATTCCGAATGCAAGGCCGGCTGATATTCCATAGTTTGTTCCGGCAAACCCCGATCCCAAGACCGAGGCAAAGATCCCGCATGAGTCCGTGTCCATTGTCGCCAATCCCGTGGAAAGGCCGTAGGTGGTGACATTTTCCTCCCCGAAGGGAATCAGCAGCGGACCGATCTGGAGCGGCGTGATCACGGCGCTGACCGTTTCGCCGTCGGCATTGACCACATCATGCCTGCACCCCGCGCCGAGAAACACGAAAAGCGCGGCGGCGAGGAAGAGCAGAAAAGCTCTTTTGAGAGAGGAACCCCTTACCTGTTTCTTATAGGACGTATAGGTCATATAGGTCATATTTATTTACGGTTCCTTTTTCTATTCGGCGGGCTTCGCCTCTTCCTTCTTTTCGGCGGGCTTCGACTCTTCCTTCTTTTCGACCGGCGGCTTCCGGTTCATGTACTTGTCGCAGTATTGGAGGACCGCCTTGCGGAACGTTTCGGTGCAGTCCGGGTCGTCCCAGAGCATGTGGTTGGACTTCGGGAAATCGACGCGGATGTTCGGGACGTGATGCTGTTCCAGCGCCTTCGCCAGTTCGTCGCGGTGGATGGTCCGGACGAGCGTGTCCCGCCCGCCGTAGGCGAAGACGGTCGGCACGGTTTTTTCGTTGATGAAGTGAAGCGGAGAAAGAACGTCCGCCGCCGCCTTCAACTCGGGCGTGTCCAGCTTCTTCGGATCGACCGGAGTGCGCGCGCCGTAGCCGATCAGCATGGCGGAGATCCTGTCGCCCCAGAATTCCTTATGGAACGATACCGGGCCGACCTTGTCGAACACAAACGCGACCGGGATGGCGGATTCCGAGGCGCGGGAATAGGCGTACAGCAGCGCCAGATGCCCGCCCGCGGACGTGCCGCCGAGGGCGAGTTTCGGGGCGCGGTATCCCTCCGTCTCCAGCTGTTTTTTGAGCGCGGCGATGCACGCCGTGATCTCGTCGAGCATGGTCTTGACCGTGACCGTGTTCTTGTCCGAGATCAGGGAATAATCCATGGTGGCGGTGATGCAGCCCTGTTTGCCGTAGTATTTGCAGGCGTACGCCATGTCCCCGCGGCTTCCCTCCATCCAGGAACCGCCGTGGATCAGGAGCAGCAGCGGCGCGTCCGTCTTCGGATCGACGCATTTCGGGAGATACAGGTCGTACTTGTTCAACGCCTCCTTGCCATAGGACTGCCCGGCGAGCACGCGCCCGTCGTCCTGGCTCCACGAGACGATATAGCCGCCCTGTTCCAGATTCTTCTGAAGGGCGTTCCGCGCACACCCGGCGCAGAACAGGAGGACGAGGCAGAGCGTGGTTAAGAAAACGATCAGAATCCGACGTGTTTTTTTACCTGACAACTTCATGATGGTACCCGTTGTTGGTTTTTTTGTTTTGTTGTTTGTTGCGGTCGCGACGCACTGCCCCGGACACGATGGTGCGGAGTCCGGAGCAACCACGCCTTCCGCCCTGTCCCCTTGGGACCGGACTGTTTGCGAGACGTACTCCGTATGTGCCGTCGTTTTTTATACAGAATCATGCCTGAGGTTATTCAGACATTTTGATCTCATGATTGACATCCGCTTTATTATACCATAGCAACTTGCAGTGTCAGAAATCGTCCCCGCCGGGAAAGAAGCCTTTTTTTCTCATCTTCCGGCGGAGGTCCTCCAGCACCGCCTCGAATGCCGCGCGCTGTTCGTCCTCGTTCGCCTGCGGGATCAGGTCGTCCTGCGACTGAAGACGGCTGGCGAGCTCGTCCGGGAGGTCCTGCAGGAACCGCGACGGCTTATGCAGTTCGTATTCGCCGTATTTGAAGCGCTTGCGGGCGAGCGTGAGGATGAGCTGTTCGCGGGCGCGCGTGATTGCCACGTAGCACAGACGGCGCTCCTCCTCGACCCCTCGCGACGACTCCTCCATGGCGCGTTCGTGCGGAAACAGCCCCTCCTCCATGCCGATCACGAAGACGATGGGAAATTCCAGCCCCTTCGCGGCGTGGACGGTGGAGAAGACCGGCGCGTTGCGGTTGTCCTCGTCGTCATTTTTCGTGCGGTCGGAATCATCCATGAGGGAGAATTTCTCCAGCAGGTCACCGAGCGCGAGCGGCTCGCTTCCGGGCGGCTGGTTGTATTCAAGCTGCGAAATGGAGTTGATGAATTCCAGCACGTTTTCCTGGCGCGTCTTCGCCTCTTCCGTGTCGCGGTAGATTTTCAGGAATCCGTTCAGATAGCCGACCTCGTCCAGGTAGTCCGTGACCTTTTCCGCGAGACCGCCGGGCGTGCTGAACGCTTCGCGTGCCTTCCGGACCGCGGACGCGAGATTCGCCGCCGAGTTCGCGGCGGCTTTCGTGACGGACTCGGAGAACGCGGATTCGGACAGGAGTTCCTGCATCGGCGTGGACGCCGCTTTCCGCAGGTTGCGCAGACGCATGACAGCCTTGTCGCCGATCCCGCGCGGAGGCACGCCGATCACACGCAGCAGGCTCTGGTCGTCGCGCTTGTTCAGCACGAGTTTCAGGTATGCCACGGCGTCCTTGATCTCCTTGCGCTGGAAGAACTCCTGACCGCCGATGATCCGCGGGCGGATGTTGTGCGCGTGGAACGTCTGCTCCAACGTACGCGAGAGGTAGTTCGAGCGGTACAGCACCGCGAAATCCCGGTAGCAGTAGTCCGGATTGGCGGCGATGATGTGCTCCATCATGTTGTAGACGAATTCCGCCTCGGCGTCGCCGTCCTCCAGCTGCGCGAGCCTGATCTCCTCGCCGTCTCCCCTGGTCGACCACAGGCTCTTGTCGAACCGCGCGCCGTTGTGGGAGATGACGCTGTTCGCGGCGCGGAGGATGTTGTTGGTGGAACGATAGTTCTGTTCGAGCTTTATCTCTCGCGCGCCGGGGAAATAGGTCGGGAAGTTGAGGATGTTTCCGACGTCTGCGCCGCGCCACGCATAGATGCTCTGGTCGTCGTCGCCGACCACGCAGATGTTCTGCCGGAACTGCGTGAGGTACTGGAGCAACTTGAGCTGGGCGGCGTTGGTGTCCTGGTACTCGTCGACCAGCAGGTAGCGGTATCTGTCCTGGTAGCGCGCCAGACACTCCGGCTGCTCCTTGAATATCTTCAGGACCAGCAGAAGCAGGTCGTCGAAATCCAGCGCGTTCTGGAGTTCGAGAATCTGCTGGTAGCGTTCGTAAATCGCAAGGTACGCGTCGTTGCCGCCCGAGGTCACGTCGGCGGGAAATTCCATCCGGTTCTTGCAGCGGCCGATGAACGCGGCAACGTCCTTCGCGGGGATTTCATCCTTGCCGAATCCGAGCTCGGCGGACGCCTGCTTGATGATGCCGATCTGGTCGCTTTCGTCGAGGATGCTGTACTGCGAGTTGTAATTGCCCGCGAACGCGATGTCGCGCCGCAGGATGCGCGCGCAGAACGAGTGGAACGTACCGAGCGTGACCTTGTCGGCGGCCGCGCCGGGGACCATCGCCGCCACGCGTTCGCGCATCTCCGCCGCGGCCTTGTTCGTGAAGGTCATGCCCGCGATCTGTTCCGGCGGGATGCCCTCCTCGATCATGTGCGCGATGCGGGACGTGATGACGCGCGTCTTGCCCGTGCCCGCGCCAGCAAGCACAAGGAGCGGTCCCTCGATCTGAAGGACCGCCTCCTTCTGTTCCGGGTTCAGCCCGGACAGGCAGTCGCGCATGATCGGCATGGAAAAAACTCTCTCTTACGCGTCCTGCGCCGCCAGCTGGAACGTGAGACCGTCCCAGACGGCGGACGCCGCGGTCACGGCGTTCTCGAATTCGGCGAAACGTCCGCCGCCGATCACGTAGGAGCAGATTGCCGGGGCGTCGGCGGCGTCGAACTTGTCGTCCACATTGTCGCCGCACGGATGGTCAAGCGTGTAGGTGGAGACAAAACGGAGCTCGCCGGGGACGCAGGGATATTCGCGAACCAGGATGGCGTCGCAACGGACGATGCCGAGTACGAGCTTGCCCGCCTTGGCGTCAACCGCGGCCGCCACGCGGGGCGTGTTCAGCTGATCCTTTTCATAGTCCATCGCGAGCAGACAGGATGCGAACGCGTCGCGCAGCGGCACGCCCATGGCGATCTTTTCGATGATCGGATCGGTCTGGGAACCGTTCGTGGCGAGGGCGACCGCGCCGGAGAGGCGGATGCAGTTGTAGGCGATGTAGGGGTTCTTCGACAGGTCGCTTTCGAAGCCCGCGCGGGGCAGGATGGCGATCTTGCCGGTGATGAGCTTGGCGCTGCGGTTCGGGAAGGAACGGGAGGAGACACGGTAGGCGGCGCAGGGTTTGCCGTCGCGGGTCATGCCGGCACAGACGATTCGTCCGAGATACATGGTCGTTGTCCTTTCAGATTATCAAAAAAGTTATCAAATGATTGGGAAATGCGTGAGGTGGAAACAGGCTCAGTTCTGGCGCGGCTTGAGCTGCGGGAAGAGCACGACGTCGCGAATGGACTCCGTGCCGGTCAGGAGCATCACGAGGCGGTCCACGCCGATGCCCATGCCGCCCGCCGGAGGCATGCCGTATTCGAGCGCGGTGAGGAAGTCCTCGTCGACCGCCTGCGCCGGATCCTTGCCGGAGAGCGTGACCTGCTCCATGAAGCGTTTACGCTGGTCGATCGGGTCGTTGAGCTCGGAATAGCCGGGGGAGATTTCCTGCCCGTTGATCTCAAGCTCGTACACGTCCACGCTTTCGGGGTCGTCGGCGCACTTCTTGGCGAGCGGAACGAGTTCGGCGGGGAGGCGCGTCACGAAGGTCGGCTGGATGAGCGTGTGCTCGATCAGCTTCTCGTAGACTTCGTGCGTGATTTCGAGGTCGGTCCAGTCGGGCATCACCTGCGCGCCGAGTTCCTTCGCGATTTTGTATTTCTCTTCGCGCGGGAGCTCGAACCAGTCCTGGCGGCCCGTACGCTCGCGGACGAGTTCGCGGTACGGGGCGCGACGCCACGGGCGTTCCAGGTTGATGACCTTGTCGCCGGGAAGTTTGATCTGGAGCGTGCCGAACACCTTCTGCGCGATGGTCGTGACCATGCTCTCGATGAGCTCCATCATGGTCTCGCAGTTGCCGAACGCCTGGTAAATCTCGATCATGGTGAACTCGGGATTGTGACGGCGGTCGATGCCTTCGTTGCGGAAATTGCGGTTCAGCTCGTACACTTTCTCGAATCCACCGACCAGGAGGCGCTTCAGGTAGAGTTCCGGCGCGATGCGCATGTACATGTCGCAGTCCAGGGCGTTGTAATGCGTCTTGAACGGCGTGGCGGCGGCGCCGCCGGGGATGTACTGGAGCATCGGGGTCTCGACCTCCAGGAAACCGCGCGATTCCAGGAAGTTGCGGATTTCGCGGATGATCTGGATGCGCTTGAGGAAGAGGGAACGGCTTTCGTCGTTCATGATGAGGTCGAGGTAACGCTGGCGGTAGCGCTGTTCCATGTCGGTCAGACCGTGGAACTTCTCCGGCAGCGGACGCAGGGACTTCGACAGCATCGTGTAGGACTGCATCTTCAGCGTGATCTCGCCGGTCTTCGTCACGAACATGTGACCGGTTGCGGCGATCAGGTCGCCCGGATCGAGGCGCTTGAAGCGTTTGTACTCCTCCTCGCCGAGCATGTCGCGCTGGGCGTACAACTGGAGACTGCCGTGCTGGTCCTTGATGTGCAGGAACGTCGCCTTGCCCATCACGCGGAACGTCATGATGCGGCCCGCGACAGTCACGAGTTCGGTGTTCTCCACGTCCGGCACGTATTTCGCGCGCGCTTCGGTCGTCGGGATGATGTTGTCCACGAAGACGCCGTACGGGGCGATGCCCGCCGCACGGAGTTCTTCGGCTTTCGCCTTGCGCTGGGTGAAAATGTCGTCGAGCTGTTTCTGCTCGGCTTCTGCGGAGATGATTTCGTCGGACATGGTCGTTTCCTTCGTCAAAAGATGGGAATTAGCGGAAAATATAATATACACCTTGAGCACTGTTTTTTCAAGGAAAAAACATGCCCCGGCGCGACCTTCCCGCGCTCATTTTCCGGCATATACCGTTGTAGCATGGACAAAGGTTATTCCAGCGCGTTTTCCGGCGTGCTGGTCGCTTCCTCAATATCCCCCCGGAGCTGTTCTATGACGCGCTGAAGCCCGGCATGGTCATTGCGGTTGTTCAGCTCCATCAGGAGATACAGCATGGCGTATTCCCGCCCGTAGACGCGGTCCATGAAGAATTGCGTGAGCGCCGAGTTCGGCGAGGTCCGCCAGCAGAACACGAACGCATTGGCGAGGAAACCGTTTTTGAAATGGTTCGGCAGGGCGTTCTTCGGCGTGCTTGAGCCCTCGTACCCGGCGTTCCACGGATTCATCACGCCCACAGCGGCGAACACCACGCCCCACAGCAGCGACAGGCGGAACACCTTCCAGCGTTTCAGGCGCGGACGCGGACGCCCGAACCAGACCGCGACGTAGTACAGCAGTACGGGCGCGAACGGGATCAGGAACCGGTATCCGTAGCACCAGCCGCCGTAATCCGAGGTGCCGATGACATAAAGGAAGACAGCTGCAAGCATTGAAATCATCATGTACACGAAGACCCGGTCGCGGCGCATCCGCTCCGAAGCACAGGCGAACCCGGCGAACAGCAGCGCCGGCATATACAGGAAGAAACCCTCGAACCCGAACAGGATGTTGAACGCGTACGCCAGGTAGTTTTTCTCCGTGAACGAAGGTTTGTGCGTGAAAAGGTACAGAGGCAGCGGCGAACCGTAGGACATCATGTTCATCCCCGCCTCAAGCAGGATCATCAGCCCCGCGCCCGCGGCGTACATCAGGGCGTTTTCGGTCCGGCGCGGCGAAACCGAGTTCAGCACAAAAACAAACACAGCGATTCCCAGCACGCCGCCCGTAACGAACTCCAGGTTCAGGATCAGCCCGGCCAGGATGCCCGCCAGGAACGCGCGCAGACGCGTCAAGCCGGTCTCCTCGCAGCGTTCCAGCAGCAGGACCAGCCCCATCAGCACAGCCGCGCACACCGTGTGGTTGTTCAGCGTGACTGCGTAGGACAGCACGAGCGTGGAGACGACCGACAGCACGGACATCGCGATCCGGTATTCCTCCGGCACCCGCGGACGCCGCCCCAGCCCGACGTAGAAAAACCATCCGGTGAGGCAGGAAAAGATGAAGGTCAGCACGCCCGTCAGGTAAACCGCGCGGTAATAATCCCCCTCCAGATAGCGCACGCCGAACCATTTCAGCACGCATCCCCATGCAATCGCGCAGAATGTCAGCAGAAGCGGCTTGTCGCCGTAAAAATGCCCGTCGCGTTCGCATTTGTCCGGCGTCGTGAAAAAACTGTCGTCGATCGCGAACGTACCGCGTTCCAGCACGGATTCCACCGTCGAATACCGCGACGTCTCAATTCCGACGTGCGTGACGTCGTGTTTCGCCAGCAGGAAGGCAAATGCGCTCGAAACGATCAGGAATATCAGGAAGCGGAGTTTCATGGGGAGCAAGAAAATGCCGGAGAACATCCCGGCGGGACCGGTTCAGGCCAGATGTCTTGCACCCGGCGGGATCCCGCGTATGTTTTCCGGCGGAAACGATGAGGGAGCAATGGAATCAGAACCAGTCCCGGTTCCAGTTGTTATTATTGTTGTTCCGGTTGTTGTTATTCTGCTGGTTCCGGTTGTTGTTATTGTTGTTCCGGTTGTTATTGTTCTGCTGGTTCCGGTTGTTGTTATTGTTGTTATTATTGTTCTGGTTGTTATTGTTCTTGTTCTGGTTATTGTTGTTCTGGTTGCGCTGCTGACGGGTCATATTGCCCGCTTCGGACGGAGTGAGCAGCGTGAGCTCGATCCGCTCGGTGTTCTTGGTGAGGACGGCGCTGGTACGGGTCACCTCTTCAAGCTTGTAGCCGTTCACGGTGGTGTCGCCGACCTTCAGGTGCTGGCGGAACACGTTGTTCGCGGAAATCGAGGGGCTGCCGCCCACGATGACGATCTCCTTCGGCTCCTTGTCCCCGTCCGTCTTCGTCTCGGTTTTCTCCTCGCCCGCCTCCTCCGCTTCCGCCGCCGCGGCCGCCTTCTTCTTCGGATCGGTCACGCGGTTCGAGGACAACGCGTACTGTTCGTATTCCTTCTGCTGAAGCGCCTTCAGCTGCTGCTGGGAATTGCCCTGAAGCCGCTGGAGGATGATCGCGCCGAGCGAATCGCCGATCACATACGTGCCGACCAGGCTCATGTCCGCGCGGATCTGCTGGTTGTTCCGCTGAGCGGTCTTGTTCGCGGGCGCCTCGGGCACGCGTTCCGTTTTAAAAATGTTATTCTCCAGGACCGCGGCGATCTTCTGTTCCGTCACTTCCGGCGAATCCAGCGGGTTTTTCTCCACACGCTTCACGTTCGCTGTGGTCCTTTTGTGTTCCAGCTTGGCGGGCGTGAATTTTTTCGACGTCGAGGCAAACGTAAGCGGCTCGCTGGAATAGGTCCAGGCGAGATGTGCGACAGCTGCGACAAGAATGACGTTCAGAGCGATCAGCATTAATTTCATAGCGGAGGACTCCTTGGAAGGGGCGGTTCTGATTGGTGCTTGCAACAATATATCACGCCAAAAGAAAAATGCAAACCAGTTTGGCGTTTTGAACGATTATTTTTCTAAATTTTTTTGATTCTTATCCACATTCGAAGTGATTGTAACGAAAACCCCGGCCGTCCGCGTTTTCCGCGACCCGACCGGGGGAATTTCTGTTTTGAGCTGAACTGGCTGAATATCAGTACACGAACAGCATTTCACGGTACTTCGGCAGCGGCCAGCTCTCGTCGGAGACGTTCTTCTCGATGGAGTCAACCGTCACGCGCAGATCCGCCATCGCGGCAAGGATTTCCTCATGGAGTCCGCCGAGCGCCTTGCGGAGGGCGTCGATCTTCGCCTTGAGTTCGTCGAGCTTCGCGCCGAGGGCATCGGCGGAACCGGACAGCGCTTTCACGCCGGTCTTCAGTCCGACGGACTTGCCCGCGGCCGCCGCGGCGGCGAGCTTGGCGTATTCCTGCACGACGGCGGGATAAATCATGCTCGTGGCGATCTCAAGCGCGACTTCGCCCTCAATGTGAATTCTGCGGTGGTAGTCCTCCAGGAAGACCTCATAACGGGATTCCAGCTCGCGCTTCGTGTAGACGTGATACTTCTCGAACATCTTCACGTTGGCGGGCGCGGTGAGGCAGCGGAGCGCGTCCATCGTGGTCTTGGCGTTCGGCAGACCGCGCTTCGCGGCTTCCTTCAGCCAGTTGTCGGCATAGCCGTCGCCGTTGAAGATGATCCGCTTGTGCGTGCGGATGATCTTGCGGAGCTCCTTCTGCAGACCGTCGTGGAATTCCTTCTTCGGAAGCTTTTCCAGAACGGACGCAATGCGCTCGAACGATTCGGAGATGATCACGTTCAGGACGGTATTCGGACCGGCGCAGGACTGGCTGGAGCCGGGCGCGCGGAACTCGAACTTGTTCCCGGTGAACGCGAACGGGCTGGTGCGGTTGCGGTCGGTGGCATCCTTCGGGAGCGGCGGGAGCGTGTCGACGCCGATGCGCATGGCGCCCGCGGTGCGGCTGGTCTTAACCTCGTTGTGCTCAAGCTGGTCGATCACGTCCGCGAGCTGGTCGCCAAGGTACATGGAGATGACAGCGGGCGGAGCCTCGTTCGCGCCGAGGCGGTGGTCGTTGCCGGCTCCGGTCACGGTGGCGCGGAGCAGGTCGGCGTGCTTGTCGATCGCCTCGATAATCGCGCAAAGCACGGTCAGGAAGATGGCGTTCTGGCGCGGATCGCTGCCCGGATTGAGCAGGTTGGTCTTGCCGTAGGAAACTGCCCAGTTGTTGTGCTTGCCGGAACCGTTCACGCCTGCGAACGGCTTTTCATGGAGCAGGCAGACGAATCCGTAGCGGTCGGCGACCTGGCGGAGCACTTCCATGATGAGCATGTTGTGATCGCATGCGAGGTTGACTTCCTCGAACATCGGGGCGAGCTCGAACTGGGCGGGCGCGACTTCATTGTGGCGCGTCTTCGCCGGGATTCCGAGCTTCCAGAGCTCATTCTCGACTTCGGTCATGAAGTTCAGCACACGCATCTTGATGGACCCGAAATAGTGGTCTTCGAGCTGCTGGTGCTTCGCCGGAGGCGCACCGAACACGGTCCGTCCGGTCTGGACGAGGTCCGGGCGCATGAGGTAGAAATGCTTGTCGATGAGGAAATACTCCTGCTCGGCGCCGAGCGTGATCTCGACCTTCTCCTCGGGCAGATTGAAGCACTTCATGAGGCGCTTCGTCGCGACGGACAGCGCCTGCATGGAACGCAGCAGCGGGGTCTTCTTGTCGAGCGCTTCGCCGGTGTATGCGCAGAACGCCGTCGGAATGCACAGCGTGGCGCCGTTGCCGTGGCGCTTGATGAACGCCGGGCTGGTCGGATCCCATGCCGTGTAGCCGCGCGCCTCGAACGTTGAACGGATGCCGCCCGACGGGAAGCTGGAGGCGTCCGGTTCGCCGACAATCAGGTTCTTGCCGGAGAAGGACTGGATGGGCTTGCCGTCCTTGATTTCGAGGAAAGCGTCGTGTTTTTCGGCGGTCGATCCGGTCAGCGGCTGGAACCAGTGCGTGTAGTGCGTCGCGCCGCGTTCGAGCGCCCATTTCTTCATGGCGTGCGCCACGTCGGCGGCGATTTCCACGTCCAGCGGCGCGCCGGTCTCGATGGTCGCGAGCAGCTTGCCGCAGATCTCCTTCGGCAGGTACTCGCGCATGGAGGCGGCGTCGAAGACGTCTTCCGCGTAATTGTGATCGGGTTCGATGGGGGCCGCGGGCGCGGGTTCCGTTCCCGGAAGCTCCGCGACTGCGTTGATCGCGTTGATCCTGTTCAGATAGCTCATACTGTCCAACTCCTTGGGTTGTTGAGGTTGTTTGCCGTTTTTCAAGCATTTCCCGTGCCAACTTCGTTTCAGGCTGACACCGGATTTCCGGTTTTACATAAAACGTAAACCTTTCGACCCGATTCACATTTTTTGTAAAGAAACGCGCCTCCCGGACGTCGAAACGGCATGGTTTTCCGGCAGAAACCTCGGACATATCATAATAATATACCTCGCTTTTACAGGATTTCCAGTGGCGCTTGGATGCTTTTTTCGTCTTTCTTTCCATCTTTTCATCCGCAAATGGCACGGACTTGTTCTTTTCGCGTGAAAATGGCACGCATCATGCTTTATTCCTTTTGTCCGACGCCGATCCGCCGCAGGAGACTTCCACCGCACCCGCGGGAAGCTTTTTTGAACAGGGATTCCGCCTTTATTCTCCCGTTCGCCCCGAACCGGAACAGCGGCACGGACCCGACGGCTCCGCTCTTTTCCGTGTTTTTGGGCGGAGTCGTCTTTTTTAACGTTCTTATAACGTTCAGGAATCAGGATTATTTCAGATAATAGCGGATTTTTTCGGACATCTATTTGACTTTATTCTTAGCGCGTGATAGTGTTAAGAAAAGAAACGATCACCAAGTCAAAACACGTTCAAATCAACTCAACTTTCCCATGAAAGGAGCCAGATTCCGTATGACGTTCCGTAAAAAACAACATGTCCCCATGCCCGGATTCGTCCGGATGCGCACCGCCGCGTTCCTCTGTGCGCTCGCCGCGCTCGCGGCGGGGACCGTGTCCGCCGACGACGCGTTCGAGTACAGGGCCACTGACGCCGGACTTCAGATCAAGGCGGGAAACCTCACGAAGAACATTGAGGTCTTCGGCGACAAAGGGCAGACGCTCCGCGTGACCTCGAACCTGAACGGCGTCTCCCACGCGAAGCACCCGAGCATCTCCGTCATCGCGAAGCCCGGCAAGGCTGATTTCAAGCTCAAGCAGGATTCGGCGGATGCAGCCACGTTCACTTCGCAGTCCATCACGGTCAAGGTCGAAAAGAGCACCGGATCGCTGACGTTCACGCGTCCGAACGGCAAGGTCATCCTCGCCGAGAAGTCCGGCGTCCGCCCCGAAATCAAGGAGGTCACGATCTCCGACGCCCCGACCTACGAGGTTAAACAGACCTTCACGCTCCAGCCGAACGAAGCCGTCTACGGGCTCGGCCAGGCGATCCGCCCCTTCCTGAACTACCGCGGGCAGGAAATCCTCATCGTCCAAGCGAACATCCCCGCCTACTCGAACGTGCTCACATCGTCCAACGGCTACGGCATCCTGTGGGACATCAGCTCGCAGTCCGTTTTCAAGGACGACGCGAACGGCATGTCCATCTGGTCGGAAAGCGCGCCCGCCGGCATCGACTACTACCTCATGACCGGCAACAGCCTCGACGACGTCGTCACGCAGTACCGCGAGCTCACCGGCGACGCCCCGATGTTCCCGCGCCAGGCGTACGGCTTCTTCATGAGCAAGGAACGCTACAGCACGCAGAAGGAGCTGATCGGCATGGTCGAAACCTTCCGCAACAACCACTACCCGCTCGACTTCATCGTGCAGGACTGGCAGTACTGGACCGACAAGCCCGGCAACTGGACCAGCATGACCTGGGACCCGGAACGTTACCCCGATCCGAAGGCGATGTGCGACACCATCCACAACGACCTCCACGCGAAGGTCCTGATCTCCATCTGGCCGACCGTCGGCCTGGACTGCGACCTGGGACGCGAGCTTAAATCGAAGAATCTCCTGTTCGACCCGCCGCACTGGATCCGCCAGGGTCGCGTGTACGATGCCTACAGCCAAGAAGGCCGCGATATCTACTTCAAGCACGTCAAGAAGGGCCTCCTCGACGTCGGCGTCGATGCCACCTGGATGGACGGCACAGAGGTCGAGACGCGTTCCGCCTGCCACAACCAGCGCGACATGATCCGCGACATCAAGGAGAACGGCATCAACGCCATGGGCGACTTCACGCGCTACCTGAACTGCTACACGCTCCTCACCACCAAGGGCTGCTACGAAGGCCAGCGCGCCTCCTCCGACAAGCGCGTCTTCACCCTCACCCGTTCCGCCTGGGCCGGCCAGCAGCGCTTCGCCGCCCTCTCCTGGTCAGGCGATACCACATCCAGCTGGGCGCGCCTCAAGGAAGACATCGTCGGCGGTCTCTCCGCCTCGCTCTCCGGCCTGCCCTACTGGACCCAGGACACCGGCGGATTCTTCTCCGGCGGATTCCGCGGCATCGACAACCCCGAATACCAGGAGCTGCTCGCCCGCTGGAACCAGTTCGCGGTCTTCAACCCGGTCTACCGCTGGCACGGCACGGGCTTCAGCAAGGAGCCGTGGCGCTTCAAGGACATCGCACCCGAGGCGTACAACTCCTACCTCTCCGGCGCGAAGCTCCGCTACCGCATGATGCCCTACGTCTACAGCCTCGCTTGGATGACCACGCAGGACCACTACACCATGACCCGCCCGATCATCATGGACTTCCCGGACACCCCCGGCGCGACCACGAATGAAGCGCAGTTCATGTTCGGTCCCTCCATGCTCGTCCAGCCGATCACCCGTTCCCTGCGCCAGGCCACGCGTCCGCGTCCCCCGGTCATCGACGCATCCGCGCTCACCACGCCCGACGGCGAACCCGGCGTGAAGATCGAATATTTCAACGACGAACGTCTCCGCAACAAGGTCAGCACCTCCGTCGAAAAGGTCGTCGACCTCTCCTGGCCCGGTCCGCCCCTCGTGGAATGGCCCCAGGGTCTCCGCAACGGCGACCACTTCTCCGCCCGCCTCACCGGCTTCATCACCGCGCCCGAGGACGGCAAGTATGAGATCGGCGTCTCCGGCGACGACGGATTCCGGCTATGGCTCGACGGCAAACTGGTCGTCGAGGACTGGAACTCGGCGGACGCCCGCTACAAATCCACCGACGTCGAGCTGAAGAAAGGCCAGAAGGTCCAATTCCGCCTCGACTACTACCAGAACCTCTACACGCGTGAGCTCAAACTCTGCTGGAGGACCCCGGAAGAGCTGAAGAAGTACGCCGCGGACCATGACGATTCCGCCGTCGAGGTCAAACTCCCCGTCGGCGCCAAGTGGTATGACTACTTCACCAACGAGCTCATCGACGGCGGCAAGACCGTCAGCCGCGCCTGCCCGCTGGACCAGTTCCCGTTCTTCATCAAGGCCGGCAGCATCATCCCGTTCAACGGCGAGGATACCGAGTACGCCACGCAGAAGACCGCCGCCCCGATGGAAATCCGCGTCTACCCCGGCAAGGACGCCGCGTTCACCCTGCATGAGGACGACAATGAGACCTACGCCTACGAAAAAGGCCAGTTCTCCGACATCGCCTTCTCCTGGGACGACGCCTCCTCCACGCTCAAGATCGGACGCCGCAAAGGCTCCTATCCCGGCATGGAACCCTCCCGCGCATTCCGCGTCACCGTCGTGCGCGACGGCAAGGTCTCCGAAGGCAAGACCGTGAACTACAGCGGGACCGAGCTCTCCGTGAAACTCTAACGCCTATATGCGAAAACGTGCGCGAGCAAAAGCCGCGCACAACTACAGTGGAGGACATGTCCTCCCGGTCCGGGTTGTCATTGATCCAATGATGCCCGGACCGCTTTATGTAACGTCGGACTGCTTTTCCCTCAAACCGAGTTTGAACAAATAGTATATATTTTTGAATAAATCCGGCATACCATTCCCGCGCACGCAGGTTATATTATTCGTCAACATTAGTTTCGGTTTTTCACATTTTCTAACCTTAACAAATCGGAAAGGTTCACTATGAAACACACCTTCGCACTCCTGGCGCTCGCCGCCGCCGTCTGCTGCTCCGCGGCATGCGCCACGGCCGACGACGCCACGGCCGCCGCCGACAACAGCAAGCAGGCCCCCCTCAACCCCATCATCTGGGCGGACGTCCCCGACGTCTCCGTCCTCCGTGTGGGCGACACCTACTACATGACCAGCACCACCATGCACATGAACCCGGGCGTACCCGTGATGATGTCCAAGGACCTGGTGAACTGGGAGATCGTCAGCTACTGCTACGACGACCTGCTGGACGACGACCTGCCGCAGAACGTGAAGAACCGCCTCACGCTCTCCAACGGCCAGAACGAATACGGCAACGGCACCTGGGCGAGCTGCATCCGCTACAAGGACGGTACGTTCTACGTCTCCTCCTTCTCCCAGCCCACGAACAAGACCTACATCTGGACCAGCAAGGATCCGACCAAGGGCGACTGGAAGCGCATCGCCACGCTCCCGCGCTATCACGACCACACCCTCGTGCTTGACAACGACGGCCGCAACTACATGATTTTCGACGGCGGCGACCGCAAGATCGTCGAACTCTCCGCCGACCTCAAATCGGTCAAGCAGGACAGCGACGTCAGCCCCGGCGGCAGACCGAAACTCCTCATCTCCCGCGCGGACACCGCCCGTGACGCCGGAAACACCGGCAGCCTCCTCGAAGGCTCCCAGATGCACCTGATCAACGGCAAGTACTACCTCTTCAACATCGGCTGGCCGTCCGTCCGCAGCGTCTACTGCGCCCGCGCCGACAAGATCACCGGCCCCTATGAATCCAAGCTCGTCTATCAGTGCGAAGGCATCGCCCAGGGCGGCCTCGTCGACACCCCGGACGGAAAATGGTACGCCATGATCTTCGGCGACCGCGGCGGCGTCGGACGCATCCCGTTCCTCGTCCCCGTGACCTGGAAAGACGGCTGGCCGATGATCGGCACCGACGGCGACGGCAAGACGCTGCCCGCCCTCCCGATCAACGTGAAGCATCCCGCCATCCCGAAGTGCGTAGCCTCCGACGAGTTCAACCGCAAGTCCGGCGACCGCGACCTCCCGCTCGTCTGGCAGTGGAACCACATCCCGGTCAAATCCCTCTGGAGCCTCACCGACCGCAAAGGCTGGATCCGCTTCAAGACCGGCGACGTCGTGAACTCCCTTGAAAAAGCCAAAAACACGCTCACGCAGCGCGTGTTCGGCCCCACCTCCACCGCCGAGATCAAGATCGACACCAAGAACATGAAGGACGGCGACTATGCCGGCCTCTCCTCCTTCCAGTCCCAGTGGGGCTTCGTCGGCGTCAAGGCGGCCGACGGCAAGAAGACCATCGTCATGTGCACCCCGGCCGGCGGCGGTCGCGGCGGTCGCGGCGGGCGTCCCGGACAGGGCCCGCAGCAGCAGCCCCAGCAGCCCCAGCAGGCCATGAACGAGATCGCCTCCGTCCCGCTCGACGGCGACATCGCCTACCTCCGCGTCGAGGTCGACGTTGCTCCGGTCGGCGCCCCCGCCTCTGACGAATACAAGCTCAACGTCCGCAGAAAAGACCAGTCCTTCTTCTACTACAGCAAGGACGGCAAGACCTGGACGCGCATCGGCAACGCCATCAACATGCCCTACAGTATGCCGCACTTCATGGGCTACCGTTTCGGCATCTTCAACTTCGCCACGAAGACCGCCGGCGGCTTCGTCGACGTCGACTACTTCCGCCTCGGCACCGACCTCTCCCCCGAGAGCAAGTGATCCGAAGCTGAACGAATACAGCTTGTGACTTCGGCCGGGCTCCGTTTTCCGCGGGGCCCGACCTTTTTGTACCATAAAAAGATTGATCCTGTTTGTTTTTCGGAAAAAAAGATGTATAGTAGAGGTCAGGAGAACAATCAACCGAAGGAACCGAACGGGAAATGAGCAAAGACAAGAAAAGCGGATATGGTCTGACGCTGTTTATAAGCTTGTTTATGCTCGTACCGATGGTCCTTGCCTTCATTTTCATTTACAGGAAAGTGTCCTCGAATGGACCATGGCTGTATTATTCCGCATTTTTCCTGATCGGAATCACGCCCCGGCTGATCCTGCTCTTCCTGAAACTTCTGTTCGGTTCGGAGTCGGAGCTTCATGGAAACGCGGAGGCGGGAGTTTCGCTTGGGCCGTTGTTTTATGGCGTTATCTTTTATTTCCCGGTCGAACTCATATTTTTTAAATCGCTTTCCTTATATCTGGAAGAATACCCGAGCTACCACTTCCACTTCGGATGGAACGCCGTTTTGTTCCTTTTCCTGATCGTTCTGGTTCAGGCGGGGATGCGCATGTATCAGGATGCCATGGATATTCCGCACCAATTCCGCCGTCTGTATCGTGCCGTTTACAACCGTGATGGCTGGTTCCCTTACAGTTATTACGGTTCGGGAGAGGTGATAGCTTCGACCTACTGCATGCCGCGCGGCAGGAAATATCAGGAAGTCGGGATCGTATTAATCGAAAGGCGCAAGAAAGAGAAATACAAAACGGAAGAGGATTATTTGAGCGGACGAGGCGGGTTCCTGTTCACGCCCTTGTTTCTAATCCGGTCATCGACCGCGATCCGGCCGCCCGCGATCCGGTACGATGGTCCGGAATATATGCGCGAGGGTCCGATCACACTTCAGTTCATGGGCGACGGCGCCGCTCTTATCAAGCACTACGAGGCAAACCGGAGCTTCAACCGATATGTCTATTTTTTCCGGCTCCGCAAGTTCCTGCGGCTTCCGTCCGGCTACCGGAAAAGCTTCCTGCTCCGCCTGGCTTATTACGGGTTCCGTCCCGTCCTCGTGCCCAAGAAAGACCTCTGAACCGTTGTTTTTCATCACTTCGCCGCCGGGCGCCATGAATCGGAGTCCAGTTTTTTATTCCACACAGATCGTTTCGACAAACCAAAATCAACGGTCATTCTTATAATTCGAAAGTTCAAAAATATCATTTTTCGGAATTTTTTCGGTTTTTTTTCGCATTCGAGCTTGCATTTTATGCGAATATGCTGTATAATAATTCAGGACGTGCGAGCGCGACATGCCGCACGCCGCCAGAGTTTACGCGCCGACCGCCGCGGATGATCTTTTTTCCGGCAGGCGGCTTCCGAAGACAACATCCAGGCACCCGAACACAAGGAGGCTTGAAACACCATGAAGAAACTGTTTATCACTGCATTGACAGTGGCTGTGCTGGCGCTCGTCGCGGCATCGCAATGCACCGCGGAGTCAGACCGGACGATTGAGACGGAAAACGAAAAGAAGACCACGACCACGACAACCACGACGACCGTGATCACGGAGACGGTCAAAACGAAGGCAAAGGAAAAGCCCGCCTGGAAGCCGTTCAAGGTCTGTGTGCTGGACTTCACCTCGATCGACATTTCCGGACAGGTCCGGTTCCTCGACGGAAAAAACAGCCCGATCGTCATCCCGCCGCAGAACACGCTGAACACAGCCGACCACCAGACCATCAACTCGATCATGCAGGGCTACGTCCGCATGATTGACGCGTGGGACAACAGCTGGACGAACTCGGCGAACCGCGAGGCCCAGGTCGACGACAACGTCTTCACGCGCCAGAAGGCGATCGACCTGTACAACACGATCGTGAAGGGCGCGCCGCGCCCGATGGTGATCGGAGCGGAGTACCTGAGCGCGTACCTTGGCAAGCACAACGACGTCTTCGGGACCATGGACGTCTCGCAGGTCGCCGCCGCCATGCAGAAGCTCCAGGCGCAGCCTGATTTCCCGCGCGATTTCATGCTCCGCATCGCGAAGGAGACCGGAGCCACGCACCTGATCTATGGCACCGTCTCCGACATCCACAGCAAGACCCGTTCGTTCACAGGCTACGGGATCAGCACCAACACCACCACGTACGAGCTGGACGTCACGATCAAGATGATCGACCTCGCGGCGCAGCACTCCGTTTACAGCAACGTCTACACGGGCAGCTACCGCGAACAGCGCCCGGTCAGCAACGACGCGTTCGACAACAACATCTTCCTGTCGCTTATGAAGTCCGCGCTGGAACAGGCCGCCGAGGACCTCTACGACGTCTGCAAGGAAGGCCGCAAGAACAAAGTGACTGTCACGCCCATGCCGTACATGGTCACGGTCACGCCGACCGGCGGAGCTGATTTCAAGGCGTCGCAGGCCACAGTCTATGCCGACGGCATCGTCGTCGGCGCGGGCGGCGAGGCGTTCCCGCTCCCCGAAGGCACGCACAAGATTGAGATCAAGGCGGACGGATACCAGACCAAGACGCTCACGCTGGACGTGAAGTCCGACCAGGCCGTCACCACCACCATGGAACGCTAACCGGAAAGGATGACCGCAATGAACTTCAAGAAACTCATCACCGCTTTTGCCTGCGTCGTCCTGTCCGTCGGCGCATTCGCCGCCGATAAGCTCGCCGTCGCCGAACCCGTCGGAAAGGGCGGCGTGCCCGCTGGCGACATCGAAGCCTTCTGGGGCATCCTGGAATCCTCGATCCAGTCCGACGAATACACGCTGGTCTCCCGCGGCGCGCTGAAACAGATGCTCACGGAAATCGGACTCACGACCAGTTCCGACCTTGTGAACCTGAACTCCAGGCAGAAGGCAAAGCTCGGCGAAGTCGAGGGCGTGAAATACATCCTCGTCTCCGAGATCAGCAAATTCGGCTCGCGCCTGAACTGCACCATGCGCATCCTCGACGCAACCACGGGCGAAATCGACCAGGCGCGCACCGCGAACATGCGCGTGAAGGACCTCGACGAACTCGCCGACCAGATCGAATCCGCCCTGCAGAAGCTCCTGTCCGACGACAAGTCGCTCCACCGTTCCGCGATCCTCGCCCCGGTCATCAAGGTCACCGCGCCCGGTTACCTCGCCGACGACTTCAACGTCCGACTTGAGAACGAGATGCTCGACAAGGGGCTGCGCCTCCAGAACCTCCAGTCCGTGGCGAAGATCCTGAAGAAAAACGACATGGACAATCTGAACGAGCTGGAGCCGAAGCTGTACGCCAAGGTCGGAAAACTCCTCGAAGTCGAAATGCTCCTTCAGGCGACAATCACCCGTTTCGAGATCGAAAAGATCGCCTACAACGTCGCCGAGACCGGCGCCAGCGGATTCCGCTACATCGGCAACATCGAGGGAAGCGTCCGCATCATCTCCGCCCAGACCGGCGAAACGCTCGGCAGCGTCCCGTTCGACGAACGCGTCGACTTCCGCACGATTCCGATCTCGACGCGCCGCGACTGGACCGTCGACGACTACGGCAAGCACCTCATCCGCACCGTCATCCCGCAGAAGGTCATCCCCGGCATCATGAAGTCCCCGGCGTTCAAGGACAAGAATCCGCCGACTGCCGAAGCGGTGGAAAAAAAGCCCGAAGCGGCGGAGAAGAAAGCTCCCCCGGAGAAACCCGCCGGCGAAGCAAGGCCGCCCGTAAAGTCCTCCGGATTCATCGGCGTTGACCAGCTCCTGAAAAAGGCGGCGGAAGGCGCCGACCCCACGATTGAACTCGAAAGCGTCTCCGAATAACGCCATGAACATCCGCCGTTTCCTCTTCATCCTCTCGCACAACATCCTCCCCGCTGTCGCGGCCGGCGTCATCCTCGTCGGCTGCTCCAGCGTCGTGAACTCGCACAAGCAGAAGGAGGACATGATGGCGGACTACCTGGAGGGCGACAACGAGGGCGCGCTGGACGAGATCGAGTACAAGCTCCGCGAACCGGCGTGGTACAACTCCTCGGTCGTCGGCACCGGCGACGAGCTGATGTGGCGGCTGGAAGCCGGCAGCATGAACTTCCACCTCGGCAACTTCGAGGAGTGCATCGAACAGCTCAGGATCGCCGAGGACATGATCAACGACTACGACGAACGCGCCGAAGTCAGCGCGCGCGACCTCGGCGCCGAAACCGGGGCCGCCCTGACCAACCTCAACGCCCTACCCTACCGCGGGTACTGCCGCGACCGCATCGCGCTCGCAGTCTACAAGGCGCTGGCTTACCTCGGAAAAGGCGACGAAGAAGCGTTCCACGCCCAGATCCGACGTCTGCGCAACGAGCAGAAGAAGGTCCAGGACGACTACAGCAAGTTCTTCGAGCAGGAGAAGGCGCGCCTCGAGGAGGACAAGGCGAAGAATCCCGACGAGGCGAAGAAGACCGAGTCGCTGGGAAGCATCGAGAAGCTTTCCGGAAGCCCGGACAACGCCGCGTTCAAGGCCAACATGGCGAAGGTCAAAAAGGTCGCGAACAAAGGCTACGGGAACTTCCTCAACCCCGCCGCGATCTTCCTCTCCGGGCTCGGATCCATCCGTGACGGCGAATACGACAACGCCCGTATCGACTTCCGCCACCTCAGCGAAGCCATGCCGAACAATCCCCTGTTCCGCCAGTATTACGTCACGGTCCTGAAGAAGGCGGAGCGGGAAATTCCCGAAAACCTCGCCGACGTCCAGCCGTTCGATTTCCCGCTGGACCGGGACTGCGTGTTCGTGGTCTTCGCGAACGGACGGACCGCGGCGCTTGAGCAAAGCGCCATCTACTTCCCGGTCATGACCGCATGGCCCGAGTGCGCGTTCTACGACGCGCCCTTCCAGAACCTCGAAGCCGAAGCCGGAGGAAAGAAATACAGCTCCATGATCCTCGCCGACATGGACGGCATCCTCGCGCAGGAATATGAGGAGCGCCTCCCCGGCATGATCGCGCGTATCGTCCTGAACACACTCATCAAGGATGGCGCCTACTACGCCGGACTCGCCGTGATCGCCGCGCAGAAGGACATGGACCCCGCGGTCCAGGCCGCCGCGCTCGCGACCGTCGCCATCGGCGGAGCCGCCTACCGTGCTGCAATGAACACCGCCGACACGCGCAGCTGGGAGATCCTGCCGAAGGAATTCCAGCTCACGCAGTTCCCGATGCCGACGGACCGGAAGGTCGATCTCAAACTCAACCTGAACGGCGGAATGGTGGTTTCCAAAGAACTTCGGCTCCCGGACGACTGCAGGTCCGCCATCATCTTCGTCGACGCACCCAGCGTGCAGAACGTGGCGTTCCACGTCCTGCCGATCAAATCCAAATAAGGAGAACAACCATGAAGAAAATATGCCTGGTCGGATGCTTCGCCGCGGCGCTCGCGCTCGCCGCCTGCCAGAACTCCGTGAACACGATCGAAAACGCGGACAAGACCATGACGCCGAACACCGTCAGCGACACCCGTTTCGTGACCGACGGCTTCCTGAAGAGACGCCTCGCGCTCCAGAGCCTCACGCTGGGACAGACCGCCGACGGCTACAAGCGCGCGCAGGTCGAAGTCACGAACGTCCGAACCGGCGTCGCCGCGCAGTTCTGGAGCAGCATCACGCGTGAAAACCCGTACCACATCCGCTACCGCTTCACCTGGTTCACCGAGGACGGCATGGCGGTGAACCACACGGTCCTCGCCGACTGGCAGGACGCCGTCATCATCCCCGGAGAGACGCTCTTTCTCCAGTCCGTCGCCCCGAACAAGAACTGCAGCGATTTCAAAATCAGCCTCAAAGAGGCAGACTAACCATAAAGGACACAGCACATGAACGCACGTTTTCTGATCCTCGGTCTTTCCGCCGCCGGAGCCCTCGCGCTCGCCGCGTGTGAAAGCAATAACACCGTCATCTACGACCCAGCCACCACCAAGACCGGGCTCCGCGCCACCAGGACGGTCTCCAGCGAGGAAATGCGCGAAGTCACCGTCGCCGCCGTCCAGGAGGCCATGACCAACACCAAGTTTACGTCCTTCCTCAGGAAATACAGGCAGGAAGTCGGCGATCCGGACGCCTGCCCCATCCTGAAACTCGACAAGACCATCAACAACACCGACGATCCCGACCTGAATACTTCCGAGATCACCGACATGCTCTTCGAGGAACTGCTGAATGCCGGAAAGGTCGAAGTCACCATGGCGGAAGGCACGGGCCGCACCCAGGCGATCGCCGCCTCCCGCGACCTCGAATACGACGAGAACTTCGACCAGAGCACCGTCGCGAAACGCGGCACGCTCCAGGCGGCGCGCCTCGTCCTCCGCCCGAAAGTCACGTCCAACTCCGTGAGCGACGGAGGCAAACAGGCCGTGACCCGCACCTTCGTGCTGGAAATGGCGGACGTGCAGACCGGGCTGGTCATGTGGCGCTTCACCAAGCAGCTCGCGTTCATGAAGAAGAAAAGCTCCGTCGGCTGGTAATCCGGTTCCGGTTTTCATTCGTCGCATTGAAAGATGCCGCTCCTCCGCTCCGTGTTGTATGGCACGGAGCCATGCGCGACGCATCTGAATCACAGATAAGGAGATTCATCCCATGCGCAACTTCATCCTCTCCGCGGCGCTCGCCGCGACGGCGCTCGCCCTGAGCGCATGCACCAACATCGCCAAGTTCGACTACGGCGCCGCCCCCGGCACGCTGGCGAAACTCCGCGAGCCCGGTTCCGCTAGGAAATCCGTCGCCGTCATGCCGTTCATGGATCAGCGCGGCGTGAAGTATTACGACCCCGCCCAGGCGGACCTCGCCGCCGACCGCCCCGCAGGCGACCACGGCTCCTTCTTCCTCGGCTTCATCCCGCTCATGCCGTACGGCTACGTCGAAAAGGAACAGCCCGAGAACAGCGAAGACTTCGTTTCGCTCGGACGCTTCCATTTCGACGTCCAGAACGACCTCGCCGCCGCCGCGATCGCGAGCCTGAAGAGCTCCGGTCTCTTTTCGAATGTCGCGAAGGCGAACAATGCCGCGCAGGCCGCGGACGCCGACTACATCTGGCGCGGCTCCGTGACCAGCACGTTCTACCGCGGACGCATGTTCTCCTACGGCATCACCTACTGCTTCTCGCACATCCTGTGGATCGTGGGCATCCCGAGCGGAAGCTCCACCAACGAGCTCGGAGTGAAGTTCGAGCTGGTGGACCGCGCCAGCGGCGAAGTCGTCTGGGAATACAGCTATCTTAACAGCGACTATCTCAACCACTGGATCTATGCGCGCGTCGGCAAGGACGTCAGCATCTATCCGCGCCTGATGAAGGAAGCCATGAACAGCGCGCTGTACAAGCTCTCGCAGGACATGCCCGACCTGTGATCTCCCTAGTTCAGAACATTTGACAGACACGATTTCGCCCCCGGAATCCAACCTGGATCGCCGGGGGCGTTTCGTTTCTTCGTTTTGAGGAAACAGCCTCAACATGCGGTAAGGCTGTTTCCTTTTTGCTGGCTTACAGCGAGGCAAGGACGCCCTGCGTGCGCATGGCTTCCGTCTCGAACACCGATTCCGCGGTGCTTTCGAGGAACGATCCCGACGCGGCATATTCCTTGAACAGCGCGGAACCGTCGTCGCCGAACTTGAGCGTGATCTGGTCGACGGAAACGCCGGAGAACCTGACGCTGTTCGCGCCGTCGGTGTAGGTGAGCGTCGCTTCGTCCCAGTGGAAAAGATCGCCTGTTTCAAACCACAGCGTGACCGTTCCGCCCGCGGACTGGGAGATTACGTCGGCGCCCCAGTTCCCGCCGAACGCAAAGATATCGTTTCCGCCGCCGCCCGCGAGCTTATCGTCGCCCGCGCCGCCCGCGATCAAGTCATCGCCCGTTCCGCCGGTGATCCGGTCGTTCCCCGCGTCGCCGAACAGCCGGTTGCCGCCCTCGGCTCCCCAGAGCACGTCGTTGCCCGCGCCGCCGCGCACGGTCATCCCTGCGAGTTCGGCGGTGTAGCGGTCGCTGGTCATATCGACCACGTCCGCGCCCGCGCCCGCGCGGATTTCGCGGATGAGGCTGAGACGCGCGGCATCGCCGTACTCGGAATAGATGTCGTCCATGAAGAGCGCGTCGCCGTTGTTGCAGTCGGAGAGATACAGGATGTTCGCGTCGGAATCCGACCCGGTGAACGTGTCGCGGATGCGGTTCTTGCCCGTGATGCTCGCGACCTCGCCCGTCACGGTGTTCTTTGCCTGGTAGCGCGAACTCCAAAGGTCGTTCGCGGAGACAGTCGCGAAGAAGACGTCCGAACGGCTGTTTGCATTGGATACGACCTGGCGCGGCGAGCTTTCCGCGGACGTCCACGAGGAGGACTCCTTCGTGAATTCATTCCCCGCCTCCGTCACTTGGCAGGAATACGCGCCCGACGCGGAAACGACGTCGAACGCCTGACCGTCCGTGGCGATGCGGATCGCGCCGTCAAATGTGTCATCCTGCGCGATCTCGACCCAGTAGTCCGAGCCAGTGGAGGCGCCGCACCACGCAATGACCGAAGCGTCGTTCGAGACCTCGGGAACGAGAAGCCGCATGATCTGATGGACGATCGTCAGCACGCCGTCGTCCGCCTGGCGCAGACGCAGCAGCCAGTTGTCCCCGATGACCGCAAGGTCGTTCCCGAGAGCGCCGTCCTTCAGCGTGAAGACATCGGACAGGGCTTCGTCATCATGCTTGATTGACAGACTGCCCGTAAACGTCCCGGCGGTCGAGGCGAACGTCGCGATGGCGGGTCCGCCCATCAGGGGGGACCAGCATTTGACAAGATAGGTCCCGCTGCCGCTGAACGCGCCGAGGTCGCTGACCACGGGATTGTATCCAAGTCCGACGTTGAACGTGATCTTTCCTTCGTTCACGACCGCCGCATTGAGCGTGTTCACGCCAGCGAACGCCAGCGAGCCGTTGTTGTACACGGTATCGGACGAAGTCGCGAGGACGATGTTTTCGAGCTTCATGTTTCCGCCGTTCCAGACCGCGCCGCCCTCCTTGGCGGAATTGCCGCTGAACGTGCTGCCGCTGACCGTAACGACGCCCGAGGAGGTTGGATCGATCCAGAGCGCACCGCCCTGCTCCGTCGTTTCGCCGCCGTTCCCGGTAAATACGCAGCCGCTGACGGCAAGCGAAACGGACGCATACGAATAGGAAATGGCTCCGCCGAAAGCGGCGGTGTTGGAATCGAACACCGCGCCCGATACCGTTGCCGCTGTATTGCCGGAATCCCACACGGCGATCGCACCGCCGTCATTGCCCGCGCTGTTCGCAGTAAACGTGCCGCCGGTCACGCTCAACGGACCGAAACACTGGCAGACCGCGCCGCCGCCCCAGCCCGCCGTGTTGCCGGAGAAATCCGTGTCGGCGATGCTCGTCATGTCCGAAATCCCGGTCTGGATGTAGATGCCGCCGCCATAGCTCGCGGCGTTGTCGGCGAACGTCGCGCCGGAAACCGTCAGATTCGCGGTGTCGGAACTGCCGAAGTCGATGAACGTGGCGATCGCGCCGCCCTGCACCGCGCTGTTCGAGCTGAACGTACCGCCGGTCACGGTCATGCTGCCGTTTTTCGTGTTTGCGACCGCGCCGCCGAACGACGTCCAGGAGTTCGTTCCGGTATCAATGACGCTGTTCCCGCTGAAAACCGAATCGGCGACAGTCATGGTTGCGTAGTTGTAGATTGCGCCGCCCTGGTAGTCGGCGCTGTTCGTGTCGAACACGCAGCCCTCGACCGCGGCAGTGCTCACGGCGTTTTTGTACGTGTCATTGAAGATCGCGCCGCCGCTCCGGGAGAAGTTCCCGCTGAACGTGCTGCCGAAGATCGTCGCGGTCGCACCGTTGTGGAGCTCGATCGCGCCGCCGCCCGGCGCATAATCCTTGGCGAAATCGGGATCGCCTTCGGTCGAGTTGCCGACGAACAGCGTCCCGGTCACGGTCATCGTGCCCGCGTTCTGCTGGATCGCGCCGCCGAAATACGCAATATTGCCGGAGAACGTGCCCCCGGTGACGGTGTTATTCGAGTACATCAGCGCCAGCGCGCCGCCCGCCGCTCCGGTCACAAAAGACGGGGCAACCGTCGAACCTTCCACGGGGAGCTCCATGCCGTCCGCATGGTTGCCGGAGAACACGCTGTCCTGCACGGAGAGCGTGCCGCCGTAGGTCTCGATTGCACCGCCGTGCCCGGCATAGCCGTTCAGCGGGTTCACCGTACAGCCGGAGAACGTGGCGCCGGTAAGGAGGATCGCGCCCGGTCCGTTCGGCGTGTAGTCCGCGGACGACAGGCATGCGCCCGCGCCGTACCACCCGAACGCGTTTTCGCAGACCGGGGATCCGCTCAGCGTGCCGCCGTTGATGTTGATTTTGGCGATTTTGCCGCCCTCGTCGACCTCGACCAGACCGTCCGCGTACACTTCGATCCCGGTAAACGACGCGTCTTTTCCGACATACGCGGTATCATAGTCGCATTGATCGACATATTCGGCATCGACGATTGCCGTATACGTGCCGATGTTCACGCCGCTGACCGAGGGCTCTTCCACCTTGATCGTGCCGTCCAGAGACAGGCGCACGAAGCCGTCTTTGAATTTTGTGTCTACAACTGCCATGCTTGCGGTCCTTTCTTGTGTTTGCGCAGGAACGCAGGCACGACGGACACAGCGGACCGCAGCCCGTTCATACCGCCCATGCGGCGGAAAAACGGACTGTCCGCGATGCCTTCCCTGTCTTGTGTTCCGGGCACAATTCCGCCTTCGGCGGAGGGAACTTGAACGGAGCGGGGATCTGGCTCGCCGCACCATGCGGCTCACAGTTGCGCGACAGTCCGTGAATTTCACACGGTTCACCCGGATTCCGTCCGGTTAAAGATGTTTGCTGATTAATATACCATGGAGACAGAGTTTTTTCAAGTCGGTCCATCCGTTTTTTTTCCTCATCCCGTTCAACAACCTGTCCATTGCATTGAAGGGCATGGCTTGGCTTTTCCCGAAGATTCCGCGACTGCGTTTTTTCTGTGAGTCGCGATAACGCCCGGACTGTTGCGCCGGAGCGCAGCCGGACACCGCTGCGGCGGAGACAGGTTCGGAGGTGTTCACAGACGCATGTTCCTGTTCATCCATCAGCAAGTCCTGCGCGTGAATTACGGGCGTGGCTTCGTCTCGCAGGTCAGGTCGGGCTTCGCGATGGTGATGCGCGTGCCCGGATCGGTCGAATGCGTGAGCCAGACATTGCCGCCGATCACGGAGCCTTTTCCGATCACGACCGCGCCGAGGATAGTCGCGCCGGCGTAGATCGTGACGTTGTCCTCGATCGTCGGATGGCGTTTCGCGCCCTTGATGATCATGCCGCAGGCGTCCTTCGGGAACGACAGCGCGCCGAGCGTGACGCCCTGGTACAGCTTCACGTTGTCGCCGATCTCGGCGGTTTCGCCGATCACGACGCCAGTGCCGTGGTCGATAAAGAACGCGCGGCCGATCTTCGCGCCGGGATGGATGTCGATCCCGGTGATGCGGTGGGCGTATTCGCTCATCATGCGCGGGATCATGGGGACTTTGCGCGTGAAGAGCGCGTGGGCGATGCGGTGGATGGTGACCGCGCGCAGCCCGGGGTAACTCATGATGACTTCCTGTTTATTGCGGGCGGCGGGGTCGCCCTCGTAGGCGGCCTGCACGTCGGTCTTCATGACATCGCGGATGCCGGGCAGTTCGGCGAGGACTTCGCCCGCCACGCTCGCCGCGCGTGCCTTGCAGTCGCAGTTTTCGTCGGCGGTCCTGCAGGTGTAGCGGAACACGCGGCAGAGAAGATCGGTCAGGGAGTGGTGGGACCGGATGAGCAGGTCGCCGACGGAGAACCGGATGGTGTCGGCGGATTCCGCCTCGCGTTCGGCGAATCCAGGGAAGATCAGCTCAATCAGGTCGTGCAGGAGTTCCAGGATCTCGGCCTCGCGGGGCAGGTTCAGCCCCTCGGAGTGGTTCACCCCGATCCCGTCGGCATACGAGGCGCACAGGCGTTCGACCAGATCATCGATCTGAGCGGGTCCGGGCGACTGCGGCTGATTTTTCGGGCAGGTTTTCATGAGGTCGTTCCTTTCTGAAGTTTAGCGGAAAGAGGCGGGGGTTCGATGTGCACCCCACGTGCGCAAAAATCATTCGATGTTCTGGATCTGCTCGCGGACTTTTTCCAGCCCGGTCTTCATCTCCACCACGAGCGGGGAAATCTCGGCGGTCCCCGCCTTGTTCCCGAGCGTGTTGATCTCGCGGAACATCTCCTGCATGAGGAAATCGAGGGAGCGTCCGGGGGAATCTCCGGCAGCGAGCGAACGGAAATGGCTGAAATGGGCGTCGAGGCGCGTCAGCTCCTCGGTCACGTCCAGGCGGTCGGCGAAGATCACGAATTCGCGGAGCATGCGTTCGTCGTCGGCCTCGGCGTTGAATCCGGCGTCCTTCAGGCGTTCGCGCATCCGTGCGGCCTGCTGTTCGGGCAGACCGGGCGTGAGCGTCCGTATTTTCGCGACGATCGCCTCGAATTCGGCGATGCGGGCGAGGATGTCGCGTTCGAGCGCGGTGCCCTCGGTGCGGCGCATTTCGATGTGACGGTCCAGCGCTTCGTCGAACACGCCGAGCAGGAACGTCTCGAATTCCGGGTTCGAGCCGAGCACGGAAACGGGAACCACAACGCCCGGCACCGCCAGAATCTGGCTGATGTTCAGGGATGCGTCCAGGCCGTTCTTCTCGGCGGCGGCGCGCGCTTCCCGGATCACGGTGTTCAGGAACGCGTGGTCGATGCGGGAGGCGGCGGGGGCATCCTCCAGGTAGTTCAGTTCGGCGCGGACCATGATGGAGCCGCGGGCGAGGCGTTTCGCGAGGCGGGCGCGCAGGACGCCTTCGTGGATCGCCAGTTCCTTCGGCAGCGAGAACTTCGCGTCGAACTGCTTGCGGTTCACGGACGAAATCTCGAAGCGGAGCGCCACGCCGTGGTCGACGCCTTCGGCGCGGCCGAATCCTGTCATGCTGTTCATCATACGCGGGCGGACCTCACATCAATGATAGATGAACGCCCCGCCTTCCGGCGACCGCTCGTAGCCGGGCCGGTCAAACGCGTTGCGGACCGGATCGGACTGGGCGGGAAAGACGAGCTCCCGCGCGGCAACCTTCTTCGGAATGGCGTCGATCTCTTCTCGCGTCAGACGCGCGCCGTCGAGCTTGGAGACTTCCATCAGCTCCGCCGTGCGCAGCTTCCACCCGGAGAACGTGCCGGATTTGGAGAACCCGGTCACGACGATGCACTGAAGCGGATCGTCCGCCTGCCACATGAGGGAAAGCTGGGTGTACCCCGATTCCGACGGCTTTTTTCCTTCCCGTTCGCTCAGGTACTCCTCCCAGGAGGAAAGCTTTTCCGGATCCGATTCCTCCGGATCGACCGGAAGGCACGTGTAGACCGTCTCCGGTTTTTCGAAGCGGACGCGGTTGAGTTCGGCGGTGGTAAGATAGGGCATGTTGTTCCGGACGAACGTGGATGCCGTGCTGGTCGCGCTCTGGAGCCCCACATCGCCGGGATCATAGCGTTTTACAATCACGCGGTACGGCTCCCAGAACATCATGGAGCGTTCGCCCTCGCCCGCGACCACGACGCGCGCCCCGAGGTCCGGCGGATTCCAGACCACGCAGCTGTGCATCAGGTCGTGCTGCGGCGCGACGGGGAAACGGCGCACATCGTCGATCTCAAGGTGGCCGCTGTTTCCCGCGTTCAGCGGGGTGACGTAGCGGGGATAGATGATGTTTTCATAGATTTCCGGCTGCGTGAACCGGATGAAATTGCGCTGGTTGTCCGACAGCCCTTTCAGGTTGTTCAGGGCGTAAGTGCGCGCACGCTCCACGGCGTTTTTTGTGTAGTCCGTCCGGCATCCCGTCAGGACAGCCACCGCGGCGATCATCATAAATATGTTCAGCAAAAAGCGTTTCATAAATGGTTTCCTGTGTCGTTGCGTGCGCCGGACAGAGAAATCCGGCACGGGAGAGCCGTCCGGTTTTCCGCGCGCCGCTATCTTGAATAGAATAATATAACCTCTTTTTTTTATCCTGCAAGGAAAAAATGGAAAAAGAACGGAAAACTTTGCGGATTTTCCCGAAGCAGGAGGAACCGACAAACGGAAGCGGCGGCCGGAACATTTCCGATGCCGCCGCGCAAATTCCGTTTTCAGCTTTCCGTCAACGCCCGAGCGGCGAGAAGGAGAAGCCCATGTTGAAGTGGAAACGCAGCTTTCTGGAAACGCCTTCCTGGTTGCAGACGATCGGGTACGCCAGGTCCAGGCGGATCGGCATGTTGATGCCCGGCACCATGATGCGGAGGCCGTAGCCGACGCCGACGTTCGGCTGGGAGATCGGACCGAAATGAGCGCTGGTGGCGTCGCCGACGTCGCAGAAGACCGCGCCGCGCAGGAACTTGTAAATCGGGTGGGACAGCTCCGCGGTGAAGAGGTACATGAATTCGCCGCCGTAGTTGTCGTCGTTGTTGTCCACGGGACCGATGCTGCGGTACGGGAAGCCGCGCACGGAGTCGCCGCCGCCCAGGAAATACCGGTCGTACAGAGGCACCATGTCGCCGTTGAACGTTCCCATCGTGCCGATCTTCGCGCCTGTGGTCAGGACGAACCAGTCGTGCAGGAACGGGAAGTAGTTGACGGCGCGCAGTTCGAACTTGTAATAGTCGTTGCTGGCGCCGAGCGCACGCGTAGTGAGGGAGGTGTACGCGCCGATGTCGTAGCCGGAGGTCGGGTTCGTGGCGCTGTCGCGCGTGTCGCGGTTCAGAGACAGGAAGACGCGTCCGACGCGGCTGCCACCCTTGAAGTCCTGGAAGATCGGCCCCATCTTCTTGTCCATGTCGAGGATGCGCACATATTCGAACGTGTAGCCCGCGGTGACGGACGTGAATTCGTCGAAGATGCGTTTCGTGAGCGACGTGGTGAGACCGAGCCGCTGTTCGTTCCAGTCTTCATACAGCACCTCGCGCCAGTAGCCGGAGATGTCGAAGCGGAGCGGGATGCCGAAGAGGTACGGCTCCGTGAAATCAGTCTGCACATCGAAATGCTCGATGCCGACGAGGGCGCCGATCCGGAGGCGCTGTCCGCCGCCGGTAAACCAGTTCTTCGGGTCAGTGATGTCCATGTTGGAGTGCCACAACTGGATCGACCCGGCGAGACCGTCGGAATCGCTCCATCCGAATCCGAGGTTGCCGCCGAGGAACTGCTTTTCCTCGACGTTCACGTAGACGTCCTTCTTGCCCGGCTCGGGCGAATCCATGGACAGAATCTCCACGCCGTCGCCGTCGCCGCCCGCGGACTGGAAATACCCCATGCCCATCAGGCGGCTCTTGCCGATGTCAAGCAGTTCCTTGTCGAGCAGGTCGTCCGTCTCGAACGGCAGTTCGCGGCGGATCACGTAGTCCTTGGTCCAGCGGTTGCCGGAGATGTAGACCTCGCCGATCGTGTACTGCGTACCCTCCTGGATCTCGTATTCCACATCCACGGAATGCGTGCTGTAGTCGGGATAGCGCACCGCGCGCGCCTGGAAGTCCGCGAATCCGAGCGGGGAATACTTCGCCTCCAGCGCCTTCAGGTCGCGGTCCTCGCGGGAGCTGCTGTACACGTCCTCTTCGCGGGCGGAAAGCAGGTGCATCAGCTCCTCCTCCGGGAACTCGTGCGCGCCGAGGATGCGGATGCTGTTGATGAAGTAAGGATCGCCCTCCTCCACCACGAATTTCACGTCGACCAGCTCGGGATCGTCCTCGTGTTCGGTCACGACCACGTCGGTCACTTTGAAATCGAGGTAGCCCTTCTGCCAGTAGAGTTCACGCAGGCGCAACTTGTCGCGCGTGACGAAATCCTTGTCGTAAAGCCCGAAGTTCGGCGGCAGCCCCATCCAGGTCCACGGCATGAACGAAAGCCACTTGGCGCTTCCCAGGAAATACCGCGTTTCCAGCAGGTCCTTCACGTCGGACGGCTTGTAGACCTCCATCCCCTCGAACTCGACATTGTCGATCCGCACGCGCAGGTGTTCAGCGATGTTGAAGATCACCTTCACGCTGCTTTCGCCGTCCGCCTCCGGGAAGGAATCGATCTGCGCCTCGGTGTATCCCTTTTCCTCATAGAATTTCCGCAGTTCGCGCGTGGATTCGATCAGGAGGGCGTCGTTCAGGGGCATGTCCGTGCGGAGCTTCACGAGCTTCATCAGCTCGGCGTCGCTGAACTTGCGGTTGCCCTTGAACGAGATTTCGGACACGTTCATCTTCGCGGAGATTTTGAAAATGACTTCCTTGTTTCCGTTCGGCAGGTCCTTCGACTCGGAAACGACATCGGCGAACATGCCAAGCGCGAACAGGCGGCGCACGTCCTCGTTGATCGTGCGTTCGTTGTACGGCATTCCAGCTTTCGTCTGCGTGTTCATCTCGAAGATGTCTTCGGAAAATGGATACGCGCCCTGCTGCTGGAAAATGACCCGGTCGACACTCTGACCGAACGCGGATGCGGCAACCACCATTGCCAGCACTGTCACAAGCCGTTTGTATTTCATGTTTCGTTCTCCGGGATATGTCAACGTGTTCAGGATTCCGGTTCCGTTTTCTGTTTCATGGACGCCGGAATGTCCTTTTCACCGTATTTATGGGTAAGCGGACGGAATTCCATCAGGCTCGGGAAGAAGAGCACCTTCACCTCGCCGGTCTTTCCGTTACGGTTTTTTTCGACTAAAAGCAGCGACTCCACCCCGGACCGGGCGGCTTCGCGGTTCGTCTCCTTTGCCTCGTCGCGGTCGCGGTGCAGGAAGACCACCACGTCCGCGTCCTGCTCGATGGAGCCGGATTCGCGCAGGTTGCTCAGCCGGGGGCGCGCCGTCTTGTTGTTCGGCGTCTTCTCGACTTCGCGGTTCAGCTGGGACAGCACAAGGACCGGGACATCCAGGTCCTTGGCGAGTTTTTTGATTCCGCCGGAAATGGCGGACACTTCCACCTGGCGGCCGTCGCGCGACGCGATGTCGCCCGCGCGCATCAACTGCAGGTAGTCGATGATGACCAGGTCCAGACCGCCCTCGGATTCCTTCAGCTTTCGCGCCTTCGCGCGGAGCTCGAATATGGACAGACCGCCGGTCGGATCGATATAAAGTCTTGCGCCTGCCAGAGCCTTCGCGCCGGCGGTAAGCCTGTTCGTCTCCTCAATATTGAACGTCCCGTCGGAAATGGACGACAGGGAGACCTTCGATTCCGTGCAGAGGAGACGCTGCGCGACCTGTTCCGCGCTCATTTCGAGAGAAAAGAACGCGACGCTTTTGCGTTCCTTGTTCACAGGCTGCTGCTCCGGATCCTTGATGCGTTCATCCGGCACGTTCCGCATCGCGATGTTGCGCGCGATGTTCAGCGCCAGCGCGGTCTTTCCGATGGACGGGCGGGCGGCGAGCACGACCATTTCCTGTTTTTTCAGGCCGCCGCCAAGCAGTTTGTCGAGTTCGGGGTATCCGGTCGGGATGCCCGGTTCGATTTCCCGGTTCATGAGGGCGACGAAATGATTGAGCGCCCCCATGACGAGTTCGCCGATGCTTTTGATCTCGGAGCGGTGGAAATCGTTGCGGACGGCGAAGAAGGACTGCTCGACCCCGTCCAGGAGTTCATGGATCTCCCTTCCGCCGGGATCCCGGCAGAGCTGGAGCGCGGACGTGCAGGCGTTGATCATTTCACGCAGCATCGCCCACTGGCGCAGGATGCCGCACCAGTTTTCCACGTTTGCGACGCTTCCGATGGACGCCTGGATGTCCAGAAGCGCTTCGACGCCGCCGACCATTTCGAGCTTGCCGGAGCGACGCAGGTTATCCTCGACCGAAAGCAGGTCGGGCGAGTCGTTGGGAGACTTGCTCTTGACCTCCAGGATGCTCTGGTAGATTGCGGCATGCTTCGGGTCGCGGAACATGATTTTTGCGTTCCGTGCGAAGAGGGACGAATCGCCGTCGGGGGCGTTCTTTCCCTGCGCCGGCGTCCGGAACTGCACACCGAGCATCGAGGCGACGGTGTTCGTGCAGTCGGGATCGGACAGGATGCACGCGAGCACGGAGCGTTCCACCTCGTAGTCCGCGTAGTCCGCAGTCTGCGGGATGGCGTTTGGATTTGATGAAGCGGCCGAAACGGCGTTCCGGGAAGAATCCTCCCCGGAATCAGCCGCCCCGGCGCCTTGTGCATGATCGAAACGATCAGGCATGAATCACCCCCGGCGCATCAGGCGGCGCCGACGACCTTGATCGTTGCGACGGCGGTGACGTTCTGGTGGAGCTTGATGTCGACCTTGAACTCGCCGATCGTGCGGATGGGGGAATCCAGACGGATCTTGTTGATATTGACCTTGACGTCCATCGACGCGAGCTTCTCGAAGATGGTGCGTTCGGAGACGGAGCCGAAGAGGTGACCGTCTTCGGAGGCCTGCATCGGGATCGTGATGTCGAGGGTGGCAATCTTGGCGGAGAGCGCCTGCGCGGCCTCAAGGTCGGCTTTGCGCTTCGCTTCGATCTTTTCCTTGCGGGCTTCGAGCTGACGGAGCACGCCGGTGGACGCGATGGTCGCGAATCCGCGCGGGATCAGGTAGTTGCGGGCATAGCCGGCGGCGACGTGAACTTCTTCGCCGGCGAGGCCGAGGTCTTCAACGTCCTGCAGAAGGATCAGTTTGACATGTGCCATGGTTGAGTTTCCTTTGCTGATGGGTTCCGGCTCAGAGAGCCACGCTGATGATACGGGCGCGCTTCAGGGCCGTGCTGAGCATCTTCTGATGGTTCAGGCAGGTGCCGGTGATGCGGCGGGGAAGGATGCGGCCTTTTTCGGTCTGGAAACGGCGGAGCTGTTCCCCGTCCTTGAAGTCGATGTAGTTCACGTGATTCTCGCAGAATCTGCAGATCTTCGCTTTGTTGGTGCGACGCTTCGCGTGGCGTCTTTTCTGTTGCATTGCCATATTGTGTCTCGTTTGTTAGTTGGTTGGGTTGGATTGGTCAGAAGGGAATGTCATCCACGTTTTCGAGCGGGTCCGGACCGGAATCCGCCATGCCGCCCTGCCCGGGCTGCATGTTCGGAGCCGGATTGTACGGCGGCTCCTCGAACTGCTGCCGGCGGTAGGGCTGCCCCTGCGGAGCGCGGTTCTGGTAGCCGCCGCTCTGCGGCTGGTAGCCGCCCTGGGACGGGTAGCCGCCCTGCTGGCGCGGGGCGCGCTGCTGGTAGCCGTCGTCTTCCGGCGGCATTTCGCCGGGCACGCCGCCCTGGTCGTCGCGGCGTCCGGAGAGGAACTGCACGCGTTCGGCGGTCACGCGGACGCGGGAGCGCTTCTTCTGGGTGTCCTTTTCGGTCCACTGGTCATAGACCAGACGCCCTTCGATGAAGACCGTGCTGCCCTTCTGGAGAAAACGGGAGCAAGTCTCGGCCTGTTTGCCCCAAACAACGATCTCCAGGAAACATGTTTCGTCTTTCTCCTGCCCGCTCGCCTGCATGAAGCGGCGGTTGATCGCAATTCCGAACTCGCAAACGGCGGAATTGCCGCCCGTCAGATACCGGAGCTCCGGATCCCGGGTCAGATTCCCGATCAAAAGCACTTTGTTCAGAGAAGCCATGTGACTCGCCTCCTTTCTTCAATCTGATTTGTTACTCGGCGTCGGCCGCGGGGGCCGCGGGGACCGTCGTCGCCGGTTCCGGGATCGCCAGCTT
This sequence comes from uncultured bacterium, assembly GCA_902802585.1. Lineage (GTDB taxonomy): Bacteria > Verrucomicrobiota > Lentisphaeria > Victivallales > UBA1829 > UBA1732. The sequence goes on from CADCMR010000002.1 coordinate 104,309, forward strand.
GGAGCGGACGTGTTCCGGACGGTCGTAGACGATGGAGAGGAACCGCAGGACGCGTTCATCCAGGCGGAACTCGTCGCGGAGCGTCGCTTCCTTGGCCTGTTCGACTTCAAACACGAAATCGAAATAGTAGCCGGCTTTGCGTTTCTTGATCTCGCGCGCAAAGGTCTTGCGGCCCATCGCGACGTTCTCGATCATCTTTCCGCCCCAGCCGTTGATCAGCTGTTCGAACTGATCGGCAAAGGCCTTGCCCTCATCGTCGACTTTACGCGGGTCGAGGATGAATACTGCTTCGTACTTTTTCAAGACTGCACCTCCAGGTGTTGCTTATTTGTTGTTTACAGACGTTTCTGTTGTTGTTTTGTTCGGTTGGCTGTCTTCGTCCGCGCTGAAGTCGCGCGGATTGTATTGGTTCATTGCCATTGCGATGCCCCGCCTCAGAATCAGGATGGCGGCTTCCGCGGCCCCGGCCAAAACCCGGTCGAACACCGCGCGCTCTTCCTCGCTGAACTCCGAAAGGACGTAGTCGATCACGTCCCCGCGGCTCTCCGCGTGTCCGACGCCGATCCGCATCCGGTGGAACCCTTCCGACCCGATCTGTTCGATCAGAGACTTGATTCCGTTGTGCCCGGCGCTGCCGCCTCCTTTGCGGATCCGGATCCGCCCGAGGGGAATGTCCATGTCGTCATGGACCACCAGCACCTCGTCCGGCGCGATCCCTTCGCTCCGCATCAGCGGGGCGGCAGCCTCGCCGCTCAGGTTCATGTACGTCAAAGGCGTCTGAACGATCAGCGGCGATCCGGCGTAAGTCCCCTTCCAGTAGTAGGACTGGAACCCGTGGGTCCGCTGGAAGGAACGCGGAAGTCTGGTCAGCAGGCGTTCGGCAAACATGAATCCGGCGTTGTGGCGTGTGCCTTCGTATTTGCTGTCCGGATTTCCCAGACCGACGATGAGCCGGATCCGATGTGTCCCGTCCGCCATGGTGCGCTGTCCTTTCCGTGTTCTTCCGTCCGGAGGCTCTTCCGCATCGCAAACAAAGCAGGAAGATTACTCCGCTTTCTTGCGCTCGTCGCGGGCGGCGGCGCGTTCTTCGGTCTTCTTCTCGGCGATGACTTCGGGTTCGGCGGCTTCCTCGCCTTCGGCGGGAGCGGCTTCTTCTTCGGCTTCAGCGGCGGATTCATCGACTTCGGTGAAGACGACGAGGTCGGCATGGGTCACGGCGGTGACGCCTTCCGGCATCGCGATGTCGCCGACGTGGATGATGTCGCCGAGGTTCATGCCGGAGACGTCCACGATGATCTCTTCGGGGAGGTCCTGCGGGAGGCTTTCCACTTCGATTTCGTGGAGGTTCTGCTCAAGCAGACCGCCTGCGGAAGCGCCAGCGGGCAGAGCGTGTCCGGCGCGGACCGCGACGTGCGCCTTGATCTTCTGGTCCATGCGGATCGCCTGGAAATCCAGATGGCGGGTGCGGTTCCGGATCGGGTCATGCTGGACTTCCTTCAGCAGGACGAGCGTTTCCTTGCCGTCCTCGACGAGGGAGAGGATGTTCAGCTCGTTGCGGGAGAGCAGCTGCCATTCCGTGGCGTTCACGGAGATGCACTTCGGCTCAATGCCCTTGCCGTAGACGATCGCGGGGATCAGTCCGGTCTTTCTCAGGCGGCGCGCGTCGTTGGTGGTACCTGCCGTACGCGCCTGCACGTTCAACACATGTTTGACTTTTGCCATTTTGGGTCCTTTCGTGTAATGTGTCGGTTATGTGTGGGTTGTTCGTTCGTGTTTCAGTTCAATTGCTCTTCCGCTCAGCGCTGGAAAAGCGAGGTAAGGGAATCGCCGTCGTGGATGCGGCGGATCGCTTCTGAGAGGAGCGGGGCGATGTCCAGCGTATGGACGCTGTCGCCCGTCAGGTCGGTCGGAACGGAGTTCGTCGTGATCAGCTCTTCGATGCAGCTGGCTTTCAGCTTCTCAAACGCCTCTTCGCGCGCCAGGAAATGCGACACCGCCGCGAGCACGCGGGATGCGCCTTCGCGCTTCAGGAGCTCCGCCGCCGCGCAGAGCGTGCCCGCCGTGCTGGTCATATCGTCGACCAGGACGCACGTGCGACCCTTCACGTCGCCCACCAGGTGAGACGACGCCACATGGTTCGCGTCCAGGCGGCGCTTCGCCACCACGGCGAATCCGCAGCCCAGGCGGTCGGCGAACGACTGCGCCATCTTCACGCTGCCGGAGTCGGGGGAGACGATCACGGTTTCCGAATCGGTCTTGCCGCGCAGGTACGGGATCAGCACGGAGGCGCCGTACAGGTGGTCGACCGGAATATCGAAGAACCCCTGGATCTGCTGGGAATGGAGGTCCATGGCGAGGATGCGGTTCGCGCCCGCAGTCGTCAGCAGGTTCGCGACGAGCTTGGCGGTGATCGGCACGCGCGGCTTGTCCTTGCGGTCCTGGCGGGCGTATCCGAAGAACGGGATCACCGCGGTGATTCTGGCGGCGGACGCGCGGCGGGCGGCATCCAGCATGATCAGAAGCTCCATCAGGTTTTCGTTCGTCGGATTGGACGTGGATTGGATGATGAATGCGTCCGCATTCCTCAGGGTATCCTTGTACTGGACAAAAATTTCGCCGTCCGGGAACCGCTGCACGGTCACGTGGCCGAGCTGCTGCCCCAGGCACTGCGCGATCGATTCGGCGAGTTTCGGATGTGATGTCCCGCTGTAGAGTCGGATGTCTCTCGCGTTTCCTTCCATGGTGTCCTGTGTCTTTCCGTTCGTGGTTGAGGGTTGGTTGTCTCACAAATCCCCTGTCCGCGGTTCGGAAGTCGGCTGAACGCGAGTCCTTTTTTTCCGCAGCAGGAAGCAATGCTTTCCCCGCCGCGCCATGCCGGGATCATGAAAAACGAGGTGGCAAAATCGCCGGAAATCCCTGCGCATGAAAGAAAACCCCGCGGTCATGCGGATCTTGCGACCCACCGAATCCGGACAGACGGATTAAGGTTTCTGTTTCAACGTGTCATATAATATAGACCGTCTTTCCGGAAAATCAAGCTGAAACCGGCTATTTTTCACTCATTTCGTGCATTTTTCGAGAAAAAACACGGTTTCGTTTTTTCGGCGTTGTTCACCATATTGAGAAAACTCCTGTTTTTTTCCACATTCTTTCCTTTTTCCACTGGATTTTTGCAGATAATGCTGTTACATTATCGGACAAATTCCTGTTATTTCCATTTCACAACAGAAAGGTTTTGATATGAAACACAAGGCTCTCATCGGCATCACCGCCGCCGCGGCAATCCTCACCGGAGCCGCCGCGCTCAACGCGCAGAACCAGGCAGCGCCCAAGACCATGACCGGCACGCTCGACCCCGCCAAGGTCAAGTTCGACATCAGCCCCACGATGTACGGCGTCTTCTTCGAGGACATCAACTTCGCGGCGGACGGCGGACTCTACGCCGAGCTTATCAAGAACCGCTCCTTCGAGTTCCCGAACGGACTTTCCGGCTGGGAGACGGACGGCAAGGTTCAGGTCGTCAGGGGCTCCGAGGGCGACGTCCCGTTCCCGCGCAATCCGCATTTCGCGCGCCTCACCGCCGAATCCCACCGCGACCAATGGACCGCGCTTGACAACGCCGGATTCCGCGGACTCGCCTTCGAGAAAGACAAGACCTACCATCTGACCCTGATGGCGCGCCTCGCCCCCGGCACGACGGAACCGGTCAAGTTCGACGCCGCGTTCGTCAGGGAGGACGGCACGATGGAAGCCCGCACGCCGTTCACGGTGAACAGCCGCGAATGGAAAGAATACAAGGTCGACGTGAAGGCCGCCAGCACGCAGACGCGCGGCAAGTTCCGCCTGCTCCTCAACGGGCACAAGGGCACGGTCGACCTGGACCACATCTCGCTCTTCCCTGAAGACACGTGGAAGGGTCGCGCGAACGGCCTCCGCAACGACCTCGCACAGGCGATCGCCGACCTCAAGCCGAAAATCTTCCGGTTCCCCGGCGGCTGCATCATCGAGGGAACCACGCTTGACCAGCGCTACAACTGGAAAAACTCCGTCGGTCCGGTCGGCAACCGCCCGCTGAACGGCAACCGTTGGAACAACACGTTCGTCGATCACCTGACCCCGGACTACTTCCAGAGCTACGGCCTCGGCTTCTTCGAGTTCTTCCAGTTCTGCGAGGACATCGGCGCGGAGCCTCTGCCCGTGCTCAACATCGGTCTCGCCTGCCAGTTCCAGAACGACGCCACCGACCTCACCGCGCAGGTCGCGCTCGACCAGCTCGGACCGTACATCCAGGACTGCCTCGACCTCGTCGAGTTCGCGAACGGCCCCGTCACGACCACCTGGGGCAAGCTCCGCGCCGACATGGGACATCCGGAGCCGTTCAACCTGAAATACATGGGCATCGGCAACGAGCAGTGGGGCAAACTCTACACCGACCGCCTGCCGATCTTCCTGAAGGAAATCCGCGCGAAATGTCCCGACATCAAGATCATCGGCAGCTCCGGCCCGAACCCGGACGGCAGGGACTTCGACTACCTCTGGCCGAAGATGCGCGAGTTCAAGGCGGACCTCGTCGACGAGCACTACTACCGCGATCCCGAGTGGTTCCTGAAGAACATCGGGCGTTATGACAAGTACGACCGCACCGGACCGAAGGTCTTCGCCGGCGAATACGCCTGCCACGACAACCCGACCAACTCCCTCCGCGCCGCCCTCTGCGAAGCCGCGTTCCTGACCGGCATCGAGCGCAACGCCGACGTCGTCCGCATGACCTCCTACGCGCCGCTCCTCGCAAACTACTACGCGTGGCAGTGGGCGCACGACATGATCTGGTTCGACAACACCACGGTTGTGAAGACGCCGAGCTACCTTGTGCAGAAACTCTACAGCACCAACGCCGGAACACGCACGCTCGACCTCTCCGACCTCGGCGCATTCCCCGCCGACTGCTACTGCGGCGCGGTCCTCGACGAGACCGCCGACGGCGACAGCGTCATCGTAAAGTTCATCAACCTTGGCAAGACCGCCGTCCCGATCTCCATCAACATCCCCGGCGCCGCCGACGGCGCGGAAGTCTCCGTGGTCGGGATCAAGGGCGCGGACCTCGCGAACAAGAACGACCTCGCGAATCCCGAGCTCATTAAACAAGAGGAATCCAAGCTGAAGATCAGCGCCGGCATCCTCGAAGCCAAACAGGCTCCCTTCAGCTTCATGGTCTATCGCGTCCCGGTCAAAAAATGACCCGCTGAAACAAGCAGCAAAGAATCAATAAGACGCCTCATGGCCTCGTCCGCGGGACCATGAGGCTTTTCTTTCGCAGGAGTGTTTTTCCGGCAAAACAGAACGATATCAGCCGCAGGTAATCTTTTCCGGACGGCGCGTGATCATGCCGGTGAAAAACAATGCGAGGCTGTTCAGGATCCCGGCGGAGGCTTTCCTGCCGGAACACCCCATCGCCTCGGACGCGAACACCTCGGCGTCGGCGAAATGCAGCAGGAGTTTCAGAGGCGTCACGGATTCGCCGCCGTGCCGTCCGCAGGCTTCGTCCGCCGCGATGCACAGCTCATCCACACACGCCGCGACCGGAGCCAGGAGCGGCGCGAACGCAAGCTCCGTGACCGGCGTTTCCAGTTTCGATTCGCGAAGAAGCGGAAAAAAGCGCAGTTCCACACGGAGCGCCGGGAACACGCGCAGGTCGACTGGCTGGACTTTCACCGCGCGGCATTGAGGATCCAGCAAACGCGCGGACGCGGCGGAAATCCGACCTGTGAACTCCTCCGGCGGCAGGATGAAGCCTTTGTCGTTCCAGCCGGGCTCAGGGAGCGACAGGCTCACCGTTCCGACGGCATCGAGCGAATCCGCGAAATGCTTCGCGAGCTCGAAAACAAGTTCGGTCGAGGAGACGTCCGCCCCGATGGCTCGCAGCGTGTTTGAGACCTTCCGCGCGACAGCCGCGAGGCGTTCCCCGTTCAGAGGGAGGCGTTCGCCCAGCAGAGCGGCGATCCGGGCGTCCTGGAAACGGTCCGATTCCTCGTCGATCCGCTTCGTGCGCCCGTATGCCGCGGCGGCTTCGTCCAGTCCGACCGACTGAAGGATGTTCGCGATCATGGCGTCGACCGCGGATGCCTTTACGTACAGCGGACCGGATTTCGGCTTCCCGGCGCGGCGCAGGGCGTATTCGACTGCGCTGACGGCGTCGCGGGCGAGCGCGTCGGACTCGGCGCCATTCCGCGGCAGGACGGACCGGATCCGGGCGGCGAGGTCGTCCGGGTCGAACGGCACGGCGCATCCGTGCGAATCCTGAAGGAAGATCGCCTGTGCGGAAAGTTCGATCATGGTTGGTCCGTCCTGTTCATTCCAAGGTCAAAAAAGTTCGGGGCGGTTTTCGATCAGGTAACGGTAGCGGTCCAGCACGCGGTGCTTGGTGACGAACCCGACGAACGTGCAGCCGCGGACCACGGGTATCTCCGTTCCCGGATGCTTCTCGAAGAGGCTGATCGCGCGGCCGAGCGTGTCGCCCGGCTTCAGCACGGCTTCCGGCGGACGCATGATATCGAAGACCAGCGCGACATCGTAGAGCGACGTTTCCAGCAGGTAATGCCGGATGTCGTCGAGCGTGACGATGCCCGCGAGCCCTCCGTCGCGGTCGAGCACGGGGAACACGTTCTGGTGCGTCTTCATGACCGAGTTCAGCACGCTGCGCATGGAGTCGGATTCGGACAGAGGCAAATAATCTTTCTCGATCAGTTCGTCCGGGATCGCACGCGTGAGCGCGTCGGCGTCGCGCGTGCCGTCCGGGTCGCCGCCGTGGAACATGATCATCGTCTTGTAGACGTTGTGCGTGCAGAGCTTGCGGCAGACGAACGTGGAGAGGGCGGAGACGATCATCAGCGGGATGAAGAGCTTGTAACCGCCCGTCAGCTCGGCGATCAGGAAGATGCCGGTCAGCGGCGCGTGCATCACGCCCGCCAGCACGCCGCCCATCCCGATGGCAAGGAAATTCGGTTCGCTGATGTATCCGCCCCAGGGCAGCTCAATCATATGGACGAGTTTCGAGATGGAGTAGCCCAGGAAGGCGCCGATGAACATCGACGGGGCGAAAATGCCGCCGTCCGCGCCGCTCTCCAGGCTGGAAATCGAGGTCAGCGCCTTCAGGAACACCAGCAGGAACGTCAGCAGCAGAAACACCCACGGGTTCGAGAAGATCGCCGCAAGCGGACTGCCGGAATACAGCGCATCCGGCTCGATCAGCAGACTGCGGATGAACTGGTAGCCGTCGCCTCGCAGCGCGGGAAACATCAGGATCGCCAGATACAGGACCGCGCTGCCGATCAGACCTTTCACCCACGGATTGTCCACGCGTCCGTACTGCTTCGATATCCGCGTGTACATCTTGATCACGAAGACAGAGACGAGCCCCGCCGCCACGCCGAGGACCACGTAGTACGGCACCGCGCGCATGTTCCACTGCAGCAGGTCGAGGTACGGGCGGGGCGGATGAATCTGCTGCGACACCAGCAGCGCGGTCGCGGAGGACAGGATCAGCGGGATGATCGCAGGAATCGCGCTCGCGGTCTTCGGAAGCAGGATTTCCATGGCGAAGAATGCCCCGGCGACCGGCGCGTTGAACATGGCGGAAATGCCCGCCGCGCCGCCGCACGACAGCAGGAGGATGCGGTTTTCATGGTTCAGGAGCAGGCTTCGCGCGACATTGCTGCCGATCGCCGCGCCGGTCTGCGCCACGGGCGCTTCCAACCCGGCGGACACGCCGAGCCCGACGCTGACGCCGCTGGTGATGATGTGCGAGAAGGTCTTATGGAGCGGCACGGCGCCGGTTCGGTTCTTCACGCTCATGATGACGCCCGCCAGGCCGCGTTCGTATTTGCCGCGCATGATTACCTGCGCCACGAAGACGCAGAAGAGCACGCCGAGCGCGGGCGTCGCTGGCAGCACCCAGACCGCCCACGGAACGTCCGTCGGAATCCGCGCCACCAGCGTCTGCGCGAGGTGCTCCACGGTTTTCATCAGCGCCCCCGCCACGCCGGACAGCAGACCGACCAGCACACTCAGCAGGATGATGTAGTTCTGCTCGCCGAGCGTCTTCTGAAAGGGATTGACGAGACGGAGAAAACGGCCGTGAAGCCAGGAAAAGAACGAAAAATGCATGGCGGACAGGCTTTCTTTCAGACGTTCTTTCCGCCGCGGGGCGCCGTTTTGTTCGCACGGTTGCGCCCCATGCTCCGGATCTCGTCGATGAATTCGTCGATGTCCTTGAAGTCGCGGTACACGGATGCGAACCGCACGTACGCGACCTTGTCGACCTGGCGCAACGCCTCCATCGTGCGGTTACCGACCTCGCTGGACGGCACTTCGCGTTCGTAGTCCGCCTCAAGTCCGCTCGTCACCTGCGACACGACCATGTCGATCGTTTCGGGCTTCACGTCGCGTTTCCAGCACGCCTTCTCGATTCCGGCGCGGATCTTGTTCGGATCGAAATCCTCCCGCGAGTTGTCGCGCTTCACGACCTTCAGTTCCGCCTGGATGATCTCCTCGTGCGTTGTAAACCGGTGTCCGCATGCGGTGCATTCACGGCGGCGGCGAACTGCCGCGCCGTCTTTCGAGGCACGGGAGTCGATCACGCGGTCTTCCTGGCAGCCGCAGCGTGGACAGCGCATAATGAATGTCTCCTGAAGGTGGTCGGGGTGGTTCTGCCGGGCGGACCGGGGCGGATGCGAACCGGACCGGTTACGGCGCGTTGCGCGTCAGTTGCGGCGCTTGGAGGACGAACTTTTTTTCTGCTGCGCCTCTTTTTCCTTGAACTTGACGTACGAGCTGTCCATCCGGTCGATCTCATACGGCGTGACATTGAGCGAGATATTGCGGAGCGTCAGCTCGCTGGACGAATCAATTGTGAACATGAGGCGGACATACCGCGCCTTCTTGTTCTCGTTGGCGAGGAAATACAGGCGGAAACGGTAGGTCTTGAACGGCTTGTCGCCGGTAACAGGCAGGATGTTGAACCCCTGGTGGCGTTCGCCGAGGAGTTCCTGGTCGGCGTCGAAGAACTCCACGCCCAGGTTGAACGACCCTTTTCCGGCAGCGTCCGCGACGACGTCGATGATGGAGTCATCCTCCACCGGATAATATCCGCAATAGTAATACATGGTCGGGCGGGAGCCCGTCCTGACCGTAAACAGATTGGCGCGTTCATCGTACTGTTCGTGGCTCTCGTCCAGCCCGAGGTATGGCGACACGTCGAAGGACTCCGGCTTCGCGAAGAAACCGTCCTCGTGCAGGCGCCATCCGTTCGGCATCAACGCGTCTTTCTCCGTATAGAACCGGCTCACATACAGCGGCTGGGGCTCGGGCTTGTGGGCGCAGGAACAGAGGAAGCCAAGCAGAAGAACGGACAGGAGGAAATATTTCATATTGGGAATCCTTTCAATAATCGGACCGCTTTTCATTTAGAAAAATGCACCTAAAAATTTAACCCTGAAACGGGTGAAATGCAAGCGGATTTTGAAAAAAAGTCCTCCGGGACTTGAAAAAAAGCATTTCCGGCTTATCTTATTTACCGGATATTTGAGATATGAAAGCCCGCGCCGCCGGAAACATTCACCTGCGGCGGATGCGGTCCAACCACGGAAATGAAATGCCCGAAAGAATCAAACTCTCCATCGTGATCCCGGTCTACAACGAGGAACGGTACATCGACGCCATCCTCGAGCGGGTCAGCTCCGTACGCTTCCAGGAAGGCGTCGAGCCGGAATACATCGCCGTCGACGACCACTCCACGGACAACACCTGGGAGCGTCTCCAGGCATGGGAGGCGCGCGGATTCAGGATCAAGCGCCATGAAGCCAACGGCGGCAAGGGCGCCGCGCTCCATACCGGATTCGCCATGGCGACCGGCGACGTCGTCACGGTCCAGGACGCCGATTTCGAGTACAGCCCGGAGGAACTTCCCTCCGTCCTGCAGCCCATCCTCGACGGGAAGGCCGACGTCGTGTTCGGCGCACGCACATCCATCCTCCGCACCGGCGCACAGCAGGTCATGCTCTATTGGCACTCGAAGATCAACGAGTTCCTCACCAGATTCTGCAACATGTTCTCCAACCTCGCCCTCTCCGACATGGAGTGCTGCTACAAGATGGTCCGCCGCGATCTCCTGCAGAAAATCAAGCTGAATGAAAACCGCTTCGGATTCGAGCCGGAATTCACGCTCAAGATCGCGCGGCTCCATCCTCGCGCCTGGCAGGTCCCCGTCTCCTACGCGCCCCGAAGCTACGAGGAAGGCAAAAAGATCAACTGGAAGGACGGCGTCTCCGCGCTCCGCTGCATCGTCCAGTACGGGCTTTTCCGCCTCTGACGCATCAAGTCAACCCCTTCGATCCGAACTCAAACGAACCATTCACCATAAGGATCCCCGACCATGAAATCTACCGGTTGTCTCTTCCGCCGTGTACTCGCCTCGCTTGCAGCCGCCTCCGCGGCATTGTTCCTCTCCGCGTCCGCCACCTCGTGCGCCTCCTGCTCCTCCGACGATTCCGACCGCATCCCCGAAGTCACGGAGGACAATTTCGGCGCGTACCTGATGGTCTCGTTCCGCGAACAGTACCACGACATTTTCTTCGCACTCAGCAGCGACGGCTACACGTTCACCGACGTCAACGGGAACAAGCCCGTGCTCTTTGGCGTCGACCTCGCCGAACAGAAGGGCATCCGCGATCCGCACATCTTCCGCGGACCCGACGGATTCTACATGGCGGCGACCGACCTGCACATCCACGCCCAGCGCCAGGGGCTTCGCGACACCCAATGGCAGCGCGACGCCGCGAAGTACGGCTGGGGCAACAACCGCAGCCTCGTCCTGATGAAGTCGAAGGACCTCATCAACTGGACCAGCACCAGCTTCAACGTCGCCGAAGCGTTCCCGGAACTCGGCGACATCAGCCAGGCATGGGCGCCGGAAACCGCCTACGACCCCGAAGAGGGCAAGATCTTCGTCTACTTCACCCTCGGGCTCGACGGCGGCGAACTGAAGCAGCTCTACTACGCCTATACGGACAAGGATTTCACGAAGCTCATCACCACGCCGAAACTCCTCGGATTCGACCCGCCCCAGGGATACCACTCCTACATCGACGGCGATCTCTCCTACGCAAACGGCAAGTTCCATCTCTTCGACTACGACAGCGGCATCAAGCACGCCGAATCGGACCACCTGCTCTACGGATACAAGTACGTCAGCGACGAGAACTGCGCGAAGACCGGCGGCGCGGTCGAAGCCCCGAACGTCTGGCGCAGGATCGGCACCGACAAGTATGTCCTCATGTTCGACAACTACTCCTTCCCCAATGAAATGGCGTTCAGCGAGACTACCGACTTCCGCGATTTCAAGAACCTCGGACGCTTCAACCAGGGCGTCATGAAGACCACGAACTTCACCGGCGCAAAGCACGGCGCGGTCATCATGCTCACCAAGGAGGAGGCCGAGGCGTTCGCAAAGTATTGCGGTCTCGAAAAATACTGACCCCGCCGCTTCAGGACTGAAAGCTCCGCGCGGAGACGGTTTCCAACGACCGTTTCCGCGTTTTCTTTCTGCCTTCTTTATCACTCGAAAACTCGTTTTCCGCTTGAAAAACACCTGTTTCCGGTGTAAATTAATTGATTACTTTTTTCCGCCGCACAGGAAACTGAACTCATTCACGTCAAATCCATGGAAAAACTCCTCCAGCGCATCCATTCTCCGGAAGACCTCCGGAAACTCACGGGCAAGGAACTCACAGCCCTGCCCGCGGAAATCCGCGAACGGATCATCGACGTGGTTTCCAAAAACGGCGGGCACCTCGCCCCGAACCTCGGCACGGTCGAACTCACCATCGCCCTCCACATGGTGTTTCACGCCCCCGAGGACAAGATCCTGTGGGACGTCAGCCACCAGGCGTACACGCACAAGCTCCTGACCGGACGCGAAGACAGGTTCGACACGCTCCGGCAGAAGGGCGGCATCAGCGGATTCACCAAGATCGACGAATCCCCCTACGACTGCTTCGGCTCCGGACACTCCGGCACCGCCCTCTCCGCCGCCATGGGATTCGAGGTCGCCGACCATCTCCTGAAAAAAGAGGGACGCGTGGTCGCAATCGTCGGCGACGGCGCGCTCACCAACGGCATCACTTTCGAGGCGCTGAACAACCTCCGCTCCACCTGCCGCGGTCTGATCCTGATCGTGAACGACAATAAGATGTCCATCGCGCGCAGCACCGGCGCCATCTCCCGCATTCTGAACAGGATCATCACCGCCAAGCTCTACAACCGCACGAAGACCGCGCTGAAATATTTCCTCCGCATCTTCCCGCACGGCGAAAACATGATCGGCGGCATCCGCGGACTTGAAAGCTCCCTGAAAAGCCTGCTCGTGCCCGGCGTGTTCTTCGAGGAAATGGGCATCCGCTACATCGGACCCGTGAACGGACACAACCTCGTCGAGCTGATTCGCACGCTCCGCCGCGTGAAGGACAACGACCTGCCCGTAATCGTCCATGTGATCACCGAGAAGGGACGCGGCTGCAAGTTCGCGAACGAGGACCCCGAGCTTTTCCACGGCATCGGCAAGTTCAACCCGGAAACAGGCGAGCTGATCCGCAGCGCCGATGCGAAACCGACATTCTCCGCCGTCTTCGGCAAGTCCCTGGAAAAACTCGCCGCGCAGGACCCGAAGCTCGTCACAGTCGCCGCCGCCATGGCGCTCGGCTGCGGCATCCCCCACGAATTCATCCGCAAATACCGCGAACGCTTCTTCGACGTCGGAATCGCCGAGGAGCACGCCATCGCGTTCGCCGCCGGGCTCGCCGCAAACGGCTGCCACCCCGTCGCCGCCATCTACGCCACCTTCTCCCAGCGCGCCCTCGACTGCCTCTTCCACGACGTCGGGCTCCAGAATCTCCCGGTCCTCCTCTGCGAAGACCGCGCCGGACTCGTCGAAGACGGCCCCACGCACCACGGCATCTACGATGTGTCGTTCCTGCGCGCCATCCCGAACATGGCAATCCTGATGCCCGCGAACGAGGACGAGCTCCCCATGATGATGGAGGTCGCGCTGAAACACCCCTGCCCCGCCGTCATCCGCTACCCGAAGGGAAATTCCGGACGTCCCGTGGGCGATCCCGCGCCCGCCCCCATCGAATGGGGCAAGGCCGCCGTCGTCCGCGAAGGCTCCGACCTCTCATTCTGGTGCGCCGGCCGCGAAATCTACACCGCCATGGCGGCCGCCGACATCCTGGAGAAAAAACATGGTCTCCGCGCCGCCGTCGTGAACGTGCGTTTCCTGAAGCCGTTCGACGCCGCGCTCTTCAAGCAGTATCTCAACAAGCCCGTCGTCACGATCGAGGACCATGTGAAGCAGGGCGGTCTGGCATCCATCGCCGCCGAACTCGCCGCGGGCAACGGCTGTCCCGCACTGCTCTCCTACGGCTGGGACGCCGACGAGATCATCCCGCACGGCTCCACGGCGAAAATCCGCGAGGAACACGGCTTCACGCCCGAGGCTATCGCCGAAGCCGCCGCGAAACGCCTCGCAAAATAGCCCTCCGTGCGCAAGTTTTTTCTTTTTTTTGGAAAAAGAGTTTGCATTTTCTCTCTGGCGCATTATATTGTAGGTATTAACTAAAGGATTACCATTTTTTTGAACTGAAGCGACACGATGAGATTTGCCGGGACATCCGATCTTTCTTTATTTATGCCTTGTTTGGACAAGGCGGGTTCAGTCCTATCAGGACGCAGGATCCGGTCCCGTGTTTCTTCTTTCTCCTCGTTCTTACGTTGCACCTCCCATGCCGACCGGCATCCGGAGGCTTTTTTACGTCCTGGTTACAGGACAACAGACATCGGCATTTCTATTTTTTATTCCATAACAACCAAGAAAGGATGACCAATCCCAATGGCTATCTACATCTCCAGCGGCGTAACCAGCGGAATGATCCTGACCAGCAACACTGCCTATGTCACGGACACCGGCTCGGCGGTCGAAACCATCATGAACAATGACGGCAGGATGCACCTCTCCTCCGGGGGAAGTGCGTACGACACCACGATCAATTCCGGCGGCACCCTGTTTGTTTCATCCGGAGGCAACGCGAGAGACACCACAGTCAATTCCGGCGGCAATTTCTACGTCTACAACTGGGCGACCAGCGCAACGGCCAATTCCGGCGGCAAAATCCGCGTCTATACCTACGGCTGGGCGAACAGCCTTACGATCCAAGACGGCGGCCTGCTCGACATCTGGAACAGTGGCCACGCGAGCAATGTAGTCGCCTACGGCAGCGTCCTGATCTCGTCCGGCGGCACGGCGGCCGGGCTCGAACTCATGTCCGGCGGTACCCTGACGATTATCCGCGGCGCGCTCTCCAACGCGACCTTGACCGATGCACACGCGAACGCCTACATTGGCGCCGTAATCAACAGCATCACGGTCAGTTCCGGCGGCGTCATCACGCTCTCCGACTGCGTCATGTCCAATTCGGAGATCGCCTCCGGCGGGTCCGTCCTCGTCCACTCCGGCGGAACCGCAAACTTTACCGAGCTTCGGAAGACGGAAACGGATTCCAGCGGCGGATTCATGCTGATTTCCGGCGGCACGGCGAACAACACCACGGTCGCCGCGGTCACAAAAACGGCAATCCAGGTTCTCCCGGGCGTGTATCTCACGAATGGCGGACAGCTGATCTACTCCGGCGGCGTCGCAAACGATACCGAAGTCAATTCCGAAGGCGTCGTCTGGGTCGCCGTAGGCGGCAGCCTGAACAACGCGAAGATCGACTCCTACGGATCGGCGGTCGTCTTCTCCGGCGGCACTGCGGTCAGCACCACCATCCTGCCTGTCTCAAGCAACTATGACACCGAGCCCGGCAACAGCGGCGGAAATCTTGTGGTCCAGGGCGTCGCGAACATCATTGCGCTCAATACAAACGGAATTGTCAGAGTCGTCTCCGGCGGCGTCGCGGGCAGCACCACGGTCACTTCCGGAAGTCTTTTGATCGAAAGCGGCGGCGTCGCGAACAACACCATAATGTCCGCCGGCAGCATGACGATCTCCGCCGGCGGCGTCGCGAACGGCATCGCGTACAACAGCCGGTGCAGAGGCAGCATGTATATTTTTGGCGGCGTCGCGAACAACGTGACGATCGACGAACGCGGCGATGCCAGAATCTACATCAGCTCCGGCGGCATATTGAACGGCCTCACGGCGCTCGACGAATGCCAAATCTCCGGCAACTTCGCCACTTTGAACAGCGTCACGTTCAATTATTCCCGTTGTTCGGCGACGATCTTTTCCGGCGCGGCAAACGACACGGTACTCAACGCCGGAAGCATGGAGGTACGGTTCGGGGGGGTGGTGAGCAACACCATGATCACAGGCGGCACCATGAACATCGGGTATACCTCCGCGACCGACACAACGGTCACAGGGTATGGGAAGTTCATCGTCCAGGACCGCAACTGCGTTCTGTCCGGCACCACGGTCACAGACACGGCGAAATCTTCGGCCGGCACGCGTGTTTATTACTCCGGCGGCGTGACAATTTCCGGCGGCACGGCGTACGACACCACGGTCGAGTCCGGCGGCTATCTTGAAACGGTCAGCAACTACATCGTATTGAGCAGCACCACGGTCAACACCGACGGCCTGATCAAAATCAGGGGCGGCACGGCATATTACACGGCGGTCGAAAACGCGACCTTCGAACTCGACGGCGGTTCGGCGTTTTTCACCGAGGTCACAAGCGGTTCCTTCAACATCTCCGGCGGCGCGGCGAGCAACACCACGCTCACAGGCGGATCCATGACACTCTCCGGCGGCTCGATGAGCGGCACCACGGTCCAATCCGGCGGCGTGGCGCTCCTCTCCAGGGGCTATGCGTCGAATACCACGCTCATCGGCGGCGGCAGCATGGTCATGCTCTCCTCCGCATTCGCAACATCCACTACGGTCAGCGACTACGGCCAGATGTACCTCTCCTCCGGTTCTGCGGTCAACGTCCTGGTCGACGGCGGGTACGTCTCGGTCTTCTACGGAACCCTGACCAGCGCCACCGTTACCGGCGGCGCCATCCGGGTCATCGAAGCCCCCGGCATAGTCTCAAGCGCCGTCGTCAAGGGAGAGGGCAGCATGACCGTTTCCTCCGGCGGACGTGCGAGGGTAATTACCCTCGAGTCGGGCGGTGTTCTGATCGTGGCGGGGAGCAAATCCATCGCCGGAGATGTTGAAATCCAGTCCGGCGGTCTTGCGGTTATCTCCTCCGGCGGAACGGGATCCATGTTTGAGCTGAAGAAAGACGCACTTATGTACGTCTACCGGGGAGGGACTGTCGCCGGCCTGCGTGTCTCCTCCGGCGCCGAGATCCGCTTCTATGGCGATCTGAACACCTCGGATTCCACCTTGATCACCTACAGTTCCGTCATCTCCTCCGGCGCAAAGATCACCGGCATCCTGAACATCACCGAGAGCGGCAAGCTTAACATCTCCTCCGGCGCCATCCTGGACTTCAACATCTCCGGGATCACAAGCGGCACCGACGTCGCGATCGTCCGCGGGTTCGACAATATCGGCATGACCGACAGAAACGTCATCTACACGCTCACGGTCGACGGCGCACAGACGTCCGGTGCCTACGTGCTCGCCGACAATGTGCGTTCCTTCTACGAATCGAATACGATCTCCGTGCGCGGGACTACCGGAGAAACCCTCGGAACGCTCTCGGTCGGCCAGGCGGTCAATATCGGAGACGCCACCTACACGCTGACCTATGCGGACAGTATCCTGTCCGTTACCGTCGACGCGCCCGAACCCGGCCCCGGTCCGGGACCTGGACCCGGACCCTCCCCGTCCCCGTACGTAATCTCCGATTTCTTCCCGGGATGCTTCGCGGGCGGCACGCAGGCGATGCTCGGCGTGGAACGCCTTGAGCCAACCGGCCTGGGCCTCGGCGGCATGGTCGACATCTACAGCAACGGCGCGGCATGGGACGGCGTCCTCACGCTCGATCCGGGCTGGGAGGTCTACGGCGTCGGCGACTTCAACGCCGACGGACGCGACGATTTCGTGCGCGTCAACTACGAAGGCTACGTGGTCGGCGAAATGAGCCTCACCAACGTTGTCAACGAAGACATCTTCGTCCCGCAGGTTCTGAACTACCTGACCCCCGGCTGGGACATCCTCGGCGTCGGCGACTTCAGCGGAAACGGCTCCGCCGACATCCTGATCGCCAACCCGACCGGCGCGTCCGACACCGTCGGTCTGCTCGGTTACTGGGAGAGCGGCGTCACCTGGACCCTCATCAACGGCTACTCCGCGGAGTGGGAATGCGTCTCCACCGGCGACTTCAACGGCGACGGCAAGTGCGATATGCTCTGGCGCAACTGCTTCGTCGGCGACGACAGCCAGACCTACAACGCCTATTGCACCTGGATCATGGATGATCCCGTCGACTGGCGCATGGTCAGCGTGGCCAATCCAAGCGAATGGGATTTCCTCTGCTCCGGCGATTTCGACGGCGACCAGATGAACGACATCGCCATGATCAACGGTGAGGGCATCGTGGGCATCTGGGGCGTGGAAGACGGGTATCTGAGCTCGTGGTCCATCCTCAGCGCGGTCGACCGTTCCACCTGGATGCTCGCGGGCGTCGGCGACTTCAACGGCGACGGCACGGACGATATCGCGTGGTACAACACCGATACCAGACTCGCAGGCTACTGGCAGATCGAAAACAAGGAGCTCGCCTCCTGGCAGAACATCGCCACCCTGTCGTAATCTCCAGCAACGGACAACAACATGATAAGCCTCCGTCCCCTCGCTGGTGGCGGGGGCTTTTCTTTTCCCCGTCCCCTCACCCGTCTTTCATGATCGAATGCCATGCACTTCATAAAAAACATTCTTTTTCGTGCTTTCAACTGGAATTTTCAGGAAAACGTGCTAAAGTAAATGACGCTGTTTTCGTAACCCTGTGGTGTAATGGCAGCACAAGTGGTTTTGGTCCACTTAGTTCAGGTTCGAGTCCTGACAGGGTTGCCACACACGGTGTGTGCCGAGCAGTGTGCGGCTACGCTCGCACACGAGGCGAATGCCTCGACTTGGGCAGTGCCCAGCTACGCTCGCACACGGAGGACAAGGCATCCAGCAGTGCCCGGCTACGCTCGGGAACATGCTGCGTGCCCTGATACAATACGCGGCTTCCGCTCGCACACGGACAGCAGAGAAAGCTTTGTTTTCCGCTTCGAATCAATCCGAAACAAGTTTTTTTGAAAAAAATGTGCGTTCCGAGCTTGATTTTTGCGGAATGCGTGCTAGATTAAATAACATGCCAGATGCGGGCGTAGCTCAGTGGTAGAGCGTCACGTTGCCAACGTGATTGTCGAGGGTCCGACTCCCTTCGCCCGCTCCATTCTTTTTAAACGACCAGAAGGAGCCACGCGCATGAAGAAATCCCTGCACATCGTTTCCCTTTCGCTCGCGCTTCTCGCTCCCTTTTTCCTCGCTTCCTGCGCCGACACATGGTTCGACTGGCGAAACAGGGATAATCCGCCTCCGGACACGCCCGCGTTCGATCCGCCGCCGGGAAATCCCGAGCCGGATGAGACCGTCGTGCTCACGAACGACCAGCTCATCAGCTCCGCCACGCAGTCGCTGATCCTCGCGCTCACGCGCAAGGGGCTCACTGGAACCGGCATGTACAGTCCGCAGAATTCCATCTACGCCGACCGCGTGATGCGTTCGCTGATCACCGAAGGCATCGTCACGAACGGCTCCGACTACTGCCTGGTCGTCTCCGGCCCTACCGACGACGGCTTCGACATCGTCGTCTCGAAGGAGCTTCACGGCGATCCGGTCGTCCATATCACGAAGAAGCGCCGCCAGTGAGGCGGAATCCGCCATGGTTCCCCCATTGATTCTTCCCCCGCCATGACCGCCGCCGAACGCAACGCCATGCTGACCGCGGAGGACGCCGTCCTCCTGCGCGACTGCGAGTTCATCACGCAGAAAGGCACGGGAAACGGCGGCCAGAAGATCAACAAGACCTCGTCCGCCGTGCGCCTGCGGCACCGTCCGACCGGGATCGCCGTGTCCGCGAACGAGGAACGCAGCCAGGCGAAAAACCGTCACATCGCCCTGCGGAAACTCCGGTACGAGATCGCGCGGCGCGTCCATGCCGAGCCGTCCGCCGCGGATGGTTTCACCGTGCTCCCCTCCCCTTCGCCCGCCAACCATGCCCGCCTCATCCTGTGGACGGCAGCGCTGTTTGACAGGCTTGCGGCGTCGGGATTCGACCTCGCGCAAACCGCCGGTCACTGTGGCGTTAGCGTGTCCCAGCTCGAACGCGCCATGCGGAAATATCCGCACGTCTGGCGGAGCTGGTCCGAGGCAAAACAGAAAAATGGCGGCGAAGCTCAAATCTGAAGAGCATCCGCCGCCGGGACTGGCGTTTAGTTCTTTTGAACAGGATTTACGGATTGTAAATCAGAGGACCGGTGCCGTCGCCGCCGGAATAACCAGGCGCATCACGGAAGGAACTTCCGCCGGATGCATTGCCGGCGCGCACGGAACGCGGCGTGATGATGATCGGCTCTTGTGCCTTCTGGACCTTGGGCGCTTCCGCGGGTTCCGGCTGAATGGACAGGGGTTCCGGTTCGATGGACTTCGGCTGTTCCGCTGGACGTTGCGTCGGACGTTCCGCCGGACGCTCCGCCGGACGTTCTGCCGGACGCTCTGCCGGACGTTCCGCCGGCGGCGGGTTGTCCTGCGGGCGCTTCTTTGCGGAAGGTTCCGTGCTTCCCGGTTTAGGCTGAGGTCTGGGCTGAGGTTGCGGCTGCGGTTTCTCAGGAGCCAGCGTGCCGATCATGGGTTGCTGACCTTTTTTGTCGGGTGCCAGCGTACCGATCATGGATTGCTGACCTTTTCTGTCAGGCGCCAGCGTACCGATCATGGATTGCTGACCTTTTCTGTCGGGCGCCAGCGTACCGATGATATTGGTCCCGCCCCACTCTTTCTTCGCAGGCTGGGGCTGCGGTTTGGGCGGCGGCTGAGGGCGTGAAGCGCCGGCATAGAGGGATTCCGTCGCGACGCCGAGCAGGCACACGGTCAAAACGACCGCGACAAAACGTTTCAGAGGCAGATTCATAGGTTCCTCCTTGAAAATAAGTTCATTCCCGTGCGCGGAAACCGTTTTTCGCTTTATTCCATTTCACACGGAAAAGGTTGTGTTCAATACGTCACTCTAACAATTTACATCTCTGAATTGTTTTTGTCAAGCCGTTTTCATAAAAAAAAACGGAAAAAGCCTCCGGACAGGACGCCGGATTCGACGAAGGCTGTCCCGCCACTCCGAGGGCAGAACAATCGTTTCCGTCTGTGCCGCTTTCGAGGATTGTCAGAGAGGCGGGAAAATGATATTCTCCTCATCATTTCGGTCTCTCAAAAAAATCCGAAAAAAACGTTTTTGTGCCTTGACATCGACTAAAACCGTGCTATAGTATTATTCGGAAACTGAACAATTAGGTCTTTGTTCCAGTTCTTTCATGAAAGAGCGAATGATTAAAGGGCAGCTCTATTGATTCGGACGGATGGAGTTTCAGCAGACAGGCAAACAGGACGACGCAGGAAGATTTGAGCGTGTTTACCTCAATGTAACCGCAGGAAAGCTTCCCAACTGGAATTTGCCCGGATGCGAAAGTCCGCCGGAAACCAATAATAGATCGCCCTAACACAGAAAGGACCCCCGAAAATGAAGAAAGCAACCCTCGCAATCCTGACCATGTGTGTGCTGATGACCACAGCTCATGCGCAAACTGTTATTGTGGAAAGAAGGCCCGGTCTTCTCACCGACCTCGTCGACGTGGCGGGCGCGCTGCTCACGCTGCCCATCGCCGTTGCGGAAGGCGTCGCGCTGGGCGCCGCGGAAACAGCCGATGCAATCCTGACCGGCACGACGACCGTTTACACCACGCCCGCCCCCGTCTATGTCGCCCCCGCTCCAGCGCCGGTTGTCGTCGCCCCCGCGCCGGTTGTCGTCGCCCCAGCGCCGGTTGTCGTCGCCCCCGCGCCGGTTGTCGTCGCCCCCGCGCCGGTTCAGACCACGACAACGGTCACCAGGACAGTCACCACCACGAGAACCACGACCGTGACACGTCCGGCGTATCAAGTCGTTGTTCCCCGTCGGCGTGTCATCCGGTATCGCTACTGGTAAAACAAAAAACGCCCGTTTTCAGGCGGATCATCTTCCATCCTGCACAAGGCAATCCCCTGTGCAGGATTTTTATTCTATCGTGCCCGTTTCGATTTCAACAACGGGAGCATCGGGTTCCATTTCCTTTTCAATCTTCACGACGCCGCAGAAGAACAGGATCAGCAGGATGGCGCCGAGCACGATGCGATACCAGCCGAAAAGCTTGAAGTCGTGCTTTTTCACATAGTCCATGAACCACGCAATCACGCCCCACGCCACAAAGAACGCGGTCACGAAGCCGATCGCGAGCGCGATCCACTGTGGTCCGGTGAGGTGCGCCCCGCCCTTCACCATCTTCAAAAGCGAAGCCCCGAACATCGTCGGGATCGCCAGGAAGAACGAAAATTCGGCGGCGCACGCGCGCGAGCACCCGAGGCACATCGCGCCGAGGATCGTCACGGCGGAACGCGATGTCCCGGGGACCATGGCGAGGCATTGGAAGAAGCCGACCGCGAGCGCCTTGCCGTAGCTCATCTTCACAATCTCCGCCGTGCCTGATTCGCGTTTTTCCAGGCGCCCGCTGAACACGAGCGCCACGCCCCACACGACCAGCGCCACGGACACCACCACGATGTTGAAGAGGTTTTTCTCAATGAAGTCGTCGAGCAGGAAACCGATCACGGCGGCGGGGATCACGCCGACCACCACGCGCGACCAAAGCGGGACCATCGCCATGAATCCGGCGACGTTCCACTTTTGCGGGAAGATGGTCTTGTAGAAATACACGAGCACGGACAGGATCGCGCCGAGCTGGATCACGACCTCGAAGAGTTTTGCGAAATCCTTGTCCTTCATCGGGAAGAAGCTGTCCACGATGATCATGTGACCTGTGCTGCTGATCGGGAGGAATTCGGTCACGCCCTCTACGATGCCCTGCACAAACGCCTGAAGAGAAAGAATCAAGTCCACGGGGGAGCCTCCTGCGCCGAGCCGCCTAGTCCAGGGGAAACAGGCGGTCCGGACGCGTCGGGAATGAGGTTATTTCGAGCTGTTCAGGAAGATGCCCTTCAGGTTCATCTTCAGGGCGGTGGGCGAGCTGGACGCGGCGAGGCCGACTTCCTCGGTAATCTCGCCGTTGTTGATACGGTCGAGGATCGCCATGTTGAACGTCTGCATGCCGGCTTCGCGGGCGCTTTCCATCGCCTCGGGCAGCTTCTCGAACTCCTTCTTGGAGATGTAGCGCTGGACGACCGGGTCGCAGATCATGACCTCGACGACCGGGACCACGCCCTTTCCGAGCGCCTTCGGCAGCAGGCGCTGCGCGATGGTCGCCTTCAGGTTGGCGGAGAGCGCCTCGAGGATGGTGTCCTGTTCCTGGATCGGATAGAGGTCGAGGATACGCCCGACGACCTGCGAGGCGTCGGCGGCGTGCACGGTGCTGATGACCATGTGGCCGGTGTCGGCGGCCTGGAGCGCGGCCTCGAAACTCTCTTTGTCGCGCATTTCGCCGACCATGATCACGTCCGGCGCCTGGCGCATGGCGTGCGTGAGGGCGCTGTAGAACGACGGGCAGTCCAGCCCGACTTCGCGCTGCTCCACGAACGACTTGCCGTCGCGGAACTCGTATTCGATCGGGTCCTCGATCGTGATGATGTGCTTCGTGAAATGCTCGTTGATGTGCTGGATCATTGCCGCCAGGGTGGTGGATTTGCCGCTGCCGGTGGTGCCGCAGACCAGGATGATGCCGCGCGGGGTCTCCGCGATGCTGCGGAGCACGGGCGGGAGGGAAAGCTCCTCCATCGAGCTGATCTTGCTCTTCACGTAGCGCAGGGTGATGCCGTGCATGCCGCGCTGCTTGTGCGCGTTGATACGGAACCGCCCCAGCTCCTCCACGCAGTAGGAGAAGTCCGCGTCGCCGTTTTGCTCGTATTCCTTCATCATGCGCGCGTCCATGATGTCATGCAGGAGCGTGTCGAGGAATTCATGCGTCGTGACGAAGTCGACGGGGTAGAGTGCGCCCGCGATGCGGAGGTTGGCGGGGGCGTCTTCCTTGAGCAGGACATCCGACGCGCCGTGTTCCACGCACTGAGCGAGGATCTGATGGAAGGTTTCGATGATCTCCGATGCCATTTTCTGGAATCCTTTCTGCTGGGGTAAAAAACGAGCGGGCTTATTCGCCTTTGTAATAATTCATGAGGTCAAGCATCTCTTCGACCGCCGCGCCGACGCCGACCATGATGGCGCGCGCGATGATGCTGTGCCCGATGTTGAGTTCATGCAGATGCGGCACGGCGGCGAGCAGCAGCCGGATATTGTCGTAGTCGATGCCGTGCCCGGCGTTCACGCCGATGCCGAGCGAATGCGCATACTCCGCCCCCTTCGCCAGGCGGTCGAGCTCGGCGGCACGGTCGGAATCGGAAACGGCGTTCGCGAACGATCCGGTGTGAAGTTCGACGAACTCCGCGCCGCACTGCCTGGCGCAGTCGATCTGCGCGAAATCGGGCGCGATGAAGAGGCTGACGGCGATCCCGGCGTTCTTCAGCACCGGAACCCAGCGCATGAGTTTATCGAGGCTCGCGACGGCGTCGAGACCGCCCTCGGTCGTGAGCTCCTGGCGCTTCTCCGGCACCAGGCAGCAGCTCTGCGGACGCACCAGCGTGCTCGCGATGCGGACCATCTCTTCGGTCAGCGCCATTTCCATGTTGAGGCGGAGCCCCGCCTGCGAAAGCGCGATCACGTCCGCGTCCTGAATGTGGCGGCGGTCTTCGCGAAGGTGGGCGGTGATGCCGTCCGCTCCGGCGGCCATGCAGAGCTGCGCGGCTTCGAGCGGAGACGGCTGGGCGGCGAGGCGGGCCTGGCGGACCGTCGCCACGTGGTCGATATTGACACCGAGTTTCAATGTTCTATTCATAATAAACCAAACCTCCAGAAAAGAAAGTAATCTAGTAATGTAGCACGTTTTTATTCATTTCGCAAGTCGGAAACCATTTTTGCGAACAAATCCGACTCCGGAATCGCCATGCGGTTGCGGACCGAACGCGGACACAGCATGTACGGTCCCCGGAAGAGGCGGCGTTCCAGCAGCTCCGCCCACGGACGGAACTGCGCCGGGGCGATGTGGAGACCGCTGTCGGCGTCGTATACCAGCACAGCCTGGTGCGCCTCGCAGCCGAGCAACCCGAGCAAGTCCGCCTTGTCCTCCTCCGGACCGACCTCGAACGGATGGATGTCAAGGCTGAGTTTCACCAGTGGGCTGAGCGACCCGCGCATGAACCTGCCCATCAGCTGCGCCGTCATGATGTCGCGTTCGGATTTGAACGGGACACGGTACGGGACCAGCAGCTCGAAGTTTTCGCGGTAGAGGACGGGGACCAGGTGTCTAATGATTTCCAGCGCGGCGGTTTCCGCGGCATCGTCGCCGAGGATCCGCCTCATGTCAAGTCCGAAAAGTGCCCCGGACACGCCCGCGGCGGCAAGCGTGCGGACCATGATCGAAGCCTGTTCCACGAAGTCGCGGCGGTAGTTTTCCTCCAGGAACGGTATCTCCCGCGTAAGGTCGGGTGCCATCAGATGTCCGGCGCGCACGGTTTTGAACTTGCAGGACGCCAGGCGCCGCTGGAACTCCGTGTCGCTGTGCAGGAAGCATTCCGTCGGGATCTCCATGACGTCGAACGTGCCCGGCGTGAGGAAGTCCGGCACGGACGCCGGATCCATGCCTGCGTGACCGAGCGCCAGACCGAATTGAAGCGCCTTGTAGTCGATCTTTTCCGCTTCCATCAGAATCCCGCCTCCGTCAGGTCGCGCATGGAAATCGTTTTGAGGGTTTGCGCGCCCGAAGCCCCGCCATCCATGTGCCTGAGCTGCTCGCAGACATACTTGCCGATCAGGTCGGTTTCGATGTTCACGAGGTCGCCCGGCTTCAGATCGTCGAGGTTGGTCTCGCGCCGGGTCGTCGGGATCAGCCGCACCGCAAACGTTTCGTCGGTCACGTCCGTAAGCGTGAGGGAAACGCCGTTCACGCACACGCTGCCTTTCGTCACGAAGAAAATCCTCAGGTCGGAGGGCATTTCCATGCGGAGTTCGTAGTCATCGCCGACCTTGCCGAACGAAACCACCTTCACGGCGGCGTCGACGTGTCCGCTGACCAGATGCCCGCCGAGGCGGCTGCCGAGACTCAGCGCACGTTCCAGGTTCACGCGTGCGCCGATCTTCACCTGCCCCAGGTTCGTCCGGTCCAGCGTCTCTTTCATAACGAAAAATGTCAGGTTCCCGCCCGATTCCTTCTCGAACGTGAGGCACGCGCCATTCACGGCGATGCTCTCGCCCGCCTCAAGATCGGTCCACGGGGCGTCGGGCTTCACGGTCAGGCGTCCGGCTTTCGCACCGGTTTCGCGCCCGGTCAGGATCCCGGTCTTTTCAATCAAGCCTGTAAACATCGTAACATCTCCTCATTCTTCTCAAGATTCCGGGTACAGCGGATACGCTTCGATCCGCAGGTCGCACCCCAGCTCCGACACGCGAAGACGGTCGAGTTGGACCGCCTCGGACAGCGCAGACGGATCGGGACCGCCCAGCACGGGACGGCTTCCGCGTCCGCCGAGCAGTTTCGGCGCGATATGGAACTCAACCTTGTCGACGGCGTGCGCGCGAATCGCCGACGCCGCCAGTTCGCCGCCGCCTTCGATCAGCAGCATGGTCACGTTCTCACGCCCGAGCCGGGCGAGGAAAGCCCGCCAGTCCTCCGGCGTGTCAAGCACGACGGATTCCCAGCCTTCGCCCGCCCCGGACAGGATTTCCGGGTGGTGCGTGGCGATGATCCTGCGCGGCGTCTTCAGGACGGTTCCGTCCGGCGTGCGCGCCGTGAACCGGGGCAAATCGGTGCGGAACGTCTCCGCGCCCGCGAGCACGGCGTCGGAAAGCCGCCTCAGGTACGCCACGCGTTCCCGCGCGGTTTCGGAGGTGACCCACTTGGAATCCCCGTTCGCGGCGGCGATCTTCCCGTCGAGCGTCTCCGCCATTTTCAGCAGCACGAACGGGCGTCCCGTCGTGATCCACCGGAAGAACGCCTCGTGATGCACGCGGCATTCCTCCTCAAGCACGCCGGTCTCCACTTCGATCCCGGCGGCGCGCAGGATGTCCACGCCGCGTCCCGCGTGTTTCGGGTTCGGGTCGAGGCAGCCGACCACCACGCGCCGGATCCTGTTCCGGATGATCGCGTCGCAGCACGGAGGCGTGCGCCCCGAGGTGCTGCACGGTTCCAGCGTGACATACAGGTCCGCGCCCGCGGCATCGGATTCGCGCGGCAGACTCAGGAACGCCTCGATCTCGGCGTGCGGACCGCCGCAGCGTTTGTGGTGGCCGCGTCCGACGATCTGACCGTCGCGCACGATGACAGCGCCAACCGCCGGGTTCGGGCTGGTGTACCCCGCGCCGAGTTCTGCTTCGTTCAATGCCTCGCGCATAAAAAACTGGTCGTTTCCGCCGTCCACGAAAGTCCGCTCCATATTGGTCCGATCCGGCATGCTGTCTGCCAAACACTGTTTTCAGGAAAAAGTACCCCGAAAATATAGCTTGTTTTTTCCCGATTGCAAGACTTTTTCTCTCTTTTTTCATTTTGGAATTGGTCTTTTCGTTTTTTCGTGCTACATTAAGAACCGCATACCGCTTTTTTCATTATCTCAACCTATCCCGAAAGGACACCGCCATGCACTACACCTACAAGAACAGCCCGCTCGTCTGCTCTTCCCAGATCGACATCGACATCGACAACGGCATCATCACCAACGTGGCGTTCACGGGCGGCTGCCCCGGCAACCTCACCGCCATCGGCATCCTCGTGAAGGGTAAGAAGCCTCAGGAAGTCATCGACATGCTCGAAGGCGTCGACTGCGGCGGCAAAGGCACATCCTGCACCGACCAGCTCGCCAAGGCGCTGAAGGAAATCCTCGCGGGACGGCTCGGCTGACCATGCCCGCGGACAGACACGGCATCCAGCGCGACATCGAGGCGTTCCAGAACGAGCTGGACAAGCTCTTCAAGCGCCCCAACGAAGCGCCCGTCCACGACACAAAAAAGAAGCTCGAAGACGCCATCTCCGACAATCCGCGCTACTATCCGCCCGACCGTCGGCTGGAGCTCGCGGAGATATTCTTCGGCATCCTCGACTTCGTCTACGAGCGCGCCGGCAGCGACGACGATCCCGACCCCTTCTGCAATCCGGTCCTGCCCGGCGCGGACCTCACACGCCTGCCGGAACCGGAAATGCTCTTCCGCTGCATGATGCCGCTGGCGTGGTCGATCCGCGGACGCTGGGTCTACCCGGAGATGAAGCGTGTCACGGACGACTTCATCTCGTCCTTTACGCACGAACAGGTCAAGCTCGTCTGGCAGATCCTGGATTTCCTGCTCGAGCTTTTCCCGGACGCCTCAGGCTCGCCCGCCTCCGCCGAGGTTCGCGCCTACTGGCGCGAGCTCGCCGAAGCGCCCGAGCGCTTTCACGTGGAAACCCCGTCCGAGAAGTCCATCCTGCTCAAAGTCCTGCTGGAGGCGGCGCAGGACCACAAGATCATCCCGAAGGACTAGTTCGTCATGCCCGTGCGGCTCCTCCCGCGTCGATTCGTTAAGGAATGTACATAAATAATCCTGAAAATCTTTGCTTTCCGGTTTGAAATCCGGTTTCTAAGCTATATATTAAAAGACATCTATCGGCTTACGTCAACAACTTCGCATCCGCCGCCCAGTCACATGGCGGACGCGATTCAAATCAGGAGTTTATCTGGAAATGCCCGCTATCCCGAAATTCGTCGTTCTCAGCGAACAGCTTCGCGGCCGGATGTTTGAACTGAACCAGGACGAGATCACCGTCGGCCGCTCCGACGAGCGCACCATCTGCCTGAAAGACCCCACCGTCAGCACACTTCACTGCAAGCTCACCCGCAATGGCGGCGGGTTCGTCATCGCCGACGCCGGCTCCACCAACGGCACCAAGGTCAACGGCGCCCCGCTCACCGAGGAATACGAACTGCAGAACGGCGACATCGTCCGCATCGGCGCGTTCGAGCTCCTCTATGATACCGAGGACAAGACCATGACCATGTCGATCCAGAAGACGCAGACCGGCATCGACATCAACGCCGCCAGCACGACCCAGACCATCAAGTCCGTCGCCAGCTCCGGCTTCACCGAACGCAAACAGGGCAGCGGCCTCTCCAACAAGCTCATGATCATCATCGTCGTCCTCCTCGCGCTCATCTTCCTCGCCATCCTCGGACTCTTCGTCAAGAGTTTCATGGACAGCCAGAACGCGACCGGATTCATCCCCGCGCAGGACGCCCCCATGACCCGGATTGCCTAATTCATGAACGACAAGAAAGACCCACCAAAAAAAACGCTTCCGGGTGCGAAGCGCAAGCCGCCGGCGTCCCTTTTCCTCTGGCTGCTTGCGTTCCTCGTCCTCGCCTCGCTCATCGTCTTCCAGTCCTCGCCCTATTTCGCCGCCACGGAGGAATGGAGCGCGAACGAGTTCCTCGCGCACCTTGAGAGGGGAGAAATCGTCACCGCCGAGGTCATGCCGGAATCCGACAAGATCCTCGCGGTCTCCGGCGAGTTCAAGATCATTCCGAAAGCCGACGCGGACAAGTCGGACGCCGGAGCGAAGAAGGACAACGGGAAGGCTTCCGCGCCGGAAATCGTCGAGAAGGATTTGACGAAGCCCGCCGAATCCGCCGACGCGGGGAAGAAAACCGCGCCGAAACTCAAACTGAAATACAACACGCGCATCTACGCCACCGACCCCATTATCTCCAAGCTGGAGGAAAAAGGCGTCCAGACCGTCTATCTGGAACGCGACGTATGGTGGAAATCCCTGCTCCTGAACCTCGCGATCGCGATCCCGATCCTGCTCGTCTTCTATTTCATTTTCACGCGCCAGATCCACGGCGCGGGCTCCGGCGCCATCCAGTTCGGCAAGAGCCGCGCACGCATGATCGACCCCAATGAAAACCATACCAAGTTCGACGATGTGGCGGGCTGCGACGAGGCGAAGGAGGAGATGAAGGAAATCGTGGAATACCTCCGCGATCCGCTCAAGTTCAAGCTCCTCGGCGGCAAGATTCCGCGCGGCGCGCTCCTCACCGGACCGCCGGGCACAGGCAAGACACTCATGGCGAAGGCTGTTTCCGGCGAAGCGTCCGTGCCGTTCTTCTCCATCAGCGGCTCCGACTTTGTCGAGATGTTCGTTGGCGTCGGCGCCAGCCGCGTCCGCGACATGTTCCAGCAGGCGCGCAAGAACGCCCCCTGCCTCATCTTCATCGACGAAATCGACGCCGTGGGACGTTCCCGTTTCTCCGGCATCGGCGGCGGACACGATGAACGCGAACAGACCTTGAACGCACTCCTCGTGGAGATGGACGGACTCGAAACCCAGGAAGGCGTGATCGTGATCGCCGCGACCAACCGCGTCGACGTGCTCGACCCCGCCCTGCTCCGTCCCGGCCGCTTCGACCGCCAGATCGTCATCGACCTGCCGGACATCGTGGGACGCAGGAAAATCCTCGCCGTCCACGCGAAGAACATCAAGCTCGCAAAAGACGTCGACCTCGACGCCGTCGCGAAGAGTACGCCCGGATTCAGCGGAGCCGACCTCGCGAACCTCATCAACGAGGCGGCGCTGCTCGCGGCACGCAACAACAAGGACGCCGCGACGCAGTCCGACTTGGAGGAGGCGCGCGACAAAGTCTGCTTCGGGCGCGAACGCCGCAGCCGCAAAATACCGGAACGCGACCGCAGGCTCACCGCCTGGCACGAGTCCGGACACGCCATCGTCAACCTCTTCCTCGAAAACAGCATCCCGCTGCACAAGGTCACGATCATCCCGCGCGGACAGGCGCTCGGTCTGACCATGATGATGGAGCACGAGGACCGCTATTCCCGCAGCCGCCTGGAAATGCTCGACATCATCACCACCGACCTCGGCGGCCGCGTGGCGGAGGAGATCGCGCTCGGCGACATCACCAGCGGCGCGTCGCAGGACATCGCGCACGCCACGAACCTCGCACGCGCCATGGTCTGTTCCTACGGCATGAGCGACAAGCTCGGAACCGTCCAGTACGGCGAGCGCGCCGACCACATCTACCTCGGACGCGACATTACGCGCAACGAGGCGTGCAGCGAACAGACCCAGCGGGAGATCGACGACGAGGTCAAGCGCATCATCGGCGAATGCAAGATGCGCGCCACGAAGATCATCACCGAACAGCGCGAACGCCTCGACAAGCTCGCAAACGCCCTGCTCGAACGCGAGACCATCTCCGGCGCGGACATCCGCAAGCTGCTGGACCTCCCGCCCGAAGAAGAAAAGGAGCCCGTCCTTTCCGGCGACGACGCCAAGCCCGCTTCGGACAGCAATGGTTCCAACGAAAAGAAGGACGGCGGCGAGCCGCCCAAGTCCGGCAACGGCGTCATCACGGTGAATCCCTCCTGACGCCGGAGCGTCCGCATGACGGTTGAAACTCTCGCACCCCTGATCCGAACCAATGAGTCAGGGGTGTTTTTGTCGTGCCATGTCCAGCCCGGAGCAAAACGCACCGCGGTCGCGGGCGTCTACGGCGCGTCCCTCAAAATCTCGCTCGCCGCACCCCCGGTCGACGGCAAGGCGAACAAGGAGCTGTGCGTGTTCCTGGCGAAGAAGCTGAAACTGCCGAAAAGCGCAGTGTCGCTGGTCTCCGGTCAGACCTCGCGCGACAAGGTCGTTTTCCTGCCGGGCGTCACGGCGGCCGCACTTGCCGCTGCACTGGAGTAATACCATGCCTCAAAATGCCCCGTACGCGCCTTTCCGGCGGATTCCGCAAGGCTCCCGCATCCTGCTTGCGTTCAGCGGCGGGGTCGATTCCGCCGTCGCAGCCCACCTCGCGCTCCGCGCGGGCTATCAGGTCATCGGCGTTCACATGACGCTTCTTCCCGGCGGCGATTCCACGCAGAGGAAAGCCGCCGACGCCGCCGCGAAACTCGGGATCGAACTCGTCCACGCGGACTGCACCAAGGAGTTTGAGCAATCCGTCCTGCGTCCGAGCTGGGACATGTACAAGTCCGGCTTCACGCCGAACCCATGCGCCATCTGCAATCCACGGGTCAAATTCGGCGCGCTCATGCCTCTGATGGAACAGTACGGCTGCGCGGCGTTCGCCACCGGGCATTATGCGAAAGCGATCGACGCCGAAGACGGCGGCGCCATCCTTGCACGCGGCTCCTACCGCGAAAAGGACCAGTCGTATTTCCTCTTCGGGCTCTCGCAGGAACAGCTCGCGCGCATCGTCTTCCCGCTCGGCGGCATGACGAAGCCCGAGGTGCGCGGGATCGCCCGCGAACTCGACCTGCCGAACGCCGAATCGAAGGAAAGCCAGGACGCGTGCTTCATGCCGCCGGACAGGACCGCCGCCGAGTTCCTGCACGAACACTTCGGCGAGACCGTGCCCGGCGGGACGTTTGCCGCCGCATCCGATGGGCGTACCCTCGGGCAGCACGGCGGTATTTACGCGTTCACGATTGGGCAGAGGAAAGGCACGGGCGTGGCGATGGGCGTCCCGGCATGGGTCAGCCGCATCGACGCATCGGGAAACAAGGTCTTTCTTACAACGAACCCGAACGACCTCCTGCGCGATTCGATCGTGCTGCCGTGCGCCCACTGGATCACCAAGCCCGCCGAGGCCGTCGAATTCCGCGCGCAGGTACAGATACGATACCGGTCGCGCCCCGCGGACGCCACGATCCTGCTCTCTTCGAACGGCGTGGTCTTCATCCGGTTCGATGCGCCCCAGCGCGCGGTCACGCCCGGACAGGCCGCCGTCATCTACGACGGGGAACGTCTCCTCGGCGGCGGCTGGATCCCGTAGCAGGCAAATGCCTGCACTGCAGCGGTGTCCGGCTTCGCTCGGACAGGGGAAACTGTTTTACGCCTGCGGCTTCCGTTCGGGCGAATCGCTGCTGACCGCGATCACGGCGGCGCGCCCCAGGACATCCGACGGGATTCTGGACAGCACCACGACGCGGCGCTCGCCGTCGACCTCGAATTCCCGGACAAACGTCTTGCCCGTGTCGAACGCCTCGTGCACAGCCTCGCCCGCGCCGATGGACTGAAGCCACGGCACGGAATTGATGTTCCTCCACGGGATCTCGCCCTTCTGCTCCACGTCGCCGAACTGCATGTGGTAGTCGATGATGCGACCTTCTCGGTCCGTCACCAGCACGCGCACCGGCAGGGAATCGTAGACGGCTTCAGTCAGGCGGCGTTTTCTACTGCGCGCGCGAACGGAGAGCAGGGTAATCGCGGTCAGGACGAACAGCACGGCTGCGTTTGCCGCGAGCAGGGCGGCAATGCGTTTCTTCGTCCAGGTGGGGTATACCCTCCTCTGCGGCGCTTTTTTCGTCGCCGTGTTCGCCAGGACGCCGCTCTCCGGGAAATCGGACAGATTCAGGCGGTATCGCTTCAGCGCCGCCTCGTTGAGCCACAGGTCGTCACTCTCCGCGATGGCGGTCGGAATCCCCTGCCGCGACGCAGCCAGCGGGGCTTTTCCCAGCTCTTCCAGCAGGTCGCCGACCTGAATTGCAAGCTTTTTCATGGACCGGCAGAATCCGCCGACCTCGTTTTTCCGCGTCGGCGGCGTATCAGCGAAGACCGGGCACGCGTCGAAGTCGGCGGGCAGCCATTCCACGGGGTCGATCCCCCACTCGAACGAAGACAGCGAGACGATGACCGTGTCCGGCTGAATCTCCGCCTGGACCGCCGCGCGGAACGCCTCAATCTCCCCGCCGGGAACCTCGCCAAGCGACGGATACTGCTGCCGCATCGTCAGGGAATAGCTTCCTCCCTTCTCCTCGGACGGCGAGACGGAATCCGGGAGCAGGACGGTCTTCAGCGTCTTCCCCGGACCGAGTTTGTCGCGGAGCGCCCTTTCTTTCGTTTCGTCCCAGTTCACGCGGGACGCCAGCAGGACGACCTTCCTCGTTTTCGGGAACGCCCGAAGCGCAAGGTCCGTGTTCGACCACGGGTCCGCCGGATGCACGATCGCAAAGTTGTTGAGCTCCTTTCGTGCCGAATCCCTTGTATCGGTGTACCTGCGTAGCGATTCGTCAAACGAGCTCACGCCCGCGAAGACAACAGCGAGCTCGCCGTTCAGGTTTTTCGTTTTGAAATCGAAGTCGTAATCCCCGTCGAGCAAATTCGTGATCGACGAGGCGATCTCGTCGGACGCAACGACGATCACGGCGCTGTACTGCCCTTTCGCATCGTACAGTCTGTTGATTTCTTCCGAGGGGAGAGGTCCGCCGCTTTGAAGGAATGTATTCCCGATCCGAACCGGGATCACTTCCGTTTCGTACAGGAAAGACGGCTTCACATACATCATCTCCCGTTCCTCGGGCAGCATGGAGAAAACGTCAGGATACTCCCCATCCTCCCACCAGTTTTCGCCGAATTGCTCGACGATCCTGTCCAGCTCTGCCTGTTTCCTCACCTTGCGTTCCGGCTCCGTCTCGCGCCATTTCCGCATGAGCTCGCGGTATTCCGCTTCATGCTGGTCACGCACCTCCGCCAGTCCCGCCATGAATTCCTCCTGGGCACGCGGCCCGGCTTCGGCGGGGAACAGGATCAGGACGCGCCGGAAGTCCGGCGGCGGACTCAGCAGATCCGCCCTCGCGGGAATGCCGCAGTCGAACACGGACCGCCCGGTCATCAGCACAAACAAAGCAAGGATCAATTTTAAGACGAAACGTTTCAAGATCAATCTCCAATGCGGAACGCTTGTTCA
Source organism: uncultured bacterium (assembly GCA_902802585.1). Classification (GTDB taxonomy): domain Bacteria; phylum Verrucomicrobiota; class Lentisphaeria; order Victivallales; family UBA1829; genus UBA1732. The sequence continues at coordinate 138,336 of CADCMR010000002.1, forward strand.
TTTTATCCTATAGTATACAGCAAAATCCGCGTGTTTTCAAGCAAATCAGGCGCATTTTTCTGAAAATAGACGGAAACGGTATCCGCCCCCGGAATGGACGCGACGTTAAAAGTACAGGATTATCTCGTATTTTTTGAACAGAAAAAAAGATTTTCCGCATTTTTATTGTTTTCGGGCTTGAAAAAGTTAGAATCGAAACTATATTGATTCCAAAGAACAACAAGACATCTTGATTTTGAGCTTAAAACCGCACTGCCGCATTCGAAAACCATGAAAAACGACCCGCTGACAGAACAATTCCTGCGAAAGCACGGCGACCTCTGCGCCGCGAAGACGACCGGAACAGGTCAGAAGGTCTACTACATCCTGATTGCCGCCGCGCTGCTTTTCCTCCTCAAATACCGCTGGGATTTCTTCGTCTTCGCAGTGTCCGCGTGGATGATCGTCTGCTACGGCGTTTCCGCGATTCTCCGGCTGGCGGCGGCCGCCGCGCCGTTCCTCCGGAAAAAAGGTGCGGAAAAATCCGCCAGAAAAACGAAGCGCCGCAACAACGACCTGCCGGTCTACACGATCCTGCTGCCGCTGTACCGAGAATCCGCCGTGGCGGAAAAGATCCTGAAGCGCATCGCCGCGCTGAAATACCCGAAGGACAAGCTCGACGTGAAGCTCCTGCTGGAACAGGACGACGCGGAGACGCGGCGCGCGCTCGCCGCCTGCGACCTGCCACCGTACTGCTCCGTCGTGGAGGTCCCGGACGGCCCCATCCGCACGAAACCGCGCGCGTGCAACTACGGACTGGCGGAGGCGCGCGGGCGTTATTGTGTGATCTACGACGCCGAGGACAAGCCGGAGCCAGACCAGCTGAAAAAGGCGGTGGCGGCGTTCCGGCGCGAGGATACGGACGGGCGGTTGCTGTGCGTGCAGGCGAGCCTGAACTACTACAACGCGGATCAGAACTGGCTCACGAAATTCTTCACGGTGGAGTACAGCACGTATTTCGACCTCACGCTCGGCGGGCTCCAGGCGTTCAACCTGCCGCTCCCGCTCGGCGGCACCTCGAATCACTTCAAGACCGCGGAGCTGCGCGAGCTGGGCGGCTGGGACCCGTTCAACGTCACGGAGGACTGCGACCTGGGGATCCGCCTGTACGAACACGGCTGGCGCACGGTCCTGCTGGATTCGACCACGTGGGAAGAGGCGAACTCGGACCTGTGGAACTGGATCCGCCAGAGGTCGCGCTGGGTGAAGGGATTCCTTCAGACGCATCTGGTGCACTACCGGCATCCGCTGGACACCGTGCGGCGGCTTTCGCTCCGGGGCGCGCTCGGATGCTATTTCCTGGTCGGCGGCTCAGTTCTGATGATGCTCATGAACCTCGTGTTCTGGCCGGTCGTGACGCTGTACCTGGCACTGCTCTGCCACGGTGTCCTGCACGGGGAGACGATCCTCTCGCAGATCGTGGGACCACACACGGGCGAAACGCTCTACCGGGGCGTCGCGCTCGGGGCGTTCTCGCTGAAGGCGTGGCCGCTGATCTACGCCGGACCGGACGAGAACCGGTTCCTGGCGGTGGCTTCGCAGATCTTCTTCGCGTGTTCGTGCGCGCTCTTCCTGACGAATTTTCTGCTGGTTCTGGTCCACGTCGCGGCATGCGTCCGGCGCAAGTTCTATTTCCTGATCCCCTGGGCGCTGCTCATGCCGTTCTACTGGGTCCTGATCTCCGTCGGCGCATGGAAAGGCGCGCTCCAGCTCATCACGAAGCCGTTCTACTGGGAGAAGACCATCCACGGGCTGGACAGCGAACCGCAGGAAAAACCGCACGCCACAGCAAGAAAGATGCCGCCCGCGATTCCGGAGGCCGCCGCAAAATAAACTTGTTTGCACAAACGTTTTTATCATATCGCACAACAGAAGGAAAGGACATTGCCATGCCGAACAAAGCAGAGAATCCGTTTCTCCGTCACCGGAGAACACCGACACGCGGCGCCGGACGCCGCGCATTCACGCTGATCGAACTCCTGATCGTGATCGCGATCATCGCGATCCTGGCAAGCATCCTGGTTCCGGCGGTTAATTCGGCGAAGCGGAAAGCCCGCCAGACGCTCTGCCTCTCCAACCTCCGCCAGATCGGACAGGGATGCCGGATGTATCAGGACGCCTACGACGAGTATTTCCCCGGGTGGCTCTCCTCGCTTGCAACCGATGAAACGGTCTCCGATCCGCGGCTTTTCGTCTGCCCGATGGACCCGGATCCGAACAACGACAAGTGGGGCGTGCGGTCCGCCAACCGCCACGTGAACAGCCCCGATTTCGACTCCGTGAAATGCACGTTCGACGGCTTCGCGCCCTACCACAAGGCGTGGGGACCGCCGAACACGAAGGACGTCGACCACGTAAGCTACATCTACGAATTCTGCGCGGGATTCTGGCCGAGCAGCTGGGGCGGCGACTCCGTGGCGGACGACGGAGGCAACTCGCAGACCGTCAAGCCGGACAGCACCGGCACCTGGCAGTCCGTGAAGCGGAACGTGCTCGCCGTGCGTCATGACTGGATCAACAAGATCCCGATGATCCGCTGTTTCTGGCATGCTGACATCCAGCGCATGGACGTGATCATGAACATCTCCACGCAGGGCAACATCTATCTGAGCAAGTCCAAATGGCAGGAAGGGACCTGGGGCGGCCAATGATTACCCATCCGATCGGCGGCGCAGCCATTTCTCAGAATCCATGTGCCGCCGGAACCGTTTCCATGCTCAAATTCAGGATGCAGACATGCTGAAATACGTTGCCGCGCTCCTGCTGCTGTTTGCCTGTTTATTAACATCCGCCGCTGAATACGTTTGGATGGTCGCGGACCGGGACGGCACGCATGAGCTGGCGGCGGATCAGGACGGCATGGTCAGAGCATCCGCGCACATGCCCGGCAATCTGCGAGTTTACCGGAGCGCGAAACGCGAGACGCTCGCGCCGGACTGGACGGCGTTTCAGGCGGGCGTGCTTTCGTTCCCGCTCAAGCTGAGCGGCTGCACGAATCCGCTGAAGGCGTGGATTTTCGCGAAGGACAAGGAGGGCAACTGGTTCCAGAGCGAACACGAATACGCGGTGCCGCCGGGCGCGGAGACCGTGCTGGAACTGCCGCTGGACGAACCCGGCGCGATGCTCCCGGTCGGGCACAACGGCGCATGGACGGCGCAGACAGCGTCCGTGATGTTCGAGTACGGCGTGACGCTCTTCGGCGAGGATGACTGCGAAATCGTGCTGGAATGCCGCCCGCCCGCTTTCTCCGGTGCCAGGCGCCGCGCCTCGCTCCGCATCCTCGACTGGGAACTGCCCGCCTCAGTCGGAAAAGAATGTCTGCTGGAATCGCATTTCCGGCTGTCGCGCGAGTATTTCAACCCGTTCAATCCGGAGGAGATCCAGGTCGACTACGAACTCGAAACTCACTCCGCCGACGGCAAACCGGAAACACATCGCTACCCGGCCTACTTCACGCAGGATTTCACGCGCTCGCTCCACTTCGCCCAGGAAACTGTGCGTCCCACCGGGCAGCCGTACTGGGCGTTCCGCATGGCGCCGCACGCCGAGGGAAAGTTCCGCGTGCGGCTGGTCGCGGCTGACCGTTCCGATCCGGCGCATCCCGAGGAGGCGGCGACGGAATGGCGCACGGTGGAGGCGACGCCGTCCGACCGGCATGGCTCCGTGCGCGTGTGCACGTCCGATCCGCGTTATTTCGAGCATACGGACGGGACGTTCTATTATCCGCTCGGGCTGAACATCCACGCGAACGCGGATTTCCGCAGCGAAATGGATTTCCCGTGGCACCACGTCCCCGACCGGAAAACGTACGACTACGACGACTATTTTGAACAATGCGGCAGGTTCGGGATCGACCTCGCGGAGATATGGATGGCGTCGTGGACCTGCGCCATCGAGTGGACTTCCGCGATGGATTATTTCCACGGCGTCGGGCGTTACAACCAGGCAAACGCCTGGCGGTTGGACCGCATGTTCGAGGCGGCGGCGCGGAACGGCGTCCTCATCAACCTCGTGTTCGACTCCCACGGCAAGCTCTCGACCGGCGTCGACCCCGAGTGGCAGGAAAACCCGTTCAACGACCGCCGGACGTTCAAGGAAGCCGACGGCGCGTTCCTGAGCGAACCCCGGAAATACTGGACGGATCCCGCCGCAATCAAACTCGACCGGAACCGCGCCCGTTACATCGCCGCCCGCTGGGGCTCCATGCCGAACCTCTTCGCCTACGAGTACATGAGCGAGATCAACCTCGTGGACTACGCGGAGACCATGCTCAAGGACGGCACGCTGAAAAAATGGACAGAGGACGCCGTCGCCTATCTCAAAAGCGTCGACCAGGGCGGACACCTGATCGCCACGCACGTCTCCGGCAACGCCGACACGAACAACGCCTATCGCGACCTCTTCCATCTGCCGCAGTACACGCACGTCGTCGGGGACGCCTACCGCGGCACGGACGTCCCGTTCCTCAAACAGCTCGCCTCGCAGGAACGTGTCATGGCGATCTTCCGGCAGAAGCCCGTGCTCGTCACCGAGTTCGGCGAACCCTCGATCGTCCACGCGGACATCCACGCCGGGCTCTGGGGCGCGCCGTTCTTCAACCAGGCGGGTACGCCCATGCTCTGGTGGCACGACAAGCTTTTCCTCGGCGAGGAAGGCTCCCAGTACCCGCCGTTCGCCGAATTCATCCGCGACCTGGATTTCCGCAATGCAAAACAGGCGGTCCGTTCCATGACCTCGAAGCTCGACCTCTCCGGAACCGGAACAAAGATCCTGTCCGCGACCGTGCCGGGCGACGTCCGCCCCGGGAACAACACGCCGCGGGCGGTCCCGGTGGTCAGCCTCGTGTCCTTTCCCATGATGCCGGACGCCCCCGCGATCGTCGAAGCCGATCCCGTTTCCTCCGCACTCTTCCTGCACGACGGCCATGCGCCGCTCAATCTCATCACTGACGCACGCAAAAACGCCCTGCCCTGCCTGACCATGATCCTGCCCGGATTCGGCGCAATCGGCTGGATTTACGACGATCCGGTCCTCTTCAAAGCGCCCGCCGATCCGAAGACCGCGCCGCCTCATTCCGGCATTCTGCTGGACGTGCCGCCCGTTCTGCCCCCGGGGAAATATCACGCGGAGTTCTACGACACATGGCAGGGCGGACTCGTCGCGGAACTTGAATTCACGGCGGATGGGAAACCGCGGCAAATCCTCGTGCCGCCGTTCCGTGTGGACATCGCATTCAAGCTCCGGCGCGTTTCCGGCGCGGGAAGAAACGATCCATGAAACACTTCGGATTGACACTTATCCTCGCTTTCTGTGCGCTTCTGACCGCATTTCCGGTCATCCGCGCGGATGACGTATCCGCACAGGAACCGGGCCAGACCGCATGGCACGCTGAAAAAGCGAAATACCGCCTCATCATTGAGGCGGACAAGCCGAACGCATGGATGTTCCTGGACGACCGCGTGCTGTGTCTGCCGGCAAATCTTGAAGAAGGGATGGAGGTCTACGACGTGGCAGGACAGAAGCAGAAGTTCTTTCTGTTCAGGAACGGCGGCGTCCAGTTCGACCAGGCGAAGGAGCCGCGCAGGCTGTTCGTTTATTTCGGATTCCCGCGCCCGGAGAACGGGCGGAAACCGCCTTTCCCCAACGGCGGGCTCGAACGCAAGATCCAGAACGACCCGCTTCTCCTGCGGCAGGCGGGCATCGACTACGGGCTGATGCCGGAGGACTGGCGGCGGCACAACCTCGACCCGGCGAAAAGCAAGGCGGCGGACGAGAAAGCCGAGGCGAAGGACCGCGAGACCGCAGCGAAACGCGTCGAGGAGCTGGAAGCGCTGAAGGACAAGACGGATGAACTGGAAAACCGCATCGACGCCGACCTGCGGGGGAAATTCGGCGCGGACACCACGGACATCCGCCCCGGAAACACGTTCCTGAACCACAGAATCTACGAAGACTATGAGCGTGTCGCACTCGCGTACAAGGGCGGGCTGGTCGTCCCCGAATCCGGCGACTATATGTTCCGCATCACCACGAACGCCACGCGGATTCTGAATCTCGACGGCAAGACGCTGATCCGCAAGTTCGGCGCATCGCCCGGTCCGGCGTCGGACACCGTCGAGGTGCACTTGGATGCCGGGCTACACCCGCTGCTCGCCGTCTACCACAGGATCTCCGGCGACTACATCTTCTCCGTGGAGTGGAAGCGCCCCGGCGACACGGATTTCTTGTTGCTCACGGAACGCGATTTCTCGCCCGCACCGCCGGTTCGCGTGCTGAAACTTGAGGACAAAGACGGCGGCGTTTATCCCCTGTGCCGCCAGGACATCCGGTTCGTCTTCCATATCGACAAGACACGCCATGCCGCGCTCCGCGAGCTGACACCGCTCGACAAGGATTCCGCCGGATGCCGCATCGCCGTCGACGGGAAGGATTCCGCGGAAGACCAGACATTCTTCGCCGTCCCGGACGATTCCGAGGCGGAACTCCGCCTGATCCCGCCGGAAAACTCCGGTCTCATGCGGATGACGTTCCGCGTGCGGCCGCCCGACAAACGTTATTTCCCGATTGATCCCTCCGTGAGCATGACGCTCTGGGCGCCGATCTTCCTGTACGACGATGAAACGCTTGAGCTTACGCGCGAAATACGGTCGCGGATTCCCGTGCCGCTCCGGCTGGAGCTTGCGGAGACGAAACGGATTACCGCGGCGGACGGCTCGGAAAAGGAAGAAAGCTCCTGCGAAGCAATCCCCATGCCCGAATTCAAGCAGGGATCGTTCGACCGGTTCGCGCAGGATCTGAGCATGAAAACATCATTCCCGCTCGACGGCGCGTCCGTATCGCAGTCGCCGCTGGACCTGGGCTGGACGGCAAGCATTCCGGGATTCGTGTTCGATTCCGCTCAATTCTCGGTCATCCCGGTCAAGGATTTGAAGGATTTCACGGTCGGCGCGGACGGGCTTTACGACCGCGACGGCAAACGACGGATCGTCCCGCTGCTGCACCGCCCCACCCTGCACGAACTTCGCGCGTGGGAACTCCCGAAGACGCTCGCGGCGGGGCTGTCGCCCGTGCGGACCGTGCTCGCCGCGGCGGAGGACCGCGACGGATTCGGCGACGCGCTGGAAAAAGAATTCGCGAAACACGGCGTCAAGCTCGAATTCATTCCGTGGAAACGCTCGCAGTCCGGACGCGACACGCTGGAATCCCTGCCCGCGCTCTTCAGCGCGATCCGCACGACAAACGCCGACCGCGTCCTGATCGTTCCGCCGTCCACGCCGCGACGCCTCATCCTCTCTTCACGCGAGGAATCCCGCATCGCCGCATTCCTGCTTCAAGCGGTGCATGACTGTTCCGGGGTGTCCGGCGCGGTCCTGACGCCGCCGCTCGTCTTCGACGCGGAGGAATCCTCGGCACGCCGCGACCGGGAGCTGACGGCGGAACTCCGGGCGTTCCGGCGAATGTACGGCGCGGATTTCCTGGAACTGGCGCACGGATTCGAAGCCGTCGCGAACAAAAACGAGCTTAAACCGGAAGAACGCGCCGCGCTGCTCGCCCGATACGTGGTCCGGGCGTTCCTGAACCTGCCGCCCGAGGAAGACTGAACGCTACTTCGGAAAACCGAAAAGCCTCCCATCCAAAACAGACAGGAGGCGTTCTTTCAGCTAAAAACAAGGTGAAAATGCGGATTTACTTCGCTTCTGGCTGTTTATCCTTGGCGGCGTCCTGTTTCACCTCATCCTTCTTGACGATATAGATGTCCTTTTCCTTCAGCGCGGCATCCATCGGGGACACGTCGGACTCCTTGAACACCTCCGCGATCGGGAGTTTGTTCTGTTTCGCGAGCAGGGCGAACGCCTTTGCATAGAAAAGCGCGCCGCGGAAGCAGATGTGGCAGCGGTCGGACTTGCCCTCCGGATAGTTCGGATAATCGCCGGGTTTCAGCACCAGGTACAGCAGCGTGCCTTTCTTCTCCCCGGCGGCGTTCAGCTCCTTGTCTGCGTACGCGTACAGGTCGACCAAATCGCACTTCGTCTCGGCGGCGACCTCGCGCGCGGATTTCAGGTACGGATCCAGGAATCCGGCGGGCTTCAGCGAGCCGTTCTCCAGGTAAATGCCGAACGGGATGGACGTGGCAATCACGGGGATGCCGCCCGCCTTGCGCACATCCTCCACGAAGCCTTTCATATTCTCCTTGTATTCGGTCCGCGGGTCGGTGTAGCGTTCCGGCTTGTCCTTCGTGCCGTCGTTGTGTCCGAACTGAATGATCACGAAGTCGCCCTTCTTGACTTCCTTGAGCAGGTTCTCCCAGCGTTTTTCCGCCTTGAAACTCTTCGTGGAGCGCCCGCCGATGGAACGGTTCTTCACGGTCACGCCGTCCTTCACGAGCTCCTGCATGCGCTGCCCCCAGCCCTGTTGCGGAGCCGCGTTGCCGCGGTAGGTCATCATGGTGGAGTCGCCCGCCATGTGGATGTCGGCGGCGGCGAGCGAGAAGACGGCGGAAGCGAAGACGGCTGCAAGCAGTTTTTTCATGGTTTAAACTCCTGAAGAGTGAATGGATTCACGAATACTTTTCCGATACCATACACCGAAAACATCCGAAAAACAACCCGGAAACCGGAAAAAGTCGGAAAAAAGCCGCGAAAAAACCGGGAAAGCGCGGAGCCTTCCCGGTTCGGAATCAATGCCGGGGAACCGGATCAAACCGGTTCCGTCAGGCAGTCGTCAGGCGATCAATACTTGCGGCCGTCGACAACTTCCTTGGTGATGTTCTTGGAATCGAACACGCCTTCCTGCGAGGGGATGCGGGCGGGAACGGTTTCGCCGGCGTGGATCTTTTCGACCACGTCGAAGAGCTGGGCGCCGATGAGCGGGTTGCACTCGACGGTGCAGTTGGCCTTGCCTTCGAGGATGGCTTCGAACATGGTCTTGACGCCGTCGATGGAGACGATCTTGATGTCCTGACCGGGCTTCTTGCCGGCTTCTTCGATCGCCTGGATCGCGCCAAGAGCCATATCGTCGTTGTGGGCGAAAAGGACCTGGATCTGGTCGGCTTCAGGGGACTTCAGGAACGATTCCATGACTTCCTTGCCTTTAGCGCGCGTAAAATCGCCGCTCTGGGACTTGATGATCTTGATGCCGGGGTGATCCTTGATGATCTCCTCGAAACCTTTCTTGCGGTCGATGGCGGGAGCGGAACCGACGGTGCCGACGAGTTCGGCGACGTTGGCGTTTTCGCCGACGTTTTCAAGGACCCAGCGGGCAGCGCGGCGGCCTTCTTCCACGAAGTCGGAGCCGATGAAGCTGACATAGAGACCATCTTCGGAGACGTCGACGGCGCGGTCGAAAAGAACGACCGGGATACCGGCTTCCTTGGCTTCCTTCAGGACATCTTCAAAACCGGTGGAGACGACGGGGGAGAAGGAGATCACGTCCACGCCCTTGCTGATGAAGTTGCGGATCGCCTTGATCTGGTTTTCCTGCTTCTGCTGGGCGTCGGAGAACGTCAGCTCGATGTTCGGACGCTTGGCGGCCTCGCCCTTGATGGACTCAGTGCTGGCCTTGCGCCAGTCGGATTCCGCGCCGACCTGGGAGAAGCCGACTTTGATCTTGGAGCTGTCGCTCTTGGAGCATCCGGTGACGAGGAGCGCCGCGGCCGCAGCGGCCATGATGACGGTTGCAAACTTGTTCATTCTTGCTTGCCTTTCTTTAGGTTGTTGTTAGGTAAAAAGTTATTGGGATTTCGATTTGGATTTGGAGATCTTCGTGATCAGGTTCTGCATGAAGATGAACGCGAGCACGAGGAGACCGACAATGATGCGGGTCCACCAGGAATTGATGCGGCCGTCGAACACGATCAGCGTCTGGATCAGGCCGAGCACGAGCACGCCGAAGAGCGAGCCGAAAACATAGCCGACGCCGCCGGTCAGCAACGTGCCGCCGATCACGACCGCGGCGATGGCGTCCATTTCCAGCCCGACGCAGTTCAGCGGGTTGCCCGCCTTCAGGTAGATGGCGTAGACCACGCCCGCGAGCGCGGAGCAGAATCCGGCGATCGTGTAGGTCATGATCTTGGTGCGGCCGACCGGGATGCCCATCAGCGTCGCGGCGAGCTCGTTGTCGCCGATGGCGTAGATGCTGCGTCCGGAGCGCGTGCGCTGCGAGAAGAAGATAGCGGCGACCAGTACGACGATGTACACGATCACGATGAAGCGGAGGTTCATGCCCTTGCCGAGCTTGATCGTGAGGTCGTTCTGGATGAAGTTGAAAACCGGGTCGTTCTTGATGCCGATGGATTCCTCGCTCACGATGAAGCCGCAGCCGCGGATGAAGAACATGCCGGCGAGCGTCACGAGGAACGGCGGCAGGCTGAAGCAGTGGATCAGCCAGCCCTGGAGCATGCCGAACAGGATGCCGATCACGAGCGCGAGGGCGATCGCGACGAGGGCGTTGCTGCCGGACGCGATCATCTTCGCGATCAGGATGCTGGTGAAGGCGATGATGGAGCCGACCGAGAGGTCGATGCCGCCTGTGAGGATTACCAGCGCGGTACCGATGGCGGCGATGCCAAGGTAGGCGTTGTCGACGAAGAGGTCGAGGAAGACCTTCGAGGAGCCGAAGTTCTCAAAGGAGATGATGCCGATCAGATAGACGATGAAGAAAACCAGGATCGTCGCCGAGATCGGCACGTAGCGCATCGGGAATTTGAACTTTTTCATTGGACGCCTCCTTTCGCCGCCTTCGAGGCGAAGATGGAAAGCACTTTCGCGCGGAAGACCGGCGACTGGAGCAGGCACACGATGATGACCACCATGGCTTTCGGCACGGCGACGATCGCCGGGCTCACGTTCTTCATGTACATCGTGGTCGTCAGCGTCTGGATCAGGATCGCGCCGACCAGCGAGCCGGAGAGGAAGAACCGACCGCCCGCCATCGAGGTACCGCCGATCACGGTGGCGAGGATGGCATCAAGCTCGAGGTTAAGGCCGGCGTTGTTGGAGTCGGCACACTTGATATTGGAGGCTGCGAGCAGTCCCGCCATGCCCGCGCAGAATCCGCAAATCACATAGGTCAGCCATTTGATGCGGCGCGCTTCGATGCCCGCATAGCGGCTGGCGCGCTCGTTGTTGCCAACGGACTCAATGAAGAGCCCGAACGCGGTCTTGCGCGTGAGCAGACCGAAAATCACATACATCGCGACCACGATCCACACAGAGAACGGCAGGAAGAGCGCGTGGCCGTTGCAGAGGAACACCAGTCCGGGGTTGTCGAACGTGATGATCTGGCCGTCGGTGATCAGCTGGGCAACGCCGCGTCCGGCGACCATCAGCACCAGAGTGGCGACCATCGGCTGGATGCCGAAGCCCGCAACCAGCATGCCGTTCCAGAATCCGGCAATCGTCGCCAGGACCAGCGCAGCGAGGACGGGGATGATCCAATAAACGGAGGGTCCCATCCCCGCACCGATGCAGGTACCCGCGTCGAGCATGGAAATGAGGAGCGCGGCAATCGCGCCCGCGATTGCCATGACTGCGCCGACAGAAATATCGATGCCGCCCGTGGCGATCACGAGCGTCATGCCGATGGCGAGAACCATGACCTTCGAGCCCTGGTTCAGGATGTCGATCGGCGTGCCGTACAGGTAGTAGCCGAAAATAGAGACGCCTTTATCGTCCTTCTTCTCTGGGACAGCCTGCTGTCCGGCGGATTCTTTCACGGTCTGTTTGGCGGCCTCGACTTCTTCAGCGGCGGCCTTCGCGGCGGCTTCAGTGGGGTCGCTCACATTCTCGTAGCTTTCGGGGGTGATCCAGGACGTGCCGGACGCAGGGGGATTGCCCGGAACGGACGGAGCCTGTGCGGAATCCTGTTTCTTGATTTCGATTTTGAAGAAGTTGTCGGTGAAGATCGCATTGAACAGCAGAAGCAAAGCGAGCGAGACAAGGGGCCATACGAGATGGCGGAATTTGTTCGATGTTTTATTCATGTCCGGGGACCCTTAACCTGCGATGAGTTTCATAACGTTCTTGAGGGAAATGTCGGAGCCCGCGATCTCGCCGACCTTCTTGCGGTCGCGGAGCACGATCACGCGGTCGCAGTCGCGGACGACTTCCTCGAGTTCGGAGCTGATGAAGATGACCGCCATGCCCTCGCCGCAGAGCTGCTGGGTCAGAGCCTCAATCTCCGCCTTCGCGCCAACGTCGATGCCGCGCGTGGGTTCGTCGAGGATCAGGAGCTTCGGCTGGGTGGCGAGCCAGCGCGCGATCAGGACTTTCTGCTGGTTGCCGCCGCTCAGGTGCTTGATGAGCTGTTCGCCGCTCGGGGTCTTGATGCGGAGCAGTTTGATGTATTTCTCCGCCATCTCCTCCTGCTGCTTCAGCGTCATGGTCTTCCAGATACCTTTCGACGCCTGGAGCGCGAGCATGATGTTTTCGCGGATGGTGAGGTCGGGGATGATGCCGGTCACTTTGCGGTCCTCGGCGATCAGGGCAACCTTCGCCTTCACCGCCTTCTGCGGGGAGTTGAAGTTCACGGTCTTGCCGCACATGGTCATGGTGCCGGAGTCATGCGGATCGACGCCGAAGATGATCTGCGCGACCTCGGAGCGGCCGGAGCCGAGCAGACCGGCGAGACCGAGCTGTTCGCCCTCGCGGATGCTGACGTCGACCGGGCTGATGGTGCCGACGCGGCCAATGCCCTTCGCCTCGTAGACGGTGTCGCCGAACTTGGTGTTCTTCACAATGCTGGACTGCATCTGGTTGATCTCGTCCGGGGTCTTGCCGATCATCTTGGCGACCATTTCGATGCGCGGGAGGTCCTTCGCCTCATAGGAGCCGACGAGCTGGCCGTCGCGCAGGATGGTGATGCGGTCGCTGACCTCGTAGACCTGGTCGAGGAAGTGCGTGATGAAGATGATCGCCATGCCTTCCTCGCGGAGCTTCTTCATGACCTTGAAGAGTTCCTTCACCTCGTTCTCGTCGAGGCTGGAAGTCGGCTCGTCGAGGATCAGCAGCTTGCAGTCCACGTCCAGCGCACGGGCGATCGCCACGAGCTGCTGGATGGCGACAGAATAGCTGGAAAGGTTTTCGCCGACGTTGATGTCGATGTCGAGACGGGCGAGCGCCTTGCGTGCCTGCACCTTGCGTTCCTTCTTGTCGATGAACCCGAGCTTCGTGCGGGGTTCGCGGCCGATGCAGATGTTTTCGGCGACCGACAGGTCGGGCAGCAGGTTCACTTCCTGGTACACGGTGCTGATGCCGGCGTGTTCGGCGTCCAGCGGGGAGCGGAATTTGCACTCCTTGCCGTTGAAATAAACCGAACCGGCGGAAGCGGGATAAACGCCCGTGATGATCTTGATGAGCGTGCTTTTCCCCGCGCCGTTCTCCCCCATGAGGGCATGGATCTCGCCGGCTTTCACCATGAAATCGACGCCCTTGAGAGCCTTGACTCCGAGGAATTGCTTCTCAATGCCTTTGGTTTGCAGTAATTCCATTCGTCTTTCCTGTTGAGGTGTGAGTGGACGATTCATTTAGAATATGTTCTAGAAAAGATAGCACAGTTTCGGCGTTTTTCAATCATGTTTTTCTATTTTTCCGGAATTATTTGTTTCGTTTTTCATATATTTTTTTCCTTATCCATACTTTCCTCTTGATTTTTCTCCATCGCGAAACTATATTATCGCGATTCGGAACGCATCTGTTTTTAACATTTTTTTTTTGATACAAGGAGGCTTCCGCCATGGGAAAAACAGCAGTCGTCACGGGCGCGGGACGCGGCATCGGTGCCGCGATCGCGGAAAAACTCGCATCGGAACACTGGGACGTCGCCCTTCTGGCACGGAAGCCGCAGTCCGACGGCGACGCGCAGTGCACGGAACTCGCCAGGAAATACGGCATCGCCGCACGGTACTATGTCTGCGACATTTCAAAAGCGGACAACCGCAAAAACACCATTGATGCGATTCTCCGGGATTTCGGCGGCATCGACGCGCTCGTGAACAACGCCGGCGTCGCGCCGAAAGTGCGCGCGAACCTGCTTGAGATGAGCGAGGAAAGCTTCGACTATGTGACAGGCATCAACCTGAAAGGCACGCTCTTCCTGTCCCAGCTCGTCGCGCGGCATTTCGCCGAAAAGAAAAGCGGCGTGATCGTGAACATCGGGAGCTGTTCCGCCACGGTCGTCAGCACGAACCGCGGCGAATACTGCATTTCGAAGGCAGGGGTCGCCATGGTAACGCAGCTCTTCGCCGTCGAGATGGCGAAGTACGGCGTGAACGTGTACGAAATACGGCCCGGCGTGATCGCCACGGACATGACCGCCTGCGTGAAGGAGAAATACGACAAGCTCATCGCCGAAGGACTCACGCTTCAGCCGCGCTGGGGAGCCCCGGAGGACGTCGCGAAAGCCGTCGCCATGATGGTGCGCGGCGACATCGGCTACTCCACTGGACAGGTCGTGAACGTCGGCGGCGGACTGGAGGTCGTCAGGCTGTGAATACCCGCCGCGTCCATACGCTCGTGATCGGGAGCGGAGCCGCCGGGCTGTGCGCCACTGTGCGCCTCCATGCGCTCGGCGTGACCGACGTCCTGATCTGCTCCGAAGGGCTCCGCATGGGGACCTCCATCAACACCGGCAGCGACAAACAGACCTACTACAAGCTCGGCATGTATGGCGCGGAACCGGATTCCCCCGCCCTGATGGCGCGCGACCTCTTCGCGGGCGGAGCCGTCCACGGCGACCTGGCGCTGGTTGAAGCCGCCGTCTCCCAGCAGGCGTTCGCCCACCTTGCAGCGCTCGGCGTGCCGTTCCCGCACGACGAATTCGGGCAGCACATCGGCTACAAGACCGACCACGATCCGAAACGCCGTGCCACCAGTTGCGGACCGTACACTTCGCGCGACATGTGCCTGCGCCTCATCGACGCCGTAAAAATGCGAGGGATTCCCGTGCTGGAGGACCGCGTGGTCTTCTCCCTGCTCACCGCTCCCGAGGGAGACACGAAACGCTGCATCGGCGCGGCGCTCGTAAACCGCAGGGCAAAAAAGAAATCCAACATGATCGAATTCATCCGCGCGGAGAATGTGGTGTTCGCGACCGGCGGTCCCGGCGGTCTGTATGCCCGGAGCGTGTACCCGGCTGTCCACACGGGCGGCATCGGCGTGGCGCTGGAGGCTGGCGCGGCGGCACGGAATCTGCCGGAATCGCAGTTCGGGCTCGCCTCGCTGAAATTCCGCTGGAACGTCTCCGGCAGCTACATGCAGGTGCTGCCCCGGTTCATTTCCACGGACGAAAACGGCGGGGACGAACGTGAGTTCCTGCGCGAGTATTTCGACGACGTCCGCGCGCTGGAGGACGCCGTCTTCCTGAAGGGCTACCAATGGCCGTTCGCCGCCGTCCACGTGCCCGGCTCCTCGCTCGTTGACCTCATGGTCTACGTAGAGACCGAGCTCCGCGGACGCCGCGTATGGCTGGACTACCGCGCCGATCCCGCCGACCTCGACGTCGCCGCGCTTTCACAGGAAACGCGCGAATATCTCGAAAAGAGCGGCTGCACCGGGCGCACCCCGCTGGAACGCCTCCTGCAGATGAACGCGCCCGCCGTGGAGCTGTATCGCGCGCACGGCATCGACCTCGCGAAAGAACCGCTTGAGGTCGCCGTCTGCGCCCAGCACAACAACGGCGGACTTGCCGCGAACCTCTGGTGGGAATCCGAAAACATCCGGCATCTCTTCCCCGTCGGCGAGGTCAACGGCTCGCACGGCGTGATCCGGCCCGGCGGCTCCGCGCTGAACGCGGGCCAGGTCGGGGCGTTCCGCGCCTCGGAATATATCGCCGCGCGCTATGTGGAACCCGACGGCTCGTTCGACGCGCCGTTTTTCTCCGCCGCCGAAAAAATCGAGGAGGAGATATTCGACAAGATGGGCAAGGGCACGTTCTTCGACTGGAAGGAACAGCGCGCCATCATGCAGGCGCGCATGAGCAAATCCGGGGCGTTCCTGCGCGACAGGGAGTCGCTGAAAACCGCGCTGAAAGAGACGCGCGAACAGCTCGCGAACCTTCAGAACGACGGTCTCGCCTCGAACTCCGCCGCCGAACTCTCCGAACGTCTCCGTACGCGCAGTCTCGTCTTCTCCGCCGCCGTCTACCTCGCCGCAATGCTCGAACAGGTCAAGGCGGGCGTCGGCTCGCGCGGCGGGTCCGTGGTACTCACTCCAGACGGACGCCCCGTACACGGCAGACTGCCGTTCCGCATCGTGGACGAGGACAAATCGTTCCGCGCAACGGTCCAGGAGGTCATCGCCGCGCCGGACGGCTCCGTTTCGGTCCGCCGCATTCCGTGCCGCCCGGTCCCGGAGACGGACGGCTGGTTCGAAACCGTATGGAAAGCCTGCCGCGAAAAACGCATTTACGATACAGGAGACTGACGCATGGATTACCCGAAACCCGCCTCGTTCCGCACGCTCGACGCATTCCGCGCGCACCTCGCCGCATCGAATATCCCCATCGGATTCGCCGAACTCCCGCCCGCCGGACAGTCCGCGCTCGCGAAACCGCTGGGCGCGATCGGCAACCGCTGGGCGGTCCTGCCCATGGAGGGCTGGGACTGCGGACGCGACGGCACGCCGTCCGAGTTCACACGCCGCCGTTGGCTCAGGTTCGCTTCGAGCGGCGCGAAGCTCATCTACGGCACCGAAGCCGCCGCCGTGATGCACAGCGGCCGCAGCAACACGCGCCAGCTGCTGGTCGCCGACCATACTGTTGGCGCTCTGAAACGACTCAACGAGGAAATGCGCCGGACGCACCGCGAACGCTTCGGCACGGATTCCGACCTGAAGATCGGGCTCCAGCTCACGCACTCCGGGCGGTTCTCGCACCCCGACGACGACCACGTGCTCGCCTCGAAGACCGCGTACGCCCATCCGCTCCTCGACAAAAAGTTTCACAACGACGCATCAAATGTGGTCTCGGACGACGAGGTCGCGGACATCATCTCGCACTTCATCCGCGCCGCAGAGCTCGCGCAGGACGCCGGATTCGATTTCGTGGACGTGAAGCTCGCGCACGGCTACCTCGGGCACGAATTCCTCACCGCCTACGACCGGCCCGGCCCGTTCGGCGGCTCCTTCGAGAACCGCACGCGCTTCTTCCGCGAGATCGCCGAAGGCATCGCGAAACGCTGTCCCGGCCTCGAACTCTCCTCGCGCGTTAGCATCTTCGACATCCGCCCGTTCGTGAAGGGACCGGACGGCGTCGGCGTCCCGATGGAATGGGATACGGCGCGCCCCTACCCCTACGCGTTCGGCGGCGCGGGCGACGGCCTCACGATGGACCCGGACCTGAAGGACACCGTCGCGCTCGTCGGTCTCATGCGTTCGCTCGGCGTGAAGATGATCTGCGCCACGATCGGCAGCCCGTACTACTGCGTCCACATCCAGCGCCCGGCGTTCTATCCGGTCTCCGACGGCTACCTGCCGCCGCACGACCCGCTCCGCAGCGTTTGGCTCCACATCGAGGCGGTGCGCCGTCTGCGCGAACTCTGCCCAGGCCTGCTCGTGGTCGGCTCCGGCTACACCGCGCTTCAGGAATACCTCCCGCACGCCGCCGAATACGCCGTGGCGAACGGACTCGCGGATTTCGTCGGGTTCGGGCGCATGGCGCTCTCCTACCCCGATTTCTGCGCCGATGTCCTCGCCGGACGCCCCCTGCGCCGCGCCTGCGTCTGCCGCACATTCGGCGACTGCACGAACGCTCCGCGCGCCGGGCTGATCTCCGGCTGCTATCCGCTCGACGAATGCTACAAAAATCGCCCTGAGGCGAAGACGCTCGCCGAACTCAAGAAGGCCGCAAAATCCAGCAAATGAATTCATTCACCCCATATAAGAAAAGGTTTTCGCCATGCTACACAAAACCGTTCTGACAGCTTCGCTCCTCGCCGCAGCGCTCGTTTCCGCGTTCGCCGCGGAACCCGTGCTCGAATTCAAGGTGAACAAGAATGCGCCGCGCACCGCCGGGATGTGCGGCCCCACGCACGACGAGGAGGTGATCTTCGGCCTCGGCTCCGACGGCAAACAGCATTATTTCGCGGTCGGCACGGACGTCCGAGGTCCGGGCATCACGATCTGGCAGTCGGAGGACATGGTGAACTGGAAGGATGTCGGACGCGTCTTCACGCAGGCGAACAAGCCCGCGATCCTGGAGAGCGGCGGACGAGGCTTCGCCTACACGTTCCGCAACGTCGAGATCGGCGGTGACGGCGCGTACAAGTTCCTCGACACGCCCGCGCAGGGCAACAACCGCCTGGGCAACGCCTTCTGGGCCCCGTGCATCTACTACCACGAGCCCGACCAGACCTATTACCTCTATTACTGCTGCTCGGCGTTCGGTGTCCGCAACTCGTTCATCGGCTGCGCGAAGAGCAAGACGCTGGACAAAGGCTGGGAGGACTGCGGCCAGCTCATCCACACGCGCGTCGGCGACGGCAAGCGGTTCAACGCGATCGACCCGGCGGTCATTCGGGATGAAAAAGGAACCCCCTGGATGATCTACGGCTCGTATTTCGGCGGCATCGCCCTCGTTGAGCTCGACTCGAAGGATCCCTCGAAACTGCTTCACCCCGGCACGCACGGAAAGACCGTGGCCTCGCGCACCACGGACACAGTCTTCGACATCAGCACGCTGGAAAAAGCGAAGACCGCACCGAAGAATGAGCCCGGCGGCGGCGCCGGCATCGAGGGAGCCAGTCTCCTGTATAATCCGCTTCGCGGATATTATTACCTCTTCGTCACGTACGACAACCTGGAGTGGAGCTATCACTGCCGCGTCGGACGGTCGAAAAACATCGAGGGGCCGTACCTGGACTACAACGGCAAGCCGCTGATCGCCGACCAGCGGAAGCTCGGCGAGAACACCGTGTACGGCACGAAGATCATCGGGCCGTACCGCTGGAAGTCGGACAATGCCGGCTGGGCGGGGACCGGGCACACAACGGTCTTCCAAGCAGGCGGCAAAACCATGTTCGGCAGCAACAGCAAGTGGCAGGGCGCTCCCGGCTCGTTCCTCGGTCTGCGCCGGGTCTTCTGGTCGAAGGACGGCTGGCCCATGCTTTCGCCCTGCCTGTACGCGGGCGAAGGATTCTCCATCGGAAGCGGGGAAGAATATGTCGATGACAAACTGATTCCTTTCGATAACACGGTCAAAAAAGACGGCATCCTGAACTCCGGCGAGTCCGCGCAGTGGGATTTCATCGTCTTCAGCCAGTCGCAGGACCGCACGAACCGCCGCGTCGACGAATCGACGATCTACACGATCAAAGCGGACGGGACCATCGAGGGCGGCGGCACGTGGAAGATCGGCACATGGAATTCCGTTATGCTGATCGCGGACGGCCGCACGAAGGACGGGAAAGGCTTCGGGCAACACATCCTCACAAACGGCGTTTCCATGCTGGTCGAGCTTCCCGGCGGCGTGAAGGCGGACGGCGTCTGCGCCTACGGCTGGGACCAGGACCGCAAATGCCAGACCGTGTTCTTCACCGGACTCACCGACAAGGGAGTCACTGTCTGGGGACAAAGAATTCCCCCCTCTTCAACCAAGGCAAATTAACCCCAACACCCCGGAGGATTTACTATGAAATACAAATCGACCTGCATCATCGCCGCGGTCCTCTGCGGCGGCATCCTTTCATTCGCCGCTGCTTCCTGCCAGAGCGGGAACCATGTCGCACCGAAGCCGGAAGCGCCCCTTACGTTCACCGTGCCGAACGGCCCCCGCACCGCCGGAATGTGCGGCCCCTCGCACGACGAGGAAATGATCTGGGGCCTCGGCTCCGACGGAAAGGAACACTATTACGCGGTCGGGACGGACGTCGGCGGCGCCGGCATCACGATCTGGCAGTCGGACGACCTGACGAAATGGAAGGACGTCGGGAAGGTCTTCACGCAGGCGAACGGACCGAAGATCCTGAACGGCGGAGGTCGCGGCTGGGGCTATGAGTTCAACGCCGTGAAGATCAACGACAAGGGCGAATACGAGTTCCTGACCGAGCGCAAGCCCGGCGCGAACAACTACCGTCTCGGCAACCCGTTCTGGGCCCCCTGCATCTACTTTAATGACGCGGACAAGACCTATTACCTGTACTACTCCTGCTCCGCCTACGGCACGCGCAATTCGTTCATCGGCTGCGCGAAAAGCAAGACGCTGGACAAGGGCTGGGAAGACTGCGGACAGCTCATCCACACGCGCACCGGCGACGGCAAGAAGTTCAACGCGATCGACCCGGTCGTCTTCAAGGATGCGAACGGCAGAATCTGGCTGATTTACGGCTCGTTCTTCGGCGGCATCTCCATCGCGGAACTGAACCAGAAAGACCCCTCGAAACTGCGCGAACCCGGCACGCACGGCAAGACCATCGCCTGCCGCGGCTACGACAAGGTCTACGAGCAGGACGGATTCGAGGGAAGACAGACGGTCAGCATCGACGGGCAGCGTTTTACCGCCTACGGCCTCGAAGGCGCAAGCATCGTGTACAATCCCGAGACGAAATATTACTATCTCTTCGTTTCCTACGACCGCCTCGCCTGGACCTACCATGTGCGCGTCGGCCGAAGCAAGTCGCCGGAAGGCCCGTACCTGGACCAGGCGGGCCGTCCGCTGGTCTATGACCAGGAGAAACAGGGGCCCGAGATCGTGAACGGCCTGAAGATCGTCGGCCCGTACCGCTGGAAATCCTGCAATGCCGGCTGGGGCGGAACCGGTCACACCACGCTCTTCTATGCCGCGGACGGCAGCCTGATGTTCGGCAGCAACTGCAAGGACCGCGCCAACGGCGGATCGTTCGTCGGCCTGCGGAAAGTCTTCTGGTCGGAAGACGGCTGGCCGCTGCTCTCCCCCTCAATCTATGGAGGCGAAGGTTTTGACGCCTCCCTCACGCATGTCGCATCCGAGGCGGTCACGACGGACAAGGACGCCGCGGGCTGGGATTTCATCGTCTTCAGCGTCACGGACGACACCACGTTCCGCCGCACCGACGAATCGACCGTCTACACGCTCAAAAAGGACGGCTCGCTTGGAGACGGCGGCAAGTGGACGATCTCGAAGGACGGCGCATCCATGACCGTGGAGCTCCCCGGCGGCGTGAAGGCAGCCGGCAAATGCGCCTACGGCTATGATCAGGACCGCAGACAGCAGACCCTGATCTTCACCGGGCTCACGAAGGACGGCATCGCCGTATGGGGACAGCGCATTCCTCCGAAGCCTGAGGCCCCGGCAAAATAATCCGAGCCGATTACATGGCAAGAAAAGAGCCGTCCGGATTCAACTCCGGGCGGCTCAATCATTATTGTGGGAAAACTAGTAGAAAAACCGTTTCGTGCTTGATCGAAGCCAAGCACTATATCACCAATGCTTGCAGTGTGCGCAAGCGAAGATGAGCGCACTACCGAAGAGGAGGACTTGCCCTCCTTATTTCTTCACGCACTTGGCGTCGGACCAGCTTCCGACGGCGCGTCCCTGCCAGCCGAGACCGCTATCGCCGCCATACGTTTCGGTGAGCTTGTGGAAACGCGTCGGGATGGTCTGCATCCAGTTGTTCACGGTCACATGACCGTCGACGTACAGAATCGGCGGCGCGCCTTTGTGACGGGACTTGTCGTCGCGGACGGTGCCGAGTTCGCCGATGCTCGTGTCGTTTTCACGGATGCGCAGGTGGTACGCGTTGACGGTCTCGTATTCCTCGCTGTTGTTGGAGCGGCCCGGCTGGTGGTTCGGTCCCCAGTGGTCGGTGATCAGGATCAGGTCGGAGGGGCGCTGCGGATCGTTGAGGCGGCTGTTCACAAGGCGCGGATCGACGATGGCGTCGCTCGCGCTGCTGCCGGTTGTGCCGTCCTTGTACTTCATCGTGCCGCCCTTGACGGGGTTGTTGCGGCCATAGCTGGCGGTGGCGCCCTCGGAGGTATCGGAGGGGCACTTGAAGACTTTCACCATGGCGAGCCCGGTGGGGTTCAGGCAGTCCTCGCGGTTCTTCTGGACGGCATCCAGGTAGTTGTCGGATTTTTCGCTGCCCGGCTTCATGCCGCCGTTCGCGTTCAGCAGGTCGCGGTACCAGGTGCTCCAGTTGGACAGCACGGTGATCTTCTGGTTGTTGTTCTGCGCGAACTGGCTGACGTACAGATGGAGGTTCTTCTGGTTCGCCAGGCACTGCGCGCGCTTCGCGCTTTCGCGTGCGGAACGCAGCGAGGGAATCAGAATCCCTGCCAGGATCACGATAATGGCGATCACGATCAGCAGTTCGATCAGGGAATAAAACTGATATCTTGGATGTTTCATGGCGGATTCCTTTCTGACCGGGGGCTTCATCAAAACGGAGGCCCGAATTGTTATTTGCATCGTTTCATTCACTATATCACGCTTTTCGGAAAAATCAAGCATTTTTTTCTGTTTTCCGCAAAAAGCGGATATTCAGTGCTTCCAGCCGTTCCGTTCGTAGAAAACATACGGCCAGCGGAGAACCAGATGGACGGCAAGCGCGCTCCGCAGGAACCACGCCAGCGTGGTCAGGTCGCGGAACCACCAGTGGACGACAACGAGGGCAACAATGTTGATTGCAAGGATGGCATTCAGCACATAATCCCTGGAGATGTACGGCATCTTCATGTGGGCCTTCCTTCCGCGTATCGTTTCCGGTTATTTCAGCGCCGGATCGTCGGACCAGCGTCCGTTGGCGGTCTCGCGGGAGGAACGGAGCGCGGGCAGCAGCAGGGCAGCGGGGATCGCGATGATGGCGATCACGATCAGCAGCTCGATGAGCGTAAAACAATGATGCGCGGAACGCCTCGCACAGGAGAAAAGCTCCTGTCTGTGGCGGGTTCCGCGCATCGTGTTGACCTTTCCTGTGAAGGATGCGTCCCGGTTATTATTTCTTCTTCAGGACGGGGTCGTCGGACCAGCTGCCGTAGGCGTGCCCGGTCCAGTTCATGTTGTCCTTGATCTCCTGGACGGTGTAGCCTTTCACGGTCGACTTGTAGTCGACGGCGGTCACGTGGTTGTCGACGTAGAGGATGGGAGCGGTGCCTTTGTGGCGGGATCCGTATGCGTCGTAGTCGCCGATCTCGCGGTCGTTACGCAGATTGAACGCGTTCACGGTGTCGAATTCGCCGCCGTTCGGCCAGGCGCCGAGGCTGGTGTCGTTCTTGGTCGTTTCGCCGGGCGTGTGGTTGTCGGACCAGCGGTCGGCGATGATGATGAGGTCGGACGGCGTCTTCACGATGTTGAGGCGGCTGGCGACGAGCCTCGGATCCTTCTTGTCCTTCTGGATGGTCCAGCCGCCGCTCGGGTCGTTGCGGCCGTAGCTCGCGGTTCCCTTGGTGATGTCCGCCGGGCACTTGAAGATCTTGGCAATGCCTTGCCCCGCCGCGTCGAGGTTGTCTTTCCTGACGTGGGAGCCGCTTTCGTTTTTGTAGGTGCCGCCGCCCGCTTTCACGATCTTCTTGTACCAGTCGTTGTAGCTCTCAAGCAGCGTGAGGGTCTGCCTGTTGTTGAGCGCGTACTGCTGGATGTAGAGACCGAGGTTCTTTTCGTTGTTGATGCAGCCCGCCTTCTTGGCTGTCTCGCGTGCGGACCGCAGCGCGGGCAGCAGCATGGCGGCGAGGATCGCGATGATGGCGATCACGATCAGGAGTTCGATGAGTGTGAAATGACTTTGTGTGGAGCGTTTGATGGTCATTTTCCCGTTTGTCCTTTATGCTGAAAGAGAGGTTATTTTCGTAAAGTATTCCTAAATATACTCCGTCAAATCCGATTTTTCAAGCATTTTTCTCATTTAAAAGGGGTAAAGACTAAACGATCCGGTCATTTTCCGCATACGGAGTGGTCTCAAAAAAGCACACGGTCAGAGCCCCGGGACCGCCATCTGCTTCGCCTTCGGCACCCAGAAGGTGTTCTGATAAACTCCCAGCGGATACTCCACGACGTTCTGGTAGCGCTTGTTGATCACGAAGAGGTCGTAGGGCGAAACGAGGAAGAGGTACGGCTCCTCCTCGTGGATGAGGCGGTGGAACTTGTGATACAGCTCCGTGCGCTTGTCGAGGTCGAAGCACGTGCGGATCTCCATGATCAGGCGGTCCGCCTCCGGATTCGCGAACGAAACGAAGTTGCTGGACGCCTCGATCTTCAGGTTGTCGGAGTGCCACAGCTGGTACGGGTCGTTCGAGACGGACATGCGCCACGCGAGGCGGACGGCGTCGAACTGGCGCTTGTCGATGCGTTCGAGCATGACGGACCATTCGAGGGAGAGGATTTCGAGCTTGACTCCGGCGCGCGCGAAGTCCTCCTTCAGGATCGGCAGGAGCTTCTGGTCGGTCGTGCTGGAGTTCGCGTAGATCACGGTGAAGACGAATGGCTTGCCGTCCTTGTCCAGCACGCCGTCGCCGTCGGTGTCCTTCCATCCGGCGTCCGCGAGCATCTTCTTCGCCTTCTCGACGTCGAATTCATACGGCTCGACCGAGGGATCATTGGCGCGGGAATCCACAAAGAACGGTCCGGAGACCGGACGCACGAGGTCGTAGTAGACGTCCCGGATGATGCGTTTGCGGTCAACCAGATGGCTGAGCGCCACACGGACGTTCCGGTCCTGGAACAGCGGATTCGCGAGGTTCAGCCCGATGTAGGAATAGGACATGCTCGGCAGACGCATTTTCCGCAGGAAGCCGCCCTCCTGGAACTCCGCCGTGCCGGTGTTGTTCACCCACTGTTCGGTCGTGAGGCTGTCGGCGTCAAGCGTCTGGGAGCGGAGCGCCTGCAACCGGGTGTTCGGGTGCTGGATCAGCTCGTAAACAACGGTCTTCAGGGCGGGCATGATGCCGAGGCGCCTGCCGTAGAATTTCTCGAAGCGCTTGAAGACGACGCGCTTGCCCTTCTCCCATTTATCGAGCTGGTACGGACCGCATCCCACGATCATGCGGTTGCGGACGTGGTCGTCGTTGAACTTCGCGCCGTCGAACGGACCCTCGTACGCGTGGTAGAAATGGCGGGGCAGCGGCATGAGCGAGAGCGTGATCTCCTCGGACAGGATGTACGGGCGCTCCCACACGACCTCGAATTCGTAGTCATTGATGACATTGACCTGCTTCAGGTCGGCGAGGTAGCTCCGCATCGGCGCGGCGTTCACCTTTTCGTCCTTGATCACGTCCACATAGAACTTGAAATCCTCGGCCGTGACCTCGACGTTCTCCCACTTCTTCCCCGTCTCCGGGTCGGTGAAATCGTGCCACAGGATGCCCTTGCGGAGCTTGATGCGGTAGGTCAGTTTGTCGTCGGAGAGAGTCCAGGACTCCGCCATGCGCGGCACGAACCTATCGATGTCCTTGAAATGGCGTTCCGCGAGCGTGTCGCAGGTGAGCCCCCAGAAATCCGACACGGTCGCGTCATTGTTGATGATCATGTTCATGTTGCCGGTGTCCGAGGTGATCGCCCCGATGAAGCGCCCGCCCGGCTCGGCGTCCTTGTCGTAAAACTCGACGTTGCCCGCCGGGGGTTCGCCGGAGACCGCGGATCCATTGCCGCCCGCGACGGCAATGCCGCCCGCGGAGATACGGTCGATGCGTTCGGAAAGCTCGGCGACAGCTTTCGTGAGGGCTTCCGTCTGGAACCGCTGGCGGTCGATCGCGGTCACGACGCCCGCGCCGATGACGGCGAGGACGATGAGGCAGAGGAAAAGCAGGATGGGCGTGAGGAATGATCTGTTCTGCATGGGATGAAACCGGGGGTTATGAATCACTTCTTATGGGTGAATTTCTTGCCGAAGCCGTACTTGATCTTCGCATTGTTGTATTCCTCGCGCGCCATCGGCTCGTTGTCCTCCATCGCCTTGATGCGGTCGGAATCGCACGGGTGCGTGGAAAGGATGGATTCGAGCTTGCTGGAGCCTTCGGCATTGTTCGTGAAACGCCGCCAGAACGTATAGGACGCGCTGGGGTCGTATCCGGCGCGCGCCATCAGGATGAGACCGATCATATCCGCCTCGGATTCGTTGCTCCGGCTGTACGGCAGCATCACGCCGAGCTCGGTGGTCGTGCCGTAGATTGCGTTGATCGTCTCGTTTTCAAATACCGCCTCGACAAGGACCGCGCCCAAAGACTGGAGAATGCTGCGCGACATGCGTTCGCCGCCATGGCGTGCGATGGCATGCCCGATCTCGTGCCCGACCACGAATGCCAGTTCAGCCTCGTTATCCATGCCGTCCATGATGCCGCTGTAGACGGCGACCTTGCCGCCGGGCAGGCAGAACGCATTCTGAATCTCGGAGTCGAGCACCGTGAACTCCCACTCGAAATCGCTCGCGTCGCCGACTTCGTTCGCTATCGCCTTGATCGCGTTGCCGCAGCGTTCCAGCGCGGCGTTGTACTCGGCGTTCGTGCTCACCGGGTATTCCGCCTTGTATTCCTCGTAGGATTCGGCGCCCAGGCTGTTCTCGTAGGACTCGGTCGTCAGCAGAAACTGCGAACGACCCGTGACCGGGACGCTCCGGCAGCTGCAGAGGGTGCTCCCCAACAGGACCAGGAACAGAATCAGGCTGGTTTGCACTGGATGGAAAACGTGTTTGAAGGCGGATGTCATGGTATTTCGCTCCTGAGTAAAATGATGAACGGCGCGGCGTTCTGATTCGACGGATTTGTTTTCGCACGCACAGCGTATTTCTAAATATACAACATTCCGCCTCATCTTTCAAATCGTTTCCGGAAAAAAGATCGGCGGAAGAGCAAAGCGCAGTGAAAAACATGGAAGGCGGTCCGGCTGTTCGGGAGTCGGACCGCCCTGCCCCGTGCTCTTTTTCAGGAGGGGAAGCCCCCCCCGGTCAGAGCGGGATCGCGTAGTCGATCTGCGGAATCACGCGGAACCAGTTGGCGGGGGCGCGTTCGAGCTTGACGCTCGTTTCATGCAGCAGATTCCGGCGCATGACAGTGAGCTTGACGATCGTGCCGGGGTCGAGCGAGAGGATCCGGTTGCGGAGATCGTAGGTGTCGGCGACGTCCTCGTCGTTGAGCTTCACGATCACGTCGCCCTCGCGCAGTCCCAGACGGTCCGCGGGGGAATCCTCGATGATCCTGCGGATGGACGCGCCCTTCTGCACCGCCTCGTTTTCATCGCCGGGCGCGCGCATCTGCGAGGGTCTGGCGCCCATGATACCGAGCCACGGGCGGACGATCTCGCCGTGCGTGATCAGCGTGTCGGCGACCGACTTCGCGATCTCGGCGGACACGGCGAACGCGATGCCGATGTTGCCGCCGGACGGCGCGAGGATGCAGTCGTTCACGCCGATCACGTCGCCGTCGGTGTTCAGGAGAGGGCCGCCGGAATTGCCGGGGTTGATGGAGGCGTCCGTCTGAATGTAGTTCTCGTACAGGTTCACGCCGACGCCGGACCGCTGGACGCCGGAGACGATGCCCGCGGTCACGCTGTGCTCCAGGCTGAACGGCGCGCCGATGGCGATCGTCCACTGCCCCAGGCGGATGTTCTTCGGATTGGCGAACGTGAGCGCCATGAACTTCTTCCCCTTCGGCGGCTCGACTTTCAGCACCGCCAGGTCGGACGTCGGATCCGCGCCCACCAGGTCGGCGTGGTACTCGCGGCCTTCGCTGTCCGTCACAAGGAGCGCGTTCGCGCCGCTCGCCACGTGGTAGTTCGTGAGGATATAGCCGTCCTCGCGGATGAAGAATCCGGACCCCTGCCCCGCGGGCACTTCATAATACTGCGCGGGACGTCCCCAGCCGCGCCGCGACGGGATGATCCGCTGGTTGGAGATGCAGACGACCGCGGGCATGGCGCGTTCGATGGTGCCGGTGAAGTCCGGCCAGGCGGCGGCAGGTCCGGCGGCGGGAGGCGGCGCATACTGGCGCATTTTCGTCTGGGAATCCGACTGCTCTTCCGGGAGGGGCGGATTCACGAATTTCAGGACCAGGAGCGCGGCGCATGCGCCGGCAAGAACGGAAAAAAGCGTATTGAAAACGGATTTCATGGCAACGGCAATCCTTTCTTTTTGAGTTCGAGACATTTGGTGTATTCCTCTATCAGCGTGTCCGACATGGTGTGCCAGTCAAACCTCGGTTTCACAAGTTCACGACCCGCCTCGCCGAACGCACGGCGTTTTTCATCGTTCATCAGAAGTTCGGATATCTCCTCCGCGCCGGGCGTATCGCCGCCAGGCTGAAGCAAGTACCCGGTCTTCCCGTTCAAAACGACCTCGCGCGTGCCGTCGATGTCAAACGCCACGACCGGCTTCCTCATGGCAAGCGCCTGGACCGCCGCGCGCGGCAGTCCCTCGCGCATGGAGAAATGCACGAGGACGTCCGCCAGCGCCAGATAGCGCGGCACCTGGGCGGGCGGCACGAGCCCGGCGAAGCTCAGATGGTCGCGGAATCCGCGTTCCACCGCCTCCGCTTCCAGTTTTTCCCGCAGGATGCCGTTCCCGATCAGCAGGAAATGTACGTCCGGGACGCGTTTAACGATCTCCGGGATGCTCCGCCACAGCTCCACGTAGCCCTTCATCGGGAAGAGCCGCGCGAGCGTGCCGACGACCTTCGCGCCGTCCGGGATCCCCAGCGAACGCCGAAGTTCGGGATCGGGCCGCGTCGTAAGGAAGGGTTCCAGTTCCATGCCGCTGTACACGACCTTGAACATCCCCGGCCGTCCGATATGGTTCCGCAGGCACTGGTCGATCATGTCCTGCGCCACGGCATAGATCCGGTCGCAGCGTTTCGCCGCCATGCGTTCCAGCTGGATGTAGACCGCGTTCTTCCACGCCGGATAGATGCGCGAGAACGGCAGTCCGTGGACAGTATGGATCACCAGCGGCACCCCGGCGGCGCGGGCGGCGTAACGACCGATGATGCCCGCCTTCGAGGCGTGCGTGTGGACGACGTCGAATTTCTCCTTTTTGAAAAACTCTACCAGAGCGCGGTAGCTCCGCCAGTCGCGGACCGGGTCGATCTCCCGGCACAAGGTCGGGCACTCCTCCACGCGGAAGTCAATCCTGCCGCACTGGCGGAGGAGTTCGCCTTCCGGTCCCGGCGACGGACCTGTCATCAGGACGGATTCGTGCCCTGCCTCGTGGAGTCCGCGTGCGGAGAGAAACGTATTCTCCTGGGCGCCGCCGACGATCATGCGTGTGATGAGATGACAGACTTTCATGGTGTGATGCTTTCGACTGGTTGAATGTGGAGCCGCCATGCCGACGTCTGCGGGATTTCGGCGTCAGAAAACGGGATACCGTCCTGCCTCAGCGTCAGATGACCGCGACCTGTATGATTGGACAGCAGAATGCCGTCAATTGTTCCGATGGAAAACGAAAAATGCTCGCCGGAAAGTTTGTAGGATGAAATTGCGCCGTTGTACGGGAGAGCCGTGACAGTCGGACCGTCCGGCATCTTGCCCAGCGCATTCGACGGGCTGTAAATATCCAAAATGGGAATCTGCTCGGCAAACGTGTCGAGACCGTCGAACGACGCCTTGCGTCCGCTGGAGACCGCGACGGACCGGCAGAGCGTGATGCCTCGTTCGTGCAGATAATCCGCCAGCGCGCTCCCGGTCCTGTAGTCCGGCACGTTCACCACGTCGGCGCGTCCGAGCGCGGGATCCGTCACTACGACCGCGGGCTCCTGTCCGGTCCCGCCGCCGCTCACTACCAGGATTTCGGCGGGAAAGAACGCCGCCCGGAAACACCAGAACGAGAACAGCGCAGCCATGAGCGCCGCCGCGGATGCCGCCCGCCGCCAGTGTTTCGCGTGGAGCAGATAGAAGAGCGAGGCGAGGAACAGCACGACCGTCCACACGGGTGGACGGGGGATCGCCATCCCGCAGAGCCCGCCGAAGAAGCGTCCCAGCCATCCGATCAGACGGAAGACCTGTTCGAGCGCGCCGGAGAAGAAAAGTCCGGCCGGCCCCATCCATGAGGAAAGCAGTGTCACGCCCGCCACAACAAACGCCAGATATACCAGCGGAATCGCAAGCAGGTTGGCTGGGACAGCAGAAACCGGGAACAGTCCCTGGTACAGGATCGACAGCACGCCGCTGCCCAGGCTCGCCACGGCGGTCGCGGCAAGCGCGGATAATAGAACCCGGAGCCAGCGCGACACCCGGATCCGCCACACGGGAGTATAACGCACAGGGAGTGGCTGCGACAGCTTCCGAGAGAGGAATCCGAGCATGATGCTCCCGACGTCGCGCGGCAGACTCAGCAGCAGCGCCACGGACAGGAAGGAATAACACATGCCGGGTTTCAGGAGGCTCGCCGGGGAGATCACCAGGATCACATACGCCGCCAGCATCAGGGTATTGATGTGCGAGGTCGCCAGCAGAAGCGAACGCAGAATCAGGAACGCCGCGATCATCACGTAGGCGCGCATCGCCGGTTCGCGCATCCCGGTCGACAATGCGTAAAACAGGAGGGGGACAAGCACAAAAAGACAGCGTTTCCGGAACGGAACCCAAACCAGAATGAGCAGAAGCAGAGAGGCGAAAATCCCGACATGCGTCCCGCTGACCGTCAGGATGTGTATCGTGCCGCTGGAGAGGAATCCGGCGCGTGTCTCCTTTTCCAAAGCAATCCGGCGTCCGCCGAGCATCGCGCCCGCCATCCGCGCGTTCTCGACGCTCCGGAATCCGCGGCAGACCGCCGCCAGCGCGGCGTCACGCAGATCGTACAGCGTCCGCCGGAACCCGGTCCCGCGCGAGACGACCTCCAGCGAATCCGGTTCCGGGCGGAACATCTCGTAGATGCCCTCGTGTTCGAGGTAGGCGGCGTAGTCGAAGGAACCGGAAAAGAGCGGCGGTTCCGGCGCAGAGAAAACACCTTTCGCAAGGACCGTATCGCCGAATCCGAGCGGAATCATAATCGCATTCTCGCCACGTCCGCAATCCATCAGCACGCGCGGCATACTCCCCTCGAACTCAATCCACGGGGCATTCGCGCCATAGCGGAACCGTTTCACGCGGCATTGCAGATTCCGCACGCGGAACGCTTCCCCGCTCCGCGCGGACGCCGACGGGTCGTCGATGGTCAATTCCGCTTCTGCGGCGAAACGCGCCCTCCCCGCCTCGTCCGCGATGAAATTCCTCTGCTTTCCCGAGCACGCCAATGCGGCAAGCAGCGCGGGCAGCATCGGCAAAGCAAACCGGACCAGCGCGTCCCGCGTGGGGATCAGCGCCCACGCCAGCAGGACCGACGCAACCGGAATTACGGCATAAGGAAAGCCGTCCCCCCGGACGGAGAGAACGGCTGTGACTGCCGCCAGCAGGAAAAGCGCGGCAGGGCAGGACTGTTCAAACGCGGTCGCGCCCGTCCGGATTCGGCGGAACAGCGCGCGCGGAGAGACGGTTCTGTGTCCCGGCACGGATTCCATGGCGCGGCGCCTGAACGGATTCCATTACTGGAAGAGCGTGCAGAGGATCGCCTTGTGCATGTGGAGGCGGTTTTCCGCCTCGTCGAACACGATGGAGTGTTCGGACTCCATGACCTCGTCGGTGATCTCTTCGCCGCGGTGCGCGGGCAGGCAGTGCATCACCTTCACGTCGGGCTTTGCATATCCGAGCATCTTCATATCGAGGCGGTAGGGCTCCAGGATCTTCATGCGCTCGCGGGATTCCTTCTCGAAGCCCATGCTCACCCATACATCGGTGTAGACGAAATCGGCGTCCTGCATGGCGGCGACGGGATCGGTGGTCCATTCCACCTTGCCGGGTCCGAGGTCCTCGTCCATGATCGCCTGGCGCGGACGGAATTCCTCCGGCGCGCCGATCGTGAACGTCATGCCGGCGAGCTTGCACGCCATCATGAGGGAATTCGCCATGTTGCTGGCGCCGTCGCCGAGGTACGCCATCTTCAGTCCTTCGAGCTTGCCTTTGCGCTCCCAGATCGTGAAGAGGTCGGCGAACGCCTGGCACGGGTGGTAGTCGTCCGTGAGGGCGTTCACAATCGGGATGGATCCGTACTGCGCGAGCCCCTCCACGTCAGACTGCCGGAACGTGCGGATCACGATGCCGTGCAGGAAGCGGCTGAGCACGCGGGCGGTGTCGGCGATGGTCTCGCCGCGCCCCATCTGAGTCTTGCTTTCGTCGAGGTAGATCGGTTGGCCGCCGAGTTCATGGATACCGACCTCGAACGAAACGCGCGTTCGGGTCGAGGACTTCGCGAAAATCATGCCGATGGACTTGCCTTCCAGCGGGCGGGGCTGGTTCGCCTTGCCGCGTCCTGCCTTCAGGCTGGCTGTCGTTTCAATGAGTTTTTCCAGTGCGGCGCGGTCGAATTCGCGCCCTGTAAGCAGATGCCTGATCATTTCCGGCCTCCTTTCGAAGCTGAATATTCCTTGAATGCCGCGCCGATGATGCGCACGGCTTTGTCGCAGTCCTCCCGCTTCACGATCAGCGGGGGCAGAAGACGAAGCACGACCTCGCCCGCGGACAGGGCGACGAGCCCCTTTTCGCGCAGGACGGGGAGGATGTCCTTCGCCGGGAAATCGAGCACGATGCCGAGCATGAGACCGCGTCCGCGGACCTCCTTCACGAAATCGTACTTTTCGACGAGTTTTTCGAGCTTGCCGCGCAGATACGACCCCATCTCCTTCACGTTGTCCAGGATCTTGTCCTTGTAGATCGTCTCGAAGACGGCGAGCGAGGCGGCGGTGGCAAGTGCGTTGCCGCCGAAGGTGTTGCCGTGTGTCCCGGGGGTCAGCACGCCGGCGAGGCGTTCGTTGCACACAAACGCACCCATCGGGATGCCGTTCGCAATCGCCTTGGCGAACGAGAACGCATCGGGCTTGATGCCGTATCCCTGCCAGGCGCAGAGCGTGCCGGTACGGCCCATGCCGCACTGCACCTCGTCGAACATCAGCAGGACGTCTTTCTCCTTGCAGAGCTTTTCGAGCCCCTTGATGAAATCCTCGTCGGCGGGCACGATGCCGCCCTCGCCCTGGACCGCCTCAAGCAGCACGGCGCAGGTCTTCGGTCCGATCGCCTTCTTCACAGACTTCAGGTCGTTGAACTTCGCGTACTTGAAGCCGGGCATGTCGGGGTTGAACCCCTCGCGGTATTTGCTCCGGCCTGTGGCGGCGAGCGTGGCGAGCGTGCGGCCATGGAACGAATTCTCCATCACGATGATCTCGTTGCGTCCCGTGGCGTTGCCCCACTTGCGCGCGAGCTTGATGAGCCCTTCGTTCGCCTCGGCTCCGCTGTTGCAGAAGAAAACGCGTCCCTTGCCGAACGTCTTTTTCACAATCAGCTCGGCGAGGCGCGGCATGTTTTCGTTCAGGAAGAGGTTGGACACATGCACCAGCGTCTGCGCCTGGCGGCAGACCGCCTCGGTGACGGCGGGATGGCAATGCCCGAGGCTGCACACGGAGATGCCGGAGGAAAAATCCAGATACTTGCGTCGGTTCGCGTCGTACAGGTTGACGCCGCCGCCGCGCACGAACAGCACTCCGGGCGTCCCGTAGGTGTTCATGACGTTCTTTTCGTAGATTTTCTGGAGTTTTTTCGTTGTGTCCTGTTTCATTTTTTCCGGATTCCTTTCCTTATAAAGATGGAAAAGAGTTACTATAGCACATTTTTCGCAGAAAACAATCTGTTTTCAGGCTTTTTCCCGTTTTTTTCCATTTTTTGTCGTTTTTTGTCGCAAATCCCGGCGGATTCAACGGAAAAAAACGGCATGCGCCGGACTGTTTCGGGTACCGGAGCATGCCGCCGAAGCCGTGCGGCAGTCAACTCGGGACGCCGCGGGCGGGATGGAAATCAGGATTCCGCGGTCGCCTCGCCGATGGACGGCGTGTGCTTGTGGTCCTGTTTCTTGTCAAGGTAGCGCCGCATCTGCGCGGAAGCCTTCGCGACGACCTCGTCGATCGCCTTGTAGACGTTGTCGAACGCCTGGGAAGCCGCAGTGACAGGGTGGTCCTTCACAGCGGCGTCGAGGTGCGCCGTGATCAGGTTTCTCTGCAAGTCAAGAACGATCTTCACGCTGCTGATGCGCAGGCGGAATTCGGAGAAGGCATCCTCCGCCGCTTTCACGGCGTAATCGCGGACTTCGTTGTCAAGTTCGAAGTGACGAACGCTTACGGTAATGTCCATAATGAGACCTCCTTGGTTCTGATGGTTCTTTGAGCGGGCCGGACCTCCCGGCCCAGTTCTCTTTGACTTCAACTTACATCTGTTTGTTCCAATTGTCAAGCCCTTTTTGCGATTTTTTCCGTTTTTTCCCCGATTTTCCCGAAACCAGGCGGAAAAACGCACCGCCGGAAGCAAAAAGAAATCCCCGGAACGCCGCGAAGGCGAAGCCGGGGAAGGAGGCATTGTTCAAGGGAAGCGCCGCGGGAGACAGGAGCATCCGGCGGCGATTCCTGCCGGTTCATAGCATCAGAGCATCATTTCGGCTCGTACTCGTTTTTGACCTTGTCCGTGCGGAACGGATAGGCGGGGAAGCCGTCCTTGTTCTGGAGGTTGATGTCGCCGCGGTACATGACGTAGGCGAAACGCACGGTCTTGGGTTCCGGGACCTTGTCGGAGGAGACTTCGACGGTATCGCCGACGATCTTGGCGTCGCCCCAGACGAACTTGCCGTCGGCGCCCGCAATGGCGAACGCGCCGGGAGCCTGGCCGTCGGAGGTGGTGAGACCCTTGCCGACGTTCTTGAAATGGATGATGCACTTGTTGCCCTTGATGTCCATGTGGTCGTAGACCGGGCCAACGCCGAGTTCGCCGCCAAAGTATTTCCATTCCACGAGCTTCGCCAGACGGTAGCCAAGAGACTGCTTGTCGCGCGGATGGATGTCGGACTGGTCGCCGATGTCCATCAGCGGAACACTGCTGACGTTCTCATAGATGTAGGACATCTCGTCCTGGATTTCGCGGGTGAGCGGCCAGCCTTCGACCTTGTCCATCGGGCCTTTGCTCTTCCACTGGTCTTCGGGGAGACGGTTCATCGGGGTCCACTGTTCAAAACCGGCGAGCTGGCAGATAACCCACGGCTGCTTCGGATCTTTGAACTTTTCGCGCCAGCCTTCGATGAGCATTTTGTGGAGCGTGTAGTAGTCCTTGTTGCCGGTGTTGGATTCGCCCTGGTAGAAAAGGACGCCGCCGACGGTATATTTGGTCCAGGGCGCGACCATGGCGCCCCACATCGTGCCGGGGAAACTCTCACTGGAGAACTGGCCGCCGCGGGCTTGTCCGGTCGTCGGATTCGCCGCACCTGCGACCAGGGCTTCTTCGATCTGCTGGGCTTCGCGGCGGTTGTGCTTCACAAATTCGCTGTCCGGGATAAACGGCTCGATCTTGACGCCGCCCCAGGCGGTCATGATGAGGCCGACCGGGATGTCGAGGTCCTTCTGGAGCTGACGGGCGAAGAAGTAGCCCGCGGCGGAGAAGTTCGGAACGGTCTGCGGACTGCATTCCATCCAAATGCCGGTATTTCTTCCCGCGCCAACGATTTCCTCGAACTCATCGCCCGGGGCTTTGGTCTTCGGAACTTCGAACAGACGGATGCGCGGATAGTTGGCGGCCGCGGCTTCCTGCTGGTGGTTCTTGATCTGGATCATGGCGTTGCCGGTGGACACGGGCAGTTCCATGTTGGACTGGCCGGCACAGATCCAGACTTCGCCGACGAGCACGTTGTCGAACGTGATGGTGTCGGCGCCGTCGGTCACTTTCACCTTGTACGGACCGCCCGCTTCGAGCGCGTCGAGCTTGGC
Source organism: uncultured bacterium (assembly GCA_902802585.1). Lineage (GTDB taxonomy): Bacteria > Verrucomicrobiota > Lentisphaeria > Victivallales > UBA1829 > UBA1732. Next base: position 174,092 of record CADCMR010000002.1, read on the forward strand.
TTCCCATTCGCCGCCCGCGTCGGCCTTGGCGGTCGCGGGCTTCGCCTGTGAGCCTTCGATCGTGACCGTCACGGTCTTGCCGGGATCGGCTTTGCCGGAAATCTTGATCGGGGCGCGCCGCTGGAGGCACATGTTGTTCTGGAAGATGTTGTGGCAGGAGAGCTTTTCCGCGTACGCGCTGGGGAGCGCGAGCAGAGCGGCGACCGCTGCTGTGAGGAGAAAAGTCATCTTTTTCATAAGAGTTCTTTCCTGTTTTATCGGTTTGGTTGGTTATGATGGATGGTTTTGGGAACGTTTTCCGGGCGTTTTGAGTTCAATTTCCTCATTGCGCCGTTATGTTTCTGTCAATATATATCTTTCCGCCGGAAAATACAAGACGGTTCTTTCACTTTTAACGCTTTTTCGGCTATTTTTCTATTGGAAAGCCGTCCGCATGTTTACCGGAAGCAATCCCGGATAATCAGCAAATCCAATTGAACAGAAAGACAAAAGCATATCCTTTTCTTTTTCCGGCGCTTGACTTTTGCAACCGGATATGTTATATTTGATGCAAAATAGAACACAGGAGGTTTGTTATGCCGACAGCAACATTCAGCGTCCGCATGGACGAAAAACTCAAGACGGAACTCGACGATCTTTGCGCCCAGTTTGGGATGAACACGTCCACCGCGATCAACCTTTTCGCCCGCGCAGTGGTCCGCGAACGCCGGATCCCGTTTGAAATCACCGCCGCTCCGTCCGACACGGGGCTGAGGGCATTTCAAAGCCTGCGCCGCCAGGCGAAGGCGAACGGTCTTCAGGACATGTCCCTATCTGAAATCAACGCGGAAATCACCAAAACAAGGAACCGCAGGGGCAAATGAAGTTTTATGCCGTGATCGACACGAATGTGTTTGTGTCCGCCCTGTTGGCGAAACATGAAGACTCCCCCACGGTAACAATCGTGGAAAAGCTTTTTGATTCTACCGTGGTCCCTGTTTTCAGCAAAGTGATTCTTGAAGAGTAATTTGAAGTGCTGCACCGGACCAAGTTCGGATTTGATCCGGCCACGGTCAACGCGTTTCTTCAGGAAGTGGCGCAGAGAGGTATTCTTCTTGAGCCTGAACAGACCGACATCGTGTTGCCCGACATGAACGACGTGCCGTTTTATGCCGTGACTCTGGCGAACGGAAACGACAGGACCTATCTCGTCACGGGAAACCTGAAACACTTTCCTGTCAAGCCGTTCGTCGTCACTCCGGCACAATTTCTTGAGATAATCAGACAGGCCGAAAAACAGTGAAAGATCCCGAAACCATGTCGAACACGAAAAAAGGACGAAACATCATCCTCTCGGTCGTTGCGGTCCTTCTGGCTGGCGCGGGTACAGCCGTATCCGTCAGGTTCGCCGGGCGCCGGACACCCGACGAACCGGGCTATGCGGATCTTCAGGCGGGCAAGGCGGATTTCCGGGTGAAGAATTACGATTCGGCGGTCGCGCATTTCAGACCTGCCGCAGAACAGGGCAACGCTACGGCGCAAGTCCTGCTGGGCTTCTGCTACCGGGAGGGAAATGGCGTCGAACAGGACGATGCCGAGGCGGAAAAGTGGTTCCGCATGGCGGCAAAACAGGGATTCGGCGCGGGACAATTGTATTTGGGGCATTGTTGCCATGAAGGCCGGGGCGTCGAAAAAGACGATGCCGATGCAGTCAAATGGTATCGCCTCGCCGCCGAACAGGACGTCGTGGACGCACAACTTATGCTCGCATGGGCTTACGGCACAGGCAACGGAGTCGAACGGGACGATGAAGCGGCGTTCGAATGGGCGCTCAAAGCGGCGGAACGAGGTGACGATCTCGCGCAGCACCTGGTCGCCCGCTTCTATCAGGAAGGCGTCGGAGTGGACCAAAGCGACCGCGAGGCCGTGAAGTGGTACCGCATGGCAGAGGAACAAGGCAATGCCAAGGCGAAAGCGGCATTGGAAGAGCTCGAAAAGGGCGAATAACACCGCCTGCGGCGATTCCGTGCGGTTCGTTATTTTCGAAAAAAACGGATTTTTCCTCGAAAAACCTTTCATTTTCGCTTGATTTTACGCACAATCCGGGGTAAAATATAGGAACATGAAAAACGCGGACGCGTCAAATATGCTCTCTCGCGACCGTTTCACCTCATTTCACAGCCGGCGCGCCGCCGGTCCCGGAGACAGCATGAACGAATTCAAAGACGAACTTCGCCGCGTGGGCGAACAGATCGGGAGCTTCCTTGAGGAGGACGCGTTCCCGCGGACCATCCGCCCCGGCATCCTCGGCGACGCCGTGCGGGATTATCCCGGACGCGGAGGAAAGCGCATCCGCCCGGCGCTCGTCCTGTGGGCGTGCGAACTCTTCAGCGGGAACCGCGAACAGGCGATCCCGGCGGCAGCCGCAATTGAGATCTACCACAACTGGACGCTCGTGCACGACGACATCATTGACCGCGACGAACTCCGCCGGGGCAAGCCGTCCACGCATGTCACGGTCCGCGACTACGCTGCAAACAAGCTCAACGCCTCGCCCGAACAGGCGGCGTTCTTCGGCGAATCGTTCGCGATTCTCGCGGGCGATGTCCAGCAGGGATGGGCGGTCGAACGCCTCGCGTCCGTCGCCGACCGCGGCGTCGATCCGGCGCTCGCGTTGACGCTGGTCCGCGCCATGCAGACGAAGCTGAACCGGGAGCTGATCTCCGGCGAGGCGCGGGACGTGGAGTTCGAGTTGCTCGATCCGGCATCGGTCTCCATCCCGGACGTGATGAGCATGATCAATGGCAAGACCGGCGCGATCATGGAGTTCGCGCTCCACTGCGGCGCGGCGATCGCGAAGGGCGCGTACAAGCCGGAATCGCCCGATTTCGTGGCGCTCTCCCGTTACGCCGTGAACCTCGCCGCCGCCTTCCAGCTTCAGGACGACATGCTCGGCGTCTTCGGCGACGAAAAGGTCCTCGGCAAGCCGATCTGCTCCGATTTCCAGGAGGCAAAGCCCACGATGCTCTATCTCGAGGCGATCCACCGGCTCCCCGCCGAACACCGCCCCGAGCTCGACGCGTTCCTCCGTCTGCCGCACTACTCCGACGCCGACGTCGCCGCCATCCGCACGCTCCTCACCGAATGCGGAGCCGCCGGAGCCGTCCGCGACAGCATCGCCGCTCTCTCCGACTGCGCGAAAAAATCGCTGCAGCCGCTCCCGGACAACCGCTGGCGCGGCTTGCTCGCCACCCTCGTTGAACAAATGTTAGTCCGTTCCGTATAACCCCCCCAAAAAACCGTAAAGGAGTCAAACCCGTATGAAGATGAAAAAGATCACGTTCCAGGGATGGAAAAACTGCATCGAGCTTACCAACGGCGAATTCCGCATCGTCGTGACCACGGAGATCGGGCCGCGCATCATCGGCGCGTTCCTCGGTTCGAAGGGTGAAAACCTCCTTTACCTCGACAAAAAGCTCCTCGGCACGTCCAACCAGAAAGTCTGGACGAACTATGGCGGGCACCGCATCTGGCACGCACCGGAAGACAGCGTCCGTTCCTACTGCCCGGACAGCCGCAAGGTCGTCATGGCGGAGCTCCGCGACGGCGGCGTCGCATTCATGGCGCCCCGTGAAGAGCTCACCGGCATCGTGAAGACCATCAACGTCTATCCCGAAGGCGAAAATTCCTTCCGCATCGAACACCAGATCCGCAACGAGGGCCTCTGGGACATCGAAGCCGCCGCATGGGGCATCACCCAGCTCATGCCCGGCGGAACCGCCATCCTGCCCCAGAACCGCGGTCCCGAAGGGCTTGTCCCGAACCGCTCCATCAATTTCTGGCCCTATGCCAGACCCGACGATTCCCGTTTCGTGTTCGGCGACCGCTTCGTGCTCGTGAAGCAGACCGCAAAGGGCGCCCCCACAAAGATCGGACTCAACTCCGGCGAGGGCTGGTGCGCCTATATCAACAAGAACACAGCGTTCGTCAAGCAGTTCGAATACTTCGACGAAAACGAGTATCCGGACCTCGGCAGCTCCATCGAAGTCTACACCGAGGGCGGCTACCTCGAACTCGAAACCCTTGGTCCGCTCGCCATCCTCGAACCCGGTGACGAGGTCACGCACTCCGAATACTGGACCGCCGCCGAAGTCGAGCAGATCCCGCTCAACAACGACAAGGACGTGATCGAAATGCTCGGCATCGAAGAGGACGACGGCTGCTGCGACGACGAATGCTGCTGCCACGAGGAGGAGCAGAAAGCCGCGAAGAAGGCGGCGAAGAAGGATGCCAAGGCTTCGAAGAAGGCGGACGACGCGAAGAAAACCGCCTCCAAAAAAGCTCCGGCGAAGAAGGCCGCGAAGAAAGCGGCGAAGAAGTAAGGGAGGCGGCGCCTTCTCTGAAATAGTGTTTGGCTGCGATCAAACACAGAAAAGCAATTCATCCCCCTGCGGCAGGACAAGCCTCCACAGGGGGATTTTTGAAAGGACTGGACACATGAATCACGCACAGATTTTCACCGCGCGCATCGACTGGAGCGACTTGGACCTGCTCGGGCACGTGAACAACATCGCGTTCTCGAGGTTTTTTCAGGCGGCGCGCGTCGAATACTGCGGACACATCGGGATGAAAGTTTACCCCGGCATGAAAACCGGTCCAATCCTGGCGGCGTCGCGCGTCCAGTTCACCGCCCAGCTTTTCTTCCCCGGCAATGTCCGCATCCTCACGCGCCTCAAGAAGGCGGGCGGCACGAGCCTTGTGTTGGAGCATGCCCTCTTCGACGACAAGTGCACGATGTGCGCGTTCTCCGAAGACGTGGTGGTGCGCTACGATTTCACGGCAAAGACAAAGATTCCGCTCGGTGATGAGATAAAGGGTATGATCGCCGCCTACGAGGCATCCTGCGAGGGCGTATTCCCCGATCTGCCGGGGCAACCCGGATAAACTCATTTCCAGTGCGCGTCAGCGGCGCACGGAGCAAATCAGTCGTCGTCTTCCTCTATTTCGATCATGGGCTTCCGGAAGAACCCGGTGGTCCGGACCAGTTCGTCCAGCTTGTCGTCGGGAAGCTTGGATGCCTTCTCGAAACGGGTCTTGAGCATCTCGGGATCGACGCCGAGGAACAGCGCCCGGACGTACAGGTATTCGCGGAAATCCTCGGACAGCTTCGCCATCTGGGGGCTGTTGATCAGCGTCACGATGAGCCGGTCCTCGCCCTCTTCTTTGCGGAGCTGATTCCACGCCACGCGCTGCGTTATGTTCGCCCGTCCGTCCCGGACTTTCAGGGAGAACGTGGAACCGGAGATGTCTTCCAGCACGCTGTCCTTATATGCTTGGGACTGCGGGAATAGTTTCATGCCGCGAAGCGCCTTCTGGTTCTCGACGAGATACTGCAGCAGCGGCGCATTGTTCAGCACCAGGAATTTGCGGATGGAGGAACAGTTCTTCCTCGGGTTTTCGTCGGTGAAATCCTTGTCCGCCAGCAGGTCGATCACCAGCCGGAGCGCCTCGGCGCTTTTCTGTTCGTCGCGGATGGTGCCAGGCAGGTAGTCCAGCAGGAGCAGATAGTTCATGAGCAGTTTGGAATCCAGCAGGGATTCGATGGCGTCCTCCGTCTCTGGATCCGTCTTTCCGGTTTCCGGCTTCGTCGTCTGCGCGGATGTCGCCGGCTGATGTTCAACCTTGAACGTTTCCGGCTTCGTGACGCCCGAAACGTCGCCGCCCAGAGACACCGCCAGCTGAAGGTCGGAGAGCAGTTTCAGGTATTCATCGACCGCCTTCCGGTGTTCCGGCAGGAAGATGGATTCAGGCAACCCGGCATCGAGCTTCTTCAGTTCGGTCAATTTCGACTGGGCGGACGCCAGAAGCGCATCCAGGGCGTCGAAATCCAGTTTTCGCGCTTCTTCCGGCTTGAACGCCGCCGCCAAATCCAGGAGTTCGTTCCGCAGGATCAGCGCGCGGCTCTGGTTTTCGGCGGCACGGAGCGAGGCGAGCGCCTCGACGGCATCCGCGGGCGCCTTCGGTCCGGCGTCGGCGACGAATTTTTCGACCTGTTTCAGCTCCAGTCCGGAATCCTTGGATTCCTCCCGGATCATGCGCCAGCGAGCCAGGTAAAACGCCTCGTCGTGAACGGACGCCTGTTCCTGTTTCCCCTCGGATGCGGGCTTCCCCGTCCCGGACGGCGTGTCGTTGACAACGGGCGGAGCATCCGCTCCGGATTTTTTCGACACGATGCCGAACACCGCCGCGCCGATCACGGCGAGCAGCAGGACCGCCGCGACCACGACGGCAAAAACCGGAATGCCTTTTTTCTTCGGCTTCCGGGCGGGAAGCCGTCCGGTTCCCTCTTTCTTCTGCGGTTCCGGGGCGGACGCGTCACGAAGCTCCTGTTGAATCTGCTTGAGCTCGTCGACCACGTCGCTCCAGGACGCGGGTCGGTTCGCGGGATCCTTCTCCATCAGGGCGTCGACCAAGTCGGACAACCGCTTCGGGATGTTCGGATTCAGTTCGCACAGCGGCGTCTGGACATCGGAAAGCTGCATGGCGCAGACCTTCACCGGGTCGGTCCCGACGAACGGTTCGTGCCCGATCAGGATATGATAGGCGGTCGCGCCGAAGGAATACATGTCGGACTTGAATCCGGGGACGTCCTTATCGCCGTTGATGATCTCGGGCGGGGCGTAGGCGGGCGTGGCGCGGATGTCCTCATCGGCGAGCTCGGGGTCTTTCGCGCGGCGCGCGAGCCCGAAGTCGGCGAGCTTGACCTTCCCGTTCAGGCGCATGATGATGTTTTCGGGCTTGATGTCGCCGTGGCTGAGCTGGTTGCGCGTCCACGCGTAGGACAGCGCATTCGCGACGGAAATAAAGACGTCCAGCGCCTGCGGGATGTTCAGCGGCCCGACGTTGTTCAGCACCAGTTCCAGGTTCTCCCCGGTGATCTTCTCCATCACGAAATAATAGATGCCGTCCTCGGTCACGCCCGCGTCGTATGCCTGCACCACGTTCGGATGCGACAGGCTCGCCGCCGCGCGCGCCTCGCGGAAGAACCGCTCCACGTACACTTCGTCGCTGGCGCTGTCGTCGGACAGGATTTTGATCGCGACCTCGCGGTCGAGGTTGGTCTGCCGCGCCTGGTACACGATCCCCATTGCGCCGCGCCCGAGCTCCTCCTCAATCTGGAATCCAGCCACCACTTCGCCCGGCCGCAGGTCGCGCCGCAACGGGATGGCGCCGCCGCATTTCTTGCAGAGATACGTCACCGTGCCATCGTCGTGTTTCTGAGGCGTCGTCGCTTCAAGCTGCTGGCATTTCGGACAGTAGAGCATGGATTCTTCTTCCTGTTGCGCCATGACCGCCGGAAAAAAAGCCCGTATCCCGGCTGGATGAGGTCATTGGCAGTATATTATTCTAATATAGACCGCGCACGCGGAAACTTCAACCGGAAAACCGTTTTTTTTCCTCATTTCAGGCATATTTCCGGGTTTCGGCGCTTGTTTTTCGGATTTCACGGAGTATATTTGTTTTCGTTCCTGTCAACCGTCTCAATCCGGGCAAACCATACGAAAAACTCAACATGATTCAATTCACACCTCCCAAACTGACCGTCCCGTCGCGCCTGGCCCGCATGGTGGAAAAATCGGCGGAAAAAACATCCGGTCCGGTCCGCCTGGATCCCCACCTGATGCATGTGTTCGGCTCCACCCACATCGACGTCGGCGGCTGCTCCTACTACCGCATCCTCTTCATTTCCCAGCTGCTTTCCCAGATCTACGACCAGGCGCTCTTCTGCGACGCGAGACTGTTGTTCAATTACCAGGCGCTCTTCCCGCTCCTGACGTCGTTCCGGCTCCAGCGCGCATGCTCCGTCCGTGACCTCGGATGGTTCCGCAACATCCTTCTCCCGGCGAAAAACAAATTCCATTTCCCCGTCATCTACGAGATCGACGACATTCTCGTCCAGGAGGACATCCCGGTCTACAACTGCTACCGCCACATTTTCAGGGAGGGCATGGACGCGATCCCGCACTTCATGGCGGGCAGCGACGCCGTCACGGTCACATGCGCCACGCTCGCGGACTACTACAGCGGCAAATTCGGGCTCCCGCGCGAAATATTCCGCGTGATCCCGAACTATCTGCCGCGGTACTTCTTCGACTCCTACGACGAGGCGGTCATCCTCGACCGCATCCGTTCGCAGAAGACCAGAAAGCCGCGCATCTGCTTCTCCTGCAGCATGTCGCACTTCGACATGAACCGGACCGGGGCGGGCGACGATTTCTCCGGCATCCTCGACTGGATCAGGGACAACCGCAAGAAATATGAATTCGTCTTCCACGGCGGATTTCCCCCTCCCCTCGAACCTTACGCCGCCGATTTCAAGCGCATCCCCATCGGCCCCTTCCTGGACTATCCGCGCGTGCGCCGCTCCATCCATGCCGACCTCTTCATCCAACCGCTGCGGCACTCCATGTTCAACGAGTGCAAAAGCCCGATCAAACTGCTGGAATCCTGGGCGGAAGGCACCCCCGCGTTCGTGCAGGACCTCGGCAGTTATATGCGAATCGCGCCGGACGCGTGCTTCGACACGGCGGACACGCTCGACCGCATGGTCAACGGTCTCTTCGCGGATCCGGACGCACAGATGGAGACTATCCGCGCGAACTACGCCCGGATGAAAGATTTCTGGCTGGACAACCACCTGAACGACTGGCTGGAAGTCATGATGTATCCGAAGGGACGCGGATAAAATGCTTTTTCCCGTCGTTTCGACGGAAACAAAAGAATACCCGGACACAAACCGCTACAGCACGGGTCTACTGTGTGAGCGGGCGAAAACCGCGCACTGTCGCCGTGGAGGGCTTGCCATCTTCAGAAGAGATCGGCGCGGAGCTTCACGACAGCTTTTTTGATGCGGCAGGGCGCCTCCGCGGCAAATTTCGCGAAGTGTTCGTCCGAGGGGAAGAGCAGCACGAACCGGCCGGGCGTCATGGCGCAGAGCGTCATCATTTTCTGCGCGTAATAGAACGCCACGTCCTTTTCAACATTGTAGGGCATTTTGACCGTGGATTCGTCCAGCGGCGCGACGGCGATGTATTCCGTGTTGGCGATACAGTACTGGATGTCGATGTATTTCCGGTGCGCCTCGAGGATCGGCGACGGTTCCGCCTCGGTGTCGTAAGACTGCACCATCACGTACAGGTCGCGCCCGATGAGCTCATGCGTGGCGTCCGGCGAGTCCGGCGTGAGCGTTTTCAGGAATTCGAACGCTTTCATGGTCGCAGCGCTGAAACGGTACTGGCTGATTCTGTCGATGTGGTCGTAAATCATGGGTAGCCTCCTGATGCCGGGTCAATCGATGAAAACGACGGGGGCATCGGATATGAATTGGTTTTTGTTGTTGATCTCGGGATGGAGAAAAAGTCGGCGGCCTTTCTGGAAATTTTCGCGGAAAAAGAAGTCGGCCCACTGCTTCCCCGGTGCGTAGACGATGCTCCACAGGGTCACGGCGTTGCCGTCGCCGCCCACCTGCGGATACCACATCTTTATTTGCGACTGCATGAGGGGCCCCAGCAGGGCCCTGGCTTCCTGGAACGCCAGTCCGAACCTGTCGGCGAGAACGAAATCGGGGCCGATGAGTTTGTTCATTAAGTCGAATCTCAGATGGGAGTCTTCGTCCCCGACGCCCTTCTTCGGGCAGTCGGCGAGGTAGTGATTCGTGACGATGTTCGTTTCCGTGACGAGCATTTCACCGTTCACGTACTCCACGACCACGCTTTTTCCGCTCTTGTCCGCGATGGAGAAATGGTGCGCCGCGCCGATGGACGAGTTCATGTCGTACTGCTTCAGAAGTTCGATCGCCTCGTCGACGTTCGCCGCCCGGTCCAGCAGGACGCGGATGGCGGTCGTGGTGGTGAGCGCGACCTTGCCGGTCTTCTGATGCGTCTCCTCGTCGTCCCCGGCCATGAGGTCGGCGACGACCAGGCCCTGCTCGTTCATGCCGTCCACAGGGACGTAGATCGCCGCGAGAGTCTGGATGCGTTCCTGCATGGAGCCGTCGGGCTCGTAATCGTCCCCGAATCCGAGGAAATCGAGATCGCATGTGGAAAGGGATTCGTATCCGTTTTCCGGCACAGTGTGGACGATTATCGCGCGGTCTTTCTTCCAGTCGAAATTGCGTCCGAAATACACTGCGCCGCTCTTATCTTTCACGCAGACCGTGGTGCAGCCGTAATCGCCGGGCTTGATCTCGATGTCCTCCTGCGTATAATATCCGCCGGAGAGATACCCCATCAGGTAATGGGCCAGCGCGGAATCGCTGTCCGCGCCGCCGCGTGCGAGAAAGTCGTCGAATCCGTAGTCGCCCCGGTATTCCATGACGTATAGTCCGTCCTGAAGCTTCTGAATGCTCCGCGCCGCCACGATGAACGTGCCGAACATGCGCCACGCGCCGAACGAGATGACGGCAAGAATCAGGATGAGCAGAACCGCTGCCCAGACCAATACTTTTTTCCAGCGTTTTTTCATGGGAAATGTGAGAAAGAACGGAACCGCCGCGCCACTATTGGCGACCGGCGTCCGTCATTTGTCATTGAGGGTCAAGACCAGGGCGACGATCGTCGCGGGGAGCCACCCCAGGAAACAAAGGAAAAACACAAGCAGCATCATCCCGCAGCCTTTGTCGATAACGGCAAGAGGCGGAAAGATGATGCACAGAATGACTCTCACAACCGTGTTCTGAAGGCTCAGGCTCATTTTGCTCTCCTTGTTTCATGTTTGAAAGAATAAGGCATCCCAGCGGACCGGGATACCTTTTTCGAAAATCAAGCTGAGGTTACTTGCCGCAGCACTTCTTGTACTTTTTGCCGGATCCGCAGGGGCACGGGTCGTTCGGACCGACCTTCGGCGCGGTGCGGACGTAGGGCTTCGGACCGACAATCGCGCCGTCATAGAAGAACCATTCGCCGCCGCTGCGGCGGAATTCTGAAATCTCGTGGTGCTCCATCTGCATATTGCGGTTTTTGTAGCGCGCGACGAACTCGACGATGCCGTCGGAATCCTTCTCGCCGCCGCGTTCCGTGCGGAGGATGTTGATGCCTTCCCACTCGGACTGTTCCGCCCAGTTCTTGACTTCCTGGCGGTCGCAGGTGGCGCGCTGTTCGGGGTGGGTGGAGTCGAGGATGAAATCGACGTGGCAGGTGGCGTAGGCGGAGTAACGCGCACGCATAAGTTCTTCGGGGGTTTTCGCCTTGCGGGCGCCGAGGATGACGGGTTCGCAGCAGTCGGCGAAGTGTTCGCCGGATCCGCAGGGGCAGAGATCGGGATTGGTGTTGTTGCTCATTTGATTTGAAAATCCTTTATGATTCGGAATTGTTGGGTGCGGAAGAAATTGCGTCGAGGAAGACCTGAGGAGGCTTCTGCGGGCGGCCGTCGCGGTTCATGAACGCATGGACGGTCCAGCCTTCGGCGAGGAGCTCGTTGCCGCGTTTGACCGTGCAGGCGATCTTGACGCGGACGCCCTTCATCTCGGCGAGCGTGGCGGTGATGGTGAGGATATCCTCGAACTTGGCGGGTTTCTTGTAATGGCAGACCGCCTCGAGGACCGGGAGGGCGCATCCGAGCTCCTCAAGCCTGCTGTAGGGCAGCCCGATGGCGCGCATGAGCTCCTCGCGCGCCATCTCGAAATAGATGAGATAGTTCGCGTAGTAGACGAATGTCATCTGGTCGGTGTCGGCGTACGGCACGCGGTAGTCGATGGAGGCGGAGACCGTCATGCGTCGCCCCCGTCATGAATGCACAGGACCATCGCGTCCAGCACGTCCTCGGCGGTCATGCCGCTGCTGTCGATGAAGACCGCGTCGTCCGCCTGCTTGAGCGGGGCGACGGACCGGTTCATATCCTGACGGTCGCGCTCGGCGATCTCGGCCGCCACGGAGTCGACCGTGGCGTTGTCAGGCGTCTCGCCGCCCTGCCCCAGACGCCGGAGCGCCCGGACACGCGGGGATGCGGTGAGGAAGAATTTATACTTGGCGTCGGGGAAGACCGCCGTGCCGATGTCGCGCCCCTCCATCACGACCAGCTGGTTCTTCGCGGCGTCGCGCTGGATCTGGAGCGTAAAGGCGCGCACGAACGGGATGGCGGCGACGTTCGACGCCCCCTGCGCGATCTCCGGCGCACGGAGCGCCTGCCCCGGGAAAACGCCGTCGATCTCGATGTCCGGGTTGCCACCGTCCGCCGGGACCGCGTACCGGATGACCGTGTCCGCGAGCATGGCGCGGAGCGCGACTTCGTCGCAGGTGGAGACGCCGTTCTGCGCGGCTTTCCATGCGATGGCGCGGTAGAGGGAGCCGGTGTTGATGTACGGGATGCCGAGGCGGGCGGCGAGGTTCCGCGCCGCCGTGCTTTTGCCGGACGCGGCGGGACCGTCGATTGCGATCACTGTGCTTGCCATATTTGGGGCTTCCTGGGGTAAAAACTGTTATTTGAGTTTGCGTGTGTAGAACGACACCTGCACGGCTCCGGCGGCGTCGCGCACGATGCCGAGCAGCAGCAGCGCGTCCGGGTCCTTCTTCATGAAAACATCGCCCGCGCCCTCGAAAAGGTCGGCGTGCTCCATGGTGGCGGGAGCCCAGCCCTTGCTTTTGATTTTCGCCGTCAGGTCGTCCATGACGGGCGCGATCTCGGACTCCGTGACCGTGTACGTGCCGAAATGTGAACCGCGGTTCGGGAAATTCATGAGCGTGAAGTCCTTCGCGCCGGCGGCGACCGGGAATTCCACGGGCCAGAGCTCCATGGGGCATTCGCGCGGCATGTCCTTCGGCAGGACCGTTGTGAACTGCAGAAGCGGGTTGAGGCCGCGGAGCTGGAGCAGGAAGATGCGCTGGGAACTGCCGTCGTCCAGCGGGCGTTTCATGAGCAGCGAGGATTCGTTGCCCGCGACCTGCGCGTTCGGGAAGAGCTTCAGCACGGACGCCCGCACGAGCGGAAGCGACTGGTCGGACATGGAAATCTTCATCGTCATGTTCCGGCCGTTGACCGTGACCTTCTCCGACCAGAACTGCGTGGCGTCGAGCAGCGTCGCCAGCGTATCCTCCGCTGATTCCGCTGACATGTCCGAAACGCCGTTCTTTCCCGCCGATCCGCCGCCGAACGGCCAGATGGAGAAAATGTCCGCGCGCAGTCCGCACGGCGCGGCAATCAGCGCCGCCGCGAGCGCGAAGAGGCGGAACGTTTGTTTCGGGGCGGTGGGGTGTCTCATGATTTGCTCCCGTAGATTTTGGACAGCACCGCCCAGACCTTCACGATCTGGACGGACGTGCCGATGGAGATGCGCACATAGCGTTTCGTGCGCGGATACGGGAAATACCGAACGAGGATGTTGCGGGCACGGAGCTCGCGGAAACAGCGTTCGCCGTCGCGGTCGGGCGGCGAGGCGAAGAGGAAATTCGTCTCGGACGGGACAACCTCGAACCCGAGGTCGAGCAGTCCGGTCAGGAGCATCTCGCGCGCAAGGCGGATCTTCTCGACGCATTCCTCGAAATACTTCTTGTCTTGGAGCGCGGCGACGGCGAGCATCTGCGTGAGGTAGGAGACGTTGTACGAATCCTTCATCTTCATCATGCCGGCGATCGTGCGCGGATGCGCCAGCGCGAACCCGAAGCGGAGTCCGGCGAGCGAACGCGACTTCGAGAACGTACGGGACACGATCACGTTCGGGAAGCGGGTCACGAAGTCCGCGCAGTTGTCGGACGCGAAGTCGGCGTACGCCTCGTCGATCAGAACCATACCCTTGTAGTTGGCGCAGATGTACTCCATCATGGAGCGCGGGAAACTGTTGCCGGTCGGGGCGTTCGGACGCGCGATGAGGAAGAGGTTGGTGCCTTCGAGCTGTTCCAGGATGTCGTCCGGCAGCCCGAAGTCGTCCGCGAGGTCGATATAACGCACCGGCGCGCCGTGGAGCGCCGCCAGCGTGGGGTACAGCGTGTAGGACGGGCGCAGGCAGGCGATCGGCAGGTCAGCCGAGGAGAAACACCGCACCGTGATGCTCAGGGTGTCGTCCGAGCCGTTGCACGCGATCACATGGTCGCGCGTCAGCCCGAACATCTTCGCGATCTCGTCGCGGACGGGATCCGAGGTCGGATTCGGGTACAGGCGGAGGCGTTCCGGGTCGATCGAGGAAAGCGCCTGGAAGACGCCGGGACACGGCGGGAACGGGTTTTCGTTGGTATTGAGCTTGATGAGCTCGGGGATATTGAGCTGTTCGCCGGGGGCGTAGCCGTCCATGCGGTCGATGTCCTTGCGGAAATACGATGTATAGCGGTCGGGAGTCATTGATTGTTGCCTTTCGCGTTATTTCCGTCCGGTCCGGCGGATGGATGCGCTGCGCCCGTGGGCATCCAGTCCTTCGAGCTCGGCGAAGTGTTCGATCGCGTCCACCTCGCGCATCAGTGCGTTTTCCGTGAACGACAGGATGCTGCTGCGGCAGAAGAAATCGCCCGCGGTGATGCCGTGGAAGAACCGGGCGGTCCCGGCGGTCGGCAGCACGTGGCTTGGTCCGGCGGTGAAATCGCCCGCGGGTTCCGGCGTCCACGGACCGAGGAAGATCGCACCCGCGGCGTGGATGCGCTTCGCGAATTTGGCGGGGGCGGCGCAGTGGAGTTCGAGGTGCTCCGGCGCGAACTTTCCGGCGATCTCCGCCGCCTCGTCCATGGAGGCGCAGCGGATCAGGAAAATGCCGTTCGCCAGCACCTTCTGAAGCGGTCCCTGCCGGGTGAGCGTCCTGGACTGTTCGAGAATCTGCGCCTGAACGTCGGCGAGCACTTTTTTGGAATCCGTGACCAGGACCGCCTGTTCCAGGCCGGAGCCGTGCTCCGCCTGCGACAGGATGTCGGCGGCGGTCCAGGCGGAGTTCACGCTGCCGTCGGCGACCACCATGACCTCGGACGGTCCGGCGACCATGTCGATGGCGACGCGCCCGTAGACGTAGCGTTTTGCAGCGGCGACGTAGGCGTTGCCGGGGCCGACGATCTTCTCGACGGCAGGGACCGTCTCCGTACCGTAGGCAAGCGCGGCGATCGCCGTTGCGCCGCCCATCTTGTAGACGGACGTGGCGCCCGCGGCGACCAGCGCGTACAGCGTGGCGGGGTTGATGCTTCCATCCTTGCGCGGAGGCGTGGCGGCGATGATCTCGCGGACCCCTGCGGCTTTCGCGATCGCGACCGTGTGGAGCGCGCTGGAGACCAGCGGAGCCGTGCCGCCCGGCACATAGCACGCCACGCGGTCCATCGGCTTGAACTGCTCGCCGAGCGTGACGCCGGGACGCGGATGCGAGGTCCACGAACGCGGAATCTGCATCTTCGCGAAAGCGGTGATATTGTCGAACGCGAGCTTGATCGCGGCTTTGGTCTTGCGGGAGACGGCTTTCTTCGCGGCGGCGATCTCCTCATCGGAGACCTTCAGCTCGGGCGAAGTCAGGATCACGCGGTCGAACTTCGCGATCTGCGACAGGACGGCCGCGTCGCCGTGCGCACGGACCTCGTCCACGATCGCCTGTGCCCGCTCCTCAATCTCGGGGGGGCACGCCGGCCGGGTATAAAGCGATTGAAGCGTCTGCTCGTAATCGGCATCGGTGCAGTCAATGATTTTCATGGAACAGGTCCTTTCTGATTCGGGGGCGCAAACATTAATCCATATAAGATAGCTCAAAAAACGTATTTTTCCAGTCAAAACGCCCAAAAAGACGATTTTTTCAGCTCCGGCGGACCACCGTTGCGGAAAAGAAACGACTTTTTTTTGAAAAAAACGCATCGGGACACTTGCATTTTCTGAAATCCCGTCTAAATTAAACGTCAGGAAGCAGTGGTTCATTCCTCTGAACAAAGAATATATCGGGGCCGCAAGGCCTTATTGCACCTACTGTTAAGTTGGAGCGGTATATGAAACCCTGCTTCTGTTTTTTTGCCTTTTTGCGGATTGCGGTTGTTTTTTCCGAATCCGCTTTTTTCGTTTAGCGGCTTGATTTTTTAGCTTTCAGGTATTATGTTAATGTAGTTGTATGAATTTATCCGCATGGCACACTGCGCGGTTGACACAACCAAATCAATATCCCGCAAACAGGAGGTATCCCGTGAACAAAACGCCTCAGAATACCGGGTCCGGCTCCGGACATTCCGCCCTCATCTACAATATCGCGATTGTCGCGCTCGCGATCATCATCATTCTCATCCTGTCGTTCCTCTACAGAAAGAACGATTTCTTCCGTTCGCTCTTCGAAGGCGACGTGACCACCCCGACGCAGATGGCGAGCGAAAACGACATCCGCGAGGCGGCGAAGAACGTCGAGCAGATCAATAAGACCGCTGCGAACCTTTCGTTCTTCATCCTCATGCTCATCCTGGTCCTCCAGGCGATAGCGTTCATGATGGCGGCGAAAGTCTTCTCCGGACTGAAGCGAAGCGCGGAAGCGGTCGCGATCCGGCTGAAAAAGCTTGAGAACGCCGACCTCTTCCTCGACCTGCCCCTGTACTTCGGTCTGCTCGGCACCGTCTCCAGCTTCATCGTGATGTCCTTCAACCCGAACATCAGCCGCCTGATCGCCTACTCCTCCACACTCGTCGGCATCATCTTCAGCGTGATCCTCCGCCTGCTCTTCCAGTATCCGCTCAAGCAGGCGCTCATCACCGCCGCCGACGAACCCAACGGAAAGGAATCCGAACAGTGAACCGGTCCATTCTCATTGTCACATGCGACTTCCTGGTCCTGGCGGCAATGTCCCTGTCGATCGGGATGAACGAGGTCGGCGACCCCGCCGGGGCCGCGAAGATTTCGTCGCCCGCGACCCGGCTGGTCGAGATGATCGACGAGGAACTGGCTCGCCACGAGGAAGTGAAGCAGCAGAAGGACGAGCTGGCGAAACGCCTTGAGGAATTCCGCACGCTCGCGCTCAAGGACGAAAAGCAGATCGCGTCCAAGGACGAGGAGATCAAACAGGCGCAGGCAAAGCTCGCCGAAACGCTCGCCGCCCTCACACAGTCAAAAAACGAACTCGCATCCGAAAAGACGAAATCCGAACAGGAACAGGTGAAGAGCGCTGCCGAACTTGCGAAGAGCGCCGCCGAGCTCGCGAAGACGAAAAAGGAACTTGACGAACGCGAAGCCGCGCTGAAGCGTTCCGCCGCGGTCATCGAACAGAAGGAAAGCGAACTGAAGATTTCCGCGCAGGAACTCGTTGAACGAGACAAGGTCATCCGCGACAGCGAAACCCTCCTCGAAACGAGCGAACGCTCCCTCGCACGCGTCACGCAGGAAAAGGCCGCCGCGACCGAAAAGCTCCAGCAGAGCGAAAAGAACCTGTCCCGGGCTTCCGGCCAGCTCGAACTGACGAAGAAAGAACTTGAGGCGCTCCGCGAACAGGCGCGCCTCGACCGCGCGCGCGCCGAAGAGGCCCTCGCGAAGTTCCACGCATCCGAACTCGAACTCGCGGAAACGAAATCCAAGCTCACGTCCACGCAGACTCAGCTGAACGGCATGGTGCGCGTGCTGGCGGACGTCAATTCCGATCTTTCCAAGACAAAATCCGAGCTTGACAAATCCGAGCAGTCGCTCGCCGTCTCGAGGGAGACGATCGCCCAGAACGAACGCCTTATGAGCGAGAAGGACCGGACGATCGCGCAGACAGAAACGATCCTGTCCCAGAAGGACAAGGTGATCGAAGACAAGGACCGCGACCTCTCCGAGACCAAAAAGGAAGCGGACGAGCTGAAGAAGCTGCTCAACAACGACGTCCTCACCAGCTACAACGCCTCTGCGCTCGAGCTCTCCTTCCACCTCGTAAACGACCGCCTATTCAACAACATCGTCATCGACAAGTCGTTCTTCCTCCCAGCCGTCACGCTCGGAGGAAAGACCTGGCTCGTTTCCGCATTCCGCGACACCACCGGACTCAACCTCCACTCCGGCTACACCAAGGTCACGGAACTCCAGTATAAGGTACGCCGTCCGCAGAGCAAGGATAAATGGTCCGCCGTCAACGGTCCCGCCCTCTGTCTCGCCGAAGACGCACGCGTGTGCCTGTTCCCCGTCGCCGCGGACAAGACTGAACCGATCCGCGTGATCACCTTCGGCGCGCTCCGCGAACGCGGGCTCGACAACCTCACGATTTTCAAGTCCGCGACCTTCTCGAAGGATTCCGCCGACATCACGGGCCGCTGCTCCGTGAGCATGGAGCAAGGCGACAATTACCTTTACATCCGCAATCCGAACCGCTCCTCCAGCGAGCTGAAGGCGGAAGTCGGCGACGTCGTGCTCTCGAAGGAAGGATTCTTCGTCGGCGTGGTCGTGAAAGTCTCCTCGACAGACCTCGGGCAGACCTCCACGGCGCAGTGCTTCGTCTTCACCGGCGAACCCGAACTGGCGAAAGCGGATCAGCTCCGCCTCACGAAGGAGCCGTCCCAGACGCTCTACTACGACTTCGTGGACAAGCACGAAGCCCTGCGGAAAGCCACCGAACAGCTTGACAAGAAGAGATAACCCCGCGCAACAAATATTTCACCTCAAAATCATTCAGGCGGCGCACACCGGACACCATCCGTTGCGCCGCCGGTTCTTATTCCGAGCTCAGGAGTACCTCTCTATAACCGCCGGGCAAAAGACTGAAACGCCGCCCGGCTTCTTCAGGACCGCATCACCATGCAGAAAATCATCGAAACAATCGTCTCCATCCCCGCCATCTACCGCACGATCTTCCTTCTCATCTGCTCGAACTGCTTCATGACGTTCGCCTGGTACGGACACCTGAAGAACATGGCGAGCAAGCCGTGGTGGCTGGCCGCCATCGTCAGCTGGGGGATTGCTTTGTTCGAATATCTGCTGCAGGTGCCCGCGAACCGCATCGGCTACACAACACTCACGCTCGCCCAGCTCAAGATCATGCAGGAGGTCATCACGCTCTCCGTCTTCGTGCCGTTCTCCGTGTTCTTCATGGGCGAGAAATTCCGCCTCGACTTCGTCTGGGCCGCCCTCTGCCTCTGCGGCGCCGTCTTCTTCATCTTCCGCAAGTAACGGATCGTGTAGTCTTCTGACACTGTTTTGCCTCCTGGGTTACTTGGGCTTTGACCGACAGTCTAAGCTTCATGTACTCCAGGAGACTTTTCTGCGCAACTTGAGTCTAAAGATTTCTCGGCTACTTACCGGCTGAGCCGGGTTCTTTTTGACAAGAATGTGTAAAAAAAAGGGTCCGGAGATGAGTCCGGACCCGTAAGAAAAGCAGTGCTGACAGACGGGTCAGTTGATCTTCGCCTCGGCGGCGGGTTTTTCGTCCTTGACGACCTGTGCGCCGTATCCCTTGTAAGCGCCGAAGAGCTTGAAGGTCTCTTCGAGCGGATAGCGGTTGCCGTACATGGAGACCTTGGTCTCGATCTTGCCGACCTTGTTCATGCCCATGGCGGCGCGGAAGAGGTTGGCGGGAGAGTTTTCGTCGAAATCGGTGGTCTCGGAGTAGGAGGCGTTGAGGAAGGCGGTGAGGTATGCCTGGTTGATCGCACCCTTAAACGCGCCCGGATCCTTGAGGGAGACGTTGTCCTCGACGCTTTCCATGCCGGGGAAGTCGACCATGTCTTCGAACTCGTCGGAATCGACGCGGAGCTTGAGGATGCTGGGGCTCTTCACGACGGTAACGTCCGCCTGCTTGTTGAGGAAGAAGACGTTGTTGTCGATGGAGACCTTTTTGGTCTTGGGATCGCCCATGGCGTTGTCGACGCCGGCGAAGACGCTGAGGCCGAAGATGTTGTGGTGGACATTGGAGTTGACCTTGGCGTTGCAGCGGTAGCCGTAGCCCATGTCGCCGAAGTCGTCAGTGCGGCTCCAAGAGAAGAGGACGGTGTTGTTCGCGAATTCGCAGGTCACGTCGCCGTTCTGGGAGCTGGAGCAGAGGACGTTGCAGGAGATCATGCGGCAGGCGACGAAGAGGTTGTTCTCGACGGTGACTTTGCCCTTGTAGAGGTTGATGTTGATGCCGTAGTTGCCGCTGTTGGAGAAGACGCAGTTGCGGACGATGATGTTGCCTTCAAAACGGCCCTGCGTTTCGCTGTAGATGGAGTAGGATTTCGCGGAGGCGAATTTGTCCTTGGAGCCCTTGGCGGGGGGTTCGAGCCACATGCCGGTCTCGACGCCTTCCGGCTTGCCCTTGGTGTCGTGGTAGCTGTTCATGAAGGACTGGTCAATCACGATGCCGTCGAGGACCATGTCGGGACCCTTGCCGTTCGGGAGCTTGAGGGAGATCACGCCGAGACCCTTGGAGTCGTTCTTGTCGTTCGGGGGCTGGATCTTGGTGGTGAACTTGGCGAGGTCGCGGGTGGCGAAGTCGTCGGAGTAGCCGCCCTTGATGGTGAGGGGCTTGTCGATGATGATCTCGCTGGCTCCGAGCGCGCCGGAGTAGTTGCCCGCCGCCATGTAGATGGTGTCGCCGGGCTGGGCGGCCTTGACCGCGTCGAGGAGCGCCTTGAAGGGCTCTTCCTTCGTGCCGGGGCCTTTCTTCTTGCCGTTGTTCTGCGAGATGTAGAGGTCGGCGCCGAAGACGGACGCGCCGATCGCGAGGCACATCAGGGACATCAGGAGTTTTTTCATGTTGTGTGACCTTTCAGTTTGAGGTTATATAGGGTTGTATTGTGTTGTTTGCGTTGCCGCGCATCCGCCATTTTCAGGCGAAAAGATGTGCGTTTTGTCTAATATAATCCCGTTCATCCGGAAAAGCAAGCCGGAAAGGGGAAACTCTGACATATTTTTCAGAAAAAGCGCCGGGAGGTTCTTTTTTTCTCAGCGAATCATCCACGCCACGGAACGGACGCTTTGCAATCCGCGTTCCGGTCCAGGCTGTTCCCATCATGCTATTCCTGGCTTCAATTCGGTCTCTTCCTCGTATCATGAAACGGCATTCATCCCATTCCTTCCTCAATTCATCTGCTCCAAGCAAGAGATCCTCAAAAAAGCTGTAGAATACAGCAATTTTGTCCCCTATCCTCAAAAAAACGGTTGATTTTTTGTCTTGGGAATGTATATTAGACGATGTTCTCAAAAACGGGCCGACTTCTGATCGTCAGGTGACTTCAGGAGAAGCCCAAAAACGTAACAAGGAGTTCGAAACATGAAACTCGGTTATTTCCTCGGTTGTTCCGTCGCACTCGCGTTCGCTCTGACTGCGATCGCACAGGCTCCCGCGCAGGGACAGGGGCAGGGCGGTCAGCGTCCCGCCATGGGACAGGGCGGTCAGCGCCAGGGCGGTCAGCGTAACGGCGGCAGCCCGTTCGGAGCCGGCGGCTTCGGCGGCGGCGGACGCATCGAACCGCTTCCGGAAGGATTCGTCCCCTCAGAAACGACCATCTTCAATTCCCAGTATCCCGCAGTGAATCCGAAGACGCGCGAGGCAATCTACAAGGTGAACGCCCCCGGCGCGCAGAAAGTCACGATCACGCAGGAAGGCAAAGTCTACAACATGGAGAAGGCCTCCGACGGACGCTGGACAGTCAAGACCGATCCGCTGGTCGTCGGCTTCCACTACTATTCCTACAACGTCGACGGCAACACGTTCTTCGATCCGGGCACGGAAGCGTATTTCGGCGGCAACTTCGAGCAGTCCGGCATCGAAATCCCGGAAGACGAGAAGGAAGCGGCGTACTACCACTTCGACAAGAACGTCCCGCATGGCCAGGTCCGCCGCTGCGACTACTGGTCCGAGATTAACGGCGTTCCGCGCGTCTGCCACGTCTACACGCCCGCCGAATATGAGACCCATCCGGAAAAGCGTTACCCGGTCCTCCTCCTCCTGCACGGCTGGGGCGAAGACGAAAACGGCTGGACAAATCAGGGAAAGACCAACTACATCATGGACAACCTGATCGCGGCGGGGAAAGCTGTTCCGATGATCATCGTCATGGACTGCGGCGACCTGAAGACCAATTCCTATTTCAAGAAGCCCGGCCAGGGCGGTCGCGGCGGCAACGTCAACGACATCTTCGTCAACGAGCTCCTTCCGTTCATCGACGCAAACTTCCGCACGCTCCCCGGACGCGAGAACCGCGCCATGGCGGGTCTTTCCCGCGGCGGCATGCAGACCTGGAGCACCGTTACCTCCAACCTCGACAAGTTCTCCTGGATCGGCAGCTTCAGTGGTCTTTCCGTGAACGGCGCAATCGACCAGGCGTTCAACGGCGCGTTCAAGACCGCGAAGGAAGATGCCTCCAAGAACATCAACCACATCTTCATCGGCCTCGGCTCCGAGGAACGTCCCGAGAACGCAAAGCGTGTCGCGGATGCCTTCAATGAATTCGGCATCAAGACCACGTTCTTTGTGTCCGAGGGAACCGCCCACGAGTGGCTCACCTGGCGCCGCTGCCTCCGCGAATTTGCTCCGATCGTCTTCAACAAGAAGTGATCGCGCTGTCCAATTCGTGGCGTAATTACCCGGGACCGGATTCCTTGCGGGATTCCGGTCCCGTTTTTTTCACTGGTTGATGATCTTATCCCAAGGAGAGGCGCCCGAATGCTTTCAGCGTACACAGGATTCGGATTCTCAAGCTTGTCGAAGAAGCCGAAAAACGTCAAAGGAACGTCAAAAAACGTCAAAAACGCGTTTTTTTTGGTGAAAAAGGCGTTTTTCGCTTGCCATTTCCGGATTTGATGCTATATTCTTAGCAATATTTTTTCCAAAACGAGCCACTATCAACCAGGAATCTACATCATGGGCAATCTGAGAAAAAAACGCCGCCGCAAAATCGCTCAGCACAAACGCAAAAAACTGCTGAAGGCAATGCGGCATAAAAACAAGTAAGCGGTCATCCCGCTCTTGCAACCCGGCGGACGTCCGGGACGAATGGAACGCGCCCCGCGGTGCCCCTCCGGCACTTCCGGCGCGTTTCCTGTTTTTGTGCCGTTGCGATGCAAGGCACAATATCAGCGGAGGACTTGTCCTCCCCGTTTCTCCTCACCAGAAAGTTTCGGCATGACTTCTTTCCACACATCCTGGCTCCGCATTCTTTCGACGGCGCTTATGCTCGCCGCCGCGTCCCCGCTTTTCGCGCAGGGCGACATGGAGTCCGACTGGCTGCCGAACACCACGCTCTTCTTCGACGAGCTGCTGCCGTCGCACGCGGCGCAGGATGAAGCGGACACGCTGGCAGACCTGGCGAGGATTTTCGGAAATCCGCTCCTCCTGAACCAGTTCACGGACGCGGACATCGAAAAATTCTTCGAGATGGCGGCGAAACACCCCGACAACGAGGCGTTCTTCTCCCCGCTCGTTCAGGCGGTCGTCCAGCCCGCGTTCCATGACAAAGTCCTGCCGCGCCTGCTGAAGCTCGCCGAGGAGCATCCCGAATCGCGCGAACTCAACCTCACATGCGGAGAAATCCTCGTGCAGGACAAGCGCGTCGACGACGCCGTCAGGTATTTCGAGCGGGCGTTCGAGGTCGTCCGGAAAGACCCGGAACCACCCTCCGAACGCCGCCGAGAATACAACGAAAACATCGCGTCCAAGCTCGTCCTCATCTACTCGGACAAGGCGCTCGACAAGAAGCGCCGCGAGGATCCCTCGCTCGCCGATGATGTTCGGCAGTACCGGGACAAACTCCGCGCCCTCCGCGCCGAACTCGCCTCCATGCGCGTCTTCGACGCATCCCCCCAGGTACAGTCCGCGCTGATCGTCTCCTGTGCCGGGGACATGGAAACGTCCGACGCGAAATCCCCGCTCGCGACCTCTGTGCTCGTCCCGTTCAACAGGACCGCGTGGGCGCTCCGCGACGAAATGCACCGTCTCGCCGAGACCTCGCTGACGTGCCTGCTCGACCGCAAGAAGGAGGTCGAAGACCCCGTCTTTCCCCAGCCGTTCCGCGTCCTCTGCGACCTCGGCTACAAGTCGCAGGTCATGGCTGCCGCGCTCGCGCGCCTGGCGGAAGCCCCCGGCGACACCGAAGCACTGTTCACGGTCGCGGTCCTCGCCGACGAACTTGACGAGCCCCTGATCGGCGCACGCGCATGGGAACGCATCTTCGCCGTCGTGAAGGCCCCTACCCCGAGCATGTTCGCCGTGTGCGCCGAAATTCAGACCGCTGCGAAACTCTACGACGACGCAGAGCGCACCTACCGGATCCTCGGCACGCTCCTGGAATCGCCGGACCTCGTCCTCACGAAGCTCGCGCAGCTCGAATTCAACCGCGGCAATTACAAAAAGGCGCTTGAGCTGCTCCAGCGCGCCCCGCTCGACACCGAACGCCTCCTCGTCGAAACCGACTGCTACATGCGCCTCCGCAACTACGACAAGGCGCTCGAACGCATCCGCAACGCCGCGCGCATCACGCCCGCGCTGCTCGAAGGACGCCGGTTCCGCCTCATCAGCGCGAACATCGCCGACAAGGCGAACAACATGGAGTACGTCGAGCAGATGCTCGCGCCGCTCCTCACCAGCCGTCCGCCCGCGGGTCGGACCGACGACGTGCCCGACGCGGAAATCTACAACTCCCTCGGCTACATCTTCGCCGACCACGGCTACAAGCTCCCCGAAGCCTTCGAATACTTAAAGAAGGCGGTCGAGCTTGACCCGAAGAACGGCGCGATCGCCGACAGCTACGCGTGGGTCCTCTTCAAGCTGAAACGCTTTGAAGAGGCGAAAAAGGAAATCCTGCGCGCCATCGAACTTCTCGGCAACGACGTTGACGCCACCATCACGGACCACGCCGGAGACATCTTCAACGCCCTCGGCGACAAAGCCGCCGCGCGCGAATACTGGGAAATGGCAATGGAGCTCGACGGCGACGTGGACTTCGATGCGATCGAACGCAAGATCGAATCCGTCCGGCAGTGACCGAAGCGGAACATATCATATCCCTCATTTCCAGCTGAGACAGCATTTCTCCCCTGCACGGCGCATTTCCCGCCGTTTTATGAATCACTCGGATTTCTGGTAGACGCGGACATAGTCGACGTACATGCGGACCGGGAACGGGATCGCGGTCACGTCGCCGCCGTTGTCGCCGCCGAGCGCGAGGTTCACCAGCAGATAGTGCGGCTGGCGGAACGGATTCGCGACGAAGCGGAACCGGGCGTTTCTGACCTCGGCAATGGAGGAATCGTTCACCGCGCGGCCGTCCACGGACAGCACGATGCGGGTCTCGTCCCAGTCCATCGTGTACACATGGAACTCGTCCGCCCAGCCCGGATTATCGCGCGTAAACCGCCGCAACGGCGTACGGACGGTATTCCATTCGGGCGTCCACAAGCCGTCCGGCGCGGACCAGCAGAAATTCGCGAGAACCTGTTCCTTGTAGTATTCGAAGATGTCGATCTCGCCGCAGGACGGCCAGTTCTCGGAAATGCCGAGCGTCCAGAACGCCGGCCAGGAGCCTTCCATCAGGGGCGCCTTGATGCGCGCCTCGATGCGGCCGTATTGGAACGAGTGCAGTCCCTTCGTGATGAGGCAGGCGGAAGTGTACTGAATGGGGCGTTCCACGCGGCGTCCGGGCGGATTCGGCAACGGCTGCGCGTGGTGTTCCGCCGTGATGACCAGGCATCCGTCGCGCACCTCGGCGCTCTCCGGACGGTACCACTGCGCCTCATGGTTCCGCACGTATCCGGTCTCGTACGTCCAGTTCGACGGATCGGGCCGTCCGTCCACGTTGAACTCGTCGGACCATGCCAGCCTCATCCCGGAGGGCGGATTCGGCGCGAAGGGGTCGGCGGCGGGCGCGGAAACGGATTCGGATTGCTCCGTACTCTGCTCTGATTGGGCGGAGTCACATGAGGCGAAAACACAGGCGAGGAGAACCGGAAGGGACAGAAGGGACAGGGCTTTCATCATCAAACCTCCTGAGCTGGAGTTGCGTCCGGGACCGGACAGTGGAAACGGTCGAAAGGGAGAGGTCCGCCGCCGCACAAAACGGAAAGCCGGTCATGCGGGCGGCGGATTCTTATGATATTCGCCTCAGTTCGAGGCGGGCATCGACATCAGGAACTCGGCGTTCGTCGAGACTTTTTTGAGCTTGGAGATCAGGACCTCCATGGCCTCGACGGGCGGGACGCCGGTCATCGCCTTGCGGAGCGTCCAGACGCGCGGGAGTTCGTCGCGGTGGAGCAGGAGTTCCTCCTTGCGCGTGCCGCTCGCCTCGATGTTGATGGCGGGGTAGACGCGTTTGTCGACCAGGCGGCGGTCGAGGTGCAGTTCCATGTTGCCGGTTCCCTTGAACTCCTCGAAGATGACCTCGTCCATCTTGCTGCCGGTGTCGATCAGCGCGGTGGCGATGATGGTCAGGCTGCCGTAGTCCTCGATGTTGCGCGCCGCGCCGAAGAAGCGTTTCGGTTTGTGCAGGGCGTTGGCGTCGACGCCGCCGGTGAGGATCTTGCCGCTGTGGGGCTGGAGCGTGTTGTAGGCGCGGGCGAGGCGCGTGATGGAGTCAAGCAGGATCACGACATCCTTCCGGGATTCTACCAGGCGCTTTGCCTTTTCAATGACCATTTCGGCGATCTGCACGTGGCGTTCCGGCGGCTCGTCGAAGGTCGAGCTCACGACTTCCGCGTTCGAGCTCACGCTCATCTTCATGTCGGTGACTTCCTCGGGGCGTTCGTCGATCAGGAGGATGATCAGGATGACCTCCGGGTTGTTCTTGATGATCGAGTTCGCCATCTTCTGCAGGAGCACGGTCTTGCCGGTGCGCGGCGGCGCGACGATGAGGCCGCGCTGGCCGAGCCCGATCGGCGTCACCAGGTCGACCACGCGTCCGCACAGTTCGTCCGGGGTGGTCTCAAGGAAAAGCCGCCGCGTCGGGAAATACGGCTTCAGCTCGTTGAACGGGATGATGTCGCGCTTGCATTCGGGCGACTGGTGGTTGATGCTGGTCACGCGGAACATCGCGAAGAAGCGCTCCTGTTCGCGCGGCTGGCGTATTTCGCCTTCGATGAAGTCGCCCGTGCGGACGGCGTAGCGGCGGACCTGGTTCGGGCTGAGGTAGATGTCCTCGGAGGACGGCAGATAGCTGTAGTACGGGGAGCGCAGGAATCCGAAGCCGTCTGGCATGACCTCCAGGAAGCCGCTGCCGACGAGGACGCACTTGTCGCTGTTGGCGCGGGCGATCTCGAAGACGAGCTCGGATTTCGTGAGGACGCCGACGCCCTCGATGCCCATGTCGCGCGCCATTTGGCTGAGCTCGGTGATGTTCTTCTGCTGAAGCTCGGTGATGTTCAGGGTCGGCGGCGGGATCGGCTCGCCGTTCTCGTCGTACTCGATGCGCGGACCGTTGTTGTAGTTCTGCTGGGTCATCTTCATGAGGCGGCGTATTTCGGCGTAGGTCGGATCGTCGCCGCCCTGGCGGATGCTGTTGTAGCCGCCGCCGTTGCCGCCGCCCTGGAAGCGGCGCTTCTGGTTCTGCGGGTTCTGGTTGTTCTGCTGCTTGTTGAACTGACGGTTGTTCTGCTGGTTCTGATTGAACTGGCGGTTGTTGTTCTGCTGGTTCTGGTTGAACTGGCGGTTATGCTTATTGTTTCGCTGATTGTTTTGATTGTTCTGCTGATTCTGGTTGTTCTGCTGCTTATTGAACTGACGGTTGCCCCCCTGGTTGTTCTGCTGGACCGCCGCCGGACGTGCCGCGGCGGGTTCTCCCTGCGTGGGGGCGGCGTTTTCATTCTGCTGGCGCGGTTCGGCGGACGCATGTTCCCCGAGATCACGGGGCTCCATGTTGTCGTCCGGGAAATCCGGCATGGATGCTTCGTTCCGCGGCTGCCGCGCGGGCGCTTTCGGCGCAGGCGGCACATAGACGATGTCATCGTCGGGCGGGAGGTCGACGGACGCGCCGCCGGGCTCATTCATGCCCGCGACCACGATCTCGTTCGGGCGGATTCCGCCGGGGAACTCCGGTTCCTGCGAACCGCCGCCGAAATCGTCGTCCTCGTCGCCGAGGTTGAATTTGTAGGTACGGACGGCTTTCAGCCCCTTGCGGGAAGCCGGCGTGAAGGAATCGACATGCTGGACGGAAGCGGGGTCGTAATCGCCGTCCTCGCCGAACTCCGCCGTGGACGCGTCGTTGCGGGAGGCGGACTCATGGGCGGCGGACTTGGAACCGAACGCGGCGTGAACCGGAGCGGCGGGCTTTTCCTCTTCCTGCGCGGACTCCTGCGGCAGCTCGGGTGCGCTTTCCGCTTCCGCGTCTTCTTCCACGCGTTTTTTCGACGGACGCCCGCGGCGTTTTTTCACGGGCGTTTCGGCGGCTTCCGCCTCCGCTGCCGGAACGGTCTGCTCCGGCATTCCGTTCTGTTCGGGATTCTGGTTTTCGGACTGCATGTTTTCCATTTCGTCGGACATCAGTTTTTCCTTTCGGATGCGTTTCTTTTATTTTTGAACTTGAATAATAGGACAAATGTAAGGGGGAAATAAAAAGGATGAATTAAATCGGGGTTGATTTCAAATGATCGACCAGCTCGAAACACTGGTTCCGCAGGTGGTCCAGCCCGCCGTTGTTGATCAGACCGAAGTCTGCGCGGGCGAGCTTCGCGTCGTCGGACATCTGCACGTCCAGACGCGCCTCCGCGTCTTCGCGCGTCAAATGATTCCGCGCCATCAGGCGTCCGATCCGCATCTCCCGCGGCATCCAAACCGCGATCGTGCGCGAGAATTTTGTTTCCCATCCGATCTCGAACAGCAGCGGGACTTCGACCAGGACCAGTTCGTCTTCCCCGGCGGCATCCCTCGCCATGATTTCGTTCAGGCGCTGTTCCACAGCCGGATGCACAAGGGCGTTCAGCTCCGCGAATGCGCCCGCGCGGTCCGGTTCGGCGAAGAGCCGTTTCGACAGAGCCGTCCGGTCGATGCTGGAATCCGGGGTCACGACGTCGTCGCCCCAGTTTTTCCGCATTCCGGCAAGCAATTCCGGCGTGGGATGGCTGTAAAGGTCGTGGCAAATCGCATCGGTGTCATAGACATGAGAGAATCCGGCTTCCAGCAGGAAATGACCTGCCGTCGTTTTTCCGCATGCGATTCCGCCTGTCAGAGCAAGAGGTTTCAACTCTTCCGTCTCCGTGCGGGTTCTTTTTCGGGTTGTGATTCCGGAATGTGTTTCTTGAGCCGTCCAGGGCAAACTTATTCCGGGGATCCGGCATTCCGTCCGAATCATGATACAGGCGGATGATGCCTGCTCGGACGGGGGATTTTATGATCCGCGGACCGGACAAACATCAGAGTTCCGGGGCGGTCATAAGCAAAGGAAATGTTTTAATGTAGCACGCTCCGTTCTTTTTTTCAAGCGGAAATCCGGAAAAAAGCGGAAAAAACGCCTGAAAACCGCCTGAAAAAGACTCCCGCCCGATATTCCCCTGCACGGAAGCGATCACCTCCGCGCCTCAATTGCATAAAGGTACCTCTACCCATCCGATCGAATGGATAGAGGCACCCTTCGAAAGATAATGTCCGGTCAAATGGATGCGGTCACTCCCATTCGATCGTGGCGGGTCCCTTCGGGCTGAGGTCGTAGAGCACGCGGCAGACGCCGGGGACTTCGGCGAGGATGCGGTCCGTGATCTTCTTCAGGACTGCCCAGTCGATCTCCGGCACGACCGCGGTCATGGCGTCGCGGGTATTCACCGCACGGATAATCACCGGCCAGTCAAATACGCGTTTGGAATCACGGACGCCCGTGGAACGGTAATCCGGCACGACGGTAAAGAACTGCCAGACGGATTTCGTGAGACCGGCGCGGTCGAACTCCTCGCGCAGGATGGCGTCGGATTCGCGGAGCGCGGCGAGGCGGTCACGGGTGATCGCGCCGGTGCAGCGGACGCCGAGACCGGGTCCCGGGAACGGCTGGCGGTTGACCATGGAATCAGGAAGACCGAGGGCGGCGCCGATCACGCGCACTTCGTCCTTGAAGAGGAGTTTCACGGGCTCGACTAGCTCGAAATGCAGATCAGGCGGGAGACCGCCGACGTTGTGGTGCGCCTTCACGCCGACGCTCTCCACGATGTCGGGATAGATGGTGCCCTGCGCGAGGAAATCGACATCCGTGAGCTTGCGCGCCTCTTCCTCGAACACGCGGATGAACTCGCCGCCGATGATCTTGCGTTTCTGTTCGGGATCGGCGACTCCGGCGAGCTTGTCGAGGAAACGGTCGGTGGCGTCGATGTAAATCAGGTTCGCGCCGAGCTGGCGGCGGAACACCTCGACGACCTGTTCGCTTTCGCCCTTGCGCATCAGGCCGTGGTTCACATGCACGCACACGAGCTGTTGTCCGATCGCGCGGATCAGGAGCGCGGCGACCACGGAGCTGTCCACGCCGCCGGAAAGCGCCAGGAGCACCTTGCGGGAGCCGACCTGCTGGCGGATGAGGGCGATCTGTTCTTCGATAAACTTGTCTGCGAGTTCTTTCGTGGTGATGCGGACCATGTCGTCCGGGCGTTTGTTGCTGTCCATAGGGGAATCCTTTATTTGGGAAGTTGTGATGCCGGGGGACCGTTTTTGATTGTCCGCGCGGCAGTGCAATTCTCCAATTATTATACTGCGTTTTCCGCGAAAATCAAGAAAAAACATGAAAAAACCGTGCGGCTCCGTCCTATTTCCCACGTTTCCGCGCCGATGCCCGCGCTTTTCTCTATATTCCGCGCGTGTACAGCTTGATTTTTAGGAGTGTTTATGCTATATTAGGAATTTGTTTTGAGACTGGAGATAACGATACGGAAACACTGTTTCCGCAATCAGCATAGAAGGAGCTGCACAGCAACCATGATCAAAAGCATCCTGCTGACCGGCGTGGGCGGACAGGGCATCCTGTTCGCGGCGGGCGTCATCGCGTCCGCAGCCGAAGCCGCCGGATTCAACGTCACGACCAACGAGATCCACGGCATGGCGCAGCGCGGCGGCAGCGTGACCGCCCAGGTCCGCTACGGCGAAGGCTCGTTCGCCCCGCTCGCCGTCTCCGGCGGCATCGACGTGATCGCCGCCATGGAGCACATCGAAGCCGTCCGCTACGCCCATTGGCTGAAGCCCGGCGGACTCGCCGTCGTCGCAAAAACGAGCGTGATCCCTGTGACCGTGACCAACGGTGCATGCACCTACCCCGCCGACGTGGAGGACCGCCTCCGCGCGGTCTTCCCGCGCCTCGTCTACCTGGACTGCGCCGCGCTCGCGTTGGAGCTGGGCAACGCCCGCCTCGCGAACACGATTCTCACGGGCGCGCTTTCCAAAGGTCTCCCCGAGATCTCCGAGGACCACTGGCGCACCGGGCTGCTCGCCCGCGTCAAAAAGGGGTTTGAAGAAGCAAATCTAAACGCATTCCGGAAAGGAAGAATGTTATGTTCCGATATTTAAACGAAGAAGCCGAGACGCTCTCCCGCGCCCAGATCACCGAACTCCAGAACAAAAGACTGAAAGAGATCATCGCCCACACAGCGAAGAACTCCCCCTGGTCCGCGGCACGCTACCGCGCAGCCGGGGTTGATCCTGCGAACTTCCGCGGCCTTGCCGACCTGCACAAGCTCCCCTTCTGCTCCAAGAAGGATTTCCGCGAACAGTACCCGCTCGGAATGTCCTGCGTCCCGCGCAACCAGCTCGCCGAAATGCACATGTCCAGCGGCTCCACCGGAACCCCGGTCGTGATGCCCTACACGCTTGCCGACCTCAAACAGTGGGCGACCTGTATGGGGCGCTGCTACATCATGGCGGGCGCGAATCCCGGTGACACCTGCCAGATCACGCCCGGCTTCGGACTCTTCAACGGCGGGTTCGGCTGCTACCACGGCGCGCGCGAGGCGGGGCTCTTCGTCGTCCCGACCGGCGCGGGCAACACCGTCCGCCAGATCAAGCTCGCGCGCGATTTCCAGACCCGCGTGATGGTCGCCGTTGTGTCCTACTCCATCCGCATCATGGAGATCCTCTCCGAGACCAACCAGTCCCTGCCCAACCTCAAGATCGGCATCTTCGGCGCGGAATCCTTCTCCCCCGGCATGAAGAAGCGCATCCGCGACGGGCTCAACATCGACGCCTTCGACATCTATGGCATGACCGAGACAGGCGGCATCGGCAGCGGCATGGACTGCCCCGCCCACGAAGGCATCCACATGTGGGAGGACCAGTACATCGTCGAGGTCGTCGACCACGATACCGGCGAGCCCGTGCCCGACGGGGAATTCGGCGAGATCACGATCACCTCCCTCACCCGCGAAGCGCTCCCCGTAATCCGGTTCCGCACCGGCGACCGAGGCCGCATCCTGACCCGCGAAAAATGTGTCTGCGGACGCACCCACCTGCGCCTCGACACCATCAGCGGACGCCTCGACGACATGCTCATCATCTCCGGCGTGAACTTCTTCCCGAACCAGGTCGAACAGTCCCTGCTGAAGATTCCGGGCGTGCTCCCGAACTACCAGATCATCATCCGCGACGACCACGGCATCAAGAGCCTGCGCGTGAACGTCGAGGCGGAGCCCGGCGTGACCGGATACATGGTCGAGAAACAGCTCAAGGAGGACCTCGGGTTCTCCCCCGAAGGCGACGTCTACAAGCCCGGCGAACTCCCGCGCACGGAAGGCAAGGCGAAGCGCATCTTCCACGAGACCGCCGGCGAAGAGAATAAAAACGAAGGAGGTAAATGATGAACAGTATCGTTTCACCTGAAATCCTCGGCTACATGGAGCATTCTTCCTGGATCCGCAGGATGTTCGAGGCGGGTATCGAACTCAAGAAGAAATACGGCGACGACCAGGTCTATGATTTCAGCCTCGGCAACCCCGACATGCCCCCCCCGCCCGAAGTGAAGGCCGCGCTCCTCGACTTCGCGCAGACCGCCGACCAGCCCTACTCCATCGGCTACATGCCGAACGCCGGATTCCCGGACACCCGCGCCGCGCTCGCGCGCAAGGTCTCGCAGGAACAGTCCGCCGAAATCGACGCCTCGCACGTCGTCGTGACCTGCGGCGCGGCGGGCGGTCTGAATGCCGTCTTCCGTGCCACGCTCGAACCAGGCTGCGAAGTCCTCTGCCCGGCGCCCTACTTCGTCGAATACGGCTTCTACGTCTCGAACTTCGGCGGCAAGCTCTGCCCGGTCCCGTCCCATCCGGAAGATTTCTCGCTCGACATCGAGGGATTCCGCGCCGCGCTCAGCGACAGGACGCGCGCCGTCATCATCAACTCCCCGAACAATCCGACCGGCCGCATCTACAACCGCCAGGAGCTCGCCGCGCTCGCCGACCTGCTCCGCGAACAGTCCGAAAAAAACGGCCGTCCGATCCTGCTCATCTCCGATGAACCGTACCGCTTCCTCAACTTCGAGCACATGGAGATTCCGTCGCTCTTCTCGCTCTACGACGACTCCATCGTGGTCGGCTCATTCTCGAAGAACCTCTCGCTCGCGGGCGAACGCGTCGGCTACGTCGCCGCCGCCCCGAACTTCCGCGGCGTGAAGGAATTCATTGCCGCCGTCATCATGACGAACCGCATCCTCGGATTCGTGAACGCCCCCGCGATCGGCCAGCGCGTCCTGAACCGCTGCATCGACTGCGAGGTCGATCCCGTCCTCTACGGTCGCCGTCGCGACATGATGGCGGACGTCCTGCGCGAGGCGGGATTCGAGTTCTTCCTGCCGCCCGGAGCGTTCTATTTCTTCCCGAAGACGCCCATCGCGGACGACGTCGAATTCGTGCGCATCCTTCAGGGCGAACGCATCCTCGCCGTCCCCGGCGTCGGATTCGGCATGGCGGGTTTCATCCGCCTCGCGTTCTGCGTGCCGGAACGAACCATCACCGAATCGCTCCCGTCCTTCAAGCGCGCCGTGGCTGCGGCACGGAGGTAATCCCCCATGCGCCTGCTCCTCACCGGAAACGAGGCGATCGCGCGCGGCGCGTGGGAAGGCGGCGTGACGGCGGCGTTCGGCTACCCCGGTACCCCGTCCACCGAAATCCTCGAAAACCTCGTCAAATACGACGGCGTCTACTGCGAGTGGAGCCCGAACGAGAAAGTCGCCCTCGAGGCGGCCGCCGGGGCGTCCATCGCCGGGGCGCGCTGCATCGTCACCATGAAGCTCGTCGGGCTGAACGTCGCCGCCGACCCGCTGATGACGCTCTCCTACGTCGGCGTCCGCGGCGGACTCGTGGTAGTCGTGGCGGACGACCCCGGTCAGCATTCCTCCCAGACGGAGCAGGATACGCGCCATTACGCCCGTCTCGCCAAGGTCCCGATTCTCGATCCCGCCGACGCCGTCGATGCACGCGCCTTCATGCTGGAGGCGTTCGAGCTGTCCGAACAATACGGCTGCCCGGTCATCCTCCGCACAACCACCTGTGTCGGGCACTCCCGCGCACTGGTCGAATGCGGCGAGCCGCGTCCGCACAACGTGACCGAGTTCAAAAAGGAACCGTCCCGCTTCGTGCCGCTGCCGCTCTGGGGTCGCAAGCTCCGCGTGAAGGTCGAGGAACGCCTGGACACACAGTCCGCCGACGCCTCGTCGCATGCCTCGCTGAACCACGTGATCCCCGGCACAGCTGCCGACCTCGGCATCATCACGTGCGGCATCGCCGCGCTCTACTGCCGCGAGCTTATGCCGGAAGCCCCGGTCCTGAAGCTCGGCTGGCCCTGGCCCTTCCCCGATGCCATGATCCGGGAGTTTGCCGCCTCCGTCAAACGCGTCGTCGTCATCGAGGAAGGGGATCCGATCCTGGAGGAACACGTCCGGTCGCTCGGTATTGCGTGTTCCGGCAAGTCCGATGTCGTGCCTCGCTGCGGCGAGCTCACGCCGGACCGCATCTTCGAAATCCGCGAAAAACTCCGCGGCACGAACAACGAACTTCCGACCCCCTTCCCGCAAGCCGATGGACTCCCGATGCGGCCTCCGGTCTTCTGCCCCGGCTGCCCCCATCGCGCGCTCTTCTACGCGCTGACCAAGTTCGACGTGATCGTGACGGGCGACATCGGATGCTACAGCCTCGCGGTTTTCCCGCCGCTTGAACGCACCGACGTGCTGATCTGCATGGGCGGCGGATTCACGCTCGCGCACGGCCTCGACAAGGCAGGCGAAAAGAAGAAGGTCGTCGGCGTGCTCGGCGATTCCACATTCTTCCACTCCGGCATCACCGGTCTGCTCGACATAGTCTACAACAAGGGCACGTCCACGCTCATCGTCGTCGACAACTCCAGCACAGCCATGACAGGACATCAGGACCACCCCGGCACCGGTCGCACCATCTCCGGCGCACCCGCGCCCGCCGCGTCCATCGAAGCCATCGCACGCGCCTGCGGCATGAAACGCGTCACGGTCTGCGACCCGTTCGACCAGGAGAAGTTGCACAAAGTCCTCGCGGAGGAAATCGCCGCGGACGAGCCTTCCCTCATCATTTCTAAGGCTCCCTGCCCGCTCCAGATTCGCCGCCGTCTCGGTCCCGTCCGTGCCATCGACGCCGACAAGTGCAAAAACTGCAAAGCTTGCCTCAAATGCGGCTGCCCCGCCATTGTGGTCACGGCGAGCGGCAAGCCCGCCATTGATCCGCAGCTGTGTTCCGGCTGCCGCCTCTGTGAATCCGTCTGCAAGTTCGGCGTGATCGCGCCCGTCGCGACGCCCGGACAGGAAGGCTGACCAATGAAAATCCTCAACCGCGAAACCATCGCTTCCGGCGGCTGGATCTCCCTCCAGAAGATCACCTATCTCGGGCACGACGGCAAGACGCGCACCTGGGAATCCGCCTCCCGCGTCAAGTCCCGGGGCGCCGTCATGATGATCCCCGTCACCAAGCCCGGGGACAAGCTCATCGTTATCCGGCAGTTCCGCCCCCCGACCGGACGCCTCGTCTACGAATTCCCCGCCGGACTCATCAATCCCAGTGAAGACCCGGTGGAGACCGCCGTGCGCGAACTGAAGGAGGAGACCGGCTACGTCGGCACGGTCGACTACTGCTCGCCGCCGGTCTTCACCTCGCCCGGACTCTCCTCCGAATTCGTGCATCTGGTGAGGATGACCGTCGACCTGGAGGCGCAGAGCGAGCTCGCCACGAACTTCGACGAATCCGAGTACATTGAAACGTTCCTCGTCGCACAGGACGAACTCGCGGACTTCATCCGCAAGGCGGAAACCGAGGGGTGCGGCGTGGATACGAAGATGTACATGTGGGCGATTTCACAAGGTGGCTTCTGACGCCGCCGGATGCCTTTGCATCCATCGGTCATATAGGTCATAAGTTTTTATTCGGTTGGGTTTAATACCCCGCCCCTTGGGTCGGCTTAGAAATAATCGATAAACTCTATGCTGTCCAAGTTTGTGTTAAATCTCGGTTGTGTTTTTGCGTCCGGCTCGTTTCCGAGCCGTGTACGGTCGGGCGTAATACCGTGAGACTTGCCTCGCGGATAGCCTGATCGGAAGCAAAAACTTTATTACCGCGAGGCGGCGCTGGCGGAGTTTCTTTTTTTCATAGGACCTATTGGTCATATACGACCTATTGTTTTATAGTTTTTTGGGAAGAATCCGGGCACAAAAAAAGGAGCCTGAGACGCAATTAACGAATCAAGCTCCGGAAAAGAAATCCGGCATCGAACTACTCTCCCACAGTCAAATATGCAGTACCATCGTCGCTGGGCCCCTTATCGATCGTGTTCGGGATGGGAACGTGAGTTACAAGCCCGCCATGGACACCGGAAAAAAAGGATTAAAGATGCTAGGTTTATGTTGGTTGAGTTGTGTCGGAACGACAAGCAATTTTTAGTAAATTGGGAAATTGCGATTTTGTATTTGAAAACGCAGCTTGGTGTTTTTTTCGTTCCAGTGTCCTGGCAGACATTGGAAGGAAAAAAAGGTGGTCAAGCCTCACGACCGGTTAGTAATGCTAAGCTGAAGGCATTGCTGCCCTTACACGCGCATCCTATCAAACTTGTGGTCTTCAAGTGGTCTTCAGGGATCAAAGATCCAGGGACATCTTATCTTCAAGGGGGCTTGGCGCTTAGATGCTTTCAGCGCTTATCCTTTCCCGACGTAGCTACCCAGCGCTGCCTCTTTAGAGACAACTGGAATACCAGAGGTCAGTCATTCCCGGTCCTCTCGTACTAAGGAATGATCTTGTCAAATGTCCTGCGCCCGCAGTGGATAAGGACCAAACTGTCTTGCGACGTTTTGAACCCAGCTCGCGTACCTCTTTAACCGGCGAACAGCCGGACCCTTGGGACCTTCTACAGCCCCAGGATGAGATGAGCCGACATCGAGGTGCCAAACAGCGCCGTCGCTATGGACGCTTGGGCGCTATCAGCCTGTTATCCCCGGAGTACCTTTTGTCCGTTGAGCAACGACGATTCCACGTTCCATCGCTGGATCACTAGGACCTGCTTTCGCATCTGCTCGACTTGTAAGTCTCGCAGTCAAGCACATTTATGCCCTTACGCTCTAAGCACGATTGCCAACCGTGCTGAATGTACCTTCGTGCTCCTCCGTTACAATTTTGGAGGAAACCGCCCCAGTCAAACTGACCCTCTGACACGGTCCCTTACCCGGATAGACGGGAGAAGGTTAGAGATTCAAACAACCAAGGGTGGTATTTCACTGAAGACTCCACCGGGGCTGGCGCCGCGGCTTCGAAGTCTCCCACCTATGCTACACATGATTGCCCGAATACCAATATCAGATTACAGTAAAGGTTCACAGGGTCTTTCCGTCCTACTGCAGGTATCCGGCATTTTCACCGGAATTACAAATTCGCCGAGCTCCACTTCGAGACAGTGCCGCGATCGTTACACGATTCGTGCAGGTCGGAACTTGCCCGACAAGGAATTTCGCTACCTTAGGACCGTTATAGTTACGGCCGACATTCACCCGGCCTTCATATCACTGCTTCGCTTGCGCTAACAGATCCATTTGAGCTTTGGGCATTGGTCACGTGTCACACCCTATACATCCTCTTGCGAGTTGGCAGAGTGCTGTGTTTTTGTTAAACAGTCGCCGCGGCCTCTTTGTTGCAACCTCTTACGAGGCACCCCTTCTTCCGAAGTTACGGGGTCAATTTGCCGAGTTCCTTAAAGTGGTTTCACTCGCGCACCTCAGGCTTCTCGCCTTGACTACCTGTGTCGGTTTGCGGTACGGACACCCTGTTACTAAGTTTAGGAACTTTTCTCGTCAGCAAAGCATTTGCGCAACGGCTTCATCCGAAGACTCCACCGCGCATCGGCTTTCAGGCGTGTGAGCAGTCATTTAACCCTGCTCGCCCTACGGCTTTGGATTGGCATATAGCCAACTGCACATAGCATACTGCGTCATTCCATCACATAACAAGGCGGTACTGGAATATTAACCAGTTGTCCATCGACTACGCCTTTCGGCCTCGCCTTAGGCCCGACTAACCCTGAGCGGACGAACCTGGCCCAGGAAACCTTAGTCTATCGGTGACCGGAATTCTCATCCGGTTTTTCGCTACTCATGCTTGCATGGTCACTTGTATGAAGTCCACCTCATCTTACGATTCGGCTTCGACCCTCATACAACGCTCTTCTACCATAATATCAAAAGATATTATTCGCGGCTTCGGTTTCAAGCTTAGTCCCGATTATCTTCGGCGCGGAATCACTCGATCAGTGCGCTATTACGCGATCTTTAAATGATGGCTGCCTCTGAGCCAACATCCTGACTGTTTACGCAACTCCACATCCTTCGATCCACTTAGCTTGAATTAGGGACCTTAGCCGGCGATCTGGGCTGTTGCCCTCTCGACTACGAAGCTTATCCCCCGCAGTCTGACTCCTGTGATAGGCGTGTCCGGTATTTGGAGTTTGACAGTTGTTGGTATCCAGGTAAAGGACCCTCGAACAATCAGAGCTCTACCCCCGGCACGTAGTTATGCACAAGGCTATCCCTCAAGATATTTCGAAGAGAACCAGCTATCACTGAGTTTGATTGGTCTTTCGCTCCTATCCACACCTCATCCGAACATTTTTCAACATGAACCGGTTCGGTCCTCCACTTCGTGTTACCGAAGATTCAACCTGGACATGGATAGATCACTCAGCTTCGGGTCTACTTCCAGCAACTTAGCGCGCTGTTCACACTCGCTTTCGCTTCGGCTTCGCCTACTGGCTTAACCTCGCTGCTGAACGTAAGTCGCAAGCTCATTATGCAAAAGGCATGCGGTCACACCTTGCGGCGCTCCCACACTTTGTAAGCACTGGATTTCAGGTACTTTTGACTCCCTTCATAAGGGTCCTTTTTCACCTTTCCCTCGCGGTACTTGTTCACTATCGGTCATTGACTAGTATTTAGGCTTGGAGAGTGGTCTCCCCGGATTCAGGCGTCGTTTCACGTGTGACGTCCTACTTGGGATTCCCCTAGACTCGCTTCGGTTTTCGCTTACAGGATTTTCACCTTCTTTGATCGGACTTTCCAGACCGTTCGGCTAACTCCCGCTCGTCATGTCAGGGTCCCGCAACCCCAGTCGGTAAACCGGCTGGTTTAGCCTCTTCCGCTTTCGTTCGCCACTACTTACGGAATCTCAATTGATTTCTTCTCCTTCAGGTACTGAGATGTTTCACTTCCCTGAGTATCGCCCCTGAAACCTATGGATTCAGTTCCAGGTGACAGGGCATTACCCCTGCCGGATTGCTCCATTCGGAAATCCGCGGATCAATGCTTGTTTGCAGCTACCCGCGGCTTATCGCAGCTTATCACGTCCTTCATCGCCTGTCAATGCCAAGGCATCCATCTAGTGCTCTTAGTAGCTTGACCACCAAAATTCACTGTTTGTGTTTGCTTGTCTCTACGCATTGCATCCCGATATGTCTCCACATCGGGCGAATTTGTTTTGCCTGCCATATAAAATGGCTTTCCCTACATCTAACTAACATCTTTAATGTCAATGAACACCGCGGAATTCCTCCCGCTGTATCGTCTCCGAAGTCGCCTCCGGTAAAACGCATATCCAGATTCGCAGAAATGGTGGGCGTACTTGGAGTTGAACCAAGGACCTCGTCCTTATCAGGGACGCGCTCTAACCAACTGAGCTACACGCCCATCTCGGTTTTGGTGGAGCCTAAGGGACTCGAACCCTCGACATCCTGCTTGCAAAGCAGACACTCTAGCCAACTGAGTTAAGGCCCCCTGGTCTTCCGGACTCCTCACCAATAAGGTGATTCGCCCCGATTCCGTGAATCGTTCACGTCTTGTAATGAACACCACTGCAGGCGTCCTTCAAAAAATGCTGAATAGTACGGTGAACCCTTGCATCCGTTGCCGGATGCCAATCCCACTTCTCCGTGGGCTTTACTCTCGACAGGCTGAATTGTGATTTGGTTGGTACAATCCCCTGTCTGCTCCTTAGAAAGGAGGTGATCCAGCCGCTGGTTCCCCAACGGCTACCTTGTTACGACTTCATCCCAGTCATTAACCACACCTTAGATGCCTCCGTCCTTTGCAGGTTCGGTCAGCAGCTTCGGGTGCAATCAACTCCCATGATGTGACGGGCGGTGTGTACAAGGCCCGGGAACGTATTCAAGGCGTCGTGGCTGATACGCCTTTACTAGCGATTCCGGCTTCATGCAGGCGAGTTGCAGCCTGCAATCCGAACTAGGGCTGTTTTTACGGATCTGCTCCATCTCGCGATATCGCATCCCTCTGTAGCAGCCATTGTAGCACGTGTGCAGCCCTGGATATAAAGGCCATACGGACTTGACATCATCCACTCCTTCCTCCCGCTTAACACGGGCAGTATCAGTAGAGTGCCCAGCTTTACCTGCTGGCAACTACTAACGTGGGTTGCGCTCGTTGCCGGACTTAACCGAACACCTCACGGCACGAGCTGACGACAGCCATGCAGCACCTGTGAACCAGTCATTGCTGACCCGAAGTATTTCTACCTCGGTTCCGGTCCATGTCAAATCCAGGTAAGGTTCTTCGCGTTGCCTCGAATTAAGCCACATGCTCCACCGCTTGTGCGGGCCCCCGTCAATTCCTTTGAGTTTTAGCCTTGCGGCCGTAGTTCCCAGGCGGTCAACTTATCGCGTTTGCTTCGACACGAAAAGGAGTAAACTACTTCTCACATCAAGTTGACAACGTTTAGGGTATGGACTACCAGGGTATCTAATCCTGTTTGATCCCCATACTTTCGTCCCTGAGTGTCAGTTATCGTCCAGAGATCTGCCTTCGCTTTCGGTGTTCTTCCAGATATCTACGCATTCCACCGCTACACCTGGAATTCCAATCTCCTCTCCGATACTCCAGTCAGACAGTTTTCAACGCAGTTCCAGAGTTGAGCTCTGGGATTTCACGTCAAACTTATCCAACCACCTGCGGACCCTTTACGCCCAATAAATCCGAACAACGCTCGCCACCTACGTATTACCGCGGCTGCTGGCACGTAGTTAGCCGTGGCTTCCTCCAGAGGTACCGTCATATTTCGTCCCTCTTGACAGCGGTTTACAATCCGAAGACCTTCATCCCGCACGCGGCATTGCTGGGTCAGACTTTCGTCCATTGCCCAAAATTCTCGACTGCAGCCTCCCGTAGGAGTCTGGGCAGTATCTCAGTCCCAATGTGGCTGATCGTCCTCTCAGACCAGCTACCCATCATCGCCTTGGTGGGCCGTTACCTCACCAACTAGCTAATGGGACGCGAACCCCTCTTCAAGCGCATTGCTGCTTTGATCAACAGGTCATGCGACCCGTTGATGTTATTCGGTATTATCTCCCGTTTCCAGAAGCTATCCCCAACTCGAAGGCAGGTTGTTCACGTGTTCCTCACCCTTGCGCCACTGGAGCATTGCTGCTCCCGTTCGACTTGCATGCCTAATCCATGCCGCCAGCGTTCGTTCTGAGCCAGGATCAAACTCTCCAATCAAAAATCTTAACGCTCATTCCTGAGCATATAAAACTTTTTCACGGAAAGAGTGACTCTTTCTTGTGTTACTACGGTTATTTTATGCCTCATTGCTGAAGCAAGCCTCAAACCATTGACTCGGGCTCATCGCACTATTCAACACTTTTCAAAGAACACCCCCGCAACACAGGACTGTAATGCCCTTCGCAGTTCGCTCCCATGACCATAAAGACCATAAAAGACCGCCGCGCGTTTCATCGCATCTTGTATCGGGATGGTAATCTCCGGATTCTTCCGTGGAATCCTCCGGTCCGCGTCCGCCCGCCAGACAAGCCCCAAACAGGACCGCCTGCGAAGGACGGCGCATTTAATATAGCATCGATTTTGTGTTTGTCAATGCTCTTTTCAAAAATTTCCAGGATTTTTTCCCGGACACCTTTGAGAAGAACACTTCCTCGACGCCTCCTTACACCGCCCTCTCCGGGCTCTCTCAATGATCACTCCCGCCAGCTCAAAGCTTCCTCCGAATCAAGCGGGTGATATATACTATAGCACAGTTTTGCGCTTTGTCAAACGCTTTCCCGAAGATTTTTCGATTTTTCTTCGGTCCGGCGCCAAACCGTCACCCGGATTGGATTCATCGCAGCTTTGTCACTTTTGAGGAGAACACCGGCTCCTGATCGAACCGATATCATATAAAATACACCC
>CADCMR010000003.1 GCA_902802585.1 uncultured bacterium
GGACGGGGCTGGCAATGACTCAGAATCTGAAAAGCTACCATCTCCCCGAAAAATCATGAGAGAACCCCTAAAAGTTTTGTCAGAAACCGTCGAAGAGGCGAAAATATCCCGCATCACATTGTTTGCCAGTCCGCCGCAAAAACATCCGGTCAAAGAAACAGAAATCCCCATGATTCAGTTTTCCTCCGGGACCTCAAGAATGACGGCTTCCTTATGGCGGCTCCGGAACCAGGTTGCCTGTCTGCGCGCGTACTGGCGCGTCGCAATCACGATGGATTCCAGCAGCTCGTCGCGGCTGATCTTTCCAGCGAGATAGTCGCCGATTTGGGCATAGCCGATCGCCTGCCATGCGGTCGGAGCCTGCAGAAGACCTTTTGCCAGCATGGCGCGCGCCTCCTCGATCCAGCCGGATTCCAGCATCGCGGCGGCGCGCCGGCGGATCCTGCGCACCAGGTCGGCGCGGTCGCGCACCAGCACGAACTGGGCGAACATCGGATCGGGGGCGAAACCGCCGGATTGCAGTTCGGTAATCTGTCTGCCGGAAAGCAGAAAGACCTCGCGGGCCCGGATCAGCTTGCGCCGGTGCGGATA
The DNA here is from genome assembly GCA_902802585.1 of uncultured bacterium. Lineage (GTDB taxonomy): Bacteria > Verrucomicrobiota > Lentisphaeria > Victivallales > UBA1829 > UBA1732. The sequence goes on from CADCMR010000003.1 coordinate 592, forward strand.
GAAACGCCTGAAGTCATCCGGGCATTCGCGCTCCATTATGGACGCGAGTTCCGGGTAATGATCCTCGTTGTCGTACGCGGCGTCAAGCTCATCGCGCAAGCTCTGTTTCGCGGGAAGGACGTCCAGCCCGTACACCAGCGCATGAAGATATAGCCCGCTGCCGCCCGCGACGACCGGGAGCCGTCCGCGCGCCCGTATCTCGCCGATGATGCGAAGGGCGTCCGTGCGGAACCGGAAAACGTCGGATTTCTCCGAAACGTCCATGGAGTCGATCAGATGATGCGGCACCAGGCGGCGTTCCTCCCCGGTCGGCTTTGCCGTACCGATATCCAGCCCGCGGTAAAACTGCATGGAGTCCGCGGAAACGATTTCTCCGCCGCATTCGCGTGCGAGTGCGAACGCAAGCTCGGATTTCCCGGCGGCGGTCGGTCCCATGATAACGGGGATTCCGGGCGTCCGGCGGACTGCGTCAAGCAGGTTTCGCAGCGTCGCCGGCGTCATCCCGCTTTGCCCCGGATTTGTTTTCAGGACGGAAAAACGAGGAGATTACGAAGAGCGCCACGCCGCAGCAGATTGCCGAATCCGCCACGTTGAACGAGGGCCATTCGGCGGCGTCCCGCCAGTGGAACCGGAGGAAGTCGATGACCGCACCGTGCCAGAGACGGTCCGTGCAGTTGCCGACGATGCCGGACGCCACCATCAGCAGCGCGAAACAGCGTTCCGGCCAGCCCGCGGCGAGTTTCCGCAGGAAGATGATCAGCAGGACAAACGCCGCAATCGAGATCCCGAACGGAATCCACGGCATATTCTGGAACATGCCCCATGCCGCGCCTTTGTTCGTGACGTGCGTAAGGTCGAAAAATCCGGGGATGACGGTGACGCGTTCATGCAACGCGATGTTCCGCAGGACCAGTATTTTGGTCACCTGGTCCAGGACCGCCAGAACCAGGGCGAACACGGCGGCGGCGAGGATAATGCGGCGTTCCCGGGACGATCCGGGCGACATGCGGGCTTCAGACGAAAACAGCTTCATGAAAGACTGGACAATGATACGAGCAGACAGACGATGGACGACCCCCCGTGCGGAGGAGTCGGGAGCCGTTCATTTCCGCCGCACAGGTCCGCCGGACCGGGATGCTCAGCGGTGATGGATTTCGTGCGCTTCCTTGCGGGACTTGCATGCCACGCAGAAACGCGCGTAAGGTTTGATTTTGAGGCGCGCCGGGCTGATCTCGTTGCCGCATTCGATGCAGATGCCGTATTCGTTTTCGTCGAGGCGGGTCAGCGCTTCGTCGATCATTTCGATCACGGTGCCTTCATCGGACAGCAGCCCCAGCTCGAAATCGTGCTGGAAATTGTCGCTGCCGAGGTCGGCCATGTGCGTCGCCATGCCCGCGCCAGGTCCGGATTTCCGGTTGGTCAGGGCGTCGGCGCGGTGAATGTTCAGCTGATCCATATAGCCGGCCCTCAGATCAAGCAGGAGGTCCCGGTAGAATTTCTTCATCTTCGAAGAAAGATGCGATTTCCGGATGACATGTCCGCTGGCTTCCGCCTGATTCTGGAACGCCGCGACTTCGGCCTTCGTGACGATTCTGCCATGGTGCGAAGCCTGGACGTCTTTATTTTTGTCGGCTTTTTTCTTGGCATTGAGCTGGACGGCGGTCTTTTTTCCCTCGGCTTTGACAGCGGGTTTGACAGGAGCTTTCTTCGCCGGGGCGGTCTTTTTCGCGGGAGCAGTCTTCTTCGCCGGGGCTTTCGCCTCAACCTTGACGGCTTTCTTCGCGGGAGCAGCTTTGACGGCAGACTTGACAGGAGCCTTTGCAACGGCTTTCTTCGCCGGGACGGTCTTTTTCGCGGGTGCAGTCTTTTTCGCCGGGGCTTTCACCTCGACCTTGACGGCTTTCTTCGCCGATGCGGCTTTGACGGCGGGCTTGACAGGAGCCTTTGCAACAGCTTTCTTCGCCGGAGCAACCTTCTTCGCGGGTGCAGTCTTTTTCGCCGGGGCTTTCACCTCGACCTTGACGGTCTTCTTCGCGGGAGCGGTCTTCTTCGCGGGTGCTTTGACAGGCGATCTGGCGGGAGAAGCCTTCGCAACAGTTTTCGCCAGCGGCTTGGAGGCCGATGTTTTGGCCTTCTTTTGTTCGTTCTTTTTCATCTGTTACAACTCCTGGGGATTTCGGCTGTCAGCGGCCGGATCAATGTGTTTTTAGATTCGATTCATTCTTCCGGACCGGCGGTTCCTTTTTTCGCCGGATGAAAGATTGCGGTCCGCAAAAAATCATCGAACTATTTAAAATAGCACGAAAAGCATCATAATCAAGTCTGATGAATTGAAAAAAAAGGTTTTCGCCGTATATTTTATCGTGCTGTCATTTAAAAAAATAAACGCACGGGGAGAAAAGCGGGGATGTGTTTCGTCTGATAAAGAGGGGACGTGCGTTTCGTCTGACAAACGAAAACAGTTTAACCCGGAATCCGGGAGAAGTAGCGTCCCCCCGGAAAACGGGTACGAAAAAGGCGGGCTCCTGCCCAACCAAGAAACAGGAGTCCGCCGATGTTTTAGCGTTTCAGGGAACGCGGGGCGAAGTAATCCGAATTACATCATGCCTGTAAATTTTCTTGCTCAAAAGTAAGAGATTTTTCTGTTTTGTGCTTGTAATTCCCGTTTTCGATGCTATTTTATACCTAACACAACTAAACACGCGCAAACAAGCAAAAGGAACGGCGAATAATGGCACGAACGACACGAGGACGGCTTTATAAACGAGGGAAGAAGGGAAACTATTATCTCCAGTATTACCAAAACGGTATAGAGCACCGCGAAGCCCTACGAGACGAACACGGCGAACCGATAACCGCCGCCGATGCCGCAAGAGCCGCCGCGGATCGGATTCTTGCACCGCTACGCTTTAAGGATGATGCGCAGAAGCTCCGAACGCTTGTAAGCGAGCTTTCCTCTTTGGAAAAGAAAGCGGAAGATGCTACCGCCGCATTGAAAAACAAGACCGCGACGCTTGAAAACGCCTGGGAATGCTTTTTGAAATGCCCGTCTTGCCCGGACACCTACACAAGATACGGGCAGACCGAACCGCCGCACGACAGCCGCGCGTATATCTCCAGGGGTTATTATCGGAGTTTTGTTTCTTGGATGCAGGAACATCACCCCGAAATCATTCTTTTAAGCGAAGTTTCCGAAGATATAGCGCAAGAATACATTAACACGCTGAAAGAAAAGTACGGATCAAACGGGCGGCCAGTAAACGAAAGATTGCGAATACTGAAACAGATTTTTTTCTCCATGCTGGAAGATGAAAAAATCGTTATGCCGCGCGATCCGTTCAAAAGGATAAGACGGCTCAAAACTTTTACAACCACGAAAGACGCGCTTACGATAGAAGAAGTACAGCGGCTTGTATGTGCCGCCAAAGATGCCGAAATGCGGAGACTTGTTTTAATCGGATTTTGTACCGGCTTGCGGCTTGGGGATTGCTGTACGCTCCAATGGGGAGAAGTGGATTTAGTAAGGCGCGTTATTTCACGGATTCCGAATAAAATGTGCGACCGCGTACAGAACCCGGAGAATGTACGAGTAAAAGTAGGGATTCCCGCCCTTTTGATGAACGAGCTTTTAACGATTCCAGCAGAACAGCGAACCGGCCCGGTATTGCCTCATTTGTGCGAACAGTACAACGAGCTCCACACGGGAATTTATAAACAGATCAGAGCGCTTTTTAAGAGCGCAAAAATCGTTACCGTCAAGCCAGGGAGCAAAGACGCGCAACACCCGCACGGAATCATTATAAAGGGCTTTCATTCGCTCCGGCATACCTTTGTCAGTTTGAGCGCCGAAGCCGGGGCCCCGCAACACGTTATACAGCGGATTGTCGGGCATAGTTCGCCCTTGATGACGATGCACTATACACACCTGGGAAACGCCGATCTTTTAAAAAGCGCCGACAGCTTGCCAGCCCTTCCCCTGGAGACACCGACCGACGAGGCCGCCGCCGTGATTGATGTTTCGCCGCTGGACGATCAGACGGAACGCGACCGGGCAGAACTCCGGGCGCTTGTCGATACCATGCCGCCGGATCAAATCCGGGAAATACTGAATCATTACCGGGGAGCGTGAACCATGAACGAAATAAAAGAGTATCTTTCCAGTGTAAAAAAACGGCTTGAAATCATTCTTGATCTTGCGACATATTTGCCCGTAAAAACGCCCTTTTTCTGGGGAGACGAGGTAATAACGCGCCTATCAGATCAAGACCGAGAGACCTTTAAAAGCTATCAATCAGCCGCCCGACAGAATCAAGAAAACGTTACGGAATGCAAAAAGACGATAGGGAAACGCCTGGATTACTGCATAAAGCAAGCCGCAAGCGTCGAACCGCCAGCAGACGAAACGCCGCTTTTAATGGTTTACGGCTTGTTTGATGAAACATTACGGCTTTCCGCGCTTGCTATGCAATCTGTAGCGCTTTCCGATAGGATCGCCCGCTTGCTGGAGAAATATAGCGACGAAGAAAAGACCGCCGCCGCACGTCAGTACCAGGATAATGCAGAAAAAGCGCTCCTTGACGCGATCCGCGAAGAAGGAACCGCGATCCTTGACGCGATCCGCGAAGAAGGAACCGCCACGCGGGAAATGATAGGAGATCAGCACCGCCACGCCTGGGAACGCTGGGCCACTGTTCCCGAATGTGTACGCGCTATTGTGGATATGGCAAAGATCGAAAAAGCCGACGGGAAAAATATTTCTCTACCAGGGAATGAAAACACGTTACGGATTAAAATTTCAAACTGGTTAAATGAGCACGGAAAGCGCCGGGAAGGAACGCAGAAAAAACCGTATTTTCAGACCGCAGATATAGCAGATGCCGCAGGAGTTTTTTATAAAGAATTTGAGCCCGTTCAATATCTCCGGGAGTTTGAAAAAATCGGCATTCCCGCCGAACGCATACCGAAACCAAAAAAGAAATAAACTCGAAAATGGTTTTAGAGGAGTTTTAGAGGAATTATAAAAAAATAGTGCTGTTTTTGAGCTGGAGACGCACCGCCACGCGCACCGTCTCCGGCTTTTTTTAGAGGGTTTTAGAGGGGGCATAGTACATTTTCGGCAGTTCCAACACGCAACAAAAAACGCAAGGAGATGCCAAAAATGGAAATCAGAACCAAGATCACGCCGCAAGTGATCGCCGCCGCCACTGGATTACTGCAACCCTTCATCCCCGATCTTTCCCCGCAGGGGCTTGTTTCAGCCTTGAAGGAGTACAACGCCAGCAAGCCGAAGCCGGAGCCGGATAATCGGCCCATGACCCGCCAAGAGGCCGCCGAGCTGCTGAAGTGCTCCAGAAACACGATCAGCCACTATCTTTCAATCGGCAAGCTCCGCAAGATCACGCTTACAGCAAGATCATGCCGGATCGATCCCGCGAGTGTTCGCGCCCTGCTTTCCGGGGAGACCGCCAGCGCCAGCCAGGAAGGATAAGCCGCGATGCACACGCAAGACGATATAGCCCGATACTTGTGCGCGCTTTCGGCAGACTGCCCCCGCGATTCCTGGATAGAGATCATGAGCGCTTTTAAGTCAGCCGGGGGCGATTACGAAACTTTCCGCGCCTGGAGTGCCACCGCGCCGCACCGATTCGACGCGAACAACTGCACAAGCACCTGGAACAGCCTCACGCCGTCCGGGAATCCCGAAGGGGCCGCCGGGATGCTCCGTAAATGGGCGAAAGAAGCCGGGGCCACCGTCGACGATCAGCCGCGCCGAGCCAGGAAAGCACCGACGGCCCCGCCGCTACCGCCGCCCATCCCTGGAGCGATCCCACCGCCGCCACCGCCGCCGTCAGCGCCAGGAAACACCGGCCTGCAGGGGTATAAACCGGGCTTTCCGACGGGGGCCGCGCTCCGCCCTTCCCCTGGAGCGAACACCGCGCCGAAAAGATTGATCGAACAGAGTGCCGAACACCGTGCCCAGGCTTTGCCATACCTTGAAAAGCGAGGCATTACCGCCGCCACCGCCGAACGTTTCAAGATAGGCTATGCCGAACATTTCGAGCTTGCCGGAACCCACGAACCGCGCATTATTATCCCTTACCCTGGAGCGGAACCGCCGTATTTTGTAGCCCGCAGACTTTCAGCGGCCGGAGACAAGGACGGGAAAAAGTATCTGTACCCGGCAGGGGTAAAAAAGCCGCTGTTCAATTTGCCCGCCCTCACGAGCGGCGAAAAGGCCGTTTTTATAACAGAGGGGCAGATCGACGCGATGACGCTTGAACAGCAGGGCGGGGCCGCCGTCGCAAGCAACGAAGAAAGCCAAATTATAAACGCGATCAGAACCGAGAAGGATTTAACGGCACAGATTTTTATAATCGTTCCCGACGATGACCGAACCGGAAAAAATAAGGCTTTCGCAAAAATCGAAGCGCTGAAAAAGGCCGGATTTCAAGCGTATATTTACCGCATTCCCGAAGGGTATCACGATGTAAACGATTTTTTCTTGAAGGCCGGGGCCGATGCGTTTGCCGCCTGGATCGCGTCAGCGAAATGCCCTCTTTTACAATACTGCGTCGATTTTGCCGACGTGCAGGATGATCCACCGGAATTGCCGCCGCTTTTGATCCATGATATTCTGCGATGCGGCGAAAAGATGCTTATTTCGGGGCCGTCGAAGGCCGGAAAGACCTGGTTTTTAATTCAAATGGCGCTTGACATTTCCACCGGGCACGCCTGGTATGGTTATCAGTGCGAGAAAGCCCCGATTTTATATCTCAATCTCGAACTGAAAACGAACGCTTTCAGAAAACGGATTATAGATGTATCTCAACGGCTGGGCTTGCGCGTCGATTATAAAATCTTCCACGTCGTGAACCTTTGCGACCTCGAAAAGCAGTATAAAGACGATCTCGGACGATTGATCTTTTCAATAATTGAGCTTGCAAGAGCGATTAAGGCCAGGGCCATTTTCATTGATCCCATTTACAAATGCGGCCTTGAAGATGAGAACAGCGCCAAAGACGTTTCGAAATTCTGCCGCCTACTGGATGAAATGACGGACGAAACCGGGGCCGCCGTGATTTACTGCCACCATTTTTCGAAGGGCTTGCAATACGAAAAAAACGCGATCGATCGCGCCAGCGGATCGGGAGTATTCGCCAGGGATGCGGATGCGATTGTAACGCTTTCAGAGCTTGAAGCCCCGGACGGCTACCGGATCGAAGCCACCTTGCGAGGATTCAAAAGGCCGGGGCCGCTTTCGATCCGGTTTGAACATCCTTTACACGTTCTCGCGCCGGAGCTGAACGACTGCCCGCTGAAAGGATCGAAGCCGCCGCGCCAGGGGAAAGGAACCGGGCGTGTAGATTATGCCGTTCTTGATGATGCGTCGAAAAAAGTAATCCTCGATGAAGCCGCAAAAATCTGCCCATGCAAAAAGACGGCTTTTGTTGATGCCATAGCAGACCGAATATCCCAGGGGAAAAACCGCGCCGGAGAGCTGGTAACGCAGATGATCACCGCCGGGGTGCTTATCTGCACGAGAGACGCAAAGAACAACAACACAAAAATGATCTCGATCCCGCCGCCGGAGCCCGACGAGGCCGACGAGGAACCCGACGAAGAACCCGCCGACTTGATCGATTATGACAGCGTTTGAACTGGTTTTTTACTTGTTTGAACTGGTTTTTTAGGTTTTTTAGGTTTTTTACGCTAAAATCTAACAAATCAGAGGGGGCGGTTTTTTAGAGTTTTATTAGAAAACCCCGTAGGGGTTTCTAAAAAACCGGAAAACCAGCCCACTGTTAGCGCATGAAAGAGCATTCCGCACCCATGAAACAGCCACCAACACACCGCCAGCCGGAAACGCCGATCCGCCACGCCGCCGCCTTCCTGGAGCACCCGAAGGACAAAGCGCCGATGCGAGCCAGCCGCCGCGATCCTGGGCCGCCGCCGCGCTGGATCGCTTGCCGCCCTGGATCAATCAGACCACCCGCGCCGCGCCGTCGATAACAAGACGGATGCCGGCGAAACACAAAACACAAACCCGAAGGAGTAGCCCGAACCATGAAACACAAATCGAAACCGCCAACAACACCGCACGAACCGCCGCACACTTGCCAGTTCTGCCGCTGGAGATACACAGAGGTCGAAGCCGTGCCGCCACAATACGAGAAGTTCACCGGGATTATAAAGCGACATTCGTATGTAAACGCATATTTCTGCCGCTTCAATCCACCACAAGCCGGATCCATGTTTCCGCTTAGCCTGGGAGCCACGGCAAAAGATTCGACGTGCTCCAAATGGGAAAAGGAAGTAACCGACGCGACAGAGGCCCCGAAGGCCGAGAAACTGCCGAAGGGCGTATAGTTCCACGAGGATGCCACCGGCGAACTTTTCCCGGATCTTTCAGAATTTCAAAAGGTACTACCGAAAACCACCCCCCGACCGTCTACCACCGGGGAAGTAGTTTGAAGAATCGGCACACTTTCTTTCTTGTCGGATGCCGAGCCCGCCGCCGTTTTTTTTGATGCTTGCCGCCGCCGGATGCCGCCGAGAATCGCCGCTGGATGCCGCCGCTTGCCGCTGGAGCGACGAAAGGGCCGCGCCCCTGCGTCGATGCGGATTTATCGGAAAACCCCGTAAAAACGGCTTGAAAACGAAAAGGAGACGTGATATATTATCGTCGCTCCGGCTGGAACCGGGGCAAGGGCTATATCCGAGGCGGGGCCAGCACCCCCGCCGAAAATCGGCACGACCGCCGAGGCCCCACGGATTTTTTTCTTTTTTATGGGCTTGCCGCTCTGCGTGAAGTGAGGCCGCTAACCTCGCAAGGTGTTCCAGCACCGACCGCCGAGCGGCTTTTTATGCCCGGAAAGGTGTTTCACCATGAAACAGACCACGAACAGCAAAACCAGCACCAGGAAAGCAACCAGGGCCGCCGCCGGGATGCCAGCGCCGCCGGACGGATCAGCCGCCGCGCTCGATGCCGCCGCCCTTCCTGGAGCGCCGGACGCGATCCGCGCCGCCGTCGATGCGCTGAAGGCCGCCGAGATGCCCGACGATGCCGCCGCCAGCGATCACGACGAGGACGAATTGTCCGAAGATGACTACGAAGCTTTACGCCAAGAGGCGAAAGGCTTTTATCCGCGCGATCCTGCCGAAGTCCTGCACGATTTCAAAGTGCAAAACTGGTATGAGTTTTACGAAACCGCCGAGCTTGCTTTTTCCGGGTACGACGTGAAGGAGATAGCCGAGGACGCAGATCGGAGCGCAACCGAAAGCGCGATCCGAACGATTGTTTACAGATTCCTGCAACTGAACCATAACGACCGCGCCGCGCTCGATCTATTCGCCGCCGCCGCTCGTTTCAGCGAGGCAGGCGAAAAAGAGATCGATGAGCTTTTGAACAGCACCCGCGACGATATCAGCGAGAGGATCCGCAAGAACTTTTCCGAGGCCCTGCCGCCGGACGTGCTCGAACGGATCATAAAGGAGATTCACCGCTAAAAGATCCACGATCAGACCGAGCCAGCCGGGGAGCCTTGCCGCACTCCGGCTTTTTTCTTGCCAGGATTGCCGCCGGATGCCGCCGTGCCTGCTGTTCCCTTCCTGGAGCGAGAAGCGCCAGCGATCCGCGCCGCCAGCGATCCCCGGCAGGCCGTCGAAACAGCACCCCGGACTTGCAAAAGCGGGAAAGACGTGATATAGTTCTTATGCAACATGAGGAAACCAGCATGAATAACGATAGCCCGGCCCCTTTAATTCTCGGATCGATTACTGCCTTTATCCTTGCCGTCTATTGCGGCTTTTGGTATGCCGCAATCGTGCCGGGGCTTATTCTTTTCGGTTTTATCGTTCTGTATCTTCAAGACCGGGCAGAAAAGCAGGATAAAAAAGGCAAGAAATAGCCCGAACGCGACCCGCCGCCGATGTTCCCGGCCTGGACGGATGCCGCCGCCCGAAGCGAGGAAAAGAAAAACGAGGCGAAAAGAAAGAAAATCCGCATAAGCGATTCATTTATAGCAAGTTATAAAACACTACGTCGCATAATAGGCATTATGTTAAATCGTTTGAGGGTAAATTGTAGCATTTTTTATGTGTAGTGCCACATAACAAGCATAGAAATATAACACGAAAACGACTTGAAAAATCGGAAAACGGAGTTATATTATCATAGACCCGAAACCACCAACCCCGAAAGGATCCCGATTCATGGAAAGCCCTTATCCGACCCGAAAAGAAGAGGCAGCAGTATTCAAAGAGGCCGTAGAGCGCCTAAAGATCAAAGGCATAGACGCGCCGCGCTGGTTTGGAGTTGCCCGGCAGACCCTTGCCAGCTGGACGAGTGGACGCACGACGATCCCGCGAGAAGCTTTTATAATCCTGCTGGAAACGGATAATATCAACTACCGCCGGACGCAAGAAAGATTCGATCAGATAGCCGCGGCTGTTGAACGGCTGAAGAAACAATAACCGCGACCGCGCCAGGAAACTGGATACCAAGCCCCAAAAAGGGAGCCGCCCCCGTTATGAAGATCACACGGGAGCGGCTTTTTTTCTTCTGTTCTGTATTGTGCGTATTATCGGCAGTACAAACAAGAAATAATACGCACAAGAAAAACAAGAAATAAGCTCAAAAGATAGGGCTTGAATAGGGCGCGTGTTACATCATGCCGCCCATGCCGCCCATTCCGCCCATGCCGCCGTCAGCCGGGACCGCGGTTTTTTCCTTCTCGGGGATCTCGGTGATGAGGCATTCGGTGGTGAGGAGCAGACCGGAGATGGAGGCGGCGTTCTGGAGCGCGCTGCGGGTGACCTTCTTCGGGTCGATGATGCCGGCTTTGAGGAGGTCGACGTATTCGCCGGTGGCGATGTCGTAGCCTTCGGCGCCCTTGCCCGCGAGGACCTTGTTGACCATCACGCTGCCCTCGAAGCCGCCGTTGGAGGCGAGGGTGCGGAGCGGTTCTTCGACGGCACGGCGGACGATGTCGGCGCCGACGGCCTCGTCGCCCTGGAGCTTCAGGGAATCGAGCGCCTTGACCGCGCGGAGGAGCGCGACGCCGCCGCCGGGGACGATGCCTTCTTCCACGGCCGCACGGGTGGCGTGGAGGGCGTCTTCGACGCGTGCCTTCTTCTCCTTCATCTCGGTCTCGGTGGCCGCGCCGACGTTGATGACGGCAACGCCGCCGGAGAGCTTGGCGAGGCGTTCCTGGAGTTTTTCACGGTCGTAATCGCTGGTGGTCTCCTCAATCTGCTTGCGGATCTGGTTGACGCGGGCGAGGATGTCGGACTGCTTGCCGGCGCCTTCGACGATCGTGGTGTTTTCCTTCTCAATCGTGATGCGTTTCGCCTTGCCGAGCTTGTCGAGGCCGACGGTGTCGAGCTTGATGCCGAGGTCTTCGGAGATCAGAGTGCCGCCCGTGAGGATGGCGATGTCTTCGAGCATGGCTTTGCGACGGTCGCCAAAGCCGGGGGCCTTCACGGCGCAGACGTTCAGCGTGCCGCGCATCTTGTTGATGACGAGCGTGGCGAGGGCTTCACCCTCGACGTCCTCCGCGATGATGAGCAGGGGCTTGCCGGTCTTGGCGACAGCCTGGAGCACAGGAAGCATGTCGTTGAGGTTGGAGATCTTCTTCTCGTTGATGAGGATGTAGGCATCCTCGAGGGAGCAGGTCATCTCTTCGGCGTTGTTCACGAAATAGGGGGAGAGGTAGCCCTTGTCGAACTGCATACCTTCGACGACGTCGAGGGTGGTCTCGATGGTCTTCGCCTCTTCGACAGTGATGGTGCCGTCCTTGCCGACCTTGTCCATGGCGTTGGCGATAATCTTGCCGATCTCGGCGTCGCCGTTGGCGGAGATGGTGGCGACCTGGGCGACCTGTTCGCTCTCGCTGACGTCCTTCTTGATGGTGTCGAGCTTGGCGACGATGGCTTCGACAGCCTTGTCGATGCCGCGCTTCAGGCTCATCGGGTTCGCGCCGGCGGTGACATTCTTCAGGCCCTGCTTGAAGATCGCCTCGGCGAGGACGGTGGCGGTAGTGGTGCCGTCGCCGGCGATGTCGCTGGTCTTGCTGGCGACTTCACGGACCATCTGGGCGCCCATGTTCTGGAAGGGGTTCTGGAGTTCGATCTCCTTTGCAACGCTGACGCCGTCCTTGGTGATCAGCGGGGACCCGAATTTCTTGTCGAGGACGACATTGCGACCGCGGGGGCCAAGCGTGGCCTTGACGGCGGCGGAGAGCTGTTCGACGCCGGAAAGGAGCTGACGACGGGCTTCGTCGTTGAAAAGCAGTTGTTTAGCAGCCATGATATAGTATCTCCTGTAATAAAACGGTTAAAGTGGTTTGGTGTCAGCCGACGATGGCGAGGATATCGCTGGAGCTGAGGATCTTGTACTCTTTGTCGTTGAGCTTGATCTCGGTTCCGCCGTACTTGCTGGTCAGGACGATGTCGCCGACCTTGACGTCGAATTTGGAACGGGTGCCATCGTCGTTGAGCTTGCCGGTACCGAGCGCAATGACCTTCGCGGACATGGGTTTTTCCTTCGCCGTGTCGGGGATGTAGATGCCACCCTTGATCTGTTCGACTTCTTCGACGGGTTCCACGAGGACGCGATCGCCCAGGGGCTGGATTTTCTGCGTTTTTGCCATGATTGCATGACTCCTTGTTTGGTTGTGCGGATGCCTCCGCTGTTTGCTGAGGTTCGCGGAGGCACCCTTGTTTGTTATGGGTTATTGATTCAGGATTTTCGTACCTGTGGTTCCATCTTCGGTTTATTCGTCCACGACTTCCGCGTCGACCACGCCGTCGTCGTTCTTTTTGCCCTGCGCGGAGGCGTCGGGTCCGGGCTGTGCGCCCGCGGCGCCGCCGGCCTGTTGCTGCTGGTAGACGGCCTGTCCGATCTCCATGAGTTTGTCTTCGAGCGCCTTGGAGTCGGCCTTCATCGCCTCGGTGTCGTCGCGTTCGATGTCCTTCTTGAGCTTTTCGATGAGCTCTTCGACGGGCTGCTTGACGTTCGCCGGGACCTTGTCGCCGAGGTCCTTCAGCTGTTTTTCGGTCTGGTAGACCAGGGAGTCGGCACGGTTCTTGACCTCGATCTTGTCCTTCGCGGCCTTGTCTTCCGCCTCGTGCGCCTTGGCGTCGTTGACCATGCGCTGGATATCCTGTTCGGAGAGTCCGCTGCTGGCGGTGATCGTGATCTTCTGTTCCTTGCCCGTGCCCATGTCCTTCGCGGTCACGTTCAGGATGCCGTTCGCGTCGATGTCGAAGGAGACTTCGATCTGCGGGACGCCGCGCGGCGCAGGAGCGATGCCGTCCAGGCGGAAACGCCCGATAGTCTTGTTGTCCTTCGCCATGTCGCGTTCGCCCTGGAGCACGTGGATGTCGACGGAGGGCTGGTTGTCGGCGGCGGTGGAGAAGATCTGGCTCTTGCGGGTCGGGATCGTGGTGTTGCGTTCGATCAGGCGGGTGGTGACGCCGCCGAGGGTCTCGATGCCGAGGGAAAGCGGGGTGACGTCGAGCAGGACCACGTCGCCGAGGCTGGCGTTGCCGCTGAGCACGCCGCCCTGGATGGCAGCGCCGGCCGCCACGACTTCGTCCGGGTTCACGCCCTTGTGCGGTTCCTTGCTGAAGATCTGCTTGGCGACTTCCTGGACGCGGGGCATGCGAGTCATGCCGCCGACGAGGATGACCTCGTTGATCTGGGAGCTGCTGAGGCCGGAGTCGCTCAGGCAGTTGTTGCACGGGACCTTGGAGCGTTCAAGCAGCGGATCGGTGAGCTTTTCGAGCTGGGCGCGGGTGAGCGTCATCTGGAGGTGCACCGGACCGTCGGCGTTCATGCTGATGAACGGCAGGTTGATGTCGGAGCTCATGCTGGAGGAGAGTTCGATCTTCGCTTTTTCGGCGGCCTCTTTCAGGCGCTGGAGCGCCTGCGGATCCTTGCGGAGGTCGACGCCGTTTTCCTTCTGGAATTCGTCGGCGATCCAGTCCATGACGACCTTGTCGAAGTCGTCGCCGCCCAGGTGCGTGTCGCCGTTGGTCGCCTTCACTTCGAAGACGCCGTCGCCGATCTCGAGGATGGAGATATCGAACGTGCCGCCGCCGAGGTCGTAGACCGCGATGCGTTCGTCGGATTTCTGTTTGTCCATGCCGTAGGCGAGGGCCGCCGCGGTCGGCTCGTTGATGATGCGCTTGACATCCAGACCGGCGATGCGACCGGCGTCCTTGGTCGCCTGGCGCTGCGTGTCGTTGAAGTACGCCGGGACGGTGATGACGGCTTCCGTGATCTTCTCGCCGAGGTACGCTTCCGCGTCCTGCTTGAGCTTCTGGAGGATCATGGCGGAGATTTCAGGCGGCGTGTAGGTCTTGCCGTTCGCCTCGATGCAGGCGTCGCCGTTGTTGTTCGCGACCACTTTGTAAGGTACGCGGGAAATCTCTTCCTGCACTTCGTTGAACTTGCGCCCCATGAAGCGCTTCACGGAGAAGATGGTGTTCTTCGGGTTCGTCACGGCCTGACGTTTCGCGGTCTGGCCGACGAGGCGTTCGCCGTTCTTGGTGAAAGCGACAACGGACGGGGTCGTGTTGGCGCCTTCCGCATTGGGGATGATCTTGAAGGTGTTGCCGTCCATGACGGCCATGCAGCTGTTGGTGGTGCCGAGGTCAATACCGAGAATCTTGCTCATAGTGACTGTCCTTTCCTGTAAAAGGGTTTGTTGTTTTTTGTTTGAGACTTCGCCTTTGGTTTAAGCATACATGATGCCAAGTTTTCGCGATTCTCAGAAATAATTCATTTTGCAGTTGGTTACAAAAGGCGCTCTTTGGCACAGCCTGTTTTTTGGCATGGCGCGGCGCGTCTCACTGTGTCAAAATGTCGCGAAATCCTGTCGCATTGGCACAGCTTTGGTACGGTTGGATGTTTTTGTGTAAGGAACAAAGCCGTTTCATTCTCCCGGCTCACAGCCTCAAATTCTGACGCCACAAAAATAGAACATTTGTTTGTTTGTTTTTCTCTTGACAAATCATCCAACCGTGTTATATTACGCATAGAAGCCAGGCGAATACCCTCTTATGACAAAACACAATTACCAGGTATCCGAAGAAACCCGCCGGAAGCTTTTGAGCGCGGCAGGCGAGCTGTTTGCATTCCGCGGAGTGGACGGAACCACCATTCGGGATATTACAACCCGTGCGGGAACAATGCCCAATGCCATCAGTTATCATTTCGGAGGCAAAGACGGGCTCGTTTCCGCCTGCATGCAGTGCGCACTGGAAAACTGGAGCGACAAGCGTATCATGAAATACTGCAAAGAGAACGAGTCGCTTTTCTCCACCTGAGACGGATGCCGCCAAATGGTTTCCGATCTCATCGATATCTATTTCCGCAGTTACGGAGACGAGACCCAGCCGAAATGGATGAATATGCTTCTGCTTCGTTCGGTCCTCACCGGACAATGGATTGGAGGCGAACATGAACAGATCTGCCGTCAGGTGCTTGAGCTTTTTTGCGATGTGTTTCATCGGGTCTCCGGAAACGATGACCGGATGACAGCCATCTGCTGGGCGATGTCCATTGTCAGTCCTGCTTTTCTGCTGGGCGCAAGCAATACGGATTTCGTCAGCCTGTCCTCATCCGGAACAGGAAGCCGGACATTTCTGCGTCGGCTTCAATCGACCATCACGAAACAGGCTCTTTTTACCGCCGGATTAATCGACAAATGATCATGTGAGGCAACCAAACAGGAAGGAACCCGGCGCAGAACGGACAGAACCGAACGAAAACTGAAACACAAGCCTAATTTCCATATAACCCAATCCCTGAACCAAGAGGATCCGAACATGAAAATCAAAGCAGTCAAGTTTTATGAAAACGGCTTCATGACGCAGCCGTTCGCCCTCGGCGGCGAAGACGGCATGGACAAATTCGACGCATCCGTGCGCTACCGTTCCTGCCTCCAGAACTACGTGATCGACACCGGAAAGGAAGTCATTCTGGTGGACACCGGCCTGCCTTCGGGTTTCCCCGCACCCGCCGCCACGCCCGATGCGACCATTTACCTGGGCACCCCCATCAAGGATTATGTGGATGCTCTGGCCGACCTGGGATATAAGCCGGAACAGGTCTCGAAGATCCTCATCACCCATAAACACGCCGATCATACCGGCAGACTCTCTGCTTTTCCGAACGCAACGATCTACGCCGGTCAGGAGGAATGCGCAGCGGACGAGCTGAAAAACCTCCCGAACGTCACGCCCGTTTCCTTCACCGATGGCGCATATTACAACTTCCCAGAAAGTCAGAAAATCGCCGACGGCGTCACCTACATCAAGGCCAAGGGACACACCATGGGCAACAGCATCGTCATTGTGGAAAGCGACGGCCTCTTCTACATGATCCACGGCGACGTGACCTACACGGACGAGGCTCTCTACGAAAACAAGCTCTCGGTGGTGTTCGAGGACAAGGCCGCCGCGCGGGAGACGCTGGACCGCGTCCGCGACTTCATCGCGCACCATCCCACCGTCTATCTTTCCACCCATACGCCGCTGGGATACGAAAACCTTGAAACGAAACGGACGGTCGATCTCGCGCATCCCACGGAAACTCTTCCTGTCGGGGAGATCCATTTCAAAGAAGCATCGGGGAAATACATCTGCTCCGTCTGCGGACAGGTCTATGATCCGGCTGTCGGCGATCCCGAACACGGCATTCCCGCCGGAACCGCCTTCGAGGACCTGCCCGCGGACTGGAAATGCCCGCGCTGCCGCCAGCCTAAAGACAAGTTCAATCCGGCGTAAACACCATGGCAGATCTTGACCGGGACAGCCAGATTGTCCGTACCAGCATTGTAGGCATTTGCGCAAACCTTTTTCTTGTCGGCTTAAAAGCTGCGGTGGGCCTGGCAACGAATTCAATTGCCGTGCTGCTGGATGCTTTGAACAACCTTGGCGATGCGCTTTCGAGTGCTGTCACTATTGCTGGCACAAAGCTCGCCGCTCGTCGTCCCGACAAGAAACATCCCTACGGATATGGCCGCATTGAATATCTTACGGGAACCGTTGTCGCAGTCATCGTGCTTGCAGCCGGGGTCACAGCCTTGCGCGAATCCGCTGTCAAAGTTTTCAAGCCGTCCGAGACAGACTACACTGTTGTCTCTTTGGTGCTGCTGACGATCGGCGTAGCCGTCAAACTCCTTGTCGGACGATATGTTCGCTCAATCGGACAACGCATTGGTTCTGCGGCGCTTGTAGCCTCCGGTTCGGACGCATTCTTTGATGCGATTCTTTCCACTGGAACGATTCTTGCGGCCATTGCGACTCTTCTTTGGAAAGTGAGACTCGAAGGCATACTTGGGGTTCTCATTTCCCTGGTTATTATCAAGGCCGGGGTCGAAATTCTCCTCGAACCGCTTCATGGGATTATCAGCAGCCGTCCTGACGAAGAGCTCACGGCGAAGGTGAAAGAGTTAGTCCTTTCCGACAAAAGGGTGCGTGGCGTCTATGATATATTTCGCTTCACAACTACGGACCATCCCGCATAATCGGCTCTGCCCATGTGGAAGTCCCGGACGGACTGTGTGCCCGCGAAATACATTCTCTCACCCGATCTCTCGCATTGTTGGCTTTCGAACGGTTGGGGAGGGATTGTTCTGACCCTGGGTGTGTATGCTTCAACAGACTCATCGCCAGTGCTTGATGATGTCAGCAAGAGCATCAATTCCATCGCCGGGCAGTGTCCAGATGTTCTGCAGGCACATGGTTTTCTTGGAGACGAGGCAGCACACACGGTGATGTTTGATCTTGTTGTAAATCTTTCAGCCGATGCATGTCAAGTTCGTGATGCTCTCGTTTCCAAACTTGAAACACAATATCCGGGCTGGACGTTCAGTGTTGTCCTTGATACTGATGCGGCTGACTGAAAATGCCAGAATCAAAAAACTGCCGACCATGTTTGTCCGGTCATATTGCCTTTGCTCTATGGTTTCCGGTTTGTCGCGGTATAAAAAGGACCCGGGATCTGTTTTTGGAACCCGGGTCCGTGCGTATTCTGAATAGAATTCCTTACGCCTGTTTGCCGCAGTACTTGAGGTACTGCGGATACAGCGCGTGCAGGATGCCGTATTCGAGACCGCGGAGTTCGGCGAGACCGCGCATACGTCCGAGCGCGGAGTAGCCGGGGGTAATCATCGTGGCGGTCTTGTTGAGGTCGTCAGCGATCACGTGGCCGTGGTCGGGACGCATCACGATGCGCCAGTCCTTGCGACCCGCTTCGATGCGGCGGATCTGCTCTTCGACGACCGCCTTCACCATGCCGTACATGTCCACGACACCTTCCAAGTGGTTCGCCTCGTAGAAATTGCCCTCGGGCGTGTGCTCGGTGCTGCGCAGATGGACGAATCCGACGCGGTCGGCGCAGGATTTGAACATCGGCACGAGGTCGTTTTCCGCGCGGCCACTGAACGAGCCGGTGCAGAAGCAGATGCCGTTCGCCGGGCTGGCGTCCATCGCCAGCAGCTCGGTGATGTCCTGCGCCGTGCTGAAAATGCGCGGGAGACCGAGGAGCGCGAACGGCGGATCGTCGGGGTGGATGACAAGCCGGCAGCCGGCTTCTTCGGCAGCGGGGCAGACGGCGTTGAGGAACGCCTTGTGGTTCGCCTTGAGTTCGGCGCGGCCGATCTTGTCGTAGCGGGAGAGCATGGCGCGGACGTCGTCGAGCGTGACGCCCTTGAATCCGGGGAAGTTGTCGACGATGTCAAGCTCGAACTGCTTGGCCTCCTCGCGGGACATACTTTCGAAAAGCTTTTTTGCGCGTTCCACGATCTCCGGCGCGTAGTCCGCCTCGGCGTTCTTGCGGCCGAGGATGAAGATGTCGAACGCAGCGAACTTCGTGCGGTGGAAGAAGAGCGTGCGGGAGCCGTCCGGCAGCTCGTAGCTCAGGTCGGTGCGGATCCAGTCCAGCACGGGCATGAAGTTGTAGGTGATGACGGACAGGCCGCACTTGCCGAGGTTGCGGAGCGAGACGCGGTAGTTCTCGTACAGTTCCTCGTAGTTGCCGGAACGCGTCTTGATGTTTTCGTGGACGGGGAGGCTTTCGACTGCGCTCCAGGTCAGCCCGGCGCGTTCGATCATCTCCTTGCGCTCCATGATGTCCTTCACGGTCCAGATTTCTCCGTACGGAATCTGGTGCAGCGAGGTCACGACGCCGGTCGCGCCGGTCTGGCGGATCGTCTGAAGCGAAACTGGGTCGTTCGGCCCGAACCAGCGGAACGATTCTTCCATCAGCATGGCATGGTCTCCTGAGGTGTGTGAGGTCAGATGCCGGAGAAGGACGAGAAGCCGCCGTCGACCGGGATGATCGCGCCGGTCACAAAGCTGGCGGCGTCGGAAAGCAGGTAGTGGATGCAGCCGTAGACCTCGCTCTGGTCGCCGAAACGACCCATCGGGGTCTTCGCGACAACCTGTTTGCCGCGGGCGGTGTAGGAGCCGTCCTCGTTCACGAGAAGCGCGCGGTTCTGCTTGCCAAGGAAGAATCCGGGGGCGATGGCGTTCACGCGGAGGCCTTCGCCGAACTTCATGCCGAACTCCATCGCGAGCCAGCGGGTCAGGTTGTCGATCGCGCCCTTCGCGTTCGAGTAGCCGATGCCGCGGGAAATCGCCTGCTTCGCCGCCATGCTGGAGAAGTTCACGATCGCGCCTTTCTTCTGCTGGACCATCGCCTTCACGAAGACGATCGTCGGCAGCAGCGTGCCCTTCAGGTTCAGGTCGAGCACCTTTTCGTACTGGTCGAATTTGAGGTCGAAGATGGTCTGGTCGGGATTGACCATCGCGCCCGCCATGTTGCCGCCCGCGCCGTTCACCAGAGCGTCCACGCGGCCGTGTTCCGCCATGACCTTCTCATAGACGGATTCGATCATGTCGCGGTCGAGCACGTTGCACGCGTAACCGGACACCTTCGGGGAGATGGTCGCCTTCGCGTCCGCGACGATCTGGTCCACAACTTCCTGCTTCAGGTCCAGCATCACGACTTTCGCGCCCTGTTCGAGCAGATAACGGGCGGTCCCGCCCGCGAGCACGCCCGCGGCTCCGGTTACGACGATGACGCGGTCTTCGAGATCAAACAAGCTGTTTTTCATGGAAAAAGCTCCTGAATAAAAAATGGGTTATGTGAGTGTGAATGGAACAATCCGTGCCAAAGCCCGAAGGACAGTGCGATTGCCGAAAGGACACTACGATCGGACTAAGTAAATAATATACACCGCAACCCCCTTTTTTGCAATCTTTTTTCGTCAATCCTGATAAATTCTGACAACTTTTGACAGGATTTTTCGCAAAACGGGAATCTGATTGCGGAGGGTACGGCAATGCGCCCTGGGAAGAGTCCCTCGATTATTCCGAGGCAGGCGCAATGTCGGGTTCCGGGAGAGGCTTGATCCGGGTGCGGATATCGTTGAATCGGCGTTCCAGCGGGGATTGCCACAGGCTCCACGAGGCGATGCGCCCGTATTGGTCAAAGATGAAATAGACCGTGATGCAATGCTCCCTGGACTTGCCGGTCTTTCGCCCGGTTTTCCATTTGATGTCCGTTTTCGCTAGGAGCCAATCCGCATAGGAATCCAGCAGATCCATCTTGAATACCGGCGGGATCGTCCACTCGGATGGAATGGACAGAAAGCTCTTTTTGACGATGACCCCGGAATAATCATACGGCGGGCGGTACGGTTTCGCTTCTCCGCGATTGATCCGCTCCAATTCGCCGAGATAGATCTGCGCCAGATGAACGACCGACTCAATCGTCGCGTTCGCGATCCGCAGATTTGAAACCTCGGGGGCGGAGGTCACAAGCTCGTATTGGACGAAATGATCCAGCGGGGGATTCTCCGCCCCGGAAAAGCCGATCGCGAATTTCTGTTTCCAGTTGCCGTACAGATATTTCAACACACTGTCATTGCGCGAGAATATGTTCACGACGGGTTCCCGGGAACACCGGATCATATCGCTCAGGTCAATATCGAAATCCACGGCGGCGCCCAGCAGGACGATCCGCCCGACCGTGATGTTTTTTTCCGCAAGGGCGGATGCCGTTTTCGCGACGATCCGTCCACCCATCGAATGTCCGATCAGGATCAGCTCGGATCGTTCATTATCCGGATACTTCCTGATGTATTCCGCGACATCGTTCGCGAAAGCATCGGCGTTTTTGCTCACTCGGTCCATTTTCACGGAATTGGACTGCCATGTCAGAACGGTGATTTTTTTACCCGGATAGATCTTCCGCAGGCACGTTTCATAGCTTCCCTTTTGAGCGTTCTCCGTCAGCCAGCCGGGGATGAAGACGACCTCATCGGCATAGATCAAGCCGACGAGGACAAACAGCAGGAATGCCAGGACCTGTTTTGAAAATATCTTCATGGAAATGATCTGTCCTGTTGTGGTTACCTCTGTTGGTTCGAACGGATGGATTTTCAGCAGCCGGGCAAACAAAACGATACAGGAAGGTTTGAGTATGGCTGCCTGAAGGCAACCACCGGAAATCTTCCATTCTGAATTTGCCCGGAGGCGAAAAGCCGCCGGAATCCAATGAATCGAGGCGGACGGTAATTATCCGAGCCAGCCGATGGTTCCCCAGTCGGTCATCTGCATGTCGCCCATCTGCCAGTAACCGGCGAGGTTGCCGGAGTTGCACCAGGCGATGTCGTCCGTGCCGTCGCCGTTGAAGTCGCCGATGCCGGCAAGCCTCCACTCGACGGTGTCGACGCCATTGACCGCGCCCCAGTAGGCGAGCGTGCCGTTTTTCACGCCGCCGATGGCGACCACGCCGTCGGTGTTGATCAACGCGAAATCGCAGGTCCCGTCGCCGTTGAAATCGCCGATGCCGAGGAAATCCCATTCATCGGCCTTGACGGCGCCGAGCATGCGCCAGTAGGATCCCTCGGGGCTGTCCGTGATCCAGACGCAGTAGCCGTTGTACTTCTCGCCGTCGAGCCCGGTGAATTCGTTCATCCACAGCATATCGGCTTTGTTGTCCAGCGGCGCGTCCGGCGCGGTGGATGCGGCGTTTCCGTAGTGACCGGTTCCGATCATTTCCCAGCCGTCGCGATACACATTGATCAGGGACACGCCCTCGTTGTATTCCTTGTAGGCGAGTTGACCGGCATCCGGGTCCGTATCCGCGTATGCGTTCGGGTCGGCGAGCAGGATGTCGTCGAAGCCGTTCCCGCTGAAATCGCCGGTTCCCATTTCGTCCCAGGTGCCCGCGTCGAATCCGAGGTCCTGCGCGATGAACGTGCCGTCCCCGTTGGAGAGGTCGTAGAAGAACTGTCCGGAATAGTTCGTGCGGAGGATGTCATCGTAGCCGTCGCCGTTGAAATCGCCGACGCTGACGAAGTTTCCGCTGTAGCCGAAGTTCAGGGTTCCCCAGACCTCGCCCGTGTCGGGGGAGAAAATCTCCACATAGCCGAAGACGCTTCTGGCAAGATACGACTTGCTGCCGCCGGCGAAATGCCCGGTGAAGAAGATGTCGCCCTCATTGTCGTCCATGACCTTGAGGATCAGATCGTCGGAAACGGAGATAAGAAGTTTGTAGTACAGGTCGCCGAACTTGGCGACGTCGTCGGACGTGGTCAGGACCTGGTCCCCGAACACGACGGGGGCGGTGAAGCCGGCCGCATCCGTGGCGAGCTTGTACGTGCCGACCACGGCGTCCGGGTTCAGCGTGTACTTGATGTCGCCCGAGACGGCGGAGAGGCCGGTGACCTGCGCAATCACCATGGTCGTGTACGCGGTGTCGAACGCCAGGGTACCGGCGCCCGTGACGCTTGCGCCGGACGCGAGGAACGACTTGCCGACGAGCGTGGACGCACTGTCCAGCGTCACAGCTCCGCCCGACCCGACTTCAAGACCGGAAACCGTCGACGAGGAGAAAACCGCCGTCCCCGCCTGGACGTTCGTGTCGGTCGCCGTTACGGCGGTCGCTTCAAGCTGTCCGCCGTTGACCAGCGTGTTCTGAAGCGTGTCGGCGTTGACCACGCGCATGATGCCGCCGGAGACGACCGTATTGACGACCGAGCCGGAATCGACGTCCATGAGTCCGCCGTCCAGCAGCGTGTCGTACACCTTTCCGCCGTTGTTCACGCGCATGGTGCCTTCGTAAATGCTGGTCCCGGAGGTTTCCCCGGTGGCGAACTGGACCGTGAACAATCCGCCGCTCATGACGCCCGTGTCCCGGACGGCGCCGCCGGAATTAAGGAATCTGCCGCCGTCCAGCACCGTGACGTTGGAGCAGGTCGCGCCGTCATAGACGATGCCGACGCCGCCGCTCTTGATCAGACCGGTATTCAGGCCGGCGCCCATATCGATATCGAACTGCCCCATGTTTTCCGCAGTGAGATCCGATGCGCCGCCCATAACGAAGACGTCGCTGTTTCCATTCGCGGAAATCCCCTGGACGATTCCGCCGGCATCGACAAAAATCCATCCGCCGGTCAAGGCAAAGGAGTCGGTAAGCGTCCCTCCCTCCAGGACATCGATTTCGCCGCCGTCGCCGACAGAAAGTCCGGAGTAGGTCTCTCCGCTGGAAACAGTAAATACATCGGTAATAATGTCAGACATGGTGCAGGCTCCTTGTGTTGAACTTGTTTATTATCCTGGAAACGCCCGTTTTGAGGTTCGTCCCGCGGGCGTCCCGCGACCCGGAATCCGCCCGCATGCCGATTATTCCAAAAACAGGATTACACTCTTTCACTATAACATAGCACCGCTTCCCGCGATTTCAAGTCATAGATAAATAATTTATTCGGGAAAAAACAGGATGCCGTCGTCAGGGCATATTGTGTTCCGGCTGGACGCTCATTTTGCGTCTGAACGACGCAAAAAACGGCGGTCAACGGGAAACGTCAGATGAACAGGAATGTGCCGATATTGCGCCAGAATCCCGACTTCCAGATGCCGTATTTCCAGAGGAGCCGCCGGCGTGCCCATGGACCGAGCGACTGGAACGTTTTCAGCGCCTCAAGCATGTTCAGGTCCCGTTCGTCCAGGGAATGCGCATAGCGCCCGCCGAACGCGACCGCCTGGTTGATGTTCTGCTGGAAGCGCGTCCGGATCCGCTCCCTTCCCAGCCTCAGCTTGTGCCAGAATGTCGAGAAGGAATAATAGGATGCGCCGTAGACGTTGTTCGAATGCTGGCGGTAGTAGATGGTCGACTTCGGAAGAAATCCGATCTTTCCCATGGACGCGGCGACGAGGGTCAGCCAGTGATCGTGCATGACGGCGGCGGGCGGGATCGGCGAGGCGAGCTTGATTAATGCCCGGTTCACGAGCATGGTGTTGCCGGACGGGACGTTCTGGACAATCAGCCGGTTCAAAGTCAGGTGGCGCGGATTGAGGTTCTGGAACCGGATCATGGAGCGCGAGATCGGATTCAGCTCGGAATCGACGACTTCGGAGTCGGTGAAGACCATGATTGGGGCGCCGCTTCCATATTCGGCTTCCAGTTCGCGGTACTTTTCCAAAGTGGCTTTGACCTTGCCCGGCTTCCAGACGTCGTCGTGGTCGCTGAACATGATCAGCGGAGCGGTGGAAGCGGCAAGCAGGGAGGAGAAATTCTCCACGGCGGATGCCGGAATCCTGCCCAGGAACCGGATCGTCCCGGGATTATTCCGCTGATACTCGCCGATGATGTCGAGCGTGTCGTCGGTGGAGCCGCCGTCCTGGATCAGTACCTCGAAATCCCGCCGGTCCTGCGCCAGAATGGAATCCAGCTGCTCGCGCAGGAACCGCGAGGAGTTGTACGTGGCTAAAAGGATCTGAAGTTCCATCATTTTCTCATCTCGTCCGGATGCGGATTGTCATAACCGTTCCTCGGAATACTCTTCCCTGTCCCTTTTGTCCAGGAACAGCTGAACGATTTCACGTTTGAACGAGGGATCCCACAGGAACAGCGCACGCTCCAGGGCATGGGCAACCGTGCCGTCGTCGCCGATCGGCTCCTCCGGGAAATCCTCGTATTTCAGGGGCAGGGAAAGCATTTTTGCAATATAGTCGCCCCTCGCCCAGAACATCGTGCCCTGGGAGAACTCAATGACGGGAAACTCTTTTTTCAGGTCATACGGGAGTCCCGCGGATTTCAGAAGATTCTCCGTCAGTTCCAGATTGCTGCCCCATTTGTCCGGCGCGTCCTCCAGCATCTGGAAATCGGGAGGATACACCAGCGAAACATCGCCGGAGAGCCACGACAGGATGGTTTTCACTGCGTGTCCGCTCCCCAGAAGGTGGTCATAGATGAAATCCGACCAGCCTGCGAGCGTGGAACTGCGCGGACTCTTCTTCGTGTGGATGTGGCAGACATAATCGTATGTTTTCAGGCGTTCCCCGAACGTGCAGATCAGCGGCGCGACATCGCGTCCGCGGTTCGTCGTTTTCACGACTTCGCAGTGTTTCAGGTTCGGGAGGCGTTCGAGGCAGGTCCTCCTGATGTCCTCCTCGATTCCGGGTTTTGCGACGGAAATGAAAAGGTCAAACTCCGACGGGATGTTTCCGAGGCGGGAGAGGATCTGGTTCAGCATATCGGCGTAGTACAGATGCAGATGGATGCCGATGCGCCCGGACGCGTTGAAACGAGCCGAGGCGTCCTCCGGGATGTCGGACAGCACGGCCGAGCGGATGCGCATCTTTTCCCTGACGCCGTTTTTTATCGCGTAATAAACCCGCCGGCACTCCGCGATCTCCCGTTCATCATACCCGGACATCAGATAATCGGCAAGCGGATTCCGCGGCCATTGAATCAGCCTAGGGTTGTGCCTGACATAGAGCTGGGCGGGAAAAGCCGGCGACGGCTGGCGGCATTCCTGCCAGCCGGAATTCCAGTAGTGGTCAAGGGCGATTTCGCCGAACGATTTCAAATCGGGATACTTCTCAAAATACCACTCCAAATCGAAGAGTTTCAGTTCTTTCGCCTTCTTTTTCAGGGAAAAGTCGGACACGTCCGGCTCATCCAGCCCGAACAACGCCCTCGACGTCGCGTTCAGGTACACATAGCCGAACCGGCTGTCCGGTTCCAGATATGTCCCCTCCGCCCATTCGTTCCACGCATTGATGAAGAGGAAACGGCGGTCCTCTTCGCAGCGGGACCTGGTGAAGCGGATCAGATACCGCAGCCATTTGGAGTATTCTTCGATGGAGAAGTTCGTCCAGGCACAGAATTCTTTCCGTCTGGCTGTGCAGTCCCAGCCCAGCATACAGCAGCGGTAGACCTGATGCTTGTAACGCTCCACGCAGCCCTCCCCTGCGAGCATATTCTTCACATACAGGCTGTAGTCCATGAAACTCGCGTTCGTCGCCGGATCCGAGTAGACGCATACATAATCCGTGCAGTACGCCGGGGGGAACTCGATCTCCGCGTCCGCGCCGTCCACAAACGCCGTCCTGCCGTCGTGCGTGCAGCCGCGCATCACGCCGATGTAGAGTCCGGGGAAACCATTGTCCTTCGCCCACTGTTTCCAGATGGCGAACGTTTTCGAGGGGTTCGGCAACCCGGACGGTCTGTATACCAGCACGAATGGCTTGCCGTCGACGCGAATGTAGCGCGGGTCCTCGATATATTTTTTCAGGTCGACGATGAACTGGGCATCGTCGTCATTGTGCGACTGGGCGATCAGGATGTCACGGTCTTTTCCGTCCCAGGCGCGGGTCCAGTTCTCGTTTGCCCAGCACAGGCAGAAATTCAGGTCGATCTCCGGATGCGCGAGCAGCAGGTCGACCGGTTTTTCCATCAGGCGTTTTCCGGAAAACCAGTAATGGTAAAAACAGAAACCGTAGATGCCGTGCCGCTTCGCCATTTCCGCCTGTTTCGCCATCACGCGCCAGTCGGACAGGTCGTAATAGCCGATATCCCCGTGCGGCTCCCTCGGCTGGTAATGGCCGGGCACAAAAGGCCGCGCCTTCCGGGTGTTCGTCCACTCCGTGAATCCCTTCCCCCACCAGGCGTCATTCTCCGGGAACGTATGGTACTGCGGCAGATAAAACGCCAGCGCCTTGATGTCGGTCTGCTTTCCGGCAAACGACCGGTCCACCTCATAATGCGCGTCGAAAACAGCCGAAAAGGATACGGGACGCGCGACCTGGGAAAGCGCGGCGACCGTTTTTCGGACAAACGGCGTCAGCCCCTCGTGAAACAGGCAATGCAACGCCTTGCGCGCCTTGCGCATAAAAAGCTGGGAGTAGTAGTGGTATGAGATCATTTCACCTGTTCCGCCTGTTGGGTTCCGTTTCGCATTTATTTGTTCTCCATGGAATTAGACGGAAAACGGTTCATTTTTCTTAGCGAGCAAACCTGTCATATCCGGTCATTTCCCCCAAAAACGAATGGAACTCAGGATTTTTCTGCGTCCGCTTCCTCTCGGAAATAACCGCTCGAAAAGCAGGGACAGTTGATAGAATGAGCTGGATTTCAACCGGGCGATCTCATTGTCGCGTTCGCTGACCCTGCGCGCTATGACCTCGGACGTAACAATCGCCTCCAGGATAAAACCCGCTTCCAGCCGACATTTCCTTCCGGCGAAATCCGGAGGCAGTTCAAAGATCAGCTGTGGATCATCCGTGTAGGGAATCACGACCGGTGATACCGCCTGACCGCTTGATTCAAGTTCAACGATCGCGTTGACGGCGTTGATGCGGTCCGACTTCAGCAGATCCGCTGCCGGCTTATCCTCGCAGATGACTTGCATTTTTTTCAGCCTGCACTGATATCCCAGACACCCGACATCTATTCTGATGCCGGAGTACTTTCCGCAGGTGAAATCCAGCTCAAGATCAATACGGGCGCCGGATGGTTCTTTGAGACTCATGGAGGTTGCGACCGACCGCCATTCTCCCGCCTGATCTGCGATGAAGACCTCCAGCGGGTCCAGCATATGCAGCACCGCCTGACGCAACGCGGTTCCTGGCGTGAATTCCACGATGCTGTTGAACACGTCCGGGAGTTCCTGATTTCCCGCGACGGCAAGAAGATAGTGCGGTTTCGGAAGCTCCGTCAGGCGGGTCTGGTTCAATCCGTCATAGATTGCCATGTTCCCCGTGACGGCGTCGTTCCAAACCGCGCAGCAGCCGAACAGGAAACGCTGCCCGGCGAATCTGACATGGCGGAAATAACGGTTCAGGAGGGCCTTGAACTCCGATGCGTACAGCTCATGAATGTGATAAGGATTGTCAAACCCGCGTTCGTCCGAATAATACCGCTTGTCCGGGGAAGATATGAAAAGGATCCCGTCGTCTTTCAGGACGCGCCTGATCTCTTCCATCATGCGGACCTGCAATTCGGCGCTGACATGTTCAATCGTCTCGAACGAAACAACGACATCCACGGAACGGTCCTCCAGCGGAATGCTGTCCACGCTGCCCTGCAAATACTTCAGATTGCTTCGGACATATTGCACCCTGGAATAATCGACGGCATCCTGGTTGATCTCGACGCCGTATGCCGTCCGTGCCTCCGAAGACAACAGAAACGTCCCATACCCGGAGCCGGACGCGATATCCAGGACGGTCTTGTCTTTTATCAGGGGCAAAGCCGCGTTGTAGCGCTGGTAATGCTCCGTTATGGTCGCGGGATCGTTCATCATCCCCGGGATAAAACGTTCACCGGTCACAGGTAAAGCATTCATGCAAACCTCGCTTCATTGAATCCGCAGGTCAATTTTTCTCATGACCGCGCCGTATAGTGAAAAAGTATAGGAAGAATGGGAAACGAAGATCACCGCATCATGAACCCACTGCGCCTGGACATGGTTGTCCTGCGTCCCGTCGGCGACGGCACAATCAATGCTGTAGTTTCCCGGACAAAGCGTCGGCATGTAGAATTCGAACTCCGCCACGAGCCGTTGTCCCGCGCGCGCCGAAACAGGAGCGCCCTGCGAAGTGATAAACGTATTGTCCCCAAGGATCCACTGTCCGAGATGATCCTTCACCGTAAACCCGACAATCGGCTTGTTCATGTCGGTCTGAACCAGCACGGTGATCGTGAGCCTGACTATTTCCCCGCCGACGATCCAGGACAGCGGCCTGCCATCCGAATCGGAGAAAAAGACGCTTTCGATCTCCGCTCCGCCGGCGCCGAAACAGGACTGTTTGGAGAACTTGAACACCTCCATGTCGTTCCGGTATCTGGAACCGTTGATCAAGGTCCTGCGCACATCGTAATACTCGCCTTCCCGGCGTTCCGGCCTGGCTGGCTGTTCCTGCCGGCCGCCCTCGACGACCTGGTTCTCCGCATAAAGATCCTTCAAATACTGCTCGGATACCTCCTTGGGGGAACCGATCATCTTCACCTGACCGCTTTCCAGCAGGACCGCCCGGTCGCAGAGGTTGACAACCGCGCCGGTGTCGTGGCTCACGAACAGGATCGTATGCTCCTCCTTGAACGTGCGGATGAACCTCATGCATTTCTGCTGGAAGACGGCGTCGCCGACCGCCAGCGCCTCGTCCACGATCAGGATGTCCGGATCCACAAACGCGTTCACGGCGAATGCCAGGCGGACCATCATGCCGGAGGAATACATCTTGACCGGGCGGTCGATGAACTCGCCGATGTCCGCGAACGCGACGATGTCGTCGTATTTCGCGTCGGTCTCGGCTTTCGTGAGCCCCAGGATCGCGGCGTTCATGTACACGTTTTCCCTGCCGGTGAACTCGGGATTGAATCCGCTCCCCAGCTCAAGCAACGCCGCGATCCGTCCATGCCGCTCCACGGTCCCCGCCGTCGGCTGAAGCGTGCCTGTCACGATCTGCAGGAGCGTCGACTTTCCGGCGCCGTTCCGGCCGATGATGCCGACGCATTCGCCTTTCTTCACCTCGAAATCAATGTCATGCAGCGCCCGGAATTCGCGGTAGTACGTCTTCCACCGCCCGAACAGCATCTGCTGCAGGCGGTGCCGCGGCTTGTCGTAGATCTCGAACCGTTTCGAGATGTGCCGGATGCGCAGGACCACGTCGTCAGAGGACATCGGCGAATCCTTTCTTCGTCTTCTGGAACCAGAGGAACCCCAGTTGAAGCACCAGCAGCGAAACCAGGAACGCCGCGCCGAGGAACCGCCAGTCCGGCAGTTCGCCGTACAAAAAGACTTTCCGCGCTTCCTCAATCAGGAGCGTCAGCGGATTCAGCCGGATCGGCCAGCGGAAGCGTTCCGGGATTGCCGCGACCGGATAGAAGATCGGCGTCAGGAAAAACAGAATCTGGAGCACAACCCCCACCATATAAGGCGTATCCCGGACATATACGCTGAGCGAGGATACGAAATAGGAAACGCCCAGTGTGAACAGGAAGAGAGGAAACAGGATCAGCGGCAGAAGCAGCATCGTGAAGCTGAGTTTGCCGAAAACGAACACCGCGCCGAGGAACAGCAGGACAAACCAGACCATACCCACGGCGAACGTCGCCAGCGTCTGCGACAACGGCAGGATTTCAAGCGGGAAGATCACCTTCTTCACCAGATTCGTATTCGCCACCACGACGCCGCAGTTCATGTTCACAGCCTCGGAGAAGATGTTGAACAGGGCGAGCCCGCAGAACATGATGATCGCGAACGCGCCGCGTCCGCCGCCCGTATCGACGCCCCAGCGAGCCTGAAACACCACACTGAACACAAACGTATAGACGCAGAGCATCATCATAGGGTGGACGAAACTCCAGAACAGCCCCAGGATTGACCCGCGGTACCGCGCCGACACGTTTCGCTTCACGAACTGCCACAGCAGGGACCTGTGGGCGGCGGCGACCATCGGCAGCTGCCGGAAATCCAGGACATAACGCAGGGTGTTCAGCATCGTTTCTCCATCGTGCTTGTTCGTGGGGTGCGGGGACGGCACATCCTTATGTCTAAAAGAGAAATGCGCCATCCTAATAATCTACCATGCGTTCCCCCTTTTTTCAAGGGTATCTCAAAAAATTCGACCGGATGGATTTTCAGCGTATAGGCAAAGGGGCAATGCAGGAAGATTCGAGCGTGGCTGCCTGAAAGAAACCATCGAAAACCTTACCGGCTGGACTTTGTTCAGACGCGAAAAGCCGCCGAAACCAATTTTTAGAGGCGCCCTCAGGAATATTCAGAATGAAGTTCCGTTTTTTTCGCCGTCCGAACCGCCGCTCCGACCGGCTGGATCAGGCGAGATGAAGGTATCCTGCGGGAACACGCCGCCGATTTTCCTGCCGCCGCCCGGCAGCTGGTAGATGTCGCTGCATTCCTGGAACACCCTCAGCCCGAAGACCGGCAGAATCGCCAGCAGATGGTCGAAGATGTCCGACTGGATCCGTTCGTATTCGATCCAGTCTGTCGTGTTCGTAAAACAGTAGATCTCAATCGGCAGCCCGGTGGAGTCCGGCTGGAGCTGCCGCACAAGCATGGTCATATTCTGGTTGATCGACTTCATGGAGCGCAGGTATTTGACGATGTAGATGCGGAACGTCCCGATGTTGGTGATGCGGCGGCTGTTGATCGGTTTCGCGCCCTTTTCCGCCAGCGCATGGTTCCACTCCTCGATCTCCCGGCGTTTCTCGTTCAGGTAGTCGTCCAGCAGCACGAATTCGTCCAGGCGCGCGATTTCGTTGTCATCGAGGAACCGGACGCTCCGCATGTCGATGCGCAGCGATCGCTTGATGCGGCGGCCGCCCGCCTCGGTTATGCCGCGCCAGTTGATGAACGTCTCGACGGTGAGTTTGCGCGTTGGCACGGTCACAATGGTCATGTCCCAGTTCTGCACCTTCACCGTATGCAGGGCGATGTCGATGATAATGCCGTCCACGTTTTCCGACGGCAGCTCGATCCAGTCGCCGAGCCGGATCATGTGGTTCGTGCTGAGCTGGATCCCGGAGACCAGCGCCAGGATCGTGTCCTGGAAGATCAGGATCAGCACCGCCAGCACCGCGCCAAGCCCGGACAGCAGCATCACCGGACTTTTGTTCATCAGGATGGACGCGATCATGACGATCGTCACCAGCACGGCGAACAGCTGGATCAGCTGGATGCCGCCTTTGATGGAATGGTCGTGCGTGCTTGAATGCTTGCGGTACCAGATGTCCAGGATATTCAGGAGGCTGATTGCCGCGGACACCGCGCAGATGAGCGTGAGCGCCATGCAGATCTTGCGGGTGAACACCAGGTTTTCCTGATTGACGTTCACCGCCTCCAGGATCAGGTACACCACCACGATCGGCACGATGAACGCCAGGCGCGAGGCGGTCGTGTACAGTTGCTTTTTGTACTCGCCGTTTTGAGTCGGGAGTTTCCTGAATACGAGTTGCAGCCCGTACAGGAAGATCTGGCGTATGGCGAGATTGACCAGAATAATGCAGAGCAGCCCTCCCGCAAGGCACAGGTTGGTCAGAACGGGATGGACCAGCATGGAGTCTTTGATGAATACGGTCAGTTCGGAAAACATAGGCTCGGAATCCTCCTGCGAGGGCGGCATCCATGTCCGGAAAAACAGGATGCCTCCCGGATGTTCTGTTCAACGGTACCGGACGCGGCGGGTGGCGGGGATGGCGTCGCCGCGGCTCCGGCGTATGTGTAATATATCATCAGCCCGCGCGTTTTCAAGCGGCTTTTCGGATTCGGACGGTTATCCCGCCTGGCGGATGCGGTCGAGATACGCGCCAAACGTCTCGAATGTCCCGGCGCGACCGAGACCCGCAATGAGGCGGCGCAGGCGGTTGCACTGGGATTCGCCGGCGTGGCGGACGATATAGCGGGGAATCTTCCATTGGGCTTCCGCGGCGCATTCGTGGTATTCCCACGGATGCGAATACATGTTGAAGAACCCGGTGGCGAACATGGCGGCCTTCGCCAACGGGAGATAGACCGGAAGCGGGAGGTTTTTGAAGGAAAGCCAGAACAGCGGGAAGCGGACGACGGGCAGCGCGGACACGGGCATCTGCCACAGGCCGCACACCTCGCGGAAGGGCTTCAGCGGCGCGGTGAAATTGCTGTAGCGGCCCGGCAGCCAGACGGGGTTCAGGGAGGATTCGTATTCGTAACCGGCGTCCAGGATGTCCTGCTTGCCGACCTTCGCGAGGCGCGCCATGCGGAATCCGCGGACCGATTCGCCGACGAGCTCCTCCAGGACCTCGCGGGAACGCTTCAGGTCGGCAGGCTCGAACGTGGTATGGGAGTAGCCGTGGGAGGCGATCTCATGACCGGACGACTTCATTTCGCGTACGAGACCGGGGAACTCCAGGGCGAACGACGCCGTCACGAAAAACGTGACGCGTGCTCCGGCTTCGTTCACGATCCGCAGGATGCGGCGCGTTCCCTCGCCCGCGATGGAGAACATGTCGTCACGGGAAATCTCGACGCCGAACTCGGTCGGCAGGTCGAATTCCTCGATGTCAAACGAGAGCAGGATGCTTTTCATCGTTCAGTCCTGCGCCGGGCGGCGCCGTTTCCCGCGGAGCCAGTGCGCGGGCATGATGCGGAGGAAATGCCCGAGCTCGCGGGAGAGGACGCGCCAGCCCATTTTCGAGAAGGAGAGACCGGGACGCAGCGTGAGGGGGATGGTGTCGATGCGGAGCCCGCGGTCCCAGGCAAGCAGGATGAATTCGGTGTCGAACAGGAACGTGTCGACCGTGGTGTCCAGGAACGCCTGTTTCCCGGCGGCGCGGAACCCCTTCATCCCCGCCTGCGTGTCGAGGTAGCGTTCCGGCATCCCGAGCAGAAACCTGTTCAGACGGCGCACCCCCCTGGAAATGAGCTTGCGGAACGGGTGCAGCGCCTTGCCGTAGTCGGCTCCGCGGACGCCCATCACGACGTCCGCGCCGGAATTCAGGCGGTCGAACGCCTCGGCGGCGCACTGCCAGCCGAATGGGAAATCGCCGTCGGTGTAGATTTGGAAATCGCCGTCCGCCCTCTGTACGGCACTGCGCAGGCAATATCCCTTTCCGTGGTTGACGTCGCTGGAGGAGAAAATGAACTCGTCGGCGGCGGCGCGGATGGCGTCCAGCGCCTCGTCCGGGTAGCAGGACTTCGGCGAGCCGTCGTTGGCGAGGATCACGCGAAGAGACGAGCCGCGCCTGTTCAGCTCCTGCCTGAGCGCGGTGACGGATTCAAGCAGATGGTTCAGCCATCCCTCATGGGGTTTGTAGAAGGGGAGGATCAGGTCGGTTTTCATAGATTGCGCGGGGGGCGGCGCGGGATTCTTTAAGGAGTTGAGGTTACTGGAAGAAATCGGGCTGGTCGGGGTCGCCCTTTTTTCCGGAGGGGCCGCGTCCGGTCAGACGGTTCTTCGCGGCAAGTCCGAAAAGGGACCAGGACCTGTCGGTGGCGATGCGCCCCTGCGGCGAACGCATGAGGTATCCTTCCTGGATGAGGTAGGGTTCGTAGACTTCCTCGATGGTACCGGGGTCTTCGCCGATGGCGACGGCAAGGGAATTCAGTCCGACCGGGCCGCCGTTGAAGTTGGCGATGATGGTCTCAAGGATGCGCTTGTCCATCTCGTCAAGTCCGTTGCTGTCGATCTCCATCATGGAAAGCGCCTTGCGCGCGGTCTCGTCGTCAATCACGCCGTCGCCGCGGACCTGCGCGAAATCACGCGCCCAGGACAGCAGGTTGTTGGCGATACGCGGGGTGCCGCGGCTTCTGCGCGCAATCTCCAGCGCGGCCTCCGGGGTGATGCCGACGTCCAGGATGCCGGCGGACCGCTGAACGATCCTCTGGAGGTTTTCCGGGTCGTAGTAGTCCAGCCTCGGCGCGAGCTTGAACCGGGCGCGGAGAGGCGCGGAGAGGAGCCCCTGGCGCGTGGTGGCGCCGATGAGCGTGAATTTCGGAAGGTTCAGGCGGATGGACCGCGCTCCGGCGCCCTGGTCCAGCATGATGTCGATGAAATAATCCTCCATGGCGCTGTAGAGGTATTCCTCCACGGCGGTGTTCAGGCGGTG
The DNA here is from genome assembly GCA_902802585.1 of uncultured bacterium. Lineage (GTDB taxonomy): Bacteria > Verrucomicrobiota > Lentisphaeria > Victivallales > UBA1829 > UBA1732. The sequence continues at coordinate 35,507 of CADCMR010000003.1, forward strand.
GATCTCATCGATGAAGAGGATTCCGCCGTCCTCCATGGAGGTGAGCAGACCGGCGAGGTCGCCCGGCTTTTCGATGACCGGACCGCTGGAGGATTTGATGCTTGCGCCTTTCTCGTTTGCGATGATGTAGGCGAGCGTGGTCTTGCCGAGTCCGGGCGGACCATAAAGAAGAAGATGCCCGAGCGGCTCGTTGCGCCGTTTGGCGGCCTCAACGTAGACCTTGAGGCGCTCCTTGACGCTGTCCTGGCCGGGAAAATCCTCAAATCTTTGCGGGCGCAGCGTCTTTTCTACGGTCTCGTCGCGGCGGTTCAGTGTCGAGGTGATATAGCGTTCGGTTTCAGCCATTTTTACTGTTCAGGTTCTGCAGGATCCAGCCGGTCCCCTTCACGACGGCGTTCAGCGGATCGTCCGCCACGAGGACGGGCAGGTTGATCTCTTCGGAGATCAGGCGGTCGAGGCCGCGGATCATGGCGCCGCCGCCCGCAAGCATGATGCCGCGGTCCATGAGGTCGGAGGCAAGCTCCGGCGGGCAATGCTCAAGCGTGGAACGCACGGCATCGACGATGCTGGCGATGGGTTCCTGGAGGGCGGTGCGGATTTCCTGAGAGGTCACGCGGATGCTCTTCGGGAGCCCGGACACGAGGTCGCGCCCCTTCACTTCCATGGAATCCTCCAGATCGGGCACCTGGTAGGCGCTTCCGATCCGGATCTTGATGTCCTCCGCCATGCGTTCGCCGATCAGGAGGTTGTAGACACGCTTCATGTGCTGGATGATGGACGAATCCATTTCGTCGCCGCCGACGCGGCAGCTGCGCATTTCCACGATGCCGGCGAGAGAGAGCACCGCCACCTCGGTCGTGCCGCCGCCGATATCGACGATCATGCTTCCGGTCGGTTCCGACACAGGGAGACCGACGCCGATCGCGGACGCCATCGGTTCGGGGATCGTGGTGACCTTGCCGGCTCCTGCGCGCATGGCGCTGTCCTGGACGGCGCGGCTTTCGACTTCGGTGATGCCGGAGGGAATGGCGATAACGACGTTCGGACGGAAGAAGCGCTGGTACGGCTTCATGAACCCTTTGGCTTTCGTTATGAAATAGCGGAGCATTTCCTCGGTCACTTCGAAGTCGGCGATCACGCCCGCCTTCATCGGGCGGATGGCGCGGATATTCACGGGGCAGCGCCCGAGCATGCGTTTCGCCTCGGTCCCCACCTTGACGTCCCCGTCGTCGCTGATGGACACGACGGACGGCTCATTCAAAACGACCCCCTGATCCTTCACATATACAAGGCAGTTCGCGGTTCCCAGATCAATGCCAATGTCACTCGAAAAGAATTTTGATAGTCTGAACTTCATTTTGTAGTCTCCAGCGTTTTTCGTTCCAAAGTCTCGTCTTTTTCAATCAATAATGTAGTCCGCGTTTACAGGAAGTAAAGTGGTTTTCATATTTTTTTCGTTATTTTTTCAGGCGCTCCGGCACATGCGTATGGCAGACCATGTCGTCGAATGTTTCACGGTCGCGGATCACGGTCGCGTCCGAACCGTTCACCAGCACTTCGGCGGCGCGCAGGCGCCCGTTGTACTGGTAGCTCATGCCGAATCCGTAAGCGCCGGCATTCTCCACCACGATGAGGTCGCCAGGTCCCAGACTCGCGGGGAGGCTGCGCTCCTTGACCCAGTAATCGGTATTCTCGCAGAGCTGACCGCAGAGCCCCATGGTCTCGCGCGGTTCGCTTTCCTTGCCGTCGACGTAGATGTGATGGTAGGACCCGTAGAAGGCGGGGCGGACAAGCACGTTCATGCCGACGTCGGTGCCGACGATCTTCGTGTACGATTCCTTCACGGCATGGACACGACCGATCACGTATCCGGCGTTCCCGACGAAATAGCGCGCTGGCTCCATTTCGAGGCGGGGCGGCTTCATGCCGTACTGTTCCACGAACGACTTGAAGACTTCCGCGGTCTTCTTCGCGGCGGATTCCAGGTCCAGGGAGGCTTCGCCGGGTTCGTACGGGATGCCGAGTCCGCCGCCGAGGTCGATGAACTCGAAGTCAATCCCCAGTTCCTTGCCGGTCCTGCACACGATTTCCATCAGAAGCTTCGTGACGAACGGGAAATAATCCGCGTCGGTGATGCACGATCCGGTCATCATGTGCACGCCGAACCGCTTCACGCCGGTCTCCTTCGCCATGCGGAACGCGGCTGTGACCTTGTCCGGATGGATGCCGAACTTCGCCTTCGGTCCCGCGTTCGTCACATATTCGCCGACGTTGCTCTTGCCGTAGCCCGGGTTCACGCGGAAGGAAATGACCTCGGGCACGCCGAATTTCAGGAGGCGCGGGAACAGGCTTTCGTCGTCGAGGTTGATCACGGCACCGGTCTCGATGCCCTGACGCAGATCCTCGTCGGAGAGGAAATTTCCGCTGAACATAATGTTTTCGCCGGTGATGCCGACGGATTTCGCCAGCAGGATCTCGTTCACGCTGGCACAGTCGGCGCCCGCCCCCTCCTGGCGGAGGATGTTCACGATTGCCGGATTGTTGCAGCACTTGACCGCATAGAACATACGGAAATCGGGGTAGTGCTTGCGGAAGGCTGCGACGGCGCGCCTGTAATTATCGCGGATCTTCTGTTCGTCGTAGACATAAAGCGGGGTGCCGTATTTCGCGGCGAGCTCCGCGACCGGAATATCGCCGATTTTGATTTTGTCCTGTTCAAATTTCATGGTTCCGATACCTTTCGGGATGCTACCATCCCATATTAGTTTCCGACGCCCGTTCTCTGCCTGAAAGTCAAGCCCGGCATGGCCGTAAGCCCGACGGATACCGCCAGATAGCTTTTGAGTTTCTGCGAATACTCGCCGTTTCTGTGGCGGTCCCAGCTCTGACCTGTTCCCGCTTCGGCGGCGACGTAAAGACAGTGGAACCGTTTCGTAAGACCGATGCAGGCGTTCGTGATCAGGTTCTGGTCGATGTCGTAGGAACACCGCGTATAGCCGTGCAGATCCTTGTCGATGAGCAGCGGGAACTCAAAGCCGCCGGAAATCGTCTGCGAGCGCGTCGTCGGCGAGACCATCATGGATGCGGCCGTGATCGTGGCGAACTGGGTTCCCATGGAGTATACGGACCGCTGCAGGAAAGCGTCGGAATAGGTGTAGCTGGCGTAGATACGCCATTCCGGTGCGAACCTGTAGTCGATCATGGTCGTCAGGCGGTTGATGGCAGTCCCGCTGATGCCGGGGCGTCCGGCGTAACTTCCGCCGCGCCGCACCTCGTAGTCGTGGTCGCCGTTGTTTCCGAGGTCCAGGAGAAGCTCGGCGGAGATGGTGAGTTCTTTCGTCGGTCTGAACTTGAAGATCGTGCCGAAGTCGCCGATATGGTTGAACCCTTCGGAGGTGTGAATGAAGAGGTCCCAGTAATTCTCAAGGGACAGCCATTCGTAGATTTGCCCGCCCCGCCGAGTCTGCAGACGGTTCGTGATGCCGAACCGGACGAAATGCTGTTCGCTGATGCGGTCGATCTCGTCGAAATAATACAGGTTGTCGGCATTCACGGTCGGACGCGGGATGTAGGTGTAGTTGATGTACGGTGTGACCACGTGCCGCAGTCCGTCGAGCCCCCAGTATGCGCTCTTCACGTCCTGCCAGGCGTGGTAGAATTTCGTGTTGACCTCCACGCCGAGTTCGCCGATCACGCGGAACTTGGCTCCGCCCTGCGAGTCGTAGTTCGTGATCCTGTACCCCCACGGGATTCCCTCCGCCTTATCTATGACGGACATATTCCCCAGCGCGCGCGAATCAATCTCCTGTTCGGATGAGTTGGAGTACGCGGTCAGGCGGATGCCCGTTCTCGGGATGATGTTGATGCCCCAGAGGTTGATCGGATAGTAGAGCATGTGGAGGGAGTCGAACCGGAGCGCGCCGTAGTTCTTGATGCGCCAGTATTCGTCGCCCGGGATGTCACGGTCGAACCTGCGCCAGCGCATGAAGAGCGGCGTGAAGGATATCTCGCCCTGGTAGTAGAGGTTTGCGAAGAGTTCCTGGCGCTGGATGTCCACCCTGAGCTCCGGCAGACGGTCGACCGTGGAGTAGAAATCATTGATGCGGAGCGTCATGTACGCGCTGGCGGTGAACCTGTCGCCCTGGTATTCGAGCGAGGCGTAGGTCGGGGGCTCATATTCGGAATTGAAGCGCTCGACGTAGTAGTCGCGCAGGTATTCATAGTCGCTGATGAGGTCGATCTGCATCCGGAAATCCAGGCGGTTCGTAATGTGCGTCAGGTTGTTCGTGCGGACCTCATAGCGGTAATACGGGATTGTAAGGCGGGAATTGTTGAGCAGATAATGCGGATCGCCCTGCCGCAGGTCGCGGTCCCAATAGGCGTACCGGTTGCGGTCGTATATGCCGTAGAAGGAGAATTCCGTGGCGGATTCAGGCGTGATGAGGTCGGAGGTGAGACCGTAGCCGACGCCGCGCTCCTGGTACCAGTCCAGCATCAGGTTCATGTTCCAGTACGGTTCGTCCGTGAGCTTGAAGTGCTTCGCGGTCCGGATATACCAGCCCCAGTCGCTTTTGCTGCCGAACTCAATCTTGCCGCCGAAACTCGAAAGATCGGACGGCTTGTACAGGATCGGCAGCCAGAACACGGGGACGCCGTATATCTGCAGGAAATTGTTCTTCATCAGGATGCTGTGGTCGCCCAGCTGGTTGTCGTAATGGAAAAGGCTGCTGTCGGTCGCCCTGGGCTCAATCGTGGCGTCGTAGGCTGCGATCGCGAAGTGGTCATGGTCGTCCTGGATATATTCGCAGGTCGTAAACCTTGCCTTGTGGACCTTCAGCGTGCCGTCGAAAAAACGGTCCGCACGTTCGCCGACGCAGTAGAACAATCCGGATTTCAGCGCAAAATTCGAGAACTGGATCACGCCGGTCAGCAGGTTGCCCGCCACGCGTTCGGCGTGGATCACGGATGACTCCATCTCGATTTCCACCTCGGCGCGTTGTTCGCCAAGGTCATCAATGACATACCGGAGCAGGGTCACGCGGGCGCGGGGATTCTGAAGGTGCTCCTGATAGTCCTCCATGGTCATCGTCTGCACGACGGTCGACAGAACGCAGAACTTGACGTTCCCCGCGGCTTCAAAATCATAAAGTTCGGAATCAAGGTTGATTACGATTTTGTCGGCGGACACTTCCGTGCCGGGCGCCTGGATTACCGCATTGCCGCGCGCCACGAGGTTGTCACCAATGAATTCATAGGAGTCCGCGGCCGCGTCGAACCCTTCCGGCAGCTTCGCCAGCTTTTCAATGTCGTTGACGGCGACAAGGTCATCGAAACCGGGCAGCCGTTTCGGGACATAGGTCTCCTGGGCGAATGCCTCCGCCGCATTCAGCAGCAGAAACACAGCCGTCAAAGCGCAAATGATGTATGTCCGAACGCTTTTCAACGATTATCTCCAGGAAATAAGTTATCGATAAAAACTCAAGTAGAAATATAACATGATATCAGGAAAAATGCAATCAAAAAAGACAGAAAACTTTTGCATTATTTATATAAACTGCATTTTTCCTCCGAATCCTTCACCTTGAGACAGCCTCGAAACTCTTTTGGCAAAGGCAGTCTTTGTCCGGAGAAAAAAAGAAAAAAAGACGGACCGACGTCCGGTTTCCCGTCACGCCAGTTCCGCCTGTTTCAGCAGCCAGTCGGCGAGCTCCGGCTCAATCTCGCGCAGCGGATTCATCACGAAGTCGCGGCGCGCCGCCTCGGGGTGCGGCACAGTCAGGTCCGGCAGATGGATCGTTTCCCGCCCGGAGAGGATAATGTCGAGGTCGAGCGTCCGCGAAACATGATGCGCATGGTCGTTCGGACGACCGTTGTCCGCCTCGATCTTCTGGCAGAGCCGGAGCAAGTCAAGCGGGGAACCGTCCCAGAAGCCGGACAACGCGGCATTGGTAAATTCCGGCGCGCCGGGTTCGCATCCGATCGGCGCGGTCCGGTACAAAGACGAAAAACGCCGGATACGGAATCCGGCGTCGGTAAGCGCTTCACATGCCCGGCGGAAGGTTCCGGGGACGTCCCCGAGATTTCCGCCGAGCGCAATGATGCAGAGCGTTTCAGAAGGCATCAGCAGTCGAACGTGAAGGCGTTGATCGCGTTTACGGCCTCGGAGATTTCTTTGACGAGGTCGGCGGGGATGGAGCTTTCAGCGTTCACAGCGAGGATCGAGTGGGAGTTCTCAAGACTGTGCGGAGCGCGAACGTCGGTGATGTTGATGTTGTTCTTGCCGAGGACGCCGGCGATCTTGCCGATGATGCCGGGGGCGTCTTCGTATTCGACGAAGAGGTAGTTACCGGCAGGATGGATGTAGATGCCGTCGAAGGAGTTGATGCGGGAGACCATGAGGCGGCCTTCTGCGATGGTGCCGCGGATGGAGATGCGCTCGGCTCCGGCGATGAAGTCGAGCGTGATGGCTTCGCCGTAGTGCTTGCTCTCGTCGACGTCCCGGACGATGAACTGGATGCCGCGGGATTCGAGGAGCTTCAGCGCCTCGTCCGCGCCGCTGAAGGCGTCGAACTGCGGGCAGATGGCGGCGGTGACCGGGGCGATCATCCACTTGGAGAACTGGTGGAGCTTGCCGTAGCAGCTGAGCTCGATCTTGGAGACCGCGCGACCGTTCAGGTACGCCACGCCGAGTCCGGCGAGCACGGAGGCGAGCTTCTGGTAGTTCTCGTCGAGCCCGTCCGGCACGCCCTTGTTCACGACGCAGGCGGTCACGCCGTCCTCGAAGTAGGCGACGGTCTGATCGGCGGCGCGCTTGGCGGCGAGGAAGTTGGCTTCCTTGGTGCTGGCTCCGAGGTGCGGGAGCATGATGTCGGCGATGTCGGCGACGGACTTGTCGCCCGCGGCGTCCTTCGCGTAGACGTCGTTGCAGAAGATCAGGTCATTTTCCTGCTTGGCGGCGCGGATGGCAGCCTCGTCGACGATGCCGGCGCGGGCGCAGTTCACGAGCATGGCGCCCTTCTTCATGAGACCGAGCAGCTTGGCGTTGATCATGCCGCGGGTCTTGTCATTTTCCGGGATGTGCAGGGAGACGATGTCGGACTGGGAGAAGACTTCCTCGACCGTGCAGAGCTGGGCGCCGAGGTGGGCGGCGAGATCGGCGGAAAGGACGGGGTCGTAGGCGAGGATCTTCACGTCGAAGCCGGAGAGGCGCTTGATGAGCAGGCGGCCGATGTTGCCGAGACCGAGGATGCCGACGGTCTTGCCGGTCAGTTCGCGGCCCATGAAGCTCTTCTTCTCCCATTTGCCGGCGCGGGTGGACTGGTCGGCGGGGACGAGCTTGCGGTAGGCGGCGAGGATCAGGGCGATGACTTCCTCCGCGACGGCGTTGGAGTTAGCGCCCGGGGTGTTCATGACGTCGATGCCGAGCTTGCGGGCGTGGCGGATGTCGATGTTGTCGAAACCGGCGCCGGCGCGGACGACGAGCTTCAGGTCCTTCAGTCCGTCCATGATCTCGGGCGTGACCTTCTCGCTGCGGACGATGATCGCGGAGGCGTCGGAGTTTTCAGCAGCCAGATCGGCGAGCTGCACGTCCGGGTTCTGGACCACGGTGAAGCCGTGTTCGCTCAGGATTTTTTCAACGACCTTGTCGAGTTTGGTGGGAATGAGGACTTTTCTCATGGCTGTCTCCTTAATGCGCTTTCACGCACGGTTGCGGTTGTCCAAAAAAACTTGGAGCATATAATATACACCGTGTGCGCGAAACTTTCCACCCGGTTCCGTCAAATAGTACCGTTTTGGGGCGAAAACGGGCGACGGAAAGGGTGAGGATAAGACAGCGCCGTCAGATTCCCAGGCGGTCCTGCCGCATCAGTTCCGCGTCGCTGAAATCCATGTGCGGCGTGTAGCCGTCCAGCGGCAGGATGAGCGTATGAATGGCGTCCAGGATCCAGTCCGGCTGGGGATAATAGCTTTTCTCCAGCTCGGGACACGGCGAAATCTCGTTCGGGGCGCCGATCGCGACTGGCGGCGCGTCCAGGTCGTCGAAACAGTACCGCGCGATCCGGGCGGCAAGCGTCTGCGTCCAGGAGCCGCGTTCGCACGCGTCCGACACGACCAGGATGCGTCCAGTCTTCCGCACGGATTGAGTCACGAGGTCGAAATCGAACGGCACAAGCGACCGTGCATCAATGATCTCAGCGGTAAGATGGAATACCTGTTCGAGGCGTTCCGCCGCGCGGATCGCAGGGTAAAGCGCGGGGCCGACCGTCAGGATCGTGAGGTCGTTTCCGGAACGTTTTATCTCGGGATGTCCGAGCGGGATTTCGTAGTCGGTTTCCGGCACGCCTCCGGCATGGAACATCTCCGGCGTGTCGTACAGGCGCTGGCTTTCGAAAAAGACGACCGGATCGGTCCCCGCCAGCGCCGCCGCCAGCAGCCCCTTCGCGTCGTACGGAGTCGCCGGATAAACGACTTTCAGCCCGGGGATATGCGTGCAGAGTGCGGTCCAGTCCTGCGCGTGCTGGGCGCCATACTTCGCCCCAACGGAAACGCGGAGCACCACGGGCATCCGCAACATACCCGCCGACATCGCCTGCCATTTCGACAGCTGGTTGAACACCTCGTCCCCGGCGCATCCGATGAAATCGCTGTACATGAGCTCGATCAGCACATGCCCGCCGCACATCCCGCATCCGACCGCCGTCCCGACGATCGCCGCCTCGGAGATCGGCGCATTGAAGAGACGGTGGTAGGGCAGAGCCTCCGTCAGACCGGTGTACACTCCGTACGCGCCGCCCCAGTCACGGTTATCCTCGCCGTAGATGATGAGTCTGTCGTCGGCGTACGCCCTGCACAGCACCGCTTCAAACAGCGCGTCACGCAGCGTGAAAGCCTTCAATTTGGAGACCGGATTGCCCGCGGCATCCAGATGAAACCTCGTTTTCTCCCTGAGTTTTTTTCTCCTCGCATTCTCCTCAATCGGCTGCGTGACGTCGCGCCCGATTTCCGCCGGATGCGCCTCGGTGCGCCCGTTCGAGAAATTGTACTTGCGGAAGGCGTCGGGTTCACGCACGGGATCGGGACGCGGCGAGACGGACGTATCCGCCGCCAGGCGCGTGAGGCGGGTGACATGATCAACGATCCGGGCGTCCATCGCCTCAAAATCGGAGGATGTGACAAGCCCGGCTTTTTCAAGGTTATTTCTCATTGCAAGGATCGAATCCGCCTTGCGCCATTCCTCAATCTCCTCCTGCGAACGGTACGAATTCGCGTCCGTGGCGGAGTGCCCCGCGTAACGGTACGTGATGGTCTCGAGGAAGATCGGACCGCGGTTCGACTCGATGAGCGCGCGCTTCCGGCGGAAGGCGTCGATCACCGCCAGCGGGTTGTAGCCGTCGACGCGCTCCGCGTGCATGGCATCCGGGTTCACGCCTGCGGCGACACGCGCGGCGCATCCGTAAGCCATCGTTTCGCCCGAGGTCTGCCCGCCCATGCCGTAGCAGTTGTTGATGCAGTTGAAGATGACCGGCAGTCCGCCGCGGTAGCCGTCTTCCCACAGCAGGTTGAACTGGTCCATGGCGGCGAAATTCATCGCCTCCCACACCGGTCCGCGACCAAGCGCGCCGTCTCCGAAGTTGCAAACCACGAGCCCGCCGCTCCTGTTCACTTTCCGGTACAGCGCCGCGCCCGCCGCGATCGTTGCCGAACCGCCCACGATGGCGTTGTTCGGGTAGATGCCGAACGGCGGGAAGAAGACATGCATGGAGTTGCCGTGTCCGCGGTTAAACCCGTTCGCGCGTCCAAAGACCTCGCAGATGAAGCCGTAGAGCAGGAAATCCGCCGCAAGTTCGCGAGTGGTTCCGCTTGAGCTGTTTTGCTCCACGACGCGCAGGATGTCCGGGCGCGACTTCATGATGTCGTTGAGCTCGGTTTCACTCAGCGTCCGGATTGCGCGGAACCCGCGCGCCAGGAATTCACCGTGGCTCCGGTGCGAGCCGAAAATGATGTCGTCACGGTCAAGCGTGAACGCCATGCCAACCGCCGCGGCCTCCTGTCCGGTGGAGAGGTGCGCCGGTCCGGTGTAGCAGTATTCGACGCCGTTGTAGTTTTTGACCGTGCGGACGCCGTAGATCATGGTCTCGACCTCGCGGATGTACCGCATATCAAGGTAGATTTCCTTCAGTTCCTCCGGCGAATACGATTTTAGTTCTTCCTCGAAGGACCGGCTGTACTGGTTCAGCGGGATCACGGCGGATTCGAGCTGCCCCGCCCGCCTCAGATCAGAGGGATGGATGATCTGTGTCTTCGGCATGGTGTCCGCCTTCGCTTAAAGTTCCATCAGCGCCGCGTCGCGCAGGACTTCCGCCACGGTCGGGTGCGGGAACACTGTTTGCGCGAGTTCAGCGGCGGTCATGCGCTGTGTAATCGCCACCGCCATCGCAGGAATGATCTCCGACGCCGGATTGCCGAGCACGCACGCGCCGAGGATGTGTTTTTCCCCGTCCAGGATCAGCTTCATGATGCCGTTGCCGCCCTCGTTTTCCGCCTGGTACCGCCCGCTGAACAGCAGCGGCAGCTTGAGCGTCTTCACGTTCAGTCCCTTTTCGGCGGCGGTCTCCTCGGTCTCGCCGACGGACGCCGCCTCCGGGTTCGTGTAGATGACCGACGGGATCGCGTCGTAGCGCATTGCATCGTCGACGCCTCGGATCACGTTCACGGCAACTTCCGCCTCGCGGTACGCCGTGTGCGCCAGCATGGAGATGCCGTTCACGTCCCCGGCGGCGAATGCGCCCGGCACGTTCGTCCGCATCTTGTTGTCCGTGCGGATGCCGCCATTCGCGCCGAGTTCGATCCCGAGCGATTCCAGCCCGATTCCCCGCGTGTTCGGCTTGCGCCCGGCGGCGACCAGGATTCTGTCCGCTTCCAGCTCGAACTCGTCGCCATTTGCCTTCACGCCGCGGACATGCCCCGGCTCAACAGACTGAATCCGGCTTCCGGTCAGGAACTTGACCCCGCGCACCGTGTAGTTCCGCTGGAGCAGCACCGCGATGTCGCGGTCAACGCGCCCGCCGATGCGGTCGAGCATCTCGACGACCGTTACGTCCGCCCCGGCGGAATTGAAATACGACGCCATTTCCAGTCCGATCGCGCCCGCGCCCATCACGACGAGTTTCGAGGGAATTCCGGTCATGGAGAGGATTTCCCGGTTCGTGACGGCGAATCCGTCCGCGAGCGCCTCCCTCAGCCCGGGGACCGGCGGAACCGCCGCGGACGATCCGGTCGCGATCAGCACATTGTTCCCGGCAAACTTCCCGCCGCCCGCCTCAATGACAAACTCGCCCGCTTCATTTTTTCCGGCTAGCACGCCGTTTTCGCGCACGACGTCCGCGCGGGCTTTCTTCATCTGCATTTCCACGCCCGCGACGAGCTTCTTCACGATCTTGTCCTTGCGCGCCGCCACAAACGCATGGTCAAGCGCCGCCTCCTTCGTCGTCACGCCGTATTTCTCCGCGCCGCCTTTCGCGTAGTCGTACAACTTCGCCGAATACAGCATCGTCTTGGTCGGGATACACCCTTCGTTGAGGCAGACCCCGCCCAGCGTTTTCCCTTCAAATATCGCCGCGCTCAGCCCGAAGTGCCCGGCGCGTTCCGCCGCGCGGAACCCTGCGGGCCCGCCGCCCAGAATCAGTAAATCGTATGTCATGTCTTATCCTTCGTTTGGAATGGTTGATATCATCGGGTCTATCGATTCCCCGCGCCCCGTTCGAGTCGGGACATGAGTTCGTTCAGGAATTTTGCCGCACAGAGGGAGTCGGCGCCTGCGCGGTCGTATGCGAGTGTCAGGCGGATCGCCGGATACGCCTCAAATCCGCCGTGTCCGTCGTTTCCGGTCCGTATGGCGGCGGCGCCGATCCCAAGCGCGCACAGTTCCGGCGGCGTCAGTTCCGGCGTAAAGGAATCGATTCCATAACCGCTCAAATCCGCCACGGTGAACGTCCCATCCTGAAACTCCTGCGGCTTCGAGGCAAACCGTGTGCAGCGTCCGGCCGCGTTGCGCATCAGCACAGCCAGTTCTTCCGGGGTATAATCCTCCGCACAACGGATCACCGGTTTCAGCGTGCCAAACGGTGTTTCCACGTTCAGGCGGAGATGCACGGTGTTATACGCGTAAACGCGGTCGCCATGTCGGCGTGAGTTCAGTTCCGGAACCCTGACTAGAAGTTGCGCCAGTTCGTGGCAGACCATCACGCCGGGCGTGAGCCTGTTTTGAGGCGTGCATGACGACAACACCTTCCGGGCGTCGAACATACCGCTGACGAATCCGGTCCGGTCCGTCCACGCTGTCCCGATCGGACGAATGCCGACACGGTCGGCAACCGTCAGAGGACGCCCTGGACAGATGCCGGTTGTCTTCAATTTAAGTCCAGTCAACACCTGGCTTGCGTGGACGGCGTTCAGCACGTCGCGTTCAATGACGCGTCCTTCCGGTCCGCTCCCCGAACAAATGGAATGCAAGCTCACGCCAAGCTCGTCGACCGCCCTTCTTGCCCTCGGCGAAATCCTCCGCCTTCCATCAGCGTTCTTCCGAACGGAAAATCCCACTTTTTCGGGCTCCATGCCGGTTCCATGGGAAATCGTTGTTTCCGTCGCGGTCCGGGACGATTCCATATCAGGCTTTTTCAGGCTGTCCAGCAGCGCTTCCAGCTCGGATTCGTCGAACGCTTCGGAATCGGTCTCGACGCCGACCGGGCTTCCGACCGCGACTTCCTCGCCTTCTTCGGTCAGGATGCGCACCAGGAATCCATCCGACTCCGCCTCGTACTGGAACGTCGCCTTGTCGGTTTCGAGGGAGAAGACAGGCTGCCCTTTTCGAAATGGCGCCCCCTCGTCCAGCAGCCATTTCGACAGGATCGCGCTCTCGTCGGAGACGCCCATCTGAGGCATCCTGATTACGCTCAACATAGTTGGTCTGCCGGGTCCGGTTTGAACTCAGATCACGTGGACGCCCGCCGCCCGGAAGGCGGCCTTGACCGACTCCGGCGCATTCGAGTCCGTCACGAAGGTGTCGATGTCGGAAAGCTGCGCGAACGTGAACGGAAGGATCGAATTCAGTTTCGAGCTGTCCATCATCATGATCACGCGCCGCGCCGACGCGATGATCGCGCGTTTCAGCACGCATTCGTGCTGACCGCCGACGGAAAAACCGGTCGCCTCTGTGTACCCGGACGCGCTGACGAACGCCGTGTCGATATTCAGGGTCTTGAGCTGGTCCAGCACGTTGAGACCGCAGGTCGAAATGGTTTTCCGCTGAAGCGTGCCGCCGAGCAGGATGACCGTCGGGTTCTTCTTTTTGAGCACGATCTCAATCCCGATGTTCGGCGCGGACGTGGTGATGATCAGGTTACGGTCCGGGAGCTCGCGCGCAAGCATCATCGCGGTCGACCCGGCGTCCAAATACATGCTGATGTCGGTCTCGACCAGCGCCGCCGCCTTCGCCGCGATTTCCTGTTTCAGGTCGCAGTTGCGCTTTTCGCGTTCGCCGTACATGCCCACGCTCACCTCATAGCTCGTCGGCATGATGCGCGCGCCGCGTTTCGTGCGGATGAGGAACCGCTTCTGCTCCAGAAACTCCAGGTCGCGGCGGATCGTCATTTCCGACCAGTCGGAAAACTCCCCGGCAAGCTCGGACAAAGTCACGTCGCCCTTGCGTTCGATATAGCGTTTGATGGCTTCCTGTCTTTCTTTCATCGGTCTTGTTCATCCTTGTTTGAACAGGGTTAAGTTCAAGTTCATTTCGCCTCCGGTGCGGCGGGCCGGTTCGGGACCCGGCCGCGGACAAATCCATGGTCAAGGCGAATCATGCGGCGGATACAGGCAAGAATATCTCATACGTCCAGTTTAATGTACCACAGATTGCAAACGAAGTCAATCACCTTATTGAAAAATGTACATATTTCCCTTCGCCGCCTTCCGGCATGGCATCAGCCGGACCGCCGTCCACTCGGCAGGCAGTTAGGGTCCGGCTTCGTTTTCGCCTGATAATTGGCAGGAGAACACCCCTCGCGGACCTTTTTTTTCCCGAGAAACCTGTAGACTTACAATTGTCGATTCCTTTCGTTGTTTCTTTCCGGAAAACATTGAATTATCCTTGATTCTGAACGTGGAAAATGGTATAGTATATCATGTTCCGCGTTTTCTTATGCCACGTCGTCACCCCTTAAGTGCGGCGCGGTGTTTTTTTCTACGCAGATTTCAGACAGAGGGGTGCCAGCCATGCCATGCCGTTACGCCAACGCCAAGTATATGACCATCGCGGAGCTTATCACCAGGAGGCTTCGCGCAGGGGAGTTCCAGGGAGAAGAACAATTCTACAGCCGGGACGAGCTGGCGCGTGCGTACCATATTTCTCCGGGCACGGCGCGCGCCGTGCTGCGCGTGCTGGAAGACCGGGGCGTCATCGCGTGCCGGAAGGGGAAACGGCCGATTCCGGCGGACGTCATCGCCGACCTCAATTCACCGCCGACCTGCAGACCGGTCTTTTTCCGGGATTCCGTCACCGCGGAGACGCCGGAATACGATTACCTGGCGTACTGCATGAGGAATATCCTGATGCCATGCGGAACCAGTTTGCGCGAATACGATTCCGATTCGCCGGAATGCGGAACCTGCGCGGAGTTGTCCGCCGGGGACGTCGCGGTCGTGTTTCCTTCGCCGTCCATGGCGAAAGCCGCGCAGAATCATCCCGCGGTCCGGCCGCACGGCGCACGGATCGAACTGATCATCGACCAGACGGAATACAACGCGGTGTCCGTGTTCACGCGGAAAGCCGGTCTGGACTGTATGTTGTACCTGATCCGGCACGGCGTCGCCTCCGCCGTCCACGTAATGTCCAGCCATTCCGCGTTTCCCTGGTTCGGGGATGTCTGCACACCGGGCAAACTGAGGGAATACATCCCGGAATGCGAGACGTCCTCCGTCGTGTTCAACGGCGAGCTTGAGATGTTCCCGGATTTCCTGGCGGAATCCGTCCCGGCAATCGCCTCGCCGAACCATATGCCCGCCGCGATCCTGATCGACGACCCGTATCTATCCGACTACCTTTCCGGCGAAATCCGGGTCGGCATATACTCCCCGCCGTCATGGTGCTCGTTCTTCGGCACGGCGCTGAACGAACGGTCCATGATGTTTCCGTACCTGGACCTGAAACTGAACGAACTGGCGGCGTCGCTCCTCCGGACGGCCTCGTCAAAAGCGGAGACCCCGGCGGCGGAACTGGCCTGCGACTTCCACCTGCTCCAGTTCAGAAATCCGGGGATCGACTGAACCGGAATGCACGGAAAACCAGGATGTCAGCCGCGTTTCTTCGCGATGATGCGGTCCTTGAACCGGAGATCGAGGGAGCGTTCGTCCTCGTGGTTCCGGACCGTGGACTCCAGTTTGGGAAGCAGACGCCCGAAAACGTCGTCGCGGAGCTGTTCCTCGCGGACCCGGAGCGGGATCAGGATGGTGAAAGCGCCCGGATCGTTCCTGTAGAGAAGGTCGCACTGGATAAAGTCCTGGGAGATGTAGATAAGCTTCGGATGCACGTCGGTGAACTCCAGGCGCGTGAGGCGGAGGAAGTCGAGCACGGTGCGGATGGAGGAATCGGTGAGGACTTCGCCGCGCTTGAACGGCTCGGCGTCCTGCGACACGCGGACGGCGGACGGCTTGCAGGAAAGCAGGGGGAGCGAGCCGGAAACGTCGAAGTAGGCGGATTTGTCGAGGACGGTCGCGGAATCGTCGATGTAGAAACCCGTGCCGAGGTTCGCGACCGGGATGCGTTCATGCAGTTCGAAGATCAGCTGGTCGGGCAGAACGCGGCGGATGTCGGCGCGTTCAAGCTCGGGGATTTCCGTGCGGAGTTTCGCAGCCATCGCGGCAAGATCGTATTCGTTCTTGCCGGAAAACATCGGGGTAACGCCGGGGCGGATGCGGAGAATCGACAGAATGCGGTCCATGCGCGCCTGGCGTTCGTCGGGGTCGGCGGGGCTCCAGTAGCCGGAGCTGCCGGCGAGGCGGACGCTGTTCACGACGAGGCGGGGGTTGTTCGGGAAGAGCATGAGGTAGGCGAGCCACAGGAGGACGCCCAGGATCACGGGAATGCACACGGCGAGGGACAGCCCGATCCAGAACTTGGTCTTTTTGGAGAGGCCCGGACGGGGAGCGGAGTTCAGATCATCAGAGACTGGCGGAGAAGGTTTCACTGGCGTCACCGGAAAACAGAGGGTTCCAACGAATGAGGATATTTTAATATAACGCAAGGATGGAAAAATGCGAACGGAAAAAGGCGAAATCCAACTTTTTTCTGAAAGAACATACAGACACTGCAACGTTCTGTCTGTCCTGTCCGTACATTTCGTTTCGAAAACCGGCGGAACCGGATGGAAACTGTGCCTCGCGAGCGCACGTACGCCGTATATGCGCCACGCACAGAGCATACGCGCGGACCATACGCAAGTTTCAGTTAAAACAAGTTCCTTTTTACTGAAACTTGATGGGGGGAGATTTGGACTATTCATTCACATGCAACCTCATACGAAGGATCCGGCTATGGAAACCGTGTCCAAAACAAAAATACGGCGGCGGCTTGAACTAGGAAAAAAAAGCTGTATATTAATGTTAAAGCTGTGTCCGGAGACGGACCGCCGGGTTTCCGGCGTCGGACGCAAAACGAGAATCAGTCAGCGCAGTGGAGACCCCTCCTGCATGAAAAAGACACCGGAAACCAGAAAAGACAGCGGATCGCGGATCAGGCGTTGGGTGTCGTTCCACATGACGCGCCTGATCGACCAGTGGTCGTTCAACGCTGTGTTCTTCCTGGTATTTCTGAAGCTGCTGCAGCTGTGCAAGCTGCTTGGCGCAAAGCCGACCGAAAACGGCTGGCGGAAAGTCACCGGGATCTTCCTGAAGGGGGACATCTCCAAATTCATGCTGGGGATTTTCCGCGTGACGCCGTATCCGTCCGGGGATCTGCCGTCCTGCATGGACGAGGCCCGGGAGCGTTTCCTTACGAGGTTCGCCGAATTTCTCCGGGCGCACGGGGAGCTTCACTGGGCGATCATGCAGAAGACGTTCCGCATGCACCGGCGCCGCCTGACGGAAACCGACCTGCTGGAAGTGGAATTCCGGCAGGACGGCACGCTGGAAAACGCGCGGATCGTGCTCGACCCGCGGTATCCGCCATCGGCGCTCTCCGGGAAAGATATCGACACAGTCCTTTCGCTCCTCGTGCGGACGCACAACCGCCTGAACGGCGGAACCGATCCGACGCGCTCCCGAAAGCTGTACCGGATTGTGAAGCGGCGCGTATTGTACCTGAACGCCGCCAACCTCGCGAAACGCATGGAGGCAGTGCGGCTGCTCCGGCGCATGATGAACGCCTCCTGCGTGACGTTCCTGCCGCTGCCGGAACACGGAACCGAGGCGGAAATCCAGGCGGAACGCCTGAGGACTCCGGACGTGACGACGTACCGCCATCCGGGCTGGGGACTGCTGAACGTCTTTGTCCGCATCCATCCCCGGCTCGGCGAGGCGGATTTGTGGATCCAGTACCACCACGTCCCGGTGGACGGGATGGCGATGCAGGAGGTCCTGACCGAACTGAAAACGGAATGGGGCGAGGCGGGAAAGATGAGCTTCCCCGCGCCGGGAAGCCCCGCGTCCGAAGTCGAAATCCAGGAGACGCCGCACAAGGGGCTGTTCCGCGCACGGGCGTTCTTCCGGTTCGACGGTCTGCTGGAGCTGAGGCGGCGACTCAATCAGAAATACGCGGCGGAAATGCGCGGTCCGGCAACGATTGCCGGCATGATCCTCTGGGGGCTCGCGAAATCGCCCCAGCTGCACGACGCGAAGATGCTCTTCCCGGTCGACGTGGAACCGGGAACCGCCGCGGGGGGAAACGCGCCGCAGCGGTTTGAACGCGAACTGAGCCTGGTCTTCATCCGTCCCTCCGACTACATGACGCACCTTGAAAAGATGGGCGGGTTCATCCTGTTCCAGCGTGAGTTCAACCGCAGATTGAAAAAGACGCGCTACCGCTGCAGCGAGACCTATGAGATGCTCGAACTGCTCTCGATGATCCATCCGCTCTTCTACTACTACGCGAAATATCTCATGCCGAAGGAATTCCACGACGTCGTCGGCACGTTCGGGCTCTCCGTGCTGCGCCATGCGGAAGTCTTCATCGCGCCCGTGACCGACCTGCAGATACGCGGGTTCCTGGCGTTCGGGCGGATGGACATGCCGTGCGAAGGCGGCGGGACGGCGGGCTGCGTGAGCATCTGCGGCACGCGGGAACAAATCGAAGCGTATCTGGCGGCGCTGGAGCGGATATCCGGCGACTATCAGAGCTTGCTGGGCAAGCAGAAACAAATAACGGAAGGTGAAATGTCATGAAACGGACACGATTTTTCGGAATGATCCTCGCCGCCGCGGCGGGATTGCTGGTTATGCTCGTTCTGAACGCCTGCCAGCCGGACGCGGTCGGCTCGTACCAGTCGGCTCTGACGCCGACGGAAACGATCCTCAGCCGGGCGACCAACCGTTCCCTGGCATACGAGGGCGTCCGCCGGAATCCCGTGATCCTGATCCACGGACTGCTCGGCGCGCGCCTGGAGGATCCGGCGACCGGAAAGGAGTTCTGGGGGACGTTTTCGCCGACGCTGCCGGACCGCGAGAGCTTGAAACTGCTGTCCGTGCCGATGAGCTGGGGAAAGCCCTTGCGCGAGCTTTCCAACAACACGCGGGCGTCGTTCCTGCTGGACTCCGTTTCGGTCAGCCTGATCGGACTGCATTTCTCCATGTCCGCCTACGGGCCGCTGGTCGACACGATCCGGCAGGCTGGCTATGTGCAGGAAGGCTCGAAGGAGCACCTTGAGGACGGCCGCTGCCCGACGTTCTTCGTGTTTTACTACGACTGGCGGCGGAGCATCGCGGAAAACGCCATGGAACTGGGAAAATTCATCCGCGCCAAACAGGAGCTGCTGAGCGGGGAATACCGCGTCCGCTACGGCGCTTCGCCGGATCCCGTGCGGTTCGACCTGATGGGGCACAGCATGGGCGGGCTGATCGCGCGGTATTACATGCGGTACGGGGAAACGCCCCTGCCCGGCGAGGGCGCGCCCGACCCCGCGATCACCTGGGCCGGCGCGAAAAACGTCGGCAAGCTCATCCAGATCGGAACGCCGAACAGCGGCTATCTGGACACCGTCATCGAGCTGGTGAACGGACTGCGGCTTCAGCCGGGTGCGCCGCTCTACCCCGCCGCCGTGATCGGGACCTTCCCGTCCTTCTATGAAATGATGCCGTTCCCGCAGTTCGCCGCGGTCCGGAAAACCGTTCCCGGCAAGACCGAGGAGGAATCCATCGCCCGCGGGGAGGCGGTCGACCTGTATGACCTGGACACGTGGATCCAATATGACTGGGGGCTCGCAAATCCGGACTGCGACGCCGACCTGCAATGGCTGCTGCCGGACGTGAAGACCGCGACGGAACGGCGGTACGTCGCGCTGGAACACCTTCAGAAATGCCTGAACTCCGCGAAACGCATCGCGTCCATGCTGTCCACGCCCGATCCGAAGGATTCCGACGTCTTCCAAATGATCTTCATCGGGGACTCCGTGCCGACGTCCTCGCTCGCGCTGGTCGATGAAAACGGCGGCCTGCGCGTGGTCCGGTACGATTCCGGCGACGGGAAAGTGTCCGCCGTGAGCGCGCGCGCCGACCTGCGCAATCCGGACAATCCGGGTCCGTGGGGACCGAGGATGGAGTCGCCCGTGCGCTGGAAGGGCGTCATCCACGTGAGCGGGGCGCACATGGGCATCACGGTCGCGCCGGACTTCCTGCACAACATGCGGTTCTATCTGGTGCAGTTCCCGGATATGGACGAAGAATGATCCGGGCAGGGTCCGTCGGCATTTTTCACTCCGCGCTGTGTATGCCCGGGCGCAGCCGGGCACTGCCGCAGCTTGCCGCCCTTCAGAAACGCTTGCTCTGGCGGAAGAAGCACATCTCGTGGCAGCGCGGACAGCGGACGACGTGCTCACGGTCGTCGCGGGCGAGGAACGTGAGGTTGCATTTGCCGCAGAGATAAAGGCGGTCCTTCACGACGGAATCGCTCGTGTTCTTGCGTTTGCGCAGTTCATCGAAAACCCAAAGCAGGGCGATCACGAAAAACCACGTGGCGAAATACCACACGAAAATACGGTCGAGCGGGATCGGGATCATCGGACGGACGCCTCCTTCCGCAGGGATTCGGCGGACCACACCACGCGGCAGGCTCCGCCTTCGGTTTTCAGTCCGGCGGGACAATCGGACGAGTTCAGAAGCGTGTCAAGCCAGGCGCGCGCCGCAAGGTCTAGCTCGGCGACGCCGCAGGATTTCTCCAGCACGGCTTCGTAGGGGAGGTCGGACAGAACGGGTGCCTTAACCAGGAAGACGGACTGTTCCGAGGGACGCTGCCGTTGCAGAATGCGTTCCTCGGCGGCGCCGGGCCGGAATGCCGGGAAAACCACGCCGGAGGCGGACGACGCCCAGTACGGATACGCTGGAGCTGCGGTCGGAAGGCTGTCCGGATCGTAGTCCGGAACGTTCGGCAGAAGCGGACGGACAACCGCGGTCAGCGGGACCTGCGGCGCAGGGGACACGGCGGCGAGTTTCACGGAAAGGGGCGGGTCGAACGGAGCTTCCGGACCTGTTTCCGCCTGACCCGTGCGGAAGAAGGAAAAACCGTATTCCTCCGGCGGATGCAGGAACGCGACAGGATCGTATGTGTCGACCATTTTCAGGAAAACCGGATCCGATCCCATGGCGCGGGAAGAGACGAACAGCGTGGTCCGGTCTGTGCGCGGGGCGGCGACCGATTCCGGCTTCAGCGGCGTGAAAACCGTAAACAGCGCCAGATGGATCAGGAGGACCGCCGCGCCGACGGCAAGAAGCATGGACCGCCCGAGTCGTTCGCGCGGAGGCGATTTGTCTATGGGAAGCATGGGATGTCCGGGGGCGTCAGTCATGATTCAGGCTCGGTGAAGCTGGTCGTCCTGCCGCGTGAAGGTCCGGCGGACATGAAAAGCGCGCTGACGTTCAGCTCCTCAGCGATGGACAGGACCTCGGCGACGGCTGTGAGGGACGCATGGACGTCGCAGCGGATGATGATGCGTTCCTTGTCCGGCTGGAATCCGCGCGCGTTCAGGGATTCGGAAAGCTGGCGCTTGAGTTCGTCCGCGCCGGAGACGGCGGCGTCGTTGAAGTAGATGCGGTTGTCCTTGTCGATGGTCACGACGTAGCTGCGGGAAGTGTAGAGGAACCTGCCGCCGGTCCTAGGGAGTTCGACCTCGACGCCTCGGAGCGGGACGAAGTTCGAGCTGAGCATGAAGAAGACCAGCAGGATGAAAAAGACGCAGAAATACAGGACCAGGCTGGGCAGGCCGCTGAATATCTTGCTTGAGATTGGTCTTTACCTGGATCGGGGCTTCATTCGGCATGGTCGGCGCCATTTTCTTTTTTGTGGTGGCGGAAGAAATACATGATCTCGGCGGAGGCCTTCTCCATATCCGTGCAGAAATCCTGCACGCGGGAGACCAGGTAGTTGTAGGCGATGTGGCACGGAATGGCGACGGAGAGACCGGCGGCGGTGCAGAGGAGCGCCTTGTAGACGCCCTTGGAGAGTTCGGGGAGGGTCGTGATGGCGGCGTCCGGATTGGCGGTGATGGTCTGGAAGGAGTCCACGAGACCGAGCACGGTGCCGAGGAGGCCAAGAAGGGGCGTCACGTAGGCGAGCGTGGCGAGGATGTTGAGGCGCGATTCCAGGCGCGGCACTTCGATCAGCGTCTGGGTGGCGAGGGAATCCCGGATGTCGTCGTCCTCCTTGTAGGCGCGGATGGCGCTGGAAAGGACGCGCGGGACCGGACCGGGCGAATTGTCGCAGAGCGTAATGGCCTCGCGGATGCCGTCGCGCCGGAGCACGTTGGTGAGGCCGGTGACGATCTCGTTGACGTCCATCTGGGCGCGGTAGAACTCGAACCATTTCAGGATGAATACGAACGCGGCGATCAGGGCGCAGATGCCGATAAGCACGATCACGGGACCGCCCTGCTGAAGCATGGACAGATATTTCATGATTTGGATGACTCCGGAGTAATGGTTGTATTGGAAGACGCCGGGAGAGCCGGCTGGTACTGTTTCTTGCGAAGGGCGCGGACCCGCTGCCGGATCGAAGCCTGGTCGACCGTGCCGGTCCGTTCCAGCCAGCGGAGCGCCTCGACGGCGGACTCCACGTTGGAGACGGACGGATCCTTGTGCGCGAGGGATTCCATGGCGTCGACCGCGCGGAAAATCCAGAACGCCTCGACGGGCCTGGACGCGGCATCCCGCGCCGGAACCAGATAGACCACCCGTTTGAAGAGGTCGAACGCCTCTTTCTCGTCGCCCGCTTTCCAGAGGGACTGGCCGGACTTGTAGTATGCCATCGCCTCATACTCAGGACGCAGGTTTTTGAGCTTCAGGAGCGCCTGGTACCGTTCGGCAGCCAAACGGCATGCGTCGGCGGACGGGAAGACGACTTCCGGCGCGGCGTCTTTCGCAGTCTCGCCGGACTTGGCGGGATCGGCGGAATCGGCGGGTTTTGCCGTTCCGGCGGTCTGTGCGGCGGTCGAAGGCTTCGCGGCAGTCTGTGTTGCGGACGCGGGCTTTGCCGCCGTCTGGGAGACCGCGGAAGCCGTTTCCTTCGGTTTTGATTCGACCGCCGATCCGGTCGCCAGCGCATAAACGCAGTCCGCCGCCGACCCGAGCGCGGCCTGTTCCAGCAACGTGCCGGGAACAGCTTTCGCCGCCGCCTCGTATTCCGCGCGGGCTTTTGTAAAATCGTTGAGGGCGCGGGCAATGTCGCCGCGAAGGTAATGGACATCCCCCTTTAATGCGGCGTCCGGGGAAAGCGCGTCGACGGCATCCAGCGCAGCCTGCGCGGACGGCAGGTCGTCGCGCTGGAAGGCGATCAGCGCCTTTTCGTAGGAAGCGCGGGCACGGATCTTCGGATATTTCTCCTGGTTCAGCAGCTGGTCGACAGTGCTTTCCGCGTGCTGGACGGACCCCGCACCGCGGTAATGCTCGGCAAGGCGGAGCAGTGCTGCCCCGGCATATTCGGATTCGGGATCGTCCTCGATGAAACGCCAGGATTCGCGTTCCGCGCCGACCTCGTCGCCGGATGCGTACAGCGCATGGATCAGCCAGTAGCGGCCCGGTCCTGCGACCGGAAGCGCGGCATAGTCCTGGCGGAGCCTGCGGAGGCTTTCCACGGCTTTTCCGGGCTCGCCGAGACGGATCTGGAGACGTCCGGCGGCATAGAGTGCAGAGGCGCGGCGCTCCCGGGTCTCAGCCGTTTTCGGCGCGGTTTTCTCGTAGTCGAGATAGCTTTGCGCGGCGGCCGCAGCGTCGCCGGTCCTGTCCTGCGCGACCGCCGAAAAATAGAGGGCTTCCGGGTCAAGATGTTCGGGATCCGCCTTGCGGAGCTCGGCGGCGGCGTCAAGCAGGTCGGCGTAAAGACCGGCCTCAAGCAGGCAGCGCATGGCGTTCAGCATGGCTTTGGACCGGAATTCCGGGGAGGACCCGACGGAACGGTAGAGTTTCGCGGCCTCGGCGGGCTTGCCCTCGCGCCAGGTGATCTCCGCCAGGTCCATCGACCGGGCGGGCTTCTTCGCCGGGACAGTGTCGAACGCCGCGACGAACTTGCGGGCGGACGGGTACGCCTTTTCCGCAAGCATCATGTCGAGGAACCGGCGGTATACGGTTTCGCGTTCGGCGGCTGGAACGGCCGCGTCCGAAAGGCAAGAGAGGCAGATGTCCAGCGCATCGTCGGAACGACCCGCCTGAAAGAGCACGGATGCGATCTGGAGCTTGAAATCGGGAGAAAGACTGACATCCTTGAAAAGCGAAAGCATACGGACCGCCAGGTCTGCGGCGGTCTTCCGGTCCCTGAGGCGCTGGAAAACCCCGATCAGGCGCGTCATGGCGTCGAAAGCGTCCTCCCGGACCGCGGCGAAACCGTATGCCAGGCGGTATGCCTCGGCGGCGCGCGCGTAATCCTCGCGCCGGGCGAACTCCTCGCCGATGCGGCATGCCGCCAGAAAAAAGAAATTGTCCTTGCGCGGGGAGGAAATGGAACGGATCGCGCCCCACTCGTCCGAGACGGCGTCGAAGCCGTCCCTCGAAAGGGTCAGATAGAACCTCAACAGGCTTTTGGCGTCGACGTTGCGCTTGTTCGCTTCGGCGTCGCGGTTGATCGTTTCGACGTCGCGCTTGTCCGTTTCCGCGTCGCGCTTGTCCGTGCCCGCCTCGCGTTTGTCGGTCTCGGCGTCGGACAGTTTTTTGAGCAGGTCGAACGCCTCGTCGTACTTGCCGAGCGCCCCGAGCGACAGCGCCTGGCGTTCCAGCGCGCGGCGTCCCAGGGATGCCATGAGACCGGCTTTCGCAGCGATGTCGCCGTAATACTTCGCGGCGGCGGCGTGGTCGCCCTTGAGTTCAGCGGCGAACGCCGCGCAGGAAAAGACGCGGAGCTTCATCGGAAGCAGGTCCGGGTCGTCGTTGTCAAGCAAAGGAATCAGCGTGCGGAGCAAATCGTCCGCGGCATCCGCGCGACGCTGAAGGAGCAGGATTTCCGCCTGCCACAGGGTGACGAGATTCGGGTTCAGCTGCGGAAACGCGGCACGGTATTCCTTCAGAAGCTTGTCCGCGGAATCGGCGAGGTTCGCGAGAATCAGCGCGTCCAGCTCGCACGCATACGCGTCCTTGCGCGCATCCGCGTCGGCGTTCTGCTCCGCCTTCGCCCGGTACTGGCGGTAGAAACTCGCCGCCGTGCCGTATTCGCCGCCGGCGCGCGCCCGGTCGCCGGAATCTTTGTCCGGGTACGAGGGCTTTTCCGCTTCCGCGGGGACGGGTTTGACGGCGGACTGTTCCTTCTGCGCGGAAACCGCCGGTGTGTCCTGCGCGGAAACGGGCGCCATGCCGGAGAGCAGCAGGAGCGTTCCGGCGGCGGTGCAGGCAAAAAGCGCCCTTCCGGCGCGGAAGCCGGAAAGGGATTCCGCCGGATTCGGAGTCCGGCGGCCGTATGGGAAACGGTTACGCATTCGCCTCGCCGGATGCGGGGGTCTCCGCCGGGGCTTCGGCGGCGTCGTCAGCGGCGACGCCCGCCTTCTGGGCGGCGAGGACGTCTTTGATCTTCTGGTAAATCTGGTCGGCGAGCTCGGGCTTCTCGGTGAGGAGCGCCTTCACGGCGTCGCGTCCCTGCGCGAGCTGTTCGCTGCCGAAGGAGAACCAGGAGCCGCGCTTCTCGATGATGCCCATGTCGAGGGCGACGTCGAGAATGGAGCCGATGCGGGAGATGCCTTCGTTCCAGTTGATGTCGAACTCGGCGACGCGGAAGGGCGCGGCGAGCTTGTTCTTCACGACCTTGACCTTCGTGCGGGCGCCGACGGATTCGCCGTTGGCGTTCTTGATCGCCTGGATGCGGCGGATGTCGAGGCGGATGGAGCAGTAGAATTTCATGGCGTTGCCGCCGGTGGTGGTCTCGGGGTTGCCGAACATCACGCCGATCTTCTCGCGGATCTGGTTGGTGAAGATGCAGCAGGTGCGGCTGCGGCTGATGGCGGGCGTGAGCTTGCGGAGCGCCTGGGACATCAATCTCGCCTGGAGGCCCATGAAGGAGTCGCCGATGTTGCCTTCCAGTTCGCTCTTCGGTACAAGTGCAGCGACAGAGTCGATGACCAGCACGTCGACGGCGTTGCTGCGCACGAGCATTTCGGCGATGTTCAGGGCGTCTTCGCCGCAATCCGGCTGCGAGATCAGCAGGTTGTCGATGTTCACGCCGATGCGCTTGGCATAGGCGGGGTCGACGGCGTGTTCGGCGTCAATGAACGCCGCTGTGCCGCCCGCCTTCTGGGCGTTCGCGATCACGTGCATGCACAGCGTGGTCTTGCCGGAGGATTCGGGTCCGAAGATTTCGATGATGCGACCGCGCGGCAGCCCCATGATGCCGAGCGCGATGTCGAGCGACAGCGCGCCGGTGCTGATGACCGGGACGTCGACGGTATGGTTGTCGCCGAGGCGCATGATGGAGCCCTTGCCGAACTCCTTCTCAATCTGCGCGAGGGTCACATTCAGGTTTTTATCGCGGTCGGGTGCGGCGGCTGCCGCCGCGGCTTTTTTGGATTCTTTGTCCGCCATGGCTGGTGGATTCCTTTCGGTGTGAGAAGATGAAACTGTTAAATGTCAAGATCCTTGACGCCGGCGGCGTGGCGTTCGATGTATTCGCGGCGCGGGTCGACGGCATCGCCCATGAGGAGCGTGAAGATGCGTTCGGCCTCGACCGCGTCCTCCATCGTGACGCGGATCATTTTTCTGCGTGCGGGGTCCATGGTGGTCTCCCAGAGCTGTTCCGGGTTCATTTCACCGAGACCTTTGTAGCGCTGGAGCGCGAGCCCTTCGCGGCCCTGCAGCTTGATCGCCTCGAAAAGCTGTTCCATGGAGTTGACCGTCTTGTATTCATTCTGCGCGGCGGACGCGGCGGTCTCGGCGGACTTGGAATCGTCCGCGGACGCGCCGGTGCGGATGCGGTAGAGCGGCTCGGTGCCGTAGAAGATGTTCTTCGGATCGGAGCCGGACGCGACGATCTCGCGGCCGAGGTCCTCGCATTCCTTGGACTCATAGAGGCGCACGACGTCGATGGCGGGGTGCAACCCCAGGGGGGTGCCTTCGGGAAGGTCTTCGGGAATCTCGCGCGGCGGGAGACGCTTCTCCGCCTCGGCGATGACCTCCGCCTCCTCTTCCGGCGTGTACACGAACGTCTCGCTCACGGAGCCGTCGTTCTCATGCACGATCACCAGGTCAAACGGGAACACGCCGTCGCGGGCGAGCGTGAAGTATTTCTGCGGATCGACGCCGTGGCGGTGGAGCCCCTGCGTGACGGCGCGCGCCCTGGTCACATACGAGAAGATGCGCATGATGTCGTCCTGCGAGAGGGCGTTCCCCGCCATGTCGGAGACCTGGACGTCGCCGCAGCCGAGCTCGACCAGATAGCGGTCCAGCTGCTCGTCGCTGTCGATGTAGCGCTCCTGTTTGCGCTTCGTAACCTTGTAGAGCGGGGGCTTGGCGAGGTAGATGTGACCAGCCTCAATGAGCGGACGGAGCTGGCGGAAGAAGAACGTGAGGAGCAGCGTGGCGATGTGCGAGCCGTCGACGTCGGCATCCGTCATGAGCACGATCTTGTTGTAGCGGAGCTTTTCGAGGTGGCATTCGTCGTTGCCGACGCCGCAGCCGATGGCGGCGATCAGCGACTGGATCTCCTTGTTCTCGAAAATGCGGTCCGTGCGCGCCTTTTCAACGTTCAGGAGCTTGCCTCGGATCGGGATGATCGCCTGGTACTTGCTGTCGCGACCGCCCTTGGCGGAACCGCCTGCGGACTGACCTTCGACGATGAAGAGTTCGCAGATTTCCGGGTCGTTGGATTCGCAGTCGGCGAGCTTGCCGGGAAGGGAGAACCCTTCGAGGGCGCCCTTGCGCTGGACCTCTTCACGGGCACGGCGCGCGGCCTCGCGGGCGCGGGATGCCACGATCGCCTTCTCGACGATCTGGCGGGCGACGTCCGGGTTTTCCTCAAGGAAGGTGGAGAGGCATTCGCTGACGACGGAGTCGACAATGCCCTTGACTTCGCTGTTGCCGAGCTTGGTCTTGGTCTGTCCTTCGAACTGGGGGTCCGGGACCTTGCAGCTGACAATGGCGGTCAGACCCTCCTTCATGTCCTGGCCGGTCATGGGCTTGTCGCCCTTGATGAGGCTGGCGTTCTTCGCGTAGGTGTTCACGGTGCGGGTGAGCGCGGACTGGAACCCGGTCATGTGGGTGCCGCCCTCGCCCGTGCAGATGTTGTTCGCGTAGCTGAAGATATTTTCCTGGAACTCGGCATTATACTGCATGGCGATCTCGACGTCGATGCCGTTGCGCTCCTTGTGCATGTAGATCACGTCCTGATGCACCAGCTCCTTGTTCGCGTTCAGCATCTGCACGAACTCGATGATGCCGCCCTCGTAGTGGAACGTTTCGGAGCGGACCGGGTTCTCGCGTTCGTCGGAGAGGTCAATGCGGATGCCGCGGTTCAGGAAGGCGAGTTCACGGAGACGTTTCGCGAGGATGTTCCAGACATATTCCGTGGTCTCGGTGAAGATGGTCGGGTCGGGCTGGAAGGTCACGGTCGTGCCGCGGTCGGACACCGGATGCAGCGGATGCAGCTTCACGGCGGTGTTGCCGCGCTCGAAACGGATCTCGTACGCCATGCCGTCGCGGTGGATTTCGACCGTCATCCAGGTGGAAAGAGCGTTCACGCAGGAGACGCCGACGCCGTGGAGACCGCCGGACACCTTGTAGGCGTTGTGGTCGAACTTGCCGCCCGCGTGCAGCACGGTCATCACGACTTCGACGGCGGGGATGCCGAGCTCCTTGTGGATGTCGACCGGGATGCCGCGTCCGTCGTCGCTGACGCGGATGCAGTTGTCCGGGAGGATGGTCACGGAGACCTTCGAGGCGAATCCGGCGAGCGCTTCGTCGATACTGTTGTCAACGACTTCATAGACCAGGTGGTGCAGGCCGCGCTGGGACGTGTCGCCGATGTACATGCTGGGACGCTTGCGGACGGCCTCCAGACCGTCGAGGACGGTGATCTCGTCCGCGGTATAGTCTTCCGGGTTGCGGTCTTCGGACTGCGACGTGAATGTGCTGTCCACACTGGATTCGTTGTTGGTGGAGCGGGGCGGCTCCGGCTTCCGGGTCTCCGCGACCGCGGGCTTCGCGGCGGTTTCCGGCGCGGCGGACGCGGAGTTTTCCGCAGGGGTTTCGGATGCGGACGCCTGGGAGGTGATTTCGTCTTCGGGCATTGGATTCTCCATGGGTTGCGGC
The DNA here is from genome assembly GCA_902802585.1 of uncultured bacterium. GTDB lineage: Bacteria > Verrucomicrobiota > Lentisphaeria > Victivallales > UBA1829 > UBA1732. The sequence goes on from CADCMR010000003.1 coordinate 64,478, forward strand.
CGGGATAAACATGGTACCCCGGACGCGGGTTCTTTTTGTTGACAGTCTTACTATATAATATACACTGCCCAGCCTCCTTTTTCAAGCGCGTACGCGTATACGCGCGAAGAAAACCCCGTTTTTTTCAAAAAAAGAATCCGTTCGATAAAAACGCCTACATCCTCGTGTGTCAAAAGAGGAAACAATTACGGACGCGGAATATATCACAATCATTCAAAAATAGCAATTTTAGCATTGAATCCAAAAAGACAAAATGGAACCGGACACGCTGCCCGGTCTTGAAATCGGGAGGTGCCAGGTTCCACTTGGATTGCCGCCTGTTCAGGCGGCCGGAACGCGGGAATTATTCCGGGTTGAAGTCGGACTTGGAAACGCCGCAAACAGGGCAGACCCAGTCTTCCGGGACGTCTTCCCAGGCGGTTCCGGGCGCGATTCCGCTGTCGGGATCGCCGACGGCGGGGTCATAGACATAACCGCAGACGCTGCAAACATACTTTTTCATGACGGAGATTCCTTTCTGGTTTCGGACGTGGTTATTGGGCGGAGCGCGCGAGCAGGGCGTCGCCGACGGCTTTGCCGAGGGCCGCGCACTGGTCAAGCGCTGCCGCGGTGGGTACGTATTTGACCTTCAGGCCGGGCGCGACGAGTTCGACGCCGGCGCCTTTCAGGTATTCCTCGATCTTCGCGACGGATTCGCCGCTCCAGCCGAAGGAGCCGAACGCCGCGCCGACCATGTTCTTCGGACGGAGCCCGCGAAGGTAGGTCAGGACGTCCGCCGTGCGGGGATAGAGGTCGTTGTTGATGGTGGGAGAGCCGACGACGAGCGCGGAAGCCTTCAGCATGGCGGCCGCGGCGTCGCTGCGGGTGCAGGAGGCGAGGCAGAGGACCTGGACGCCGCAACCGGTCTCGCGGATGGCGTCGGCAATGGCAAACGCCATTTTTTCGGTGCTGTGCCACATGGTATCGTAAAGCACGAGGGCGTTCGGCGTGACCGCCTGCTCGGCGAACTCCTTGTACCACGCGAGCGGAGTGCCCAGCATGTCGCCGCGCCACAGCGGACCGTGGTCCGGCGCGATGACCGTGACGTCGAGCCCGAGTCCGGGAAAAGCTTCGAGGAGCTTCAGGACCTGCGGGGAATACGGCAGGAGGATGTTCGCGTAGTAGCGTTCGGCCTCTTCTCGCATGGTCGGGAGGTCGTTTTCATCCGCAAAAATCTTTGCGACGGCATAGTGCATGCCGAAGCCGTCCTGGGAGAAGAGAACGTTGTCGCCGGTAAGGTAGCTGAACATGCTGTCCGGCCAGTGGAGCATACGCGTCTCGACGAACTTGAGCGAGCATTCACCGAGCTCGATGGCGTCGCCGCTTTTCACGGGCTTGATTGTTCCGGCGAGATCGTGGAAATGTGCTTCGAGCGCCTTCACGCCGAGAGTGGAGGCATACACGGCGGACGGGTTCACACGCGCGATGGTCTCGGGCAGGGAGCCGGAGTGATCCATTTCGGCATGGTTGGAGACGATCACGTCGATCTTCGCGGGATCGACGACGGATGCGATGCGCTCCATCATCTCGCCAAAAAACGGAGCCTTGACCGTGTCGACAAGCGTGATCTTCTGATCCATGATAAGGAAGGCGTTATAGGTGGAGCCGCGGCGGGTGGTGTAGCCGTGGAATTCCTTGAGCTGCCAGTCGATGGCGCCGACCCACCAGACTTTAGGGGAGACCCGGATCGCTTTCATCATAGTTGTGCGTGTGTCCTTTCGTGAGGGTATGTTGAGGATATTTTGAGGTTACGGGATCGTAAAGGTCCAGAGGCCGTGGAGATTGCAGTATTCGCGCAGGATGAGGCCGCTCCGGTATTTGACCGGGAAGACGGCTTCCGGCACGTCGCCCGGGTTCAAGTATCTGCGGCAGACCATGTCGCCGTCGACGACCTCGATCCACTGGATGTAATGCGCCTCCATCATCGGATGCGCCACCGCGCCGACCGTGACTTTGAGCTGGTCGCCAAGCGGCGCGGCTACCGGGACATGCTTTTCGCCCGCGCCGTCGGAATGGTTCTCCATCATGCGCGCCATGCCGCGTCCGCAGCAGGCGGGGATGCAGTCATCGCCCTTTTCGCACGGCTGAAGCGCCTCGAAGACGATGCCGCACTCGGCGCATTTCCAGATCGTGTTCGGTTCTTTCATGTGATTTCCCCCTCAATAATGCAGGTCCGGACGCGCTGTCCCGGCCGGCGGATCCGTCCGGTTTGATTCATGCGTCCGCGATTGTTTCAATACTGTACCACCGGGGCACGGAAAATGCAAGCCCGTAACGAGGAAAAGCGACGAAGAAAAACAAAAAAGCCGCCGGGAAGAGCGGTGAAGCTCCTGCCCGACGGCAAAGGAAAAACGGTTATTCTCCGGTCTGCCCGGATGCATCGTTTCCAAGGGAATTGCGAGTGTCCTGTTCTAGGTCGGTCCGGACGAGCCCGACGGCGTCCGCCAGACGTTCGGCGGTCCCGATGTAATTGATCGTGACCTCATGCGAGACGGAGGCGGAATTGAAGATGGCAGGCGAGATTCTCCGGCGGTACTGAAGCGCGTATGTCCCCTCCGGCGCGCTCGCGTAGTCACCCGTGACGATCGTGCTTTTCAGCACGGGCGCCGCCGTATCCGGATCGACGCCGACGCGCTGGATGGCGACCGTGCCGCTTCCGGACAGGGATTTCTCCGCGAGTCCGCCGAGAGCCGTGTTGACGCCGGAACATCCGGTGAACACGGCAGCCGCGACAGCGAGGACGAAATGCATAACAAAACGAATCATGGCTGGACTCCTTTATTTGTGGTCATTTATTGAAAAAATCCTTCATTCCGGCAAGAAGCGCGGCGCAGACCGCCCCGATGGCAAGCGTAATGAATGCTTTCAAAGCGGTTTTCCGTCCCGTCTGGAACGCCTCCGCCAGCGAACGGAGCGTGTCGGCGGTCTTCGCGTCGATCCCGTTCGGACAGCCGTGATCATACGAGGCGAGGATGTCGGTGAAAATGGCGGCGATCTCGTTTTTGTCCTGGTCTGTCATGGACGCGGTCTCCCGTTCAGATAAGCGAACCAACCAAAGACTTGGCAGACGAAAGCGGCGAAAAACCCCATCATCATGCACGCGGGCCGACAGTCGTAGACGGCTTCAAGCATGACGTTTGCGGCGAGATGCAGATTGGAAAGCGTGAATCCCCGGTACGACTTGTCCGGCAGGGAGTATTCCCAGTCGTGGATCATCGCGGATGCCTCCAGCGGACGCAGCAGCCATGTGAGGATATGGCGGAACCAGGCGGGCCAGCGGTCCGGTCCGACGCCGTTGCATGCGGCGGCAAGTACGGAACCGGACGCAGCCCAGAACGATTCCGGCGCGAACGCTCCGAACTCATTGCAGAATGCACGCAGGAATTGAGCGCGGGACGGAGTCATGCTTAGGTCCGCTCCTCGGCCGCAAGTTCCCACGCACGGTAAAACCACGCAGGTTGCCCAAGCCCGATCTTCGCCCCTTTGTACTTGCATTCCTCGTTCATCTCCATCCAGCGCAATGCGAGCGCATACGCCGTCATCGGGTCGTCGTGCGCGGCCCGGCTGTTGTTGAATGTGACGACCGCCTCAAACCCGCCGGTGAAAGACGAATCGCCGATGAACCGCCCGATTTCATCGCAGAGCGCACGGAACTTTGCCGCCGCCCCGGCGAAATCTTCCTCCGGCGTCGGGCTTCCGTCGTCATTGATGGTACCGCCAAGCGCCAGGAATCGTTGTTCCGTCATCGGCGAAACCATTCCCGCGCCCGTTTTCAACGGATCGGGAAGTCTGTCGTATGTCTTCCCTTCAAATTCGTACTGTTTCATTTTCTGTTTCCTGTCTTGTTTGTCACTGTCCGATGATGCTGATCAGGCCGCCTTCAATCACGATCTGCTGCGATTCGCCCGAGACCGCGCTCACGGTGGATGTGCCTTCGGTGGTTTCCAGCTCCCACGGACCACGGTCGCCTCCATCCTCCAGAGGCGGCACGGTCACAGTAGCTCCGTAAATGCGGCCGAGGTTGGTGATGGTCGAGCCGGTCACGGCAAGGTCGCTGAAGTAGCCGCTGGACACACCATTGCTGCCGATGATCGTCACGACCGCGCCGGCAGGAATTGTGATGGCACCGCCGGGTTCGATACTGGACGATAGAACAACGGATGCCCCCGACGACATTGTGACCTTCCCGGCTGACCCGGAAATACTCTGTATAACATTTGATCCAGCCAATGCAATCTCCGCTCCTGAACCCTCTTGGAAAAAACTAATCTTTCGACCTTGTTCAAAGGTGCAATCTGTAAATTGAACATAGGGCGCTCCACCAGCGAGCGAAATCTCTGGCTTTGTTGTAGTCGCAGAGAGCACAGAACATCCGCTGAAAAACGCACTGGCATGAGTTATACCGACAGCAGCACCATGAGCGGTATTCGTGCAAGTATTATACTGGAAAGTACATCCATTAAGAGTGGCGATGGCCCCAGTATGCACGAAGAGAGCGCCGCCTATGTTGTTTGCATGATTCCCGATGAATGAACAATTGTCAAACCGTGCAGAGGTTGTTCCGCCTCCAATTTGGAAAGCCCCGCCATTGTCAACGGCGGATGCGGATGCATCTCCGCCGCTGTACGTAACGCCGCTTGCGGCAGCTGTAGTACCGGAAGCAACGGCAACACGCTTCCCGCCGAGGTTAACAACCGCCGTATTCGTCAACTTGGCCCCTGCGGGCAGGGTTACGTTATCCATCGTGTAACTGCCGGACAGCGTGCCGGAACTGTAGAGAACTGTCGCACCACCCTGCTCGAACGTAATGTTCCCGCCTGGAATAATCGGTGCAGCGTTCGCATTTCCGGTTAGGTCGATGGTAGCGCCGCTCGTGAGGGTTAAGGTTCCCGTTGAATCACCATATAGCACACCAACGGGGAGCCCGTTCGTTCCGACGAAATTGATCCTGCCGGAGTTAGCTACTCTCATTGTTAGATCAGTAGAACTGTTCCCAGTAAAGGTACAGTCTTTAAAGGTACCTACCGCACTCGTATAACGCACTGATACTTGAGAAGGGGTGGCAGTAGCTGTTGTGCTGTTACCAGAAAACACACAACCCGAAAACAGACAACTCCCACTTTCCGAGATAAACACACCGCCGCCGCCGTCGGTCGCGGTCGTTGTATTCCCGGTAAATGTGCAGTTTGTGAAGACATTGCCAACACTGCGGAAAGCAGTGTAAGCGGGCGTGCCATATGCGTTTGTAAATTTTACATTGGAAACAGATGCGACTTTGTATGCTTGAACGGTGTAAGGATTTGCGTTTCCACCATAATCAATCACACTTGCGCTTCCCTCGCCGACAACCTTCTCGACCGCCAAGCCGCCCCCACTCACCGCAACAGTCGAGCCTGCGGGAATGTAGGCATCGCCGAGCGTGAGCGTACCGGATGTCACATTGACGTTCTGAAGCGCGCAATTCGCCACGGTGAAAGAACCGGATGCGATCGCGACGTCGCCGGTCACCAGGGTGTCGGCATATCCGTTGCCGACCAGATGCTTCGTCGTCGAGACGGTCGCGCCGCCCAGATTCAGCGGCACGCCAGCCAGCGAGTCGTTTACGGAGATGTATTCCTGCGAGGCAACCGCCGCATCGGCAAGGCCGTAATAGAGGCTTCCTGCCGTCGTACCGCTCGAAACGTTCACGATGTATCCAGCGATGTGGTCTTCGACGCTGATGATCGCCAGGTTGTCATGGAATCTCACGGTGCAGTTGTTGACCGCATCGGGCTCCAGCGGCTGGGAAAGGACCACGTTTTCGCCCGTCTGGATGTAGCCGGTATTCGCCACGAAGATTTCGGCATGTGCCTCAAGCCCGAAGGTACGGCTGCCGCCGACAGGGTTCTCCCGGTTCAGCAGCACCTTCGCGTTATTCGCGACGGCATGGATCTCGTAGGCTTTGCCCGCGCTGAGGACGACCGTCGTGGTCTGGTTGGCGGACGCGGTAATCGCGGGTTCAATTGCAAAGTAGCGTGCCTGGTCGACCGTGGATCCGCTCACGAGCTCCATGCGGTAGCCCGCCGCAAGGTTGTCCTGTTTCGCGTCCAGTGCCGCCGCCAGACCGGTGACCGCGCTCTGCGGGACGTCGGCTGTACTGATGATCCCTGAGCTCGTGACAGAAATGCCGACACCCCCGTTTGCAGGAGTCAGCTTGTCCTGTTTCTCCGCCGCCGAGGAGGAAACCGCCGACTGAATGATCTGTTCGGCATAGGAGCGGGTCAGGAACCCCTCATCCACCGCGTTCGGGGCGCCAAGTCCCGCCACGCGGTTCCGGACCTTGAAATCCTCAATCTGGAGGACAAACACGGCATGATCCTCGTTGTCGTACCCGACGAGCTCTCCGGTCAGACCGGGCTTTGTCGCCTCATTGCCGAGCCATGCCGCCAGTTCCTCCGTATTCATGTCGGATATCGGGATCACAAACTCCGTGAAACTCGTGGTTTCGCCGTTGACAGTATCGGTCACGGTCTGGACCGAAATGCCGCCCTCGTCCGCGACCAGCTTGCATGACGTGCTCCGGTCGAAATCGGCGTCCATGCTCCAATGCCATTTCGCAATGCCGTTCAATGATGCGATCGGATAGGGCGTCGGCACCTCGACGTCCGCGAACAACCTCATCCGCAGGCATACGGCGACTCCGATCGTCAGGACCGGCGCCTCCGAGAGATGCATGTTCGAATAGTCCCGCACCATCCCGAGCGTCTCCTTCGCCGCCGCGTAAAAAACTATATTCTGCATATCATATCTCTTGTTTGAAATTGTAATTGGCTTCATAATCGTAGACGACCCGGACATTCAGCGCCTGCCATCCGCGGATGATACTGTCCGGCGCTGTGTCCGACCCGCCCAACCCCGATGCCGAACCGTACCCCCACGAGGCGAAGACGCCGCCGCTCAGGACAAACGTATTCGCCCCGGAGGATACGGTTGTGCACAGAGGATCGAAAATGTATGTGTTGTATTCGTCCTCCACCGGCTCCCCGTCCTCGTTGCGTTCGCGCGGATCGACCGCGTCGAACATGACCCTGCCGTTGGACGCGGCGGGACACCCGTGATGCGCCGGCGCAAGCCGCACCGGTTCCCAGGCGGAGTTGACCAGCCAGCGCTTTTGCGGATCGGTAAGACCCGTATATTCGTAGCTCAGGACGCAGGTCAACGGAGTATAAAATCCGCCGAATTCCGCCTCGTAAAAACTCCAGCTCTGAATCCCGTCGTAGGCCGCCTGCGGCGAAGAGCCGAATCCGTCGAGCTCGGGCGGATACGCATGGCGCATCATGATTCCGCCATCGACGACACTCACATACCGGAGCAGTTTCAGCATCCTGGTCCGCTGAGAGGCCCATGCGGCGTTCAGGCAGACCTGAAACGAGCCGTCGACGGGAATCTTCGGGTAAGGGGTATTCTCCGGAACAGTTTCCGGCACGATTAAGGGTTCCGACAATGCCGACGCCAGGTTCTCCAGCGAACCGCAAGCCATATTCCCCGCGCTGTCCGAGAAAAAGCGCGAACTGTGCTCCTCCAGCGTGTGAATGAGGAACGCGTCGAAACCATGCATGAACGAAATACTGCGGAAAAATCCCCAGACTTCGTCGTATGCGTATTCTTTTCTGACTTCCCGGAACGGAATCTCCCGCGGATCGGCATTGTCGTACCATTCCCCGGTGAGGATGTGCGCCAGGCGGTTTTCCATGACAGCGGACGTGCCGGACGAGGTGCAGCTTTCGTGAAATTCGGGATCCACGGCGTCCCGGCGTTCGCAGAGTGCGGATACCAGTCCGCGCATCACCGGAAGCGGCGTGCACAACGTCGGGTCGTTCAGATGATAGTCGTCCCAGCTCATCAGATCCATCTCCCGCAGATTTCGATGTCGCCTCCCATGTGCGCCTGCGTTACGGTCCCGATCGAGCTGACGTGCGCCAGCGTCCTGTACCACCCCTGTGCGCTGGTGACGGAGGCGGACAGGCTGTTCGCGAATCCATACACCAGGGCGGGGGGCGTGGCGGCAGTGTCGTAATACACGGTCAGGTAGATTTCGGCGGGGGTTCCCGGTGTGACGGGGACCGTGCCGACAGGCATGTTGTGAAACGTATTTCCGATGCGGATTTCCCCTGCGTACGCTCCGGACGGATCCGAGCCGTTGAAAACACGCGCCGACGTCCCGCCGACGAGCTCCACGGCGAATGCCCCGGCATAGCCCGATGCGACCGGCGGTTCCGCGGCAGCCGCGCCCGGGCTTTCCGGTTCCGGACCGTTCCAGCGGATGAGCTTGCCCGCTCCGGTGTCGAGGACGTCCAGGAGCGGGGTGGCGGACGCGAGCTTGTCAAGCTGTTCCACGGCATCGGCAAGCGCGTTGAACTTCTCGCGGAGGACCTCGAAAACGTTCTCTCCCGATTCCAGTCTCGGCGCGATCATGCGTTGTTTCCCTCCGAAGATTCGTACAGCGTGGTGTCCCAGCCCGCCGGATCGGGCGACGCCTTGTAGATGACTTTTGCGATGTAGCGGCGTCCGTCCGGATGGATCTGCCCGCCGAGGTTCAGCCAGTTCGTCACGTCCACGCCGAAATCGCCGAGCGCGGGCGTGCCGATCTTCCCGGCGCACGCGGCTGCGGCCCACGAGGCGTCCCGCAGCGTGCAGTGACGACTGAACTCCGTGATGGTATAGCTCGGCATCAGCCACGTTTCACTCGTTTTGAGCGGCATCTTCAGCAGGTGCCACGATTCGCCGAGCGAGGCGACGGACTGCGGCGTCTTCACCCAGCGGTAGTTCACGCGCTGCGCCGCGGTCAGCACGGGATCCGTCGCGGTCGCCCACCACGTCGGCACCTCGTCCGTCCCTTTTGCCGCCAGGCAGTAGTTCCAGTTCGTCCGGTAGCCGGAATGGCGCTCCAGCGGGACGGACATGACAGTCACGTCCAGGGTATGTTCCTTCGGACCGTGCCGCCCGATCAGGAACCGCAGGTTGCTTCCGGCGTTCAGGTCCTCCCAGTTGAGCTCGATCTCGTAGACCGGGCCGCCGACCTGGCGGGTTCGCCAGGAGACAAGTTCGTACTCGCCTGTCCTGTCCCGGTCGCCGATCGTCAGACGGGCGCTCCGCTCCTCCACTTCCTCCCGCGTCCCGTAATAGATTTCGCGGTAGGAGGCCCCGCCGGAATCCCTGCCCCGGACGACGCTTTTGTGTTTCAGTTTCAGCATGTTCCCTCCCCGGTTCAGTCGACCGTTCCGATCTCATCGAGTTTTTCCGCGATCTCGTCGAGCTCCGCGTTGATCTGCCTCAGGATCTCCATGATGATCTCCGCTTCCGGATCGTATTCGTTCTCCGGCGTTTCCGCCGCGGCTGCCGTTTCTCCATTCATGTCAATCTCCGTTGTTCTTCGTTTTGTTCTGATTCCGCTGTGCTGCCGAAGCATCAGAGCCCCAGCACTTCGGCGTCGTCGCTGCGCTCCGCTTTTACCGCGAACCGCTGGTATTTCCCTTTCTCCGCGGTCAGGACCGCCGACGTGATGAGGAAAGTCTTTTCCCGGTACGTCAGTGTTTCTCCGGCTTCCGGGATGTTGCCGCCTTCCACGAGTCCGTCGAACTCAAGCTCCGTGCGGCGGCTTGTGGCGGCAAGCTTGTCCTTCCTGCCGTCTTCCCCGTGGACGGACACCGTCCCGGTCAGCGTCGAGCGCACGCGGATGTTCCGCATGGCGATATCGAATCCGCCTCCGTCCCACCCGGAAATCAATCCTGTTGCGCGCATGTCAGTAGCCCTTCATGGTTTCGCGGGTGAAAACCGGCTCGTCACAGGCGACCGCCGCGAATCCCTTTCCGCGCAGGGATTCCGCCGCGCCGGGCAGAACCAGCTCGCCGGACGCAGTTTTCTCCAATGATGCACGCACGTGGGCGATGCGCATTTTGAGCTTTTCCGGCAATGCGTCGCCCGCGCAGCGCACCCGGGCGCGTTCTTCGCACAAGGTCAGGTTCCAGTCCCGGAGCAGCGCGCCGGCGCGTTCGGACATGACCGGCGTTTCATAACGGCATCCGGCGGCGGCGTCGATTTCCGCAGCGGCGGCGTCCAGGTCCGCCTGCGCCGTCGCCGTGCCGGTCTCGTCGGTGCCGTACAGCCCCGCGTAATCCTGACCGAGGCGCACTTTCAATTCATTGATCGTGGCGTATGCCATGAGGCGATCCTTTCTTTTCATAGTTGTGGTTTGAGCCGCAAAAAACCGGACCGGGGGGAGGACTGGGAATCCGTGCGACGGAGATTCTGCCTATCTGAGCAGGCAATAACCTTCCGCCTCCGCGCCAAGGAGATGGGATTCACGGCGGATTCCCGCGTCCTGTCCCCCCCGGCCGTCAGCCTTTTGTTCCGGCAGGGGCGTCAGCCCGCGGCGGTGCCGCCTCGTCCCAGCAGGTGCGGGAAGAGCGCGGCGGCGTTGCCGTACGCCTCGGCGCCGAAGAGGATCCTGCCGTCCATGAAGACGTTTTCGTCGTTCGGCTGGTTCAGGATCGTGAGGGCTGCTTCCTTGTTTTTCAGGACCAGGATGGGCTTCAGCGCGCCGGTGAAACGTCCCAGGAACCAGTAGTTGGCATTGGTCCCGGTGAGGCGCGGGCTGACGACCAGTTTGACCTTATCCTTGTGCGGATTGGCGAATTCCTGGTCGCTGGCGTCGCGGTATGTGTCGGAGTACAGGATCTCGCGGGCGGTGTCCTCCAGCGCGGGACCGACGATCAGGTGTGTCGGACGCGTGTTGACGGGCTGGCCGTTATGCCCGCGGAAGGAGTACATCTGAGTGAAGAACGAACCGAAGTTGGCGAACGTCAGGGCGTTGGACGTGACGTTGTTGATCGTGCTCGGGCCGTACTTGCGGCTGTTACTGTAGAACGCGGCGCCGTCGATCCAGTTCGGCGGATTCACCAGCGCCTCGGTGAAGAGCGTGTCCCACAGCTGTTCGCCCGCCTCGCCCATGGCGGCGACGAGCGTGCCGTAAATCCCCCAGTTGTCGCTTTCGACGTCGCGGACGGGAATCGCCACAGTGTCCTCCCACGGACGTTCCACGAGGCGGATCTTGTGCGTGGCGAGGTTCTTGATCTGGCGCGGACCGAGCCATTCGCGCATTCCGGCGAAGGCGTCGAGGAACGGGATTTCCATGGCGGTGTGCTTCGGGTCACCCTCGATGTCGGCGAGGTCGCGGTAAATCGTCTCCGCGCCTTCGACCGCCTGTTTGAACTTCAGGTTGAAGCTGGTGCGCATCGCGGACAGCGTTTCATGATTCAGTTCCATGTTCGTTTTCCTTTCTCAGGTTGGTTTGTCTGTTTTCGAGCTCGGACAACTGGACTCAGTGTGCGCCGTTGCCGATTTCCGCCACCACGCCGTCCGGAAGGACGTCGCGTACGATGCCGGCGACCACGGCAGCCGTGCCGCCCGTCAGAGTGACGGTCTGGTCGTCCTTCACGTAGCAGGTCTTGTTCAGGTCGCCCACGGCAAACGCGCCGCTGCTGACCGGACTGTAGAGGAACATGCCGGAACGGGTCCTGACGGTTTCGCCGCCGGACGCCGTGTTTTCGGCGCGGCCGACCACTGTGATGGCGCCCGCGGACGTGGCGGGGATGGCGTTTCCGCTGGAGTTGACGGCGGTAATGCCTCCCGCGTAGACGGTGCTGCCCGACGCGACGGTGAATTCACGGGTGTAGTGGATGCCGCCGGCGGCGATTTCCCTAGTGTCTCTTGCTTCTGTAAGTGCTGACATGCTTCATGTCTCCTTTTGTTCTGGGCTGTTCTGTCCGCCGATCCCGATCGAACAAACAGAAAATCCCTGTGATTGTTTTGCGCCGCGGCTTCTCAGCCGTGCATGGCGCGCTGATAATCGTCTTTGTCGAATCCGAATCTCCGGATCATTTCCTCGTCCGCCGCGCTCAGGCTCCGCTTCACCGCGTGCCGTCTGTCCGGCGCAAACGCCATGCGGTCCGGCACTACGGCGGGCGCATGCTCCAGGTAGGACGCCAGCACGGCGCAGTCCTGGCTTTTCGCCCAGCCTTCCAGCGCGTGCGTCAGCTTCCCCTCCTGAAGCCCCTGTTCGATCAGTTCCGCCTTGCGTTTTTCCTCGGCGGCACATGCCATCGTGTCGAGTTCCCGCCGCAACGCGTCCGCCTGCCCGGCGCGTTCCTTCACCACCTCAAGTGCCGCTGACATGGCTTCGTCGGGTTCGTCGTCCGCCACGCCCAGACCTTCGCGCAGAGCGGCAATGGCGTCCGCCTTCGCCTCGATCGCGGCCGCCGTACGCTCGAAAGCGCGTTCCTCGTCGTCCTCGCCGGTCAACACGATCTCATTCCAGACCGTCTTCCCGAGCAGACGTCCGAGCGCGCGTTCGATCGGGTCCTGAAGCCGTTTCAGCTCAATGGCGTTTCGTCCGACGTCCTCCGGATCCGCGCCGTCCTCCTCGCCGCCCGCCGCCAGGACATCTTCGCAGTTCAACGCAGGTTCGTTTTCCATCGCAACGCTCGTGATGCGGATCGGTCCTTCCTTCAGACCGCGGATCACAGGCGAACAGTACCGGAAGATTTTCTCCTTCAGCAGCTCGTATGCGCCCGGCGTCCATTCGGCGCGGATGCGCAGCTCGTCGCCCTCTCGAAACAGCGTCCCAAACCCCATCGCCGCCACGCCCGAAGGAATCAGCCGCAACGCTTCGTTCTCCTCCACGCCGTGCTTCTCCGCCAGGATGTGGAGGTAATGGTTCGAGTCAATCGGGATCGCCTCGCCCTTCTTCGCCTGATACGTCGCGATGGCGTCCAGGTCCTCCACGCTCAATCGCAGTTCATAGTCCTTTCCGTTTTTCACGAGCCGGTTCACGCCCGCACGCAGCAGAGTCCATTCCTCAGGGACTCCGTTCGCATCCTGTTTTACAGTGCTCATTTCCTGCTCCTATGTTTTTGTTTGTCTTGTCCCCTTGGGGATAGTAAAGCTTCTTCCGTGCGCAGTGAAGGATTTGTCCTCCGTGCCCGAGCGAAGCCGGGCACAACCGCGGTGAAGGACTTGTCCTCCGTGTCGTAGCGGAGCACGGCACTACTCGACACACTCTGTGTGCCTACCAACCGAATATCTGTTCCTCTACGCTCCTCTGATGTAGCGGCGGCAGCGGATCGATCCCGCACGGAGCCTCATTTCCGCGTCCCGCCGCGTGGACTGCCAGCGCGAGCGCCCAGAACCGGTCCGAATGTCCGGATTCGTCGCGTTCGGCGTCGTAACGGACGTTCCCGGCGGCGGTCACGCTCCGCACGATTTTGTGCAGGTCGTGACGCATCACGTCATCCGCCAGAATCCGTATGCCTCGCGACTCGAACGCCGCCCGGACCGGCATGGCGAGCGAGGCTTTCACCGGGCCCGTAAATGTCACGCTCTCCACGCGGTATTTCCCGTGGCGTTCCTGCATCTCCTCCGCCAGCATCATCCCGATCCCCGTCGCGTCGATGCAGAGGCGTTCCAGCCGGGCGTCGTCGAGGCGGCGCGCCAGGGCGTCCGCCTGCATCCGGAACGGCATGTTCTCCATGACTTCGTATCCGCTCTGCCAAAGGATGTCTCCGATGCGCGTCAGCTCGAAATACACCCCGACGTCCTTCTTCCGTCCCACGTCGTAACCGGCGTACCGGATCGCCTTCGGGTTTCCGTTCAACGCCTTTTCCAGGTCGGAGGCGTCGTTTTCGCACGCGCCGATCATGCCGTAGTCCAGCAATGCCGCGCCCGCCTCCGCCGCCTCGACCATGTACTGCGTCCGCCAGGCGTCTTCCGTGCGGCATTTCGCACGCATCATTTTCAGCCATTCCTCGCGGCTCAGCTCGCTCCCGGTCACAGCATTGACGCGTTCCACGAATCCTTCCTCCACGGCGTCCAGGATGCTCGTCCGGTGGACGCTCCATCCCATCGCATTCGCGCCGTGTTCCGCCTCATGTAGCATCCGGCAGAACGGCGATTCGCTGCTGCCGTCCACACTCAGCGCGGACACCATTTCCAGCTGTCCGCCCCACGTGGTGCACGGCAGTGCCATGTCGATCACCTTTCCGCTGTCCTTGTGCAGGTCCGCCTCGTCGATCAGGATGTCCCCGCCCTTCCCGGCGAACGCTTCAGGCGTGCTGGACAGGCTGATGACCCGGCTGCCGTTGCCATATTCCGCCGTATACGCCCGGATCCCGTGCAGCGGGTCGATGACCGAGGCATTCTCTCCGGCGAGACCGCGGCAGACCACGTTCGCCGCCGCCGCCCACTTCGCGATGTAGTCCGTGATGAATTCGCGGGCGGTGAACTCGTCGCGGCTGGTCACCCACTGCACCGTCCCCGGATGCCGCAGGCACTTGTCATTCACGCGGAAGCTCGTGGCGTACGTGATGCCGATCCGGCGCGATTTCGCGTACAGCTTCATCCGCGCATCGTCCAGGATCCAGCGCCTCTGGTACGGCAGAAAATAATCCGTCAGCTTCATCCTTCCTCCGTCTCAGCCTTCATGTTCATGGTTAATTGATTCCATCGAACGAGGGTCCATGCGGACGGCGCCGGGGCGTCATCCCGCCTTCATTTCCACGCGGTTTCGCATCTTTCTTTCCCTTTTCCAGGCTTTCCTTCCGGATCTTCCCGACCGCCGGAAATACCGCTTCCGGCTCCGGAGCCGCCGCACGGACCCTTCAACCTAAACGTGATTTTCCGACTTCCGGACGGAACAAATATGCAACTATCAGTCATTTCTATCGGTTGAGTGTGACAAGGCGTTTTTCGCTTCCTGTTCCGGCGCAATCCCGGCGACGTCACGTTCCCATCTTGAAAATAATGTCAGATGGAGCTATATTATTTCCTCCTTATTTTCGCGCCCGCGATCCATTCTTTTTTTTAAGGCTTCATCTTATGTGGAAAGCTCTCAGCCAGCCCGCAAAAATCATCATCCCGCTCTTCATCGGACTCTGTTTCCCCTGGATGTCCCGCGCATCCTTCATGGTCCGCTGGCTGCTCGTCGTCATGCTCCTGAACGCCTGCCTCGGCATCAAGTTCAGCGGCCTGAAAATCCGCCTGTACCACTGGTATCTGCTCGCCGCCAACCTCGTGATCGGCGTGCTGGCGTGGCTGATCGCCTGCTGGTGCTGCGGCGGCAATACCGAGGTGGCGAAAGCCGTCTTCTTCACGGCAATCTCCCCCACCGCCACCGCCGCCCCCGTCGTGATCGCGTTCCTGGGCGGAAACGTCGCCACGGTCCTGATGGGGTTCCTGATCAGCGACCTCGGCATCTCGCTCTTCCTGATCGGGCTGCTCCCGCTTGTCACGGGACAGCTGAGATGGGAGTTCGTCAACGAGGTCTTCCTGAACATCGCGTTCGTCATGGCGCTTCCTGTTTTCCTCTCGCGCGTCCTGCTGCGTTTCTGGCCGTGGCTCGCGGACTTCGCCAAGTACAAAATCGCACCGCACGCGCTTTGGGCATGGTCCGTCATGCTCCTCATCCTCGGCGGCATGGCGCGCAAGACGTTCGACGAGCAGGAGGTCAGCGCCGTCGCCATCCTTCTCCAGATCGGCTGCGCCACGCTCGCCGTCTGCGTCCTGAACTTCTTCACCGGATGGCTGATCGGTCCCCGCCGCTGCAAGCTCGAGTCCAGCCAGCTCCTCGGTCAGAAGAACACCTCTTTCACGATCTATCTGGCGATCACGTTCGCCTCTCCTGTCGCCGCCCTCGGTCCGCTGTTCTATATCCTCTGGCACAACAGCTGGAACGCCATTCAGATGTTCCAGTTCGAGAAACGCCGGCAGCGCAAAGCGGCTCGCTTCATCTCTTCCTCCCGCCCGGACGCTTCCGCCGGGGCGGAACACATCACTCCCTGAACCTTCACGAAACGGACGCGGTCAACATGCAGGACATCATCATCCACGGCGCTGCCGAACATAATCTGAAAAATATTGACGTCACGATCCCGCGTGACCGTCTCACCGTCATCACCGGCCTCTCCGGCTCCGGCAAATCCTCGCTCGCCTTCGACACACTCTATGCCGAGGGACAGCGCCGCTATGTCGAAAGCCTCTCCGCCTACGCACGCCAGTTCCTTGACCGCATGGGCAAGCCGAAAGTCCGCCACATCGAGGGGCTTTCCCCATCCATCGCCATCGAACAGCGCTCCGCAGGCTCCAATCCGCGCTCCACGGTCGCAACCGTCACCGAAATCTACGACTACCTCCGCCTCCTCTACGCCCACGTCGGCACGCCGCACTGCCCCAAGTGCGGCAAGGTCCTCGCCGCTCAGTCCGCGCAACGTATCCGCGACCGCCTGCTCCAGCTGCCCGCCGGACCCGCCATGATGATCCTCGCGCCCGTCGTTCGCGGACGCAAGGGCGAACACCGCGACATCCTCGACAAGCTCCGCAAGGACGGCTTCGTGCGAGCCCGCATCGACCGGAAAATCGTCGCACTCGACGAGCAGATCGCTCCGCTCGACAAGAAGGTCAAGCACAACATCGAGGCGGTCGTCGACCGTCTCGTCTGCGGCAAGCTCGAACCTTCCCGCCTCAACGACTCCATCGAATCCGCACTGAAGCTCGGCGACGGCGTGATGCTCCTCCTGCTTGAAGACCGCGACGCCACGTTCGTCTCCGGCGAGAAAGTCTGGCGCGAGGAACTCATCAGCGAACACCTTTCCTGCGAGGACTGCGGCATCAGCATCTCCCCGCCCGAACCCCGTAATTTCTCGTTCAACAGCCCCTACGGCGCGTGCCCGGTCTGCAGCGGCATCGGCTCGCTCCAGGTCATGGACCCCGCGAAGGTCGTCGAGGACGAAAACGCCACGCTCCGCCACGGCGCCGTCCCCGCCTGGCGGCGAGGCGCGCACCGTCTCATCATCTACTACAACCACATGCTCAAGTGTATCGCCGCCCACTACGGTCTCCCGAAGCTGATGGACACCAAATGGCGCGACCTCCCCGAGCACATCCGCCACGTCCTGCTCTACGGCAGCGGCGACGAGATCATCGACTTCAGTTTCTACATGCGCGGCAAGCGCCACGAGATGAAAAAGCCCTTCGAGGGCATCCTCGCCAACCTCCAGCGCCGCAGCCAGGACTCCGAATTCGAGAGCGTCCGCACGCGCCTCATGGAGCTGACCATGCGAAAGACCTGTCCAGCGTGCCATGGCGCGCGCCTCCGCCCGGAGAGCCTCGCCGTCGAGATCGGCGGCGCCAGCATCCACGACTTCAACCGCAAGAGCGTGTCCGCCGCGCTGGACTTCCTCGCAAACCTCAAGCTCACCGACGTGCAGGACAAGATCGCCGCCGAGCTCCTCAAGGAAATCCGCAGCCGCCTCATGTTTCTGAAGAACGTCGGGCTCGGCTATCTTTCCCTCACCCGCGAATCCGGCACGCTGTCCGGCGGCGAAGCCCAGCGCATCCGCCTCGCCACCCAGCTCGGATGCGGTCTCGTCGGCGTCATCTACATCCTCGACGAACCCAGCATCGGGCTGCACCAGCGCGACAACGCCAAACTCCTCGCCACCCTCAAAAACCTGCGCGACATCGGCAATACCGTCGTCGTCGTCGAGCACGACCCGGAGACCATCCAGAACGCCGATTACGTGATCGACCTCGGCCCTGCCGCCGGCGTCCACGGCGGCGAGATCGTCGCCGCCTGCCCGCCTGGCGAACTCGTCAACTGTCCGCGCTCCCTCACCGGCAAATTCCTCTCCGGCGAAGAATCCATCCCCGTCCCGGAGAAACGCCTCGCCGGCTCCGGCAAGTTCCTCGAAATCCTCGGAGCCACGCACAACAACCTCAAAAATATCAATGTGAAGATTCCGCTCGGCGTCTTCACCTGTGTGACTGGCGTGTCCGGCTCCGGCAAATCCTCGCTCGTGAACGGCATCCTCCGCCGCGCTCTCGAACACCGTTTCGAGGTCGCCGACGCCGGTGAGGTCGGCGCACACAAGGAGATACGCGGCCTCGAATTCATCGACAAGGCAATCATGATCGACCAGACCCCGATCGGACGCACCCCGCGTTCCAATCCCGCCACCTACACCGGGTTCTTCTCCGCCATCCGCAACCTCTTCGCATCCCTGCCCGAATCCAAAGTCCGCGGCTACGGACCTGGCCGCTTCAGCTTCAACGTGAAGGGCGGTCGATGCGAGGACTGCCAGGGCGACGGCATCCGCCGCATTGAAATGCAGTTCCTGCCGGACGTGTACGTGGAGTGCCCCGTTTGCCATGGCCGTCGCTTCAACGAGGAGACGCTTTCCGTCCGCTACAAAAAGAAAAACATCTCCGAGGTCCTGGACATGACCGTGTCCGAAGGCGTCGAGTTCTTCTCCGCCGTCACGCCCATTGCACGCAAGCTCAAGACGCTCGAAAGCGTCGGTCTCGGCTACATCTCCATCGGGCAGAGCGCGACCACACTGTCCGGCGGCGAGGCGCAGCGCGTCAAGCTCGCCACCGAGCTCGCCAAGATCCCGCGCGGCAACACCCTCTACATCCTCGACGAGCCCACCACGGGGCTTCACCTCGCCGACATCCGCCAGCTCCTCCAGGTCCTCATGATGCTCCGCGACAAGGGAAACACCATCCTCGTCATCGAGCACAACCTCGATGTCATCAAGACCGCCGACTACATCATTGACCTTGGCCCCGAGGGCGGCGACGAGGGCGGACGCGTCATCGCCACCGGAACTCCGGAGGAAGTCGCGGCGTGTAAAAAATCCTATACTGGTAAATTCCTGAAACCCCTGCTGAACAGCCTGCTCTGAAAAAGGTATCCGCCATGAAAAAGGAAATCCCCGGATACCTGCGCGAACTGCTGGTCGCGATCCTGATTCCCGTGCCGGTTCTTGCATTCGTTTTCCGGTCGCTTTCCAGCAGATGGCGGAGCGGAAATGCGGAAGAAAACCGGGGCGGCGAGGCACAGGAAACAACGGTCACGAATGAGGAAATGACCGACAGCAATCCCGGAGAGCGATCCGGCGCTCTCCAATAGGCCCGTTGAACGCAGCGCAGCCGTTACAGCGATTCGCGGACGCCCGGCGCCTTGCTCATCTTCAGCACGGAAATGGAAGGCGTCTCCGGCACGATCAGCGCATCCAATTCCGATTCGTCCATGTGGACCGTCTGGAAGACGGGCTCCTCCGCGGACGGGACCGCGCCGGGGTTCACGACAGCCGCGGGATCGCGTGCCGGGCCCGGCTCCTTCGCTGCCGAATAATGCATGATCACCAGGACGACGAGCCAGAGCAGCGCGATGGAGACAATGCCGATGACGATAAAGAAGATGACGGTGAAATTGCGGATCCGTTTGGTCTCGCCCTCGTTCACCAGCGTGTTTTCGTTCACGGATTCGAGGAGCGTCTTCGGCAGTTCCTCGGGATCCTGCGGCGTTTCCTTCCGCATTCTGTTCAGCAGGATTTCGCCGTTCTCTCTGGAGAGGTCGTACACCTCAATGAGCTTGCGGACGTATGCCGAGATGTAGACCGGCGGCAGATTGTGAAGCAGCTTGCCGCCTTCCAGTTCGATTAGATACTCCATGCGGATACGCGTGAAACTCGAAACCTCTTCCAGGGACATCCCGCGCGCATTGCGGATCGATGTCAGCATCTGCCCCAGCGGCTGGTCCGCCTGAAGCGCGTGCGGAAGCGGCTTATGATTCCGCGGTGCCGCGGCCGGAGCGGGAGACGAACCCGAAGCGCCCGGACGCACGACGCGGGGCGCGACAACGACTCCGGGCCGTATGGACGCAGACGGCTTTTTGCGGGGCGGAGGCGGCGCGACAACCGGGGAATCCTCTTCCCGGACGTCTCCCGGCTGGATACCCTGTCCCTCCGGCTCCGCCGTCGTGGTATTTTCCTGTTCAGGCGTTTCCTCCGCCGGAACCGCGTCGGACACAGCCTGTTCATACTCGGGTTCCGCGGGCTCCGCTTCCTCCGAGGAAAGCTCAAATCCGGATTCCGGTTCCGCCGGGGATTCCTCCCCTGTGCAGGGCTGGTCGGAAAAGAGATTCAGTTCCTGTTCATTCTTCGCTTCCTGTTCTTCCGAATCAGTCATGATACCTTACCTCACTCATTGGGCGTTTCCAGGCCGTCCGTGATCAAAATGGTGCGTTTCTGCCCGCCGGGAAGCGGGGCGCTGATCACATGGCGCTGTTCAAGTTTATCGATAATGTCGGCGGCCTTGTTGTAGCCGATTCCGAGCCTGCGCTGGAGATAGGACGTGCTGACCTGCTGCTCGTTGATGATAATCTCAAGCGCCTTGGTCATGATCGGCGGGTCGGACGGTTCCAGGTACTTTTCGGCGGCGGCACGGACGACGTCGGAATTCATGCCGTCGGCGGCGTCGTAGTCGTCCAGCTCGTCGTCGTAGCCTCCATCGCGGGAACCGCCCCGGGAGCCTTTTCCCCTGCCATGGCGGCCCTTGGACTCGTCCTCATCTTCATCCTCCTCGCCGCCCGCGAAAATGCCGTCGTCGAACATCTGCGGACGCTGCGCCGCGACCTCATCAATGACCTTGGCGATCTCGGGGTCGGAAACATACGCGCCCTGGATGCGCTCCAGGACCGCGCCGCCCGGCGGATTGAACAGCATGTCGCCGTTGCCGAGCAGTTTTTCCGCGCCGACGGCGTCCAGGATCACGCGGCTGTCCATGCCGTTGCTGACACGGAACGCGATCTTGGTCGGGATGTTCGCCTTGATGAGGCCGGTGACGACCTCCTTGCGGGGCGACTGTGTGGCGATGACCAGGTGGACGCCCGCGGCGCGGCCCTTCTGGGCGATGCGGCAGATGCTTGTCTCCACGTCGCTCTTCGCGTCCGTCATCATGATGTCCGCAAGCTCGTCGATAATAATGATTAGGATCGGGAGCTTCGCCGGGATGATCTCTCCGTAATCGTCGTACACAGGCTGCGGGTCCGGCGGACGCGTGTTGAACGCCGCCAGGTTCTTCGCCTTGACCTTCGCCAGCACCATGTAGCGGCGCTCCATCTCGTTGACGCCCCAGCGGAGCGCCAGCGGCACTTTCTTCGGGTCGTTCACGACCGGCGTAATCAGGTGCGGGATCGGACGATACATCTCCAGCTCCACAACCTTCGGGTCGACCATGATGAGCTTCAGTTCGTCCGGCGAGAACCGGAAAAGCAGGCTCATGATGAGGGTGTTCATGCAGACGGACTTGCCGGAGCCGGTGGATCCGGCGATCAACAGGTGCGGCGCCTTGGAAAGGTCGGTCAGGTAGACGGACCCCGCGATGTCGCGTCCCAGCAGGATCGGGATCGCCGCGCGGGATTCGCGCCAGGTGGCGGACTCCAGCAGCGGACGCAGATAGACCGTGTTCGACACTTTGTTCGGGACTTCAATACCGACCGCGCTCTTGCCGGGGATTGGCGCACGGATGCGGATGCTCTGCGCCGCCAGCGCCATGGCGATGTTGTTCTGGATGCTGGTAACCTTTTCCACCTTGACGCCGGGATTCAGCGCGATCTCGAACTGCGTGACGCGCGGTCCGACCGTAATGTCGGAGATGATGCCGTCGACGTTGAAACTCTGTAATGTCTCCTCCAGCCGGTCCGTGGCGTTCTGGATATATTTTTTGTCCTCCGTGGCGATCTCGTCGCCGTGGCGGTCCAGCAGCATCGGGCTGGGCAGATGGTATTCCTCGTAGACCGGAGGCGGCGGTGGCGGCTCGTGAGCGGGAGCGGGCGGCGGCGTCTGGTCAAATCTCTTCTTGTTCTCCGCGAACGTCTGAACCGGAACCACGCGCGGCGTCGGTTTGGGCGCGGGAGCGGGGACAACGGGTTCCGCCTCGGAGTCCTCCGGTTCGGGCTCGGTATATGCGGCGGCGGGCTCTTCCGGTTCGTCGTATGCTTCCTGCGGCTGGGGCGCGGGCTGTTGGATAGACCGAGGCGCGGACGACGGCGCGGGAACCGGAGTCGGCGCAACAGGTCTCGGACGCGGCGTGACGACAAGCTCGTCCGGATCGCGGATGACCGCGCCCGGCACAGGAGGCTGCGCGGTTCCGCGTTTCCGCGGCGGCGCGACGACCTCGTTCGGATCGCGGATGACTGCCGAAGGTCTCTGCATGGTCTGCGGTTGCGGACGGACCGGCGGAGCGATGACGTCGTCTTCCTCGTTGTCGTTTTCCGGTTCGGCCGGTTTCGCGGGAACGGTACGGAGCCCCAAAACCCATCCGAGGGCTTTTTTGAGCTTGGACGATTCCTCTGCCGTCTCTTCCTCCGGGTTCCCGTTCTCTTCAGGTTCCGCATCGGCGTACTGATGGATTTCCGGCTCGGGTGCGGGCGGATTCCATTCCTTGCCTTCGGGGTTTCCGGGCGTATAGATGCGGCCTGTGCGACCGGCTGGGACAGGCTGGACTTCCGGTTCCTCCGCCGCTTCGGGTTCCTGCGGCTTCGGGTCGGCACGGAACGCGACCTTGAGGAGCGGCAGCCAGTCGCGGATGAACAGGAAAACGAGCGCGGGCAGAAGAAACGCCAGCGCGACAAGGATTGTGCCGACGTCGCCGATGTAGCGGCGGACCAGTCCGGCGTCAAGCGAAGCGGACGCCTGCGGAGCCGCCAGGGACGCCCCCGCCACGCCGCCGGACAACGCCAGCAGGGACTGTTCCATGCGGCCTATCCCCAGCCGGTCCGTCTCCGCGATGAACTGCTGCGGCCACATGGCGAACAGCATGGACGCTCCGACCAGGACCGCCGGCAGAGCCCACCACAGCGTGCCGCGCCGCGGCAGTCCGGGGATGAACCGCCGGAGCAGAAGCAGGAACACGATCAGCAGGAAGGGATATGTGGCAAGGCCGAACGTGTAGAACATGATCCGTGCGGCGTGCGCGCCGAGAAATCCGATCCAGTTATGATAGATTGCCGGACCGCCGATCCCGCCTTCCAGCAGCGCCAGGTCCGTCCTGTCGTGAGACAAAATCGCACATGCGATAAGCAGGAACAACGCGGTCCGGAGGTAGTTTCCGAAATTCCACACGCTTCGTTCTTCCATGCCCTGATCCAATTCCATTCTGCTTCCTCTCCGTCGTTTCGTTACAGTATAGCAAAATAAGATAGCACAATTCCCGATTTATGAAAGCCGGAAACAGCCTTTTTCCCGTTTTTTTTGAAAAAAAACGCAAAAACGCCTTTTCAGGGCTCGCGCCGCCGGAAAAAAACGTCGAAAAAAATGCGCCCGAACAGCGTTTTTTCGGAAAAAACAATTCGTTTTTAGTCGGATTTATGCTATATTATACCATTGCATTTTCCCCAACCCAAACAAGGAGCAGTTCGCTATGGGCGGTTTTTTCGGCGTTGTCTCTAACGGTGACTGCGTGGACGACCTCTTCTACGGGGTCGATTATCATTCGCATCTGGGTACGGTCCGCGGCGGCATGGCGGTCACAAACCCCTACGGTTCCATCATCCGGTCTATCCACGATATCTCCAACGAAATGTTCCGGTCCAAGTTCGGTCCCGAACTTGAGATGTTCCGCGGCGCGAAGTGCGGCATCGGCATCATCAGCGACATGGACGACCAGCCGCTTCTGATCGCGTCCCACCTCGGCATGTACAGCATCGTGACCGTCGGCAAACTCAACAACATTGAGGAGCTGACCCGGCAGGCGATCGAGGAGCACCACATCCACTTCGCCGAGCACAGCAACGGCGAGCACAACCCGACCGAAGTCGTCGCCTCGCTCATCAACACGCAGAAGACCATCGAGGACGGCATCGCATACGCCATGCACCGCATCAAAGGCTCCTGCTCTCTTCTCGTGATGGCGGACGGAAAGATCTACGCCGCCCGCGACCGCTACGGGCGCACCCCCGTCTCCCTCGCGAAGAAGCCCGGTGCGATGGCGGTCGCCATGGAGACCTCCGCCTATCCGAACCTCGACTACGAATTCGTGCGCGACCTCGGTCCCGGCGAAATCGTGCTGGTCGACGCCGAATCCGCCGTACAGCTCAAGGAACCCGAAGAGACCATGCAGATCTGCTCGTTCCTCTGGGTCTATTTCGGCTACCCCTCCTCCGACTACGAGGGACGCAACACCGAGACCGTGCGCTACGAAAATGGCGCGCGCATCGCCGCGCATGACGACGTTGAGGTCGATTCCGTCTGCGGCGTGCCAGATTCCGGCGTCGCCCACGCCATCGGCTACTCGAACAAGAAGGGTCGCCCCTATCTCCGTGCCCTCGTCAAATACACCCCCACCTGGCTCCGCAGCTTCATGCCCCAGGTCCAGTCCCACCGCAACCTCATCGCGAAGATGAAGCTTCTCCCCGTGCAGGACCAGATCGCGGGAAAACGCCTGCTCTTCTGCGATGACTCCATCGTCCGCGGCACCCAGTTCCGCGACGTCACGCGCCGTCTGCTCGGTCGCGGCGCGAAGGAAGTGCATCTGCGCTCCGCCTCCCCGCCGCTCGCCTTCCCCTGCCTCTTCCTCAACTTCTCGCGTTCGCGCTCCGTCATGGACCTCGCCGCGCGCCGCATCATCGCCGAGCTTGAAGGCGGCGAACCCACGCCGGAAATCCTGCGCGAATACATCACCGCCGGCACCCCGCGCTATGAACGAATGGTCGAAATGATCCGCCGGAAACTCGGACTCACGACCCTGAAATACCAGACCATCGACCAGCTCGTCGAGGCGATCGGGCTCCCGAAGTGCAAGCTCTGCACCTTCTGCTTCGACGGCTGCGACCCGACCGGCTGCGCCAAGTGGATCGGCTGCGCCTGCCCGCCGCACAACGGCGACGAACCCGAAACCAAGCCCGAACCGAAAAAAGCTTAACCCGGAGAATCCACTCCGCGCCATTTTAACAGTCAACATCCGACATCCGCCCATTTTAGGAAAGGAGCGCATTTTATGAGATCGAAGTCCTGGAACCGTTTTCTGTCCGCATTCATGATCGTTTTTGCGCTGCTCCTGGGCGCCTGCCGGAGCACCGCCCCGGAGGAAAAAGCCGCCGCGGCAAACGATGAAACTGTCGCAATGGATGAACCCGCCAGGCCGTGGTCGACCGCGCGCCTCGTCGGCGAGCTCTCCGGACACGACCCGCTCGAAGGCTTCAACCGGAGCATGTTCGAGGTGGACACCGTGATCATGGACTACATCGCGCGTCCGCTGGGCTGGATCTGGTCCAGCATCCTGCCGCGCCCCGTGATCCAGTGCATCGAAAACGCCTGCCACAACCTCGCCTTCCCCGGCCGCGCGATCTCCTCGCTCGGCAGCGCCGAATGGGAGTGCGCGGGCGTCGAGACCGGACGTTTCCTGCTGAATTCCACCATCGGCATCGCCGGCCTCTTCGACCCCGCCGAATACTGGTTCCACCTCTACAAGACCGACGCCGACTTCGGGCGCATGTTCGCCACCTGGGGCATCGGTCCCGGCTGCCGCCTCATCATCCCCGGCAGCAAGCACATCAACGTCCGCGACGACATCGGCAGCATCTTCGACTATCTGCTGGACATCCGCACCTATCTGCCCTACTCCAGCTGGGCGTACATCAACAACGTCGTGGCGCTCCATCCGCAGTTCGTGAACGCGATCAAGGGGTCCGCCGACCCGTACCGCACCTATGTGATGATGTCGCTCCTGAACCGCGAACTCCAGCTCGACAAATGGTACTACGACTACGCCAAGGACGTCTACCACGACCGCCTGCCCGAGCTCCCGCCCGACCAGGGCACCACGATGCCGAAAACCCTCCGCGGTCGCCGCAAGGTCCTTGAAGGCTACCATTCGCTCGGCCCCGTCGCCGACACCCTCCGCGCGCTCTATTTCGTGCCGCAGAAGGACCACGACTGGTGGTACGCGCGCCTTTCCATCTTCAACTCCGATTTCGAGGACAAGATCCACACGCGCAAGGTCAAGGCAGGCGAAGACCCCGACCGCTCCCGCCTCAGATACGGGTTCTTCGAAGCGCCGAAGCCGAAGGATGAAAACGAAGTCCGCCCCGAAAAGCTCGCCATCGTCATCCCCGGCATCGGCAGCATCTACAACAGCCAGACCGCCCTCGCCACCGCCGAGGAGTTCTACAACGCCGGCTACAGCGTCGTCCTGCTCGACAACGGCTTCAACTGGCATTTCATGGTCGCCACCGACGGCAGGCTCCCCGGTTACACTCCGCACGAGGCCGCCCACATGCGCACCATCATCCAGCGCATCCTCGCCGACCTCCGCGAGGACGGCAAGATCAAGGAACCGCGGATCGTCCTCACCGGCTGGTCCATGGGCGCGATCGAGCTCTGCCACATCGCCGCCATGGAGGAAAAGGAAAATACCCTCGGCATCAGCCGTTATCTCCCCATCAACCCGCCCGCCGACCTCATCACCACCCTCAAGACCATCGACGGCTACGCCGCCGCGACCGATTCCTGGACCTTTGACGACGCCGTGGAGAAGGTCTCCACCGGGGCCGGGCTCCAGTACGTCCTTACCAAAAATGTGATCCCGCCGCTCGATCCCGAAAAACCCGAGACCGTCACGCGTCCGCCGCTCGTCCCCGACGACACCGCCAAGTTCTTCATCGCGTTCGCACTGCAGAGCTGCCTCGGCGAAGTCCTGGAGCAGACACAGCGCGAGGGCAAGTACCCCCTCCTCGGAATCGAATCCCCCTGCACCATGTTCAACCGCGAAGACTTCTACCGCGAAATCGGCGAAGTCGGCTTCATGGAGTACATCACGCGCTTCCTCTTCCCCCAGATGGGCAAGTCCATGGACGAACTTGACACGCTCGCCGCCGAATCCGGTCTCCGCGCCGTCGAATCCACCCTCAAGAATAACAAGTCCGTCCGCATGATCCATTCCTGGGACGACATCCTCATCACCGACGAAGACCGCAAGTTCCTTGACGAAACCCTCGGCGACCGCATCACCTGGTTCTCCAACGGCGGCCACTGCGGTGAATTCTACACCAAATCCTTCCGCGAAGAACTCCTTTCCCGCGCCGAAGAAGAGTAAGTTCTTTCGCGTTCCGCCCGGTTAGTGGTTGTTTCCAAAATGGAAATAACCACTTTCAAGGCATCATAGCCCCAACTGTTTCCAAAATGGAAATAGTTCATCAGAAAGGAAATGACGATGGATTGGAAACAGCAGTTCAAAGTTCATGATCTCAGCTTCCGGGAGACCATTATCATTCTCCTGGTGGTCGCGGTTTGTGAGGTTATCCTGATGTTTATCTTCCCCTGGCGGGGGCCGGTTTGGAATGCAGTCACTCGCTGCGGGATCAACCAAAGGTCGATCTACAGAATCATGAGCAGGGTTCCCGACGGGGACGAATTCGAGCTGCCGCCCGAATGGACCGTCGCCGACCTGATCCGGGAGGCGGTCAGGAAAGACCGTCAATCGCCCCACCCCATGGAGGAACATTATTTTATCTGCCGGAATATCAGTAAAGTACGCGAATGCGATTTTCCCTATGACCTTCGGCCCTATCTGGTGTTTCCGGTGTCCGCCTCGGTCGTGTTCGACGAATCGCTTCAGAAGCCCGTTCCGATCCTCATGTGCTGGCCGGGCGCGCATGACGGCAAACACTGCTCGATGGTCCTCTACTCCGATGGAACAACGAAACCCCTGACTCCGGAAGAGGCGGAAAAGCTCGTTGCCGAGTATTCGCCCGTGCCGCTCGAACTGAAACCGGAAACAACCGATGAAAGCAGTGTCCGGTCCGGCGACGGCGAGTAAATCGCCGCCCGGAATCATTCGTCCAGACATGCTTTTTTTCATCTTTTTCTGTTCTTTCTATTGGTTTTTCCGGCGTCCTGTGGTATAATAGTTAGGGAAATTCTATTTGACGGGCAATCGCAACAACAAGTCCGGAGGGCGAATGACAACGGAAAAGAAAACGTGGAAAAAGATTTGGCACGCGCGAGTGCCGAATCTGTCATGGGCGCGTTTCCGCATCGCGTTTCGGGGTAATCCGGAGGGCATGATCCGATGAAAACCGCGGACAAAATGGTGCGGACCGTGCCGTTCTGGAAGTCGTGTTCGACGGTCCTTTGGATCTTCCTGATCCTGTGCATCGCGTCCACGGTCCTGCATAATTGGGACCATAAGACGTGGCAGAATACAACGGGGCTGTTCCAGAAATGCACGGACAACCTCAAATGTATTTTCTGGACCGCCTGCGAGGCGGCGAAACGCTACGACGGAACCGGGGAGGAAACGCGGGAGCTCCCGCCCGGAATGACGTTTTACGACCTGATCCGGGAGCCGGACCCGGCGGCATTGTTCGGCTCGGAGGAAGATCGGTTAGTCTGTCCGAAAGACGGACAGGCGTACCTGGTGTTTCCGGTCTCCGCCGCCGATGTCCTCAATTACTTCCAATACGAGGCAATGCTCCGCGACGGAGCGAAGCCGGAACGCGAGCTCCGGGCGTTCCCGCTCGCCATGTGCCCCTGTACCCATTCCAATCTCGGGGAAAGAAACAATCCGCAATACGTTCTGATCCTGTATTCGGACGGAACAATCAAGCCCAAAACACCCGAGGAAGCCGAAGCATTCGCCGCGGAACAGTCGCTCCGCCTGCTCGGTCCCTCAAAACCAAAGGACAGATGGAAATGGCTGAAAGACCTGACAAGGATCCGGTAAGCCCGGCGAAACAAGGAGAAAACGGCGCCGTCCGCGTGTATCATCTGATATGGATCCTTGTGATCATGGCGGTGTTCTTCGTGCTGATGGGGGTCCTTCTGCCGCCATTGGGTCAGGCGAAACCCGGCCCCGTTGCCACAGACTGCCGAATCAATCTCTTTATCGGGTGGAAGGAATTGAGGTATGATCTGCCGGAGCAGTACGAGGACAATGCCGGAAATCCGCCGCCGGAATGGACCATCCCGGACCTGATCCGCGCGGTGAACAAGTCGTGGAATAGAGACCGCCCGCTTTTCTCGTCCTGCCCCGTGTTCTTCCTCCCGGAAGACAAAGGCGGGCGGAAGCAGGGATATCTGGTGTTCCCCGAGCCCGCTTCGGTCGTGTTCGACGATTCGCTCCGGCCGCCCGTCCCGATCGTCATGGACCTGCCCGGCACGCACGGCGATTTCTACGGCACGAACGTCCTTTTCTCCGACGGGACCGTGATCTCGCTGACCGCGGAAGAGGCGGAAAAGCTCGTCGCGGAAAAGTCGCCCGTGCCGATCGAGGAGGTCTACCGGAACGACGAAGAGGCGGAGAATCTTGTTTCCGAAGATCAATCCGAGGAGGGGAAATAAGTATGGATTGGAAAAAACGGTTCGACATCCACAAAGAAGCAGGCTGTGGCTTGATAATAGGCGTCATCTTCCTGATCGCGGTGCTCGTATTTTTTCTTTTCATCCCAATTTGCTCAAAGAGTGCGGCCCTTTCCGCCAAATGTATCGTCAATCTGAACTTTATCCCCATATACATGTATCATACGGCGGAAGAAATGGAACCGGAAGACCTGGCGAAAATGACGGTCGCCGATCTGCTTCAGGAGTCGGTCCGCAAATGGAAGATGAAGGAAAATGAGCTCGTCTGCCCCATTGACGGTCGGTCGTATGATATCTTTCCTCTGTCCGCCGCCGAGTTTGTCCGGCGTTTCGAATCCGGGGATCATCCGGTTCCGGTCGTCATGTGTCGCGGCACGCATGTGAAAGAAGTAAGGGGATGCTTCGGCTGGTACAAAACATACTACGGAACGCCGGTCGTTCATACGGACAGGCGCAGAGAATTGAGCCGGGAAGAGGTGGAGAAACTTGTTTCGGAGTATTCACCCGCACCGCTCAAGCTTGATTTTGAATCACAACCGGAGGAGGGCAAATGAAATTCAGCTGGAACAAACCGATCAAGGAACGTCAGCTCCGCCCGTGGGAAGTGTTCCTTGTCCTCCTGATCGGCATCCCGATCGCGCTGATCATCTCCGGAGCGCCGCAGAAGTTCCTCTTCGAGACGCCTGACGCAAAAGACGGAGTCAGGGCCGCAGAGTGCATGTACAACCTGAACCAGCTGGGAAAACGACTGTACGATGCCACACACGAAGAGGGATTCGACCCCGATGCGGGCTGGACGGTCCCCGATCTGATCCGGGAGAGCGTACACGGCGGAAAACTGGATGAAAAGATTCTTCACTGCCCGGCAACCGGCGCGCCCTATTCCGTCTTTTCGATCCCCGCGGCAGTCTGCGCGCAACACGGCGAGCTTGTCCCGGCAAACCCGGTCCCGGTCGCCATGTGCCGTCCCGACGCGCACCGGAGAAGAAAAGGGATTTTCTACTTCCCAAAAGAATATGGCGCAATGGTCCTGTATTCCGACGGGCAGGTCAAGCGCGTGAGTCAGGAAGAGGCGGAGAAACTTCTTTCCAGGCTGTCGCAGCAAATCGTTACTGCGGAATCCGCACTCGAAACAAAGGAGAAAACGGATGAATAAATATGCACGCGTCTGTGTGGCGGTCATCGCGCTGGCGGGACTCGTCTGGTTCATCGGGCACGCCGCGTATGAACACCGCGCCATGGTGACGTACATGTACACCTGTGATTGCATGTGCCAGCTCGACATGATCGACGAGGCAATGTTCTATCTCGTCACCGGCGACTGCATCGAGGATTCCTACCGGTCCCGGTTCGAAAAGAACGATCAGGACCCGCCTTTCAAAATCCGCCCGGAGCATACGGTCTCCGATCTGATCCGGGAGGTGCTGCGACGCGGTCTGCTGGAGGAAAAAGACGTCTGTGACAGGTACGGAGGCCGCCAGCCGTATCTGGTGTTCCCGGGACCCGCGTCCTGGCTGTGGCATGATTATCTCGTGAAAAAGGGGCTGCGCGAACCGTCGGAAGAGGTCGTGCCGGAAAAAGTCCCGGTCCTCATGGATCGTCCGGGCGCCCACATGGAAAGTGCGAAACTGATGATGATCTACCGGATTTTCACGTTGAAAAAAGGACTGTCGTCCGCTCTCTCGTCGCGGGTGCTGTATTCGGACGGAAGCATCGGAGTCGTCAGCCGCGAGGAAGCGGAAAGACTCGTTCAGGAACACGCTCCGAAACCGATAGAGTTTCCATAACATTTCCAAGCCGGACCGGACGACAGACGATCCGTTATCCGTCAAAAATGACGGCATGTCCGTCATTTATAAGCACTGCAACAGCACATTGTTGACAGAATGACGGACAAAACTGACGGAATGACCGTCATTTGTTTCCGTCACCGCTTCCAATCTATAATCTGCGACTTATTACAAAACAATATGACCAGCCATTAAAACGCCTAATAAAGATTATATCGCAAACAACAATTCACCCGGCTTGGACAAGAGAACAGATAGAGTCCTCCCGCCACATTTCATACAGTTACAAGCAAATCAGAAAAGCTTACGACAGACGGTTTTTGAAGTCTTCGTAGCCGAACGATTTGATTAATTTGAATTCGCCGGTGTCCGGGTCGAACGTCGCGATGGAGGGCAGGGCGAGACCGTTGAACGTGTTCGTCTTCACCATCGTGTACAACGCCATGTCCAGAAATTCCACGCGGTCGCCGACCTTCAGCGGCGCGGGGAACGAATAATCCCCGATCACGTCGCCCGCGAGGCAGGAATGCCCCGCCAGACGGTATTCGAACGGATGCACGCCCGGTTCGTCCGCCCCCGCCACTGGCGGCGTGTACGGCATTTCGATCACGTCCGGGGTATGCGCCTCCGCCGAGACGTCCAGCACCGCGATTTCACCGTCGTTTTCCACGATGTCCAGCACGGTCCCGAAGAGCGAACCGGCGTTCAGCACGACCGCCTCGCCCGGTTCCAGGTACACGGTCAGGTGCGGATACCGCGCGCGGAACTGCGTGAGGATGCGCACGAGGCGTTCGATGTCGTATCCCGGACGCGTGATGTGGTGTCCGCCGCCGAAGTTCACCCATTGCATGTCGCCCAGCAGGTCGCTGAAATGCGCCTCGAACGCCGCCATGGTGCGTTCCAGCGCGTCCGAATCCTGTTCGCACAGAGTGTGGAAATGCAGCCCGCTGATGCCCTCCAGCGATTCCCCCGCGAACTTCGCACGCTTGATCCCGAGGCGCGATTTCGGCGCGCACGGCGAATAGATTTCGCGCACCGCCTCGCCGTGTTCCGGATTCACGCGCAGTCCAAACCGCACGCGGTCCGCCGACTCCGCCGTGATGGCGCGGAACCGCCGCCACTGGCTGAACGAGTTGAACACGATCGTAGTGCAGTACCGGAGCATTTCGCGCAGGTCGGATTCCGAGTACGCCGCCGCGAATCCGTGCGTCTCCTTCCCGAACTCCTCGCGCCCCAGGCGCGCCTCGTGCGGCGAGCTCGCGCACGTGCCGTCCAGCACCGCGCTGATCACCGGGTACACGGCGAACATGGAAAACGCCTTTTGCGCGAGCAGGATCTTCACCCCCGCGCGCCGCCGGACGTCGTTCAGGATTTCCAGGTTGCGGCGCAGGGCGGCGAGGTCGACGACGAAACACGGGGTCGGGGGGATCTTCGGGTCAAGATTTTTCATGGTGTTTTCGGGCTCATTTGATTGAATGTGCCGGAGCGTCAGCCCGGCAATATCTCAGTGGAGGACTTGTTCTCCCAGAACAAGATACACCCTCTCCGCCGGAAAAGCAAGCGGAAAGCGGCGTTTCGGGCATCTTTTTTTCCGTTTCCGCTTGCTTTTTTCCGGATTCGGCGGTAAAGTATTATTTCCTCATTTTCAGAATGCCGGGGTATAGCTCAGTCTGGTAGAGCGCGTGCTTTGGGAGCATGAGGTCGCAGGTTCGAGTCCTGTTGCCCCGACCATTTTTTCGCCCTCATGCCCGTTTTTGAGGTATTCTGTCCTCACCCCCGAATTTCGCGAATGCGTGCGATCAGACGCACAGCGTATTCCTTCGCCTTTTCCTTCTGCCGGGCGATCCCTTCCGCGTCGGCGGCGTAGCTCATGCCGTTCACCCACATCGCGCCCATGTACTCCATGCCGCACACACGGGCAATGGATTCGAACGCCGCGACAAAATCATGAATGTCGCCGATGGAGCCCGCGTCGCCGGTGTACGCCGCCTCGGGCGCGCCGGTCGTGACCGACACGAACAGCTTTTTCCCGGCGAGTTTCGCGCCTGTCCCGTGCGCGAAGCCGTGCACGAACACCTCGTCCAGCCATTTCTTCATGAACCACGGCATGGCGTACCAGTGGAACGGAAACTGCCAGACGATCAGGTCGGCCTCGGCGAGCGCGGACTGTTCCGCGACAACGTCGAACGCTCCGTCCGGCGCGACTTCGCACAGTTTGCGGACCGTGACATCGGGCAGGGCGGCGGCGATCTCTTCCAGGATCGTGGCGTTTGCGACGGATTGCGAAAGGTCCGGATGACCGGCGACAAGCAGAGTTTTCATGGCTTCGGCTCCTTTTTGGTTTCGTTTTGCACGTGGAACGCGGACAGATTCGAATGCGTCCCGTCCGTTACTGTATCACCGTTTGACGGATTGTCAAGCCGCGGAATGCATTTTCTCCCTAGCTTCGACCCATTTCCCCTGTCCCGCGTCCCCTGCCCCGCGCCGTCGTCATCCACCGTTTTTCGCAACTTTATTTAAGAAAAATCCGTCTTCCCGCTTGATTTCGCGCGCATCCTATGGTATAGTACAGCACTGGACGCGGAAAACGTCCGCCGGGATGCCCGCGCGGTATGCTTGCACGCCCATTCCCGCAGACTCAGAACCATCTGCCATTTCCCTCAACAACTCACATAGGAAAGAACAACCATGAGTTTCACGAAAACTGTCCTCGCGGCGGCCCTTACGCTGTCCGCCGGTGCTCTGGCGTACGCCCAGAACCCCATCATCAACAGCGCCTATTGCGCCGACCCCTCCGCCCACGTCTTCAACGGTCGCGTGTATGTCTACCCCTCGCACGACATCCCCGCGCCGTATGACTTCAGCCGCAAGGACTGGTTCTGCATGGCGGACTACCACGTGTATTCCTCCGACAACCTCGTCGACTGGGTCGACCACGGCGTGATCGTGGACCAGAACTACGTCCCGTGGGTGAACCGCCACTCCTACAGCATGTGGGCGCCGGACTGCAACGTGAAGGATGGCAAGTACTACTTCTACTTCCCCGCCGACAACCGCATCGGCCTCGCCACCGCCGACACCCCCTACGGTCCGTTCCGCTGCGAAGAACAGCCCATCCAGGGCGCAGGCGGCATCGACCCCTGCATCTTCATCGACGACGACGGCGCGTGCTACCTCATCTGGTCCGGACAGGGTATGCGCATCGCGAAGCTGAAAGACAACATGAAGGAATTCGACGGCGAAGCGAAGACCATCCAGCACGACACCCCGAACCGCGGCCTTAAGGAAGGTCCGTTCATGTTCAAGCGCAACGGCATCTACTACTTCACCTTCCCCTGGGTCGACGAAAACCACGAATGCCTCTGCTACTGCACCGGCGACAACCCGTTCGGTCCGTTCAAGTACAAAGGCAAGATCATGGAGCAGAATCCACAGTGCTGGACCAACCACCACTCCGTGGTCGAGTTCAAGGGCAAATGGTACCTCTTCTACCATCACAACGACTACTCCCCGAACTTCGACAAGAACCGCTCCGTCTGCATCGACGAGATCACGTTCAACGAAGATGGCTCCATCAACCTCGTGACCCCCACCAAGCGCGGCGTCGGCGTCACCAAGGCCACCAGCAAGATCGAGCTTGACCGCTACTCCAAGATTGCCGACCAGAACCACGCCTGGATCGAATTCCTCCGCACCGAATCCCCGTTCGAAGGCTGGAAGACCGTCTTCCGCAACAACGACAGCTCCCGCAATCCGATCTGGGTCGAATACGACCGCGTCGATTTCGGCTCCAAGGAGCTTGATTCCGTGCTCATCCGCGTCCAGTCCAACGTCGGCGGCAGAGTCGAAATCCACGCCGATTCCCTCGAAGGTCCGGTCATCGCCACCGTCGACATTCCCGGCAAGGGCGGCGGCGAATGGCAGGAGATCAAGTCCCCCGTCACCTCGCAGCTGACCGGCACGCACGACCTCGTCGTGAACATGCGCAGCGGCCTCCTGATGTACATCGACTGGATCAAGTTCATCGAGAAGTGATCCGAACTTCATTCCAGCTCGTCTGAGCAATATAATACTCCGGGTTGGGGTTAAAACCTAGTCCGGAGTTTTTTTGTATCCCGTGCCGTCGCGAAGCACGGCACAACCGCGGTGGAGGCTTCGCCTCCTCAGAAATAGTATGTCGGGAGCAGATGGTTGACCCGGAGGATTCCCAGGATCAGAAGGTGCAACGGGTAGTAGATGTAGAAAAACCACTTCATGAACGCGTTGAACGTCGGGTTCGGGCCGCGTTTGCCGTTGTAGAGCAGCAGGATCGGGATCGCCAGCACCACGGAGAGCTGCAGGAATGCGTACGTCACATTGACAGGCGGGAACAGGAATCCGAAGACGCCCACGTAGATGATCAGCCACAGCGTCTGCTTCACCCAGTGCCCGCGGTTCGTCCCGAAGCTCAGCACCAGCACCGACGCCGTGCAGCTCCAGTCCCCGGGGAAACTCACCACGCAGATCAGGCAGATCAGGAGCGTTTTCAGCCACGGCTGTGCCAGCAGAAGGCGTTCAGAAACGACATGTCGCGGAACCGGATCGCTTCCCATATCCCGCTGTAGTAGAGCGGCACGAACGGCCGCCAGTCGCTGAACCCGTTCCACTCCGAGACGTATGCGAAGTGCGAGATCAGCGCGAAGAGGAACATGCGCGCCGTGTATTTGTTGACGTTCCGCGTGTGAAAGAATCCCTCCGCGATGAAGAAGCACATCGTCGGCATCGTGATGCGCCCGATGATGTGCATCAGCTCCGGTTTCCAGTTCAGTGCATACCCGGGGTAGATCGCCCACGCGATATGGTCGATCGTCATCGCGATGATCGCGATCAGCTTGATCGCATTCGCATCCAGTATCTTGAAGCGTTTCATGCCCGATTCGCCGATTGCCGTGTCAAGTCCCGTTTCCATCGTTTCCTCCGCCATTTACACCGTCAAATACTATATTTTGAGCTTATCTCCGCAAAATAACCTTGGAATTGTCTATGGAATACCATTATCCTTTACCCTCATATAGAGGTATTCTCTCTATTCTCCGCCAACGGCTGCCGGCCATGCCCTCGTTCTATTCTGGAATAATCGTAAGTTTCATTTTTAAAGCTTTGGCAATCGTTTGTATATATTTTTGTTTTGATTTTGTGGAGCTGTGCGTAATAACCACTAACCCATCAGAGATTGCAATATTGGAAGATGGATACTTGGTGCTTCCCTGTTTGGAAACCAATTGTTCTCCACAGCAGATCAACGATAATCCTGCAACTTTTTTTGCCCCGATTTTGTCAATGACCTCTGCAAACGTATTGCATGCCTTAGTGGAATGAATTACAGTACCATCCTCAAATTTGACCGAAAAATTAGTTTTGGGAGCTAACGGATGATTCACTCTTCTGGTAAAACCTTTTGCTACCTTTCTAGTCTTTATTCCAAATAGCTTTCCTTCACCGGTAACAATATTCTGAACAGCAGGAGAAGCAGCCTCTCGATCTTTCAAGAGATCATCCCAAGTTTCTTCAAGTTTTTGGACTTTTTTTGTAAATGAGTCAAGTTTATTGGCAAAATCAAGAACAGATCTGGCTGTTTCTGCATCCTGCGCGTTCATAGCATCTGAACCAGCCTTAAAAATACGAGTTTTTTCCTCTTTCAGAATCGTTTTCAATAACCCTAATGCTTCTGAGACATCTTGGTTGTTTACTGCTTCCTGATTCTTTTGCATAGGATGGTTCTCCTGTTACAATCTTACGATGCATATTAAAGGGGAGATGGCACTGTCCGGAAACAGTGCCATACTGAAAAACAATGTCCTAAGCCTTACTTCTTTTCCGCGGCGGGGGCGGGTTTCGGGGCTTTGACCCACTTGCCGTCTTCGCCCTGGATGTAGTCGCCTTCGTTCGCCTTGGAACGGATCTGCTTGGCGCGGAGTTCGCCGACCTTGTCGACGGTGGATCCCTCCTTCTTGGCGATGGCGGTGTAAACGGTCTTGCGGTCGGTGTTTTCGGCATCGACGATCTTCTTGTCGGCGTCTTCGATCTTGACGTCCTTGCCGTCGTTGTCCTTCATGACTTCGAGGTAGCCGGTCTTGTTTTCGCCGACGGTCCCCGCCTTCTTGAGGGTTTCGATCTTCGGCTTGCGTTCCGCCATGTTCTTCTTGATGGTGGCGGCGTCGTCAGCGGCGGAGAGCGCAGCGGGGACGGCGAAAGCGAGCGTGAGGGCGGCGATGGAGAGGGCAAACAGTTTTTTCATGGTAAAGTCTCCTCAGAATGTGGTTCGGATCAAAGTGCGTCGAGGTCGCCGAAGAAGTCGTCGAGGGCTTTTTCGATGCGGATGTTGATGTCAAGCGTGATGTGCACGGGCTTGATCTCAATCGGCTTGACGTCGACCGTGTTGTCGGTCCGGATGCACGCCGATGCGCCGATGCCGACCAGGACGGTCGCGGCGGCGAGGATTGGCAGGAATGTTTTCATGTCGGATTCCTTTCTGTTGTGTTGAGGTTTGTTATGTGTGCTGTTTTGTGCTGACAGGTTAAGGGTTCGTGGGGTATCGTCACTCCGCTTTGGAGAAGATCTTCTGGAAATAATCGGCGAGCTCCATCGCCTTCCCGTACATGTTCACGTTCGTGTCCAGGCGGATGCCCTGGAAGATGCAGGGGGTGTTGGACTTCATGAACGAGGCGGTGTTCTCGTCGAACGCATAGTACAGCGCGCGGTTCGGTTTGCCGTCGAGCGAAAGCGAGAGCTTCATGTTCTCCTTTTCGGGGCCAACGGACTGCAGGCGCATGCGGACCCAGGAGTAGGAGAAGTCCTTCAGGGCGTCTTTCGCGAGTTCCATTTCGATGCCGGTCCCGGCCTCCATCAGCGCCTCGTCGAGGTCGCCCTTGATCACGCCGTTCTCGCCGGGCGTGGAGAAGAGGAACGCGTCCTCGAAGTAGATGTTGTCGATCTTCGACTTGCCGAACGCGTCGGTCTTCTGCACGAGCACGACCGGGATGGTGCCGTTGATGGAGCCGCTGCCGCTGATCTCGCCGAGCCCGATCTGCGTGAGGAAGATCGGCATCTCCAGGCGGTCGCAGTAGAGCACCGCCTCGGTGGTGGTCTGGCCGGGCCGGTACGTGATGCCGCCGAGCCGGATGTGGCCGTTGCACCAGTTCAGGAGGGCGTTTTCGACTTGCCAGGTGTCCGGAGCCTCCATGCGGAACGAGACGTTTCCGGGTCCGGTCTCGATCTTGTCGTACTTCGCGGACTTGAAGGAAAGCGTCTGGCCGGGCGCGGACTTGAGCACGGCGATCTCCGGGACCTCGAATCCGAGGCTGATGCCGCGCACCTCCAGGTTCTGCTCGGGGATGAAGACGTCAGCGTCGGCGATGCGGAACTTCGCGTTTCCGGTAGTGGTCTTCGGCAGGAGCCTGTACACCGCGCTGCCGCCGATCTTGCCGGTGCACGAAATCTGCTCGAACTGCGGCAGGAATTTGGCGAGATCCTTCGACAGGTCGGCGTCCTGTTCGGGAATCGTGATGCCGCACGCGGTCTCCACCCCGGCGGCGCCGAGCACGACATCCGCGTAAATCTGCCCGTCGATGGAGAAAAGTCTCGCGTCCGTTTTCAGGTGAAGCGCGTTCGCGGCGGCGTCCCACTGGATCGTGCCGTCGAGCGAGGCCGCCTGAATGCCGTTGAACTCGAAATCGCCGAGCGCGACCTTGCCCGTGCGCGGCAGGACGGTCTTTTTCGCCGGGGCGGGCTGTGCTTCTCCGGCGGAATCATTTTCCGCGACTTCGGCTGCCGCGGATTCGATTTCCTCCTCATCTTCGGAGGCAAGCATCATATCGAACGGAAATTCCCAATGCAGATTCTGCGCGAGGAGTTTCAGCTCCGGCATTTCGAGCTTGGAATCTTCGCAGACGACCTCGCCGGAGAGAAGTCCGTCGGCAAATGCTGCGTTCAGACCGAGTTCCGGAGCATCGTAGGTCAGCCCGGCGGCGTCCTGCTTGAACCGGAACGTCGTAATCTTCGCGTCCGCCTTGTATGCCTTTCCGTCGTCGGATCCCGCATGGAAGGCGAGCGTATCCGCCGAACAGCTCATGCCCTCAAGCTCGACATTGATTGCTCCGTTTGTGAGCTCTGAATGAGCGGATTTAATCACGTCTTCCAATTTTGCGTCGGCGGTAAACGATTTATGTTTGAAGGTCGCCTTTATGTCTTCCTTTTCGAAGACAAGTTCACCGCCGGTGATCCCTGCGGAAATACTTTTCTCTTCGCCTTTTTTCCCGAATCCGGCACGGATGGTTTCCGGTCGATAGTCGACGTTCATCCCTTTGAATCCGGCATT
This sequence comes from uncultured bacterium, assembly GCA_902802585.1. Taxonomy (GTDB): domain Bacteria; phylum Verrucomicrobiota; class Lentisphaeria; order Victivallales; family UBA1829; genus UBA1732. The sequence goes on from CADCMR010000003.1 coordinate 103,894, forward strand.
GATTCCCCCGCCAGCCAGCACGGCAGAAGCCTTTATCTCATCTCCGTTCATCTCGAATTTCCCCGTGATGGATTCCGGCTTGATGTCAGCGGTCAGCCCTTTGAGTTCAGGCACTATTGCTCCGACTTCTATGCCCGTCTGAACCTCAGAGAAAGCAAATTCAGCTGAGACGGAAAAACCGTCATTGATCATGTCTGCTTCCGCAGTGAGTTTATCTGGGCGGAGAGAGGCATCCACCCCCTTGTATTTTGCCTTGAGGAACGGTTTGTTTTTGAGCGCGAGGCTGAAGGATTTTTTTTCCTCGTCCATGGCGCCTCCGAAAGTGAATTCCGCGGGCTCGGACTCGGCGACTTTGAACTGGAATCCGCCCTCGACGGTGCGTTTCGGGAGCGAGACGGACGCTTCAATGCCGCCGACCTCGAATGGGATCGCGTCGTATTCGCCCTTCAGCGTGCCGACCGTGAGCGAGACGACCTCGTCCGGGAGCATCTTCACGGAGAACGGCGTTTCGGAGTTGACGCGGAGCCCCTCCGGCGTGCGGTATGCGACCGTGAACGAGCCTTCGACGGATGAATCCTCGCTGACCTTGAGCATGTTCAGGTCGAGCTCCGCCTTCGAGCGGAACGAGAGTCCGGCGCGCAGACCGCGCGGAAGACTGGAGCGGACCGTGCCGGGCATGGCGGACGTGGCAAAGGTGAAATCGTCGAGGTTCAGCTCGACCTTCTTTTCCTTGTGCAGATAAGCCGCCTTGCACCGGATGCCGTTGGTCGAGAAATGGACCATGAGCGAGCATTCGAGCCTGTTCCAGCCCTGTTCCGCGTCGGGCGTGACCGAGACGGCATACGGGATGTGTACGTTGTCGATCGCATCCTCTCCGCGCGCCACGGCGGCAAGATTGCCGGAGAGTGATATCTTTCCGACCTTCACCGGAATGACGGTGTTGAGGTCATTCACGGGGGCGGAATCGTCCTTTTCCTTCGGCTCACTGGACTGGAACGACTTCGCGAATACGTCGTAGGCGGGGATGGAAAACGATCCATCCGAATAATCCGCTACGACGTTGCAGTTTTCGACTTCGATGGATTCGATGGCGCGGTCGCGCATCAGTTCAATCGGAGAGTAGCGGATGGAGAGAGACCCGATGCTGCCGACGTTCAGCGGTCTGCCGTCGCGGGTGGTGTCTTTGACCTTGCAGGCGACTTCCGCCGAGGTCAGGCTGATCGTTTTGATGCGGAACTCCACGCCGCCGCCCTCGGCGAGGGGCTGAAGGATCCTGTTGATGTCCTTTTCCAGGAGATACGGCAGACATGCCAGCTCGACCAGCGCCCCCAGCAACAGCAGGCACAGGACCGACAGCAGCGCGATCGCCCACTTCGCACGGCGCGGGATAGGCTGTTTTTTCCCGGATGCAACGGAAGAACCGGACAGGTTTTTGTCCGGCTCGGAATTCCGCGTGTCGACCCCGGAAATATCTGGCGTCCCGGCGGGAACAGTCTTGTTTTCAGGTTCGGATTCCGGCATGATGCGTTCTGTATTTGATACTTGGGTGGTTTTTTAGAGAAAAAAAGGCGCATTAACCCTCAATGATGCTCTAATAATATACAGGTCGAAGGTTCAAATACAACTGCCCGGCGGGCTTTTTTCCGCTTTTTTTGACGCGCAAATCCCGTACCGCGACAGACCGCACAGAAAGAAGCCCCCTTCCCGTTCAAATCTTTTCCGCTTTTTGATGATTTCGTTTGCATTCCCGGCACACGATGGTATATTATACCAAATCCGTTTGAACCGATCTCTTTTTCCGCACGGGATGAACAGAGCATGCCCATTCCAATTGTCCAGCGTCTGAAAAAATGGTATCAGAAGAATATCTCAGGCCGTTATCTGCCCTGTACCGTGTTCTGCCGGGATCCCCTGGTCCTGGTCAGCTATGATACGGATTTTACAAAGAACGCACCGGCATTCCTTGAGGTGTTTTCCAGAAGCCGCGCGAAATCGGTCCATGTCTTCCTGCAACTCGGCTGGGAACACGAGACGCCGAAGAATTCGGAACCGTTCGCACAGCAGATCAAAGACATCCAGGCGCAATGCGACCGCCTGAAGATCACGATCCTCGCGAATTCCGAAAATGAGGAGCGCGTCCTCTCCGGACTCGGTTTGCATACCGTCTTCTGCAACCAGAACGCGTTCGTCGACGAGGCGCGCTATCCCGTTCTGCATCCGCCGAAAAAATACGATGCCATCTACGTCGCACGGCTTTCGCCGTTCAAACGCCATCCGCTGGCGGCGAAGATCATGTCCCTGCGTCTGATCGGATTCAAAGTCTGGTGGATCAAAGGGGAAGAAAAGTATTCCGAGGACATCGTTTCCAACCAGCTGAAACATGCCGTGTGGTCGCCTCATGTCGATGCAACGGGCATTCCCGCCGAAATCGCCGCCGCGCACTGCGGACTCTGCCTGTCGCAGGTCGAGGGCGCGATGTTCGTGAGCATCGAATACCTGCTCTGCGGCGTCCCGGTCGTCAATACGGCGAATATCGGCGGCCGCGACGTGCTTTTCCCGGATTTCGCCGTGAAGACGGTCCCCGACACGCCAGAAGCCGTCGCCGAAGCCGTTCGGGATTTCGTCGAACACGCCCCTGAGCCGGAAAAGATCCGTGCCGCCGCCCTGGAAAAAATGAAGCCGCACCGCGAGACCTTCCGCAGGCTCCTCAACGAAGCCATGGCGCCGCAAACGTTCCCCGACTCGCGTCCCATCCCCCACAAACTGATCCTGCGCTGTACGAAATCCCCGCTTCAGCTCCTCCGGTACGGACTCCGAAAACCGGGAAAATGACACCCCGGATGGAGACGCACGGACATGAAAGAAGAAAAAACCTTGTCGGACGCTCCTGAAAACAGGTCGGAAAACGCATTTGCGGCATCCGGTTCCGTAGCGGCTTTTCAGGATAAAATGGAAACCTGGACCGACATGGTCGGCTATGGCGCCAAACGCGGCTTCTTCGGCGGGCTTTTCATCGCCTGGGCAATAGCCCTTCTGTATGGGATTATGCTGTTCGTGAATTATCTGGCCCCTCGGAATGGCCTCGATTACGACACATCAACGATATCTTTCTGGGGATTTGTGGAAATCGGATTTCGCCTCATAATCGGCTGGCCGCTTTTTCTCGTTCCGACCGGAGTGATCTTCGGGGCCATCCTGGGCGCGGTCGGGATCATCCGAAAGAAGAAACCTGCGAATGAACAACTCCCGTCCGAATCGGAAAAAGCGGAATCAAATTGAGCTGAAAAAACGCTGCCAAATCAGTACGTCAGCTCGTTCATGGAGAACGGCTTAAACGACTTGATCTTCTGTTCGCGCGCGACGGGATCGACGGAGAGGTATTTCCAGCGGTTGAACGCGAAATCGTGCGGCATGTAACCGGAGAGCCATTCGTGCGCCATCACGAAGCACATGGTGTGCGTCTCGAAGATCCACGGGCATTCCCCCTGCAGGTACCGGATCATCTTCTGCGACATCGCGGCGTACTCGGCGGAATCGGAGACCGCGAGAAATTTGCGGTACATGGCGTCGTACTCCGCCGAACGGTAGTTCACGCGGTTGCAGCCGCCGGCGTTCTCGCCGTAGAAGAGTTGGAGGAAGTTTTCGGCGTCGGGGTAGTCGGCGGTCCAGGAGTAGCGGAAGAGCTGGATGCTGCCCGCGCGGAGTTTCTGCACGAAGCGCGGCCAGGTGTTGAACTCCGGCTGGATATCGATCCCGATCTCCGCCATGTCGTTCGCCATCAGCTCGGCGGTCTGCCGGTAGAAGGTGTCGCTGCCGGTCTGGTCGAACGTGATCACGAGCGCGCGCCCGGTCTTCGGGTCGATGCCGTCCTTATAGCCCGCCAGTTCCAGTTCGCGTTTTGCGGCGGCGAGGTCGCGGCGCCCCAGCTCGGGATTCGGCTCCGTGACCGCGCCCGGGACGCCCGGCGGGACTGGCCCGTAGGCGGCGGAGAAACGGCTCCCGGAGTGTTCGATACGGCGTTCGCGGTCGAACGCGAGCGTAATGGCGCGCCGGAGGTGCAAATTGTTCCCGAGGAGCGGATCGGTGAAGTTGAAGCCGATGTAGTTGGTTTCGAGCTGGGGACGTGACAGCAGGCGGATGCCGCGTCCGCGCAGCGCGGGCGACAACTCCAGGTCCTTGTTCACGACCGCCTCGAAACACTCGCTGTCCGGCACGTACAGGTCCAGGCGGCCCTGCAGGAACATCAGCCACGAGGCGAGGGGCTGTTTCACGAGGTAGCAGGAAATGCGGTCGGCGGCGGGCAGCGTGCGGCCGTCGGATTCCGTGTGGTAGCCGTCGTAACGCGCCATTTCGATGATGTAGTCCTTCTCCCAGCGGGTCAGACGGAACGGCCCGGATCCCTGCGGATGGTCCGCGAAGTCGTCGCCGTAATGCTCCAGCGCGCGGCGGGAGACGACGGCGGTGTACGGCAAAGCGAGGGCGTACAGGAACCTCGGATCGGCTTTTTCCAGATGGATGACGAGCGTGCGGTCGTCCCGGATCTCCAGTCCCTCGCACAAGTCGTCGTAGGGCGAGAGATCTCCATCGGCCGCCGCCTCCGTGCGTTTCTGGAACGCTTCAAGCCCGCGGACGCGGTCACGGATCAGCCAGAATCCGGGCGAACGCAGCCGCGTGTCGGCGAGGCGCAGGATGGAGAACGCGACATCGCGCGCGGTGATCTTCCGGACGGATTTGTCCGCGCCCGCGAACGCTTCGCCGTCCTGGAAATAGAGGTCGTCACGGAGAGTGCAAGTGTAGGCGGTGCCGTCGGACGAGACTTCCGGCATGGCGGTCAGCATGCACGGTTCGAGCTGATATTCGCCCTCGGCGTAACGGTATTGCAGGAGCGTGTCGTAGAACGCGCCGCAGACGTACTGGCTGGTGGTGTCTGCGGCGAGCGCGGGGTCGAGCGTGTTGATCTGCTTGCCGAGGCTCATCACCACGCGTTTTTCCGTGGCGTTCCTGTCCCCGTCTCCGCAGGCGCAGAGAACCAGGAACAGCGGGCACAGCAGGGCAACATAGAAAAAACGGCGCATCATGGATAACAAGTTCATTCTTCCGCCGTCCCTCCTCCCTCTTCCCTCATCCAGCGGTCCGTCGCCTCGATCGCGTCTTCATAGGAGAAACCGCGCCCCACGAGACAGCGCACTGCTTTCGCCTTGCGTTTGCGAGGGTCGGGTTCGCGGCGGAACTGCGCGGCTTTCCTGTGAAGCACGGCAAACGCGTTGTCTCCGTCTTCGGACTGCCCGGAATTGCCTTCGTCATTTGCCGGTTCGTCGTCCTCGTCTTTCCTGTTCATCGTCTGCTCGATGATCTCCTGCGGGATACCGCGTTTGCGGAGCGCCATGCGGATGCGCGCCGGGCCGTATCCGCGCGAACGGTAGGACCGCGCGACGTCCTCGGCGAGGAAATCGTCGTGAAGCGCGCCCATGCGCTTGACCGCGAGCACCGCCTCGTCGATCTCGGCGGGCGAAAAAAGCTTTTTCGCGGCAAGTTTCGAGCGCAATTCGGCGGTGGAGACGAGGCGTTTCGCGAGAATCTCCACGGCGGCGGCGAGCGCGGTTTTCTTTTCGGGGGGCATGACCGGGTTCTTCCTGGGTTGGTTCAGGGAAAAAGATACACCGGAATCATGCGAAAATCAACCCGGTTCGTTGATTATTTCGGCAAAAAGCGCGCCGACGGGGAGGAACCGCAGGAACTTCACATGCAGGAGCTTCCGCGCGATGTCCGATTCGCTGCTCACGATGGTGCGGACATAGTTTCCCGACCAGCCGTCCCACAGCTCCTTCTTGTTGCAGTTGGTCTCGATCAGCACGGCGCCGGTCGCACCGACGAGGCTCTTCGCGAATGCCTGTGCGCATTCCTCCTTCAACGCCTTGAGCTGTTCGATGCGGTCCGCGACCGCGGTCTTCTGCACCTTGTTCGGCATGTCCGCCGCCGGGGTGCCGGAACGCGGCGAATACGGGAAGACGTGGATGTTCGCGAAGTTCATTTTCCGCAGGAATGCGAGCGATTCCTCAAAGTCGGCGGCAGTCTCGCCGGGGAACCCGACGATGATGTCCGTGCCGAGGTGGAGGTTCGGGATCGCCTCGCGTGCGTACGCGGCGTATTCGGCGAACTTCGCGGTGTCGCAGTGGCGGTTCATTGCCTTCAATATCTTATCGCTGCCGCTCTGAAGCGGCAGGTGCAGGAATTCGCAGACCTTCGCAGCGTTGCGTTTCATGGCGTCGACGATGGAATACAGCTCGTCGCACGGCTCCGTTGAGCTCAGGCGGATGCGGAAATCCCCGGGGATTTCACACAGACGGTCGATCAGCTCCGGCATCCCGACTTTGCCCGCCTTGTAGTGGCAGGTGTTCACGCCAGTCAGCACGATCTCATGGAACCCGTCTTCGACCGCCTTCCTGAACTCGGCAACGATCTCCTTCAGGTCGCGTGAACGCTCCGGACCGCGCGCCGTCGGGACGATGCAGTACGAACAGCTGTTGTTACAGCCCTCCTGCACCTTGATGAAAGCGCGCGAACGGAACGGGAACACGCCCTGCGCCTGTTCGGCGAAGATCCCCTTCGCGAGCTTCGGCGTGGCGGGCGCATCGCGTTTTTCCAGCAGCGCGAGGTACTGGGGCATGATCGTTTCGATGTCCTTCTTCTGCTCGTTGGTGAGCACGAGGTCGATGTCCTGGTTCCGCTCCAGCTCGTCCTTGCTTACGTCCGCGGCGCAGCCGGTGAAGACGATGAACGACTGCGGATTTTCCGCACGGATCGAACGGAGCGCCTGCTTGCTTTTCTTGTATGCCGTCTCGGTGACGGTGCAGGAGTTGACGAGGATGAGGTTCGGACTGCTGGACGCGTCCGGGGAAACGATCTGGAATCCGAGGCGGATCAGTCTGTCGTTCAGAAGCGCGCTGTCGGCCTGGTTGAGCCGGCAGCCAAGTGTTATGACCGCTGCTGTGATCGGTTTCATGTTCTGTCGCTATGAGGTGAATTACAGTAAAAAAATCCCTGCCGGGGTGGTGCAACCCCGGCGGATTGAGCGGATTGTGAAGAGTACGGTTCAGGAACGGATCTGGCCCGTCCCGTAGATCTTGTACTTGTAGGAGGTAAGTTCGACCAGGCCCATCGGACCGCGCGCATGGAATTTGTCCGTGCTGATGCCCATTTCCGCGCCCATGCCGAACTCGCCGCCGTCGGTGAACCGCGTGGAGGCGTTCCAGTACACGGCCGCGGAGTCGACGTTGTCGAGGAAGAACTGCGCGTTCGCCTCGTCGATCGTGAGGATGCTGTCGCTGTGACCGGAGCCGTAACGGTTGATGTGGTCGACGGCTTTCTTCACGCCGTCCACGATGCCGACTGTAACGTCGAGTGATCCGTATTCCTTCGGCCAGTCCTCCTCGGTGGCGGGGACGACCGCGACGGGCGCTGCGAGCTTGCTGAACGCTTCGTCGCCGTGCATGGTCACGCCGAGCTGCGCGAGCTTCGCGGCGAGCTTCGGCGCGAATTCCGGCGCGATCGAGGCGTCAATAAGGATGGTCTCCAGTGCGTTGCACACGCTCGGACGCTGGCATTTGGCGTTTTCGATGATCGTGAGCGCCTGGTCCTGGTCGCAGACATGGTCCACGAAGATGTGACACACGCCCTTGTAATGTTTGATAACGGGCATCGTCGCCTGTTCCACCACGGCGCGGATCAGGCGTTCGCCGCCGCGCGGGATCACCATGTTGATGCAGTCGTTCATCTTCAGCATCGCGGAGACCGCGGCATGCCCCTTGAACGGCACGAGCTGAAGCGCGCCTTCGGGCATGCCGGCGGCGACGCCCGCGTCGGAAATGCACTTCGCAAAGGCGGAGTTCGAACGGAACGCCTCGCCGCCGCCGCGCAGGATGACTGCGTTGCCGGACTTGATGCAGAGTCCGGCGGCATCGACCGTCACGTTCGGGCGGGATTCGTAGATGATCGCGATGACGCCGATCGGCACGGAGACCTTGTCGATGCGGAGACCATTCGGGCGCGTGACACTGGAAAGGATGCGACCGACCGGGTCGTCGAGCCCCGCCACATGGCGCAGGGCATCCGCCACGTCCTTGACGCGTTTCGGCGTCAGCGTGAGACGTTCCAGTTTCGGCGCGTCCAGACCGTTCTGTTTTGCCTCCGCCAGATCTTCGGCGTTGGCGGCCAGAATGTTTTCCGTGTCGCGTTCGAGCGCATCGGCCATCGCCAGCAGCCAACGCGAACGGCTGGCGGAATCGGAGACGGCGAGCGCACGGGAGGCGCGGAGGGCGCGGAGCCCCAGTTCGTGCATCGCTTCCCGCATGTCGGCTTCGTTGTTTGTTTCGCAGATCATCTGATAATCCTGAAGTTTGGTGCGCCGGATGCGGCTGTGTGCGGACCGTTTTCCGGCGCGGCGGTCCCGCGGCGCGGAACCCCGTGTGAAAGATTGTGCAATATAAGATACTTATCCTTGCCGGATTTGCAAATCAAATCATTAAAATTTATGCGTTTTTCCCCTGAAACGACAGCATCAGCAGGGAAAACAGCAGGTAGGAACGGTCTTTTCCGCCAGTCTGGTGTTCCTTGATGAGGCGTTCCAGCGCGGCGCGGTCGAGCATCTCCCAATGATGCGGCAGTTCGTCCAGCAGGGCGGTCCGCAGCCGGTCACGCCAGACCGTGCGAAACCAAGCCGCCACCGGCACGCCGAATCCGCGTTTGCGCCGCGCGGCAAGCCCCGGCGGCAATTCCCTCCTGAATGCATCGCCGAGGATACGCTTGCGGCGACCGCCCTGGATCTTGAACTCCACGGGGAGGGAACGCGCGAACTTGGAAACTTCCGGATCCAGGAACGGATTCCGCACCTCAAGTGATGCCGCCATGGAGCAGACGTCGACCTTCGTCAGCACATCGCCCGGCAGATAACGGCGCAGGTCGTCTTCCATCAGCGACGCCATGAGAGAGGCGGCATCCGGCAGGGCGCGTTTTGTGTTCAAATACTGGCGGAGACCAGGCGCGATCGGACCGATGGAATCCACCGCGAAATGCGACATGAGGGCGTCGTAGCGCGCGCCCGTGCCGGAAACCGCGCCAAGGCGCAGGAAACGCTTCAGGCGTCCGGCTTTGCTCCGTTCGCCCGAATCCGGCAGGCATGCCGCCGCCGCATTCCAGAGAAATCCCGGCGAGAACGCCCGAAGATTCTGAAGAACAGCCATCGCACGGTAGCGTTCATACCCGCCGAACAGCTCGTCCGCGCCGTCTCCGCTCAGCGCCACGGTCACGTGTTCCCGGGCGAACGCCGCCAGGAAATACGACGGCAGCATGGACGCGTCCGCATAGGGCTCGCCGAACTCGGCGGCGAGCTTCGGCAGCAGGTCGAAGTCCTGCGGCTGGACGGTTTTGATGTGGTGATGCAGCCCGTGGGGAGCCAGCGTCGCGAGGTGCGCCGCCGTGGCTTTGCAATCGGCGCTTTCGTCGTAGCGGGGGTCGTCGAACCCGATGGAAAAGCATTCCAGCGGTGCGGTCGAATGACGCGCCGCAAGCGCCGCCACGACGGCGGAATCCAGCCCCCCGGACAGGAAGACGCCCAGCGGCACGTCGGCGATCAGACGGCGTTTTACGGCCCCGGAAAGCAGACTGTGCACATAGACACAGGCATCCTCGTAGTTTATTGTTTCCTGTTTGATCCGGACTTGCGAGCCCCAGTCGATCTCCCGCATCTCTCCTGTTTCCAGCTGAAACTCAATCGCGGTACCGGGGCGCATTTTCTTCACGCCCTCGCGGATCGTGTCCGGCGCGGGAATGTACTGGAACGCCAGATAATCGGCGAGCGCGGAAAGAGAAATCTTTTCAGGGCAGCCCGGACAAAGCGTCAAGGTCGAAAACCGGCTTGCGAATCCGAATTCCCCGGTCGGAAGGTGGAAATAATACAGCGGCTTCACGCCGTGGTAGTCACGCGCCAGAAGAAGCGTTTTCTCCGCCGCGTCATAAAACGCGAACGCGAAGAACCCGTTGAGGTGAGGAAGGCAGTCCGACCCCTCGCGGATCAGGAGTTTCAGCAGGACTTCCGTGTCGGATTTCGTGCGGAAGGCTTCGCCCGCCTGTTCCAGCTCGGAGCGCAGTTCGCGGAAATTGAAGATTTCGCCGTTGAAAACGAGCGTGTAGCGCCCCTCGACGCCGTGCATGGGCTGCGCGCCGCCGTCGAGGTCGATCACAGAGAGGCGGGTGTGGGCAAGTCCGAGCGCGCCGTCCGCATACGTGCCGTGCGCATCCGGTCCGCGCTGGCGCATCGTGCCGCAAAGCCCTTGCAGAAATACCTCATCGGGCGGTGTCCGCGGATTGAAACAGCCTGCGATTCCGCACATAAGTCATTCTCCCTGCCCCGCGATCGGGATGTGCCGCGACTGGCGGCGGCGGAGTTCCGCCGCCTCGTAGTCGGCCTTCGCCCGCGGAATGAAGCACGAATTGAGGAAGCGTTCGAGGATGATTTTCCGCGCAAGCTCGGACGGATGGAGCATGTCCTCGGCGTAGAACCTGTAGTCGCGCAGTTCGTCGTTCAGGATCTCAAACGCGGGAAAATACGCACAGCCGTCGACCTTGGCGCAGACGTCCGCGGCAGCTGCCCGCAGCCTCGCCTTCGAGAGCGAATTCGTAGCAAGGTCGCCCGGATTGTGCCGCACGGGCGACAAAGTGATGATGATCGGGCACTTGGCGTTGTACGAACGTATGATCTCGCAGGCGTTCCGCATCGCGGCGCGGCAGGTGTCGTAGGACAGCACGGTCTGCTCGAACTCGTTGCCCGGCGCCTTGTGGCAGTTCGCGACCACGAGGCGTTCCGGCTTATGCCTGTAGACGACCGCGGTAGACACGGTCATGAGGAAGAAATCGGCTTTCTTGAGCACGCGGCGGAACCGTTTCGCGGATTCGTTCGCGTTCGCGGTCCCCTCGGCAGCGCTTGCGGCGGAGAACGCCCCATGGTGCCGCCACGAATGCCACAGCCCGTTCAGCTCGAAAAAGTCGCTCTCCGTGTAGCCGCATTCCAGCCGCTGCAGCGCGTCGTTGATGGAGTACGGGTTGTACAGGATTCCGTTCGGATTGACCATGCCGCGCATCCCGCTGTCGAGCAGCGTCAGCGCGAGGTCCTGCGCAAAACATGAGCCGATGGCGGCGAGCGTGCCCTGCGCCCGGATTTTCGGGAACGGGAAGGTGTAGTTGACCGGGGTGTACGGGATAGAGCCGGGTGTGTTCATGCGAGCGGGCCTCCGGTGATGAGTTTTTCCAGCAGGAGCGAGTAGCGCGGCTCCCGGACGGCGTTCCGCACCGCCATGGAGACCGCCTTGCGAGAGCCGACCAGGACCATAAGGCGTTTGGCGCGCGTAATGCCGGTGTACAGCAGGTTCCGCTGGAGCATCATGTAGTGCTGGGACAGGATCGGCATGACGACGGCGGGGAACTCGCAGCCCTGGGATTTGTGGACGGTGACGGCGTAGGCAGGCACGATCTGCTCCGCCTCCTCGAACCGGTATTCGACCATCGGTCCGGACTCGTACCGCACCTGGAACGATTCGTTCTGGAAGTCGATGCGTCCGAGGAACCCGAGGTCGCCGTTGAACACGTTCTTGTCGTAGTTGTTCACGATCTGCATGACCTTGTCGCCGCTCTTGAACAGGCGTCCGAGCGAGCGGAACACGAACTTCTTCTCCGGGTTCAATTTTTCCTGAAGCAGTTCGTTCATCGCCTGCGTCCCGACCGTGCCGCGGTTCATCGGGCACAGCAGCTGCACGTCGCGGATCGGGTCGAGCCCGAACCGGCGCGGGATGCGGTCGGTGATCATGCGTTCGATCACATCGGCGGCGTCCTCCGGGTCGTCTTTCTCGATCCAGTAGAAATCCGCCTGTGCGTCCTTCGCGCGGCGGGGCAGGCGCGGCACGACGCCGTTGTTCACGTCGTGGGCGGCGTGGATGATGCCGCTGCCGTCGCCCTGCCGGAAGATCTGCGTGAGGCGGGAGACGGGGCAGACGCCCGACGCGATGAGATCGTTCAGCACGTTACCGGGACCGACGGACGGCAGCTGGTCCGGATCGCCCACGATCACGACCGAAGCGCCCGGCTTCACCGCGCGGAAAAACGCCAGCGCAAGCAGGATGTCGAGCATGGACGTCTCGTCGAGGACGTATAAATCATAGGGCAGCTGGTTGCCGCGCCCGAACACGAACTTGCGGGCGGCGGGGTCCCACTTGAGCAGGCGGTGGATCGTGAACGAAGTCAGCCCGGTGGTCTCGGTCATGCGCTTCGCGGCGCGTCCGGTCGGAGCCGCCAGCGCGATCGAGAGATGCGACAGTTTCGCGCGGCGGACGATCTCCGAGACGACCGTGGTCTTGCCAACGCCGGGTCCGCCCGTGATGATCGTGATCGGCGACTGGGACACGCGGTCGACGGCAAGGAGCTGCTCCGTGCTGAATTTAGAGTTCGGCGGGGCGGGGATCTGCGCGAGCTTCATCCCGGCGTAGCGCTCGCGCGACTGGAGGAACCGGATGAGGAAGGGCAGTTCGTCCTCGCAGCGGAGGAGCCCCGGCTCGTAGATCATCACGTCGCCCTCGTGCGACACGCAGGACGCCGCACGCCTGGTCTCCAGCGCCTTTTCGATCGCCGTGCCCGCGTCGGCCTCGTCCACATCCAGCAGCTCTGCCAGAAACTTGACGAAGACCGCCCGCGGCATGCACACATGCCCCGCCTGCCGCGCCTGCAGGAGCCCGTAGGTCACGCCCGCGGTCATCCGTCGAACGTCATTCAGCCCGATGCCGAGCTGACGCGCAATCTTGTCGGCGTAGGTAAACCCGATGCCCTTGATGTCGGCGGCGAGCTGGTACGGATTCCCCCGGATGACCTCGGGGGCGTCGTTGCCGTACTTGTCGTAGATGCGGACAAACCAGGCGGGATTGATGCCGAGCCCCTGCAAGTAGATCTGGCTTTCGCGCCGGTCGGAATTCTCCTTCCACGCCTTGCGGATCGCCTCGATGCGCTTCTTGCCGAGGCCGGGGACCTCTTTCAGGCGGCGCGACTGCTGGTTCAGTACGTTCAGCGTATCCGTGCCGAACGTGTCGACGATTGCCTTGGCGTATTTCTCGCCGATGCCCTTCACGACCCCGCTGGAGAGGTATTTGACCAGCCCTTCGCGCGTGGCGGGGAGCGAGAAGACGCACGAGCTCACGCGGAACTGACGTCCGTGCTCCTTGTGCATCTCCCACTTGCCGGACAGCTGGACCGTCTGCCCTGGCGAAAGCCCCGGCACGGTTCCGACCGCCGTGTGCACCGCCCCCTGGGTATCCCGCAGGCGGAACACGGTGTACGAGGCGTCCTCGCTTTCGTACACCACATGCTCCACTTCTCCGTTGAGCTTATGCTCGGCGAGAGAGGCGTTCCCGGATTCGGTGCCGTATTCGTCCGTCATGGCCGCCCGCGGGTTTTGAGCTTATGGCGCAACCGGATCAGTGGTGCGAGAAGATGCGTTCCGGCGCATGGCGCAGCGCCACGCCGAGTTCGTTCGCACGCTTCACCACGTCGGCATCCTTCAGGGATCCGGCGGGCGAGACGACCGCGCGGATTCCGGCGGCGGCGGCGACTTCGAGCGCGTCCGGGAACGGGAAGAACCCGTCGCTGGACATGGCGGCTCCGTCGAGCGTGACGTCGCCGGTGAATTTCTGCTTGAACTTTTCGATCGCCTGCTCGACCGCGCCCACGCGGTCCTGTTCGCCGGTGCCCACGGAGAGCGTCTGGCCGTTCTTCACGATCACGACGCCGTTCGAGCGCACGGAGATGTTGATGTACCACGCAGCGAGCAGGTCCTTCGCCTGCTGGTCGGTCGGCTCCACGGTGGAGACCTGCGCGCCGCACGCCTTGTTCTCGCCGGTGGCGGCGGGGAGGTCGGCGAAGGAGCGGACGTGGGTGAGGAGCGGTGCGGCGACCACGAGCGAGCCGTCGGCGAGGACCTTGATGGTGTTGACGGCGGGGTCGCCGACGAACTTGGGCAGAGTGTCGAGCGCGCCGCTCTTCAGCACGCGGAGCTGTTTGTTGACCTTGTAGGTCACGCTGTCGTTGAAGACTTCGAGGGCATCGGCGTCGAAATCGGGCGCGACCACGCATTCGGCGAAGAGTTCCATGATCGCCGCCGCGGTGTCCTTGTCGACCTTGCGGTTGAATGCGATCACGCTGCCGAACGCCGCGCGGGCGTCGCAGTCGCGCGCTTTGATGAAGACTTGGCGGAGCGTTTCGCCGGGCAGGCCGACCGCCGCGCCGCTCGGGTTCACATGCTTCATGACGGCGCACGCGGGCTCCGCGAAATATTTCACGATGTTCAGCGCGCCGGAGATATCCTCCAGGTTGGTCTGGGAAAGTCCGTTCTTCCCGGTCTTCAGCACCTCAAGGTCCATGATCGCGCCGTGTTCGTCGGCGGGACGGTAGAACGCCGCGGGCTGGTGCGGATTGGTGCCGTAGCGGAGGTCGTCTTTCTTGACGTAGCGGCGTCCGCAGACGACGATTTCTTCGGGGAAATCCCCGATATTGGCGGTAAGATAGGTGTTTCTGTCGATCTTTCCAGACATTTTTTCGACTCCGGCTTTGAAAGGTTGGAATTTTGTGATATCTTAAATAAAGAAAATCGCGATATTCAATTTACATTCAAGCGGGCAATATCGCAAATCACATTCGCAAAAATTCTTCGATTTTATTTGGACCTGACCTGAAATGAACGGTATTTTTCTGACACTGGAGGGCGGCGAGGGCTGCGGCAAAACCACACAGCTCGAACGCGTCGCCGAAGCCCTGCGCGCCAAGTCCGGCCGCGAAGTCGTCACCGCGCGTTCCCCCGGCGGCACCGAAGTCGCCGAAAAGATTCGCATCATCCTGAAGACGCCCGAGCCCGGCGAAAACCTGCTGCCGGAAACGGAACTGATGCTCTTCGGCGCATGCCATGCCCAGATGTGCGAACACTTGATCCGGCCCGCTTTGGCGCGCGGCGCGATCGTCATCTCCGACCGGTTCACTGACAGCACGCTCGTATACCAGGGCTGCGCAAGACGCATCGACCCGGAACTGGTCGCCCGCGTCAATCAGTTCGTCTGCCGCGACACGCGCCCCGACCTGGTGTTAGTGCTGGACATCCCGGTGGAACTCGGACTGCAACGCACCACGGGACGGGCCTCCGGGACCGCGAAGGGCGACCGCTTCGACTCCGAATCCGCGGCGTTCCATACCGCGGTGCGGAACGGCTTCCTCGAGCTCGCCCGGCGAGAACCCGGACGGTTCGCCGTGATCGATGCGTCCCCCTCGCCCGAACAGGTCACACAATCCATTCTGGAGGCGATCCATGCACGACTGGCAATCCTTTGAATCCGCGTATCCGCTCCTCGGTCGCTCCCTCCGCATGGCGAAAAATGCCGGCCGCCTGGGCCATTCCCATCTCGTCGTCTCCTCGAACGCCGCCATCCGCAACCGGTTCCCTACCTTGCTCGCCCAGCTCGCCGTCTGCCTGGACCCCCTCCCCGACGGCGCGCCCTGCGGACAATGCGAAACATGCTCCCTGCTGGAAAACGGCCTGTATCCCGACCTATTCCTGCTCGCGCCGACCTCGAAATCGCGCCAGATCCCCATCGGACTGACCGAAGACGAGCCGGACTCTCTTCGCAATTTCGATTCCATGTTCCACCTCAGCAGCAGCTCCCCCGGCGGCTGGAAGATCGGCGTCATCCAGGACAGCGACACCATGAACGATAACGCGCAGAACGCGTTCCTGAAGACGCTGGAGGAACCCCCGCCGCGCTGCCTCTTCATCCTCACCACGGGGCGTCCAACCTCGCTCCTCCCCACCATCCGCTCGCGCTGCCAAATCCTCACGCTCACGGACAACGTCTGCAAGTACGACATGGAGACGTTCGCCGCCCTGCCGGACCTGCTCATGAAGCTCACGTTCGCCTCGAAGGGCGACCTCGTGGCGGGCGAGGACTGCGCCGCCGGGCTGATCGACGTGCTCGGCTCGCTCGGCAGCATGGCGGAGACGACCGTGCAGGCGCGCTGGGACGCCCGCCTGAAAGCCGCCGAAAACCTCGAGCCCGCCGCCATGAAGCTGATCGAAAAGCGCATGGACGGCGAAACCGGCTGCGAATACCTTCGCCTCCGCGAGGAATTCCTCAGTATCCTGCATACCTGGTTCGCCCAGGTCGCGCTCGTCGCCGAGGGGACGCCGCTCGAACTCCTGCCGAATCCGGAGGTCGTGCGCGTGTGGCTGGATGCCGATCCGCGCCCCATGCTCCCGCCGGACGAAGCCGCGCGTATGCTCGGCGAGGCGGAATCTCTCGTCCGCGTGCTGAATACAAATGTCAACGACGAGCTCGCCGTGCGGGCGTTCGCGCTCTCCGTCGCGATCGACACCGGCGTGCAGGGGTGAGCGGAACAATGCCCGCCGAGATCAGAGAGCGCTACGAGTTCGCGCCCATCGGGCTCCTGCATACCGGGCTCCGCTGGCGGTACGAAGCGCCGCGCCAGGCGGAATTCTCCGAGGCGAAGGCGCGCATCGAACTCTACCCGGGGCGCGGATTCGAGCAGGCGCTGGAGGACCTCGCCGGATTCGAGCGCGTCTGGGTCGTCTTCATCTTCCACCTGAACGCCACCTGGAAACCGAAGGTCACGCCGCCTTACGCCCCCGAAAACCGCAAGTACGGCGTCTTCTCCACGCGGTCGCCGCACCGCCCGAACCCCATCGGACTGAGCTGCGTCGAACTGGAGGGCATCGACGGCCTGAACGTCTACCTGAACCACTGCGACATCCTCGACCGCACCCCGGTCCTCGACCTCAAGCCGTACATTCCCGCGGTCGACGCCTTCCCGGAGTCGAAGGCCGGATGGCGCGACGAACTCGTCCTGACCGAATGGACGCACGATTTTTCCCCTGCCGCACGGGAGCAGATGGACTGGATTATGGCGCGAACCGGGCTTGACCTCGCCAATTTCTGCGCCGTCCAGCTCAAATACGAACCCTTCAACCCCGCCCGCAAGCGCATCGAACGGCTCCCGGACGGCTCCTGGGCGATCCACTGCCGCACCTGGCGCATCATGTACCGCGCTGACGCGGATGCCCACATGCTGCATTTCGAATCCGTCGGCTCGAACTACGCCCCGGACGAGCTCGCGCCCGGCGCGCCCGATCCGTACGCGGACAAAGCGTTCCACCGGGCGTTCCTGGAAGTCGCATCATGGAAGTAATCCTCTGCTCCATCACCGGGTTCTGCTCGGGCGTGCGCAACGCGCTGAACCGCACCATGGACGAGCTGAAACGGCACGGGGCGCCCGTCTTCATCCTGCACGACCTCGTCCACAATGAATCGGTCGTGAACGATCTGCTTTCACGCGGCGCGAAGATCGTCGACGAACCCGAGGGGCTTCCCCCCGGAGCCACGCTCATCTTCAGCGCGCACGGCGTTTCCGAGGAGGTCGAGGCGCGCGCAAAGGCGCTCCCGCTGAACATCGTCGACGCCACGTGTCCGCTGGTCCGGAAGGTGCAGGAACGCGGCGCGGAGCTTTCGGAAAAAGGGTATGTCGTGCTGCTCTTCGGCAAGGCGGGACACCGCGAGGTCGAGGGTATCCTCGGGCGCATCCACGGCGAGAAGCATCTCCTCACGAACGAGGAGGACGCACGCGGTTTCAAGCTGGTCCCCGGCAGGACTTACGCCTGCATCAGCCAGACCACCATGAACAGTGGCGTGATCGCGGAAATGACCGCGATCCTGCGCGAAAAGATCCCCGGTCTCGTCGAATCCGCATCCGTCTGCCGCGCCACACAGAAGCGCCAGGACGCCGTCCGCGAGCTTGCATCGAAGTGCGACCTCGTGCTGGTCGCCGGATCCGCGCACAGCTCCAACACGCGCCGCCTGTGCGAGATCGCCGTCGCCCAGGGCGCGCGCGCCGAACTCGTCTCCGGTCCGGAAGCCGTCACGCCGGAACTCCTCCGCGGCGCGAAACACGTCGGCGTCACCTCGGGAGCAAGTGCACCGGACGACCTTGTGCACGGCATCCTGAACGCGGTGACGCGCATCGCCGCATCCGAACCGTAATATCTTCAAGGAGGCTTCCATGATCCCGCTGGAAACGATCACTCTGCCGCCGAAAAGCGCCTTCGGGTTCTTTTCCACCGTCCCTTTTTTCGGCGAAAACGCCAAGTTCAGGAAAAAGGTCGTCCGGCTGTTGCGTTCACGTGCCTCCCTCCAAAACGAAATCGAAAGCATCTGGCCGATGTTTCCATTTCAGGCTGATATTCAGAAGATTCTGGAATGCATCCGGGTCAACAACGGCTGGCCCAACGCCCTCTTCCTTCCGTCCGATTCCTTCCTCGCCCTCGCGCCTCTCGAAGGACACTACGAATCCTTCACTGCCGATTATGATACCGTAAACGGCATCTTTTTCCTGCTTCACCCCGGAGAAAAGAAACTGGGAGACAAGATAAGCCGGTCGCTTGTCGCGTGCGGAGATATTCCCGTCATTGACACCGAGCGGATTCTACCGGAACACACGATCGCTGACGTCCTGCAACTGCTCGCCGATTCCTCGTGGTTTGAAAAGGAAAACGATCACGCCTGAGCGGAATTACCCCGTCAGGGAAAAACGCGCGGTGCATCACGAACGACGGACGAGCTTGTAGTTCTGAAGCAGGAAAAGCGGGTCGTAGGACTTTTTCGCCTGGCGGAGTCCGGGGATGCCGAGATCCTGTTCGCGGTTGAGCAACCGGGCGCGGTCCTGCAGCGCGGCGGCGGTGCTGTGCGTGATGTACTGCGAAGCGCCCTTGTATTCGTAGCGGGTCTTCTCGAAGTGGACGGTCCAGAGGTCGGACGAGACCGGGCTGTAAACGGCAAACGAGACGACGCGGCCTCCGGCGCGTAAAACAAGCCCTTCGACCGGAAGCGATTCAAAATGAGCCGCGAGCATCCCGATGGCGGCGGCCTCGTGCGATGCCTCAACGGAAACGGGTTGCTCCTGCGCCGCGAACCAGTCGCGCTGAACGGCAAGCGCCTCGTCGAGATTCACGCGGGAAAGCGGTTCCAGCGCGGCGTCCGGGTAATCCTCGCGGAACTGCGTGATCAGGTTGCGTTTCTTCGCCAGCAGGCGCCCGTGCAGGCCGACGAGCGCGTCCACGCTGTAGACATACTCGTCGTAACGGTCGTCCATGCGTTCGGCGGAAAACTTCGTCCCGACGTCCGGATGCGTCTTCAGATATTCCTGGTCCACGTGGTCGAACGAGCCGCTGAAGCCCGCCCGGATCAGGCGGTCGGACACCGCCAGAAGTTCGTCCGGTTCCGGTCCGCGCGCGCCGCCCGGCGCGAACATGAGGATGTCCTCGGTCTCGAGCAGGAGGTAGAGGTGGGAGCCGATGAAGCACCAGTCGGGACGGTAGGTGCCGCTCCACAGGAAAAGATTGGTGAACGCGAATTCACAGCTCTGGCGGCCGGAAGCGAGCAGGAAGGGTTCGAGGACCGCGCGGTCTTCGAGCGTGAGGCGGCGGAAGCCTTCAGGCGGGCGGAGTTCGTGCGGACCGCTCATGATTTGCCGCCTCCGAACCGGAACGCCGTATGACCGTCCATCGGGGCGGCTCCGGCGGCGCGGTAGAACGCCTCCGTGCCGGGCACGCCGATGCAGACGATCCAGTCGATGCCGAACGACGCGAGGTGATCCGTCAGGCGCTTCACAATCTCGCGACCGACGCCCCGCGAACGGTGCGAAGGATCGACCACGACGTCGAGAATGTAGGCGTCGCTCACGCCGTCGGACAGCGCGCGCGCCATGCCGACGAGGCGACCGACGGGATCGAACGCCGCTGAGACCGCGAACGAATTCGCGATCATGGCGTCGAGTTCCGGGGCGGGATCGGACGACCCGAACCACCCCGCGGCACGGTAGAGCGCAAGCACGTCCGCGCGCGGGAGGTCCTTTGTGATCGAATACCTGAGCTGGTCTTGCCTGCCCGTATCCATAACGCCCCGAAGGAATTACATGTTGTCCGCGATCACGCGGGCAAACTCGGAGCAGCGGAGTTCGGTCGCGCCCTCCATCTGGCGCGCGAAGTCGTAGGTGACGTGTTTGGACGCGATGGCGCGTTCGATGCCGCGGATCACGAGGTCGGCGGCTTCGGTCCAGCCGATGTGGCGGAGGAGCATTTCGCCGGAGAGCGCGAGCGAGCAGGGATTGACCTTGTCGAGCCCTTTGTACTTGGGCGCGGTGCCGTGCGTCGCCTCGAAGATCGCCTTGCCGCCGACGTAGTTGATGTTCGCGCCCGGAGCGATGCCAATGCCGCCGACGCTCGCCGCCAGCGCGTCCGAAACGTAGTCGCCGTTCAGGTTCATGGTGGCGATCACGTCGTACTCGGCGGGACGGGTCAGGATCTGCTGCAGGAACGCATCGCAGATGCAGTCCTTGATGAGGATTTTGCCCTCAGGCACAACGCCGCCGCATTCTTCCCACGTGACGGTCTGCTCCGGGAACTCGCGCTTCGCGAGCGCATAGCCCCAGTCGCGGAAGCCGCCCTCGGTGAACTTCATGATGTTGCCCTTGTGCACGAACGTGACGCTCTTGCGATGGTTGTCGATGGCGTAGCGGATGGCGGCGCGGATGAGGCGCTCGGAGCCTTCCTTCGAAACCGGCTTGATGCCGATCGCGGACGTTTCCGGGAAGCGGATCTTGGCGACGCCCATTTCATTTTGCAGGAACGCGATGACCTTCTGCACCTCGGGCGTGCCGGACGCCCATTCGATGCCCGCGTAGATGTCCTCGGTGTTCTCGCGGAAGACGACCATGTCGGTGAGCTCGGGGTGCTTGACCGGAGAGGGGACGCCCTGGAAATAGCGGACCGGGCGGAGGCAGACATAGAGGTCGAGCTTCTGGCGGAGAGTCACGTTGAGCGAGCGGATGCCCTTCCCGACGGGTGTCGTGAGCGGACCCTTGATGGCGATGCGGTGCTCGGAGATTGCCTCAAGGGTTTCGTCGGGGAGCCAGACGCCCTCGCCGTAGACTTCGCAGGATTTCTCGCCGGCGTAGACTTCCATCCAGGCGATCCTGCGCTTGCCGCCGTAGGCTTTCTGAATGGCGGTGTTCCAGATGTGCATGGACGCCGCCGTGATGTCGGGGCCGATGCCGTCGCCCTCGATGAACGGGATGATCGGCTGGTCGGGGACGATAAGGCTGCCGTCGGGATTCGCTGTGATGCGGTCGCCGTCGACCGGACGGATTTTCTGATAGCTCATGAATGGTCCTTTATGAGGTTGAGAAATGAAACGGATTCCGAAACGAGGATGGGGTCGATCCCCACGGCGTAGACGCGGACCGCGAGCTCGTAGAACGCGGGGTCGCCGTCGGGGCGGACCGTGCGCGGGTTCACGATGCGCATCTGCTTCAGTTCGAGGGTGTTGTTGCCGGCGGTGATCGGATGGCGGACGCCCTCGATCATGGTCATGCCGTCGATGTGCTGTTCGATGATGATGGTGGTGCCGCAGTCGCACGTGAGCTCGAGTGTCTGGTCGATGATCACCTGGTTGGCGTCCGGCTGCCAGACGGTTTTGTTCACGAGTTTTCCGATTTTGAGTCCGATCGGCATGGTTGCGGCTCCCATGGTATGCCGGGCTTACTTCAGCCCGAGCACGTCCTGCATGTCGTAGTATCCGGCGGAAGCGCCCGCGAGCCATTTGGCGGCGCGGAGCGCGCCCTTGGCGAAGGTCATGCGGCTGGACGCGCGGTGCGTCAGTTCGATGCGTTCGCCGTCGCCCGCGAAGAGTACGGTGTGGTCGCCCACGATATCGCCGCCGCGCACGGCGTGGATGCCGATCTCGCGGCGGGTGCGCGCGCCTACAATGCCCTGGCGCCCGTAGACGAGGTCGTCCTGCGTGCGGTCCGCGGCTTCGCAGAGGACTTCCGCCAGGCGGACCGCGGTGCCGCTCGGGGCGTCCTTCTTCTGGTTGTGGTGCGCCTCGATGATTTCCATGTCGAAATCGTCGGCGAGGAGCGAGGCGGTCTTGCCGGAGAGGAAGAAGAGCAGATTCACGCCGACGCTGTAGTTGAACGTCTGGACGATGCGCGCGCCGTTCGCGGAAAGATCGCGAAGCGCTGCCTTGTCGGCTTCTGTGAGCGCGGTCGTGCCGATCACGATGGAAAGCCCGGCCTTCGCGGCGGCGCGGGCGTTCTCCAGCACATTTCCAGTGCTGAAGTCGATGATGGCGTCGGCGTTCGCGAGCATTTCATCCGTGAGCGAGGCGGAGATCGGCACGTTGAGAGCGACGACTCCGGCGACGGTCCCGGCGTCCTGCCCGATGACCGGGCTGGCGGGGTATTCGGTGGCTCCTGCGAGCTGGAATTCAGGGTTGGCGGCGATGGCGGCGACGAGCGCCTTGCCCATGCGTCCGGCTGAACCGGTGATGATGGTGCGGATCATGCGGAAACCTCCTCAGATGCCTTCGAGCGTGGATTTGTATGCGGTGATGAGGTCGGCAAGCGTGGCGGACGCGACGACTTTTCCGCCGCGTGTGAACACCAGCTCCTGTTTCTCCGTGGTCGTGCCGACGCGGGCGAACACGTTTCCGGCGAGCATCCTTTCGAGCTCGGCGGCGCGTTCGGGACGGCAGGTGAGGATGAAACGGGAGTTCGACTCGGAGAAAAGCGCCTCGGCGTCGTTCAGGTTTTCGATGCCGGGGAGCTTGTCGAGGTCGATCGTCATGCCGAGGCGACCGCCGATGGCGGACTTGGCGGCGGCGATGGCGAGGCCGCCGAGCGCGGGGGAAACAATGGAGGACGGGATGTCCGCTTTAATGACCTCGGCAAGCGCGTGGTAGAGCTTGGACGCCTTCGGGATGTCGACCTTCGGAACATTGTTGCCGACAGCGTCGAGCATGGCGTAGTATTCGCTTCCGCCGAGTTCGGGCTTGGTCTCGCCGAGCACATACACGGCGTCGCCCGCGAACTTGGCGTCCAGGGAGACCGCGTGCGACACGTCGTCGATGCGCGCGATGGTGCTGAAGAGGACGGTGGGCGGAATGGAGATCTTGCGGCCGCCGCGCGTGCTGTCGTTCTTCATGCTGTCCTTGCCGGAGATGCAGGGCACCTTGAATGCCTTGGTGCAGTCGTAGAGCGCCATATTCGCGCGGACGAGCTGCGCGAGCTTGTATTCGCCGTCCGGGGTCTTCTCGCTCTGCACCGGGTCGGGCCAGCAGAAGTTGTCGAGGCCGGCGATGTGGTCGGGATCGGCGCCCGCGGCGACGGAACGGCGCACGGCGAGGTCGATGATGGACGCCATCATGTGGTATGTGTCGATGTCGCTGTAACGCGGCAGGATGCCCGCGGAGAGCACGATGCCCTCCTTCGCGAGAGGTTCGGCGAGCGTGACTGTGGCGTCGGATGCGACGTCGCGGCAGACGCCCGTGAAAGGCTTGATGATGCTGAGGCCCTTCACCTCGTGGTCGTACTGGCGCGCCTTGTATTCGTCGGAGCAGATGTTCAGGCGGCCGATGAGCTTCACAAGGTCGGCGGAGAGGTCGCGACCGGAGATGACCGGCTCGTCGAAGACCGGGGGCTTCCACTCGGCTTTCAGGTGGAGTTTCGGCAGACCCTCGTGCATGAACTTGATGTCGATGTCCGCCACCACGCGGTCGCCGTAGGTGATGTGGAACTTGCCGGAATGGTTGAAGCGGCCGAGCACGGTGGCTTCCACGTCGCGCGCGGCGGCGAGCGCCAGGAACTCGTCGAGACGTTCCGGCGCGACGGCGAAGCTCATGCGCTCCTGCGCCTCGGAAACGAGGATTTCCCACGGCTGAAGGCCGGAGTATTTGAGCGGTGCCTTCGCGAGGTCCATGTCGCAGCCGCCGCAGACGTCCGCCATTTCGCCGACGCTGGAAGAGAGACCCCCCGCGCCGTTGTCGGTCACGAAACGGTAGAGGAGGCGTTCGCGCGCTTCGTGGATGAAGTCGCTCATGCGCTTCTGGGTGATCGGGTCGCCGATCTGGACCGCCTGCACGGGGCTGTCCTTGTGCAGCTCTTCGCTGGAGAACGTCGCGCCGTGGATGCCGTCCTTGCCGATGCGGCCGCCTGTCATCACGATGTAGTCACCGGGCTCAATGAACTTCTCCCAGCCGTTGCGGTCGCCCACCTTGCGCGGGAGCGTGCCGACCGTGCCGCAGTAGACCAGCGGCTTGCCGATGTAGCGGTCGTCGAAGTATTCCCAGCCGACGGCGTACGGGATGCCGCTCTGGTTGCCGCCGTCGATCACGCCTTTGTGGACGCCGTCGCGGAGGCGGCGCGGATGCAGCAGTCCCTCGGGGACGTTGATCGGGTCGGTGAACGGCGAACCGAGGCAGTAGCCCCAGACGTTCAGCAGCAGGTCGGCGCCCTGCCCGGTCCCGAGCGGGTCGCGGTTCACGCCCACGATGCCAGTCATGGCTCCGCCGTAGGGGTCAAGCGCGGACGGGCTGTTGTGGGTCTCCGCCTTGTAGACGAGGTCGAAACGGTCGTTGAAGCGGATCACGCCGGCGTTGTCGGTAAAGACGGAGACGAGCCACGGCACCTCGGACTGAAGCTCCTTCGTGCTCTTCTTGATGTAGCTCTTGTACAGCGAGGAGATCATGATCGTCTTGCCGTCCGGGGTGGTGTAGTCGATGTCGGCAGCGAAGATCTTGTGCTTGCAGTGTTCGCTCCACGTCTGCGCGAGGACTTCCATTTCCACGTCGGTCGGCTTGCGGCCGAGCTGGCGGAAATAGCCCTGGATAGACTTCATTTCCTCGAGGCTGAGGGCGAGCGTGCCCTTGTGGGACAGCTCCATGAGCTTTTCGTCGGAGACATCCAGGTCGTAGTCGCGCACGATGACCTCGCCGAGCCCCTTGATGACCGGCTTGTTCAGCGGGATGGAGCTGTTCACAAGCTCGTCGCGGGAGAAGACGTCGACCGATTCGATCAGCACGTTCGCGAGCAGGCCGGTGGCAATGCGCTGCGCCTGTTCGCGGGTCATTTCGGGGGAATCCACCAGATATTCGATCGAGCTGAAGACCTGTTCCTCGCGGGAGAGCTTGCGGCCGATGATGTCGCCGATTGCCTCCCACGCCGTGCGCGCCACATTGTCCGTGACGCCCGGCTTGAAGCCGACGCGGATCAGCCAGGTGTAGTCCAGTCCGGCGGACGGCGTTTCGCCCACGATGCCGCTGCGTGTTACCGGGTCCGCCAGTTCGTGCGCGACCTTCGCGGCCTCGTCAGGCGTGATGTCCGCGGAGACGGTGTAGACGGAACGTGTACGGATGCCTCGGACGGGCGGCAGTCCGGGGAGGGCGGAAAGGCGGCGGACGACGCCCTGGCCGCGGGCGTCCTGCCACTGCGGCTTCACCGACATTTCAATGCGATAGTCCATGAGCTTATCCTTGCTTGGAGGGGTTATTTAAAAAATTATAGCAAGGAAAAATATACCCCCGGAACGCTGTTTTTTCAAGCGTGAGCCGTAAATCAGGACTTCTTTTTTCGGGCGTTCGCGCGGACCGTGCGGAAAAACGCCTGGAACATCTCCTTGCATTCCTCCTCCATGAGTCCGGCTGTCACTTCGACGTTGTGGAGCATCCCGGGGAATCCAGTGACGTCCAGCGCGCTCCCGGCTGCGCCGCAGCGCGGATCGCGCATCCCGAAAACCACACGGCGGATACGCGAGTTCACCATGGCTCCGGCGCACATCGCGCATGGCTCCTTGGTCACGTAGATGTCGATGCCGTCCAGCCGCCAGTCGCCGACGATCTGCGGCAGAGATGCGATCAGCATGAGCTCGGCGTGGGCGGTCGCGTCCTTCAGAAGCTCCACCTGGTTCCACGAACGCGCGATGATCAAACCGTCCTTCACCGCCACGGCTCCGACGGGAACCTCGCCCGCATCGGCGGCCTGCTGGGCGCACCGGAGCGCGGCGCGCATGTAGTAATCGTCCCCGAGCAACGGCTTCAGCTCGCCGTCGTCCTCGTCGTCGAACGGACCGTCGAACAGTCCGTTGCCGGAATCGAACACAAATCCGTCCGGATCGGACGCGGCGGGAAACAGAAGGTCGGAGTCGTCACTTGGCATGGACGGCGTCCTCGCGGAATTCGTCCAGGGCTTCCTCGCCGTGGATGGAACGCATCAGCTTCACATTCTCCTCGTAGAAAACCTGCGGATCGGGCTGCTGCACGACTTCGCTGTTCGACTCGTCCATCAGCGTCTTGCGCTTGGCGGGGTCGGAGAGGTAGTGGTCGAGGTAGCGCACGAGCGTGCGCGGCGACAGCTCCTCGAACTGTTTCTGCCCGAACTCGCTCACGTAGTCGGACGCGATCACGGCGACGAGGTTCTTCGAAGGAGCCTTCATGCCCTTCGCCGAGAGGAAGTCCAGGATCATTTCCTGGCACCGGATCTCGTCGAACATCGGGAACTCACACCCGCGGCCGCGGCTGGAGATGTTCGCCGGGAACCGCTGGTTCGAGGCGATTGTGAGCGTGATGTTCTCCGGCAGGGAGAACGTGCCGCCGATGTTCGTGCGGAAATAATACCAGTCGGTCTTCGTCGCGTCAATGTCGTCGAAGAACAGCATGAACTTGTGCTCCGGCCAGGCGGCGAGCTCGGTGATCAGCGGCTCCAGCCCGGTGGTCAGGTCCTCCGGTCGCGGGATGATCAGCGTGATGTTCGGGAACGACAGGCTGTAGGCGATGCTCATCTGAGTCTTGCCGAGGCCCGGCAGGCTCGAGATCAGCAGCGGCAGATTGTTCCGACCCTCCGAAAACGCACGGAAATGCTCCTGGAACATCCGGCGCACGGACGCGTATCCGTAAAAATCGTCCGCGGAACGGATCGAGGGGAGCGTGAGCGGCACGAACGCGCCGTCCTGATGCCGGAAGATCCTGCCGTGCGCGAACGGGTCCTCGGCGGACATCCGCGCGACTTCCAGCGCCACCGCGCCGGGCTTCATCCGCAGGAACGCGCTCTGCGCCGATTCGAGCTTGAGCACGGATGGACGCAGCCGGGAGACCGCACCTTCGGGCGCTTCGCCGGAACGTTCCGAGAGCAGGGCGCAATAAGCGGGGATCAGGTCCTCCAGGAGCTCCGCCAGGCGCACGGCGTGACGGTAGAAGAACGCGGCGTCGGAACCGGATTCCAGCGCGACGGAACGCGCGTCGTGCGGCGACAGCGCCGCGAGGCGTTCGAACAGCATCTTGTCCAGCAGACGGCTGAACGGAAATCCGGTGCAGGCGGCGGCAAGCAGGTTCAGCGCGTCGACGGAATCTGTTGTGCCGTCCGGAGGCGCTTCGAAAAGGTTGACAAACCCGGTCGTGCCATGATGCGCCGGATCGTCGGGCGGCAGCCTGTGAAGTGGCTTCGTGAGCTTTGTCCGGACGACTTTCGAGGAAGAATGCCCGTGCTCACAGTCGATTGCAATGGCGGAAAGGGCGGTGGCAAGGCGGTCCGCAAACGTCCCGGACGCGGGAGCCTCCCCCGTGAAAAACACATGGAACGACGCTTCCGCGGCGCGGCACGCCATCAGTAGTCCGGTCGATTCGGTATTCATGTCCGCACGTCTCCTTCCAGTTCAAAAACGGTTATTCAAGGGGGCGGCCGACGGTTCAGCCGTCCCCCATCGCGCCCGTCCGGCTTATGCCAGCGGGGCGGTGAAATCTTTCTGCGAACGCGCCAGCTCGAACGCGCGGCCGGCGCGTAAGATGCGTTTCTCCTCCATGGCGGGGGCGATGAGCTGGATGCCGACGGGCAGCCCGGTGCCGGAGTCGATCGCGGCGGGCATGCTCAGGCCGCAGTCGCCGCTCAGGTTCAGCGCCGTGGTGAAGACGTCGGAGAGGTACATCTGCAGCGGGTCGGTCTTCGCCCCGAAATGGAACGCGGGCGCGGGCGTGACCGGGGTCAGCAGGAAATCGCAGAGCCTGTAGGCTTCCTGGAAGTCGCGGCGGAGCAGCGTGCGGACCTTCTGCGCGCGCAGGTAGTAGGCGTCGTAGTAGCCGCTGCTGAGCACGTAGGTGCCGAGCATGATGCGGCGGAGCACTTCGTTGCCGAACCCTTCGCCGCGCGACTTTTCGTAGGTCGAATTGATGTCGGTCGCATTCGGGCTGCGGTAGCCGTAGCGGATGCCGTCGAACCGCGCCAGGTTCGCGCTCGCCTCGGCCGTGGCGATGATGTAGTAGCACGCCATGGCGTATTTCGTGTGCGGGAGCGAGACGTCGACGAAGCTCGCGCCGAGGGAACGGAACACCTCGATCGAGTCGTTCATGACCGCCTTGACGGCGGGGTCCATGCCCTCGAGCTCGTAGTATTCCTTCGGGAGACCGATCTTCACGCCGTCGAGGCGCGGATTCTGCTCGAACGCCTCCAGGTCGGCGGCGAATCCTTCCGGCTGCTGCGGCAGGCTCGTCGAATCCTTCTCGTCGTGTCCGGCGATCAGGTCGAGGATTGCGGCTGCGTCCCACACGGTGCGCGACAGCGGACCGATCTGGTCCAGCGAGGATGCGAACGCCACGAGTCCGTTGCGGGAGACGCGCCCGTAGGTCGGCTTGAGTCCGACCACGCCGCAGAACGCCGCGGGCTGGCGGATGGAACCGCCTGTGTCGGAACCGAGCGCGGCGACCGTTTCAAGCGCGGCGACCGACGCGGCGGAACCGCCCGAGGAGCCGCCCGGCACGCAGTCGAGGTTCCACGGGTTCGCGGTGCGCTGGTACGCGCTGTTCTCGCAGGAGGACCCCATGGCGAACTCGTCCATGTTGGCGCGTCCGAGCAGGACGCATCCGGCGGCTTTCAGCTTGCCGGTCACGAAGGAATCGTACGGGGAAATGAAGCCGTTCAGGATTTTCGAGGCGCAGGAGCACTGCTCGCCCTTCGTGCAGATGTTGTCCTTCAGCGTGATCGGGACGCCGTCGAACTCGCCCAGCGGGGCGCCCGCGGCACGCCGGGCATCGGAAGCGGCGGCTTGTGCCAGTACGGATTCCGGGTTCACGGCGAGGAGGGCGCGCACCTTCGGTTCGACCGCCTGGATGCGTTCCAGGAATGCAGTGCAGAGCCCGACAGAGGTGGTGCTGCCGTCGCGGAGCGCGGCGGCGGCATCGCGGAGGGACAGGGAAATGAGCTCGGCGTTCGTCATGCGATGCCCTCCCCGGGAAGGACCTGCGGGACCTTCACGAGTTCGCCTTCGATCAGGTCGGGCGCGTTGGCGAGCATCGCCTCGCGCGGGAAGGGATCGGAGGGTTCGTCCTCGCGGAGCACGTTGGTGCGCGCGACGGCGTGGGCGGTCGGCTCGATGCCGGAGACATCGAGTTCGGCGAGCATTTCGACATAGCCGACGATCTGCTCCATTTCGGCTTGCAGACGCGGGATCATGTCCTGAGGCAGGCTCAGGCGCGCCAGAGAGGCGACCTGGGCCACGTCGATTTTGTTACCCTGTTCGGCCATGGTGGATGCCTTTCCTGTCCCCGGTTGGATTACTGGTGCTCGAGCTTGATCGTTTCGGTCTTCGCGTCGCAGACGACGGAGGGACCGAAATACTGGATCGGGCCGGGATAGACGAACGAGGTGTTGACCGCCCATTCGTCGCGGTTGGCGGCGAAGAACTTGAACGGGGCGTCGTCGAGCTCGACGAGCGCCTTCTTGATGACCGGCTTGTCCGCGCCGTGGCGGTGTTCGACGTTCATCATGGCGGTCAGCGGCACGGCGCCCGCGGTCCAATCGTCGGCGGGCTTCGCGAGGTTGCCGACGTAGGACATGTAGGCGGTCGCGCCGGAGCCGATGATGGCGGCGGCGTTGAAGCCGAGGCTGTAGCAGTAGTCGGCGTCGAAGTTGGACGGGGCGGCGCAGCGGCCTTCGTAGCCGAAGAAGTGGGTCTGGCTGGAGAACTTGCCGACGTACTTGCCTTCCGCCTTCATCGCGACGAGGCGCTGCTTCACGAGCTGCGCGAGGAGCTTTTCGGTCTCGATGAGGGACACCTGCACATTGCCGTGCGGGTCGCGGTCCATGGAGAGCTGGAGCTGGATGGCGGTCGGGAGCTGGGCGTAGACGGACGCGCTGGCGGCGGAGAGCTTGCCGGAGATGTAGGCGATTTTGTCCTCGGGCTTCGCGATGGCGTTGAATTCGTCGGCGTTCGCGGCGAGCACGTCGTTGAGTTCGCCGATCAGAACCTTCATTTCCGGGATGAACTCGATGAGCCCTTCCGGAACCAGCACGACGCCGAAGTTCTCCTTGTTTTCCGCGCGCTTCGCGACGATCTTCGCGAGGTCGTCGACGATGCCGGAGAGAGTCTGCTTCTTCGCAGCGACTTCCTCGGAGATGATCGCGGCGTTCACGTGGGTCTTCAAGGCGCATTCGAGCGTGATGTGGGATGCGGAACGTCCCATGAGCTTGATGAAGTGCCAGTACTTCTTGGCGGAGTTGGCGTCGCGGGAGATGTTGCCGATGAGCTCGCTGTAGACCTTACTGGCGGTGTCGAAGCCGAACGACGTCTCGATGAACTTGTTCTTCAGGTCGCCGTCGATGGTCTTCGGGCAGCCGATGACCTGGATCGGGATGTTTTTCGCCTTGTAGTATTCGGCGAGGAGGCACGCATTCGTGTTGGAGTCGTCGCCGCCGATGATCACGAGGGCGGAGATGCCGAGCGCCTTGCAGTTCACCGCGCCCTTGTCGAACTGTTCGACCTGCTCGAGCTTGGTGCGACCGGATCCGATCATGTCGAACCCGCCGGTGTTGCGGTATTCGTTCATGAACTCGTCGGTGATTTCGACATAGTCGTTGTCCACGAGCCCGCTCGGACCGCCCTTGAAGCCGAACATGCGCGACGCCTTGTTCAGCGACTTGATGCCGTCGTAGATGCCGGCGATGACGTTGTGGCCGCCGGGGGCCTGACCGCCGGACAGGATGACCGCCACGTTCACAGGCTTGCCTTCCGCCGCGCCGCCCGCGCTGAACTTCAGGTCGGGCATATTGCTGGTGGACGGGAAGAGGGCGGCGATCTTTTCAGCGTCGGCGAAAGCGGCGAGCGGGGCGCCCTTTTCGACCTTCACGGACGCGCCGGAACGGAGCGCGGGGGGCAGTTTCGGGGCGTATTCGCTGCGGACCTGCTGGAGCGGGGAAATCATCTTGGACATGGTTGCAATCTCCTGGTATGGATGATGGTTTATGGTTGGAATCGGACTAATCTAAATAATATAACGCTTCCCGCCCCTTTTTTCAAGCCGCGCGCGCGGCGCAACACGCGGAAACAGTAAAAGAAACAGGTATCAGCGCGGGAAATACAGCAGCAGCGGCGCACGCCCGTCGAACGTCAACGAAAACTCCGACGCGTTCGTTTCGTTCAGCGTGCCGCACCACCAGAAGGGCAGGCGGAGCCTGTCGAGCGGGTACGCCAGCCCGGTCGCCGTGATCGGCATTTCCGGGTGGAAACTGAAAATCGAAACCTTTGTACCGGCGGGCCGGCGGAACGAGGCTGACTTCAGGACGGGCAGGAACGTGCCGTAATCAGTCTCCATGCGGACGTCCGCTCCGGCGGATGCGAACATCGGGAGCAGGGACGCGTTGCCGAGCAGATGGTCCTCGCGGCGGCCCCCCGCCCCGAGGATCACGATCACCCTCCAGCCGCGCGCCATGCACGCCCGGAACGCCTTCGAGAGGTCGTTCGTCTCCTGTTCGGATTCGTGGACGAGGCGCTTTCCGAAGCGTTTCTTCAAAGCGGGATCGAGGCTGTCCAGGTCGCCGACCACGAGGTCGGGTTCCAGCCCGGCGCGCAGCAGCGCGGATGCGGCGCCGTCACAGCACACGATCCGTGCGGCGGCGCGAAGCGTCTCCAGAAGGCATTTGCGGCGCGGGAAACTCCCGTTCGCCAGGATGACCGTGTATTGCGCGGAACCGACCACAATCGCCTCCGGAACGCGTTTCAATCGGACTGCAGCGCCATCCAGCCCTCACGTCCGGGCAGCACGCCGGGACGGATGGAGCCGGACGGGATCGTGGAGATGTTCTGCGGCAGCAGGTCGCCCGGCGCGCAGAATTCGATCCCGCGCGCCTTCGCCATGCCGAGGAAGTCGTCGAAGAGGTCAGCGCAGATGCCGCCCTCCGCCTCGGCGTGGATGGTCAGCAGGTTCATGCCGTCGGGCGAGGCTGTGGCGAGGAGGCGTTCGTTGTAGTTTTCGCGCGTGACGCCGTCGCGGCCGAGCAGTTCGTCGTAAGTCGGCATGTTGAGCGGGATCTGCGGCGTTTCGAGCTGTTTGCCGTCCACGGCCGGGCGGAAAATGGAGCTGCCGCGGCAGTCGCTGTTGTAGCGGAAGCGGAACGTCTCCTTGGCGGCGAGCACGGCGTCGGTGGTTTTCCAGCCGGGGGAGGCGGAGCAGACGGGCGGCTTGCCGGTGATGCGTTCGATCTCGTCGTACGCGAGGCGCAGATGCTTCATGATGAGCTCGGGCGAAAACGACGCGATGCGGTTCTGCCACTTGCAGTGGTCCCAGGCGTGAAGCCCGATCTCATGCCCGGCGGCGGCGCAGTCGCGCAACACCTGTTCGTTGCGCCGTCCGATCGCCGGACCGGGCCATGCCGTCCCCATGAGCAGGATGTCCTTGCCGTACAGCCCGGGGGCGTTCGTGCGGAGCATCTTGAACAGGAAAGTCGGCTTCAGCAGACGCCACAGGTTGCGCCCCATGTTGTCCGGGCCAACCGAGAAGAAATACGCCGCGCGGACACCGTGGCGGTCCATCGTGCGCAGGAGGGACGGCACCCCCCTGCGCGTGCCGCGGAACGTATCGACGTCTACGCGGATTGCGATTTTCATTTTTTAATCCCGAACTCGCCGGAGGAGATCGCCTGCTGGAGGAAGAAGTCGAGCGTCTGCTTGATGGATTCGCGCAGGGGCACGACGGGCTTCCAGTTGCAGTACTTCATGGCGTTGCGGATGCTGGGCTTGCGGTGCTGGCAGTCCTGGTAACCCGCGCCGTAGAAGGTGCCGCTTTCGACTTCCTTGCAGCCGGCGAACGGCGGGAATTTCTTGCGGAGCGGATGTTCGTTGAAGAGTTCGACGAGGATTTCGGCGAGCTCCTTGATGCTGGCTTCGTTGTCCGGGTTGCCGATGTTGATGATCTTGCCGTCGCAGAGACCGTCCTTGTTCTCGATGATGCGGAACAGGCACTCAATGCCGTCGGTCACGTGCGTGAAGCAGCGTTTCTGCGCGCCGCCGTCGATGAGCAGGATCGGGTTGCCCTGCACCAGGTTCAGGATCAGCTGGGTGATGGCGCGCGAGCTGCCGATGCGGGCGGAGGAGAGCGAATCGAGCTTCGGACCCATCCAGTTGAACGGCCGGAAGAGCGTGAACTTGAGACCGCGGGACGCGCCGTATGCCCAGATCACGCGGTCGAGCATCTGCTTGCTGCAGGAGTAAATCCAGCGCTGCATGCGGATCGGACCGAGGATGAGGCGGGAATTGTCCTCGTCGAAGTTCTCGTCATCGCACATGGCGTAGACTTCGGACGTGGAGGGGAAGATGATGCGCTTGTTGTACTTGGCGCAGTAGCGGACGATCTTCAGGTTCTCCTCGAAGTCGAGCTCGAAGACGCGCAGCGGATTGCGCGTGTACTCGATCGGGGTGGCGATGGCGACCAGCGGCAGCACCACGTCGCACTTGCGGACGTGGTATTCGATCCACTCATGGTTGATCTGCACATCGCCCTCGAAGAAGTGGAAATCGGGATGGGACAGCAGGTCGGTGATGTATCCGCTGCGGAGGTCCATGCCGTACACCTCGTAGTTGCCGTCCTCCAGCAGCCGCTGGCTGATGGCGCTTCCGATGAAGCCGTTCACGCCCAGGATCAGCACGCTTTTCTTGCGTTTCGGACCGACGACCGGCGAATTGGTCAGGACCATCTTCGGGGTGAAACGACTGTCCGCGGCAAGCTGTTCGCCGGTCGTGTACAGACCGCCGTCCTTCTGTGCGAAGTTCACCTGCACGGCGCCCTTGCCGCAGGCAATCACGAACGGGGCGGTGGAGACAATGGTCCCCGCCGGGGCTTTCTTCTTCAGCGGCACGACGGAGACGTCCCAGATGAAGTATTTCTGGGCAGCGATGAACGTGAACGCGCCGGGGAAGGGACGGGTCACGCCGCGCACGAGATTACGGACGGAGACGGCGTCCTTCGTCCAGTCGATGAGTCCGTCGGCAGGGCAGCGGTGCCCGAAATACGTCGCCTGCTTTTCATCCTGCTTTTTGCCTTTCGCCTTGCCCGCAAGTACGGACGGCAGGACCTTTTTGAGCATCTTTTCGGCGGCGGCCGCCGCCTTCAGGTGCGCGTCCTTCGCCGTATCGGAATCCGCGATTGCGAACTTCTCCTGCGCCACGATGTCGCCGGCGTCGACCTTCGCGGTCATCTTGTGGAGCGTCACGCCCGATTCCTTTTCGCCGTTGATCACCGCCCAGTTCAGCGGGGCGCAGCCGCGGTATTTCGGGAGGAGCGAGCCGTGGAGGTTGAACGCGCCCTTCTTCGGGATGGCGAGGATGTCCTTGCCGATGACCTTGCGGTAGTAAAACGAGAAGATGAAGTCGGGGGCCATCTTCTTGATGCGTCCCGCCCAAAGCGGGTGGTTGACGTCCTCCGGCGCGAAGACCGGGATGCCGAGGGAGGCGGCGGTTTCGGCGACGGAACGGAACCAGAGGTTTTCATTGGGATCGTCGGCGTGGGTGAAGACGGCCTGGATGGTCACGCCCGCCTTGACGAGCTGTTCGATGCCGATGCATCCGATGTTGTTGTACGCGAAGACGACTGCTTTCATGCGGTGTCACTCCTGTTCTTTGGGTTGGGTATTGTTTTTGCGATGAATCGATTCGATGAAGAATTGGGGGCGGGCGCGCGAGTTCAGGTGGATCTTCCCGATGTACTCGCCCATAAGCCCCATGGACGCGAACTGCATGCCGATGAGCACGAAGACGACGGCGAACAACGCGAACGTGCCGCCGAAGCCCCAGTCCTTGTCAATCTGGGAGCGGATGAAGACGTACAGACCGAACAGCACGCCGAACGCGCCGACGCCGAACCCGAAGAAGGTCAGCAGACGCAGCGGGAACGTACTGGTGCCGGTCAGCAGGTCGTACTGGAGCGCAATCAGCTTCATCACGCTGTATTTCGAGACGCCCGCCGCACGCTCGGCGTGCTTCACATGCACCTCGACCGACTTGCGCGCGTAGGACATCGCGAGCATCGGGATGAACTTGCCGTTCTCGTGGCACAGCAGGATCGCGTCCACGACGTTCCGGCTGTAGCCGCGGAGCATGCAGCCGTAGTCGGTCATGGTCTTTCCGTTGCAGAGCTTGCGGACCATGAGGTTGACCATCTTCGAGCCGACCTTG
This sequence comes from uncultured bacterium, assembly GCA_902802585.1. Classification (GTDB taxonomy): domain Bacteria; phylum Verrucomicrobiota; class Lentisphaeria; order Victivallales; family UBA1829; genus UBA1732. The sequence continues at coordinate 139,301 of CADCMR010000003.1, forward strand.
CGGAACAGCGTGTCCTGGCGGTTCTCGCGGATGGAGCCGACCACGTCGTAGCCCTCGCGCAGCTTTTCCAGGAGCTTGTGGATCTCCTCCGGCGGGTTCTGCAGGTCGGCGTCGAGCGTGACGACGTATTTGCCGCGCGACGTCTGGAGCCCGGCGGTCACGGCGGCGTGCTGGCCGAAGTTCGAGGTCAGGATCACCCCCACGATGCGCGGGTCATTCCGCGACGCCTCGATGATCATTTCCATGCTGCGGTCGGCGCTGCCGTCGTCCACGAGGATAATCTCGGTCGTGCAGTCCAGCTTGTCGCATGCCGCGGTCGTGCGGGCGATAAGCTCCGTCAGGTTTTCTTCCTCGTTGTACACCGGAATGACGAGGGAAAGTTCGATTTCGGGCGTGGTCATGGTTGTTTTGTCCCTTCAGTTTCCGATCCGGACCAGTCCTGGCGATTGCGGTTCACCGGGACTTTTTCTGCGGCGGATTCGGATAAATGGAAAAAGATATAGATGCGTTTCTCGTTCATTTTTTTGATTTTGCGCAATGTTTTCGGGTCATCCTGCCAGCCGGGCTTCGCCCGGAGCTTTTCTAGCGTATACTCCTGAATCCGGGACAGGTCGGAGACTCTGTAGCCCATTTCCTCGCCGTGCAGAATCTCCACGATGTCCCGGCACTCCTCGGACTCCTCCAGCCTGTCCAGCCAGTCGCCGCGCGTGATCACCATGCCCCCGTGCTCCAGGACATCCGCCAGGAAAACGCGGAACTCGTCCGGTCCCTCGATTTCGACCGTGTCGGAGGTGAACGTCCGGTTGGTGTCGTCCAGCTTCTCCAGCGAGAACGAGCGGATGGGTTCCGGGAGTCTCAGATAATACGTGAGCTCAGCGTTGCCGACCGATCCGAAGTACGCCGTGCGCTTCAGGAAACCGGGATCGAGCTTCGTCAGCCTCTTCAGGTCGAAACGGGTCATTCTGTAGAACATTCTGTCCGGATCGAACGAATCCGTATCGCCGAAGGTGGGGATCACGACAGAGAAGACGGTGAACATCACGAACGCCACGAACGGAACGGCGCGGTTCAGAGGATCGGCGGACGGGGCAAACGCACCCTCCCCGCCCTCGTGAAGCAGCTTTTTACGGGAACGCCGCCAGATCACCAGAGAGGCGATCCCCGCGATGAACCCGAACGGAAGGAGGAAGAACATGACATATTTCAGATCGGACCATAGGAGCAGGGGGCGGAACAGCCGCCCGATTCCGGCGGGGGAGATCGCCGCATACGCCATCAGCGACGCGGTCATGAAAATCAGGAGCCCCGCGGCATACGGGATCAGCACGTCCACGAGCTTCGCGAACTTGTCGGTGATCTTCCGCAGGAAAGACCAGCCCTCTTGCGGTTCGGAGAACCACGCCGCCGTAAAGAGCGTGCACCACGGCACGATCGGCAGGATGTAGTAGGAACGGCGCGACCGCGAGGCGGAGAACAGCACGAAGATGAACACGATGGAAATGAAGAGCCACAGCGTGTCCTTCGAGCCCTGTTTGCGCCGGACGAGCTCGCGAATGTAGTCAATGAGCGCGAAAACGAAGAACGGCGTCCACGGGATCATCAGGCGCGGCACATACAGGAAATACACGTAGAACGGGTCATCCTTGTGGTCCCACGGATTGAACACGCGCATCAGGTTCTCACGGAACACCAGCACGATACCGCTCGCGCCGTATTGCTCCGAGGTCAGCGCCTCCAGCACGAACGGTACGGCATACAGGCAGAGCCCGCCGAGAAACAGCGCGAGGAAGAATTTCCAGTTCAGATGCACCCGGAACGATTTCCGGACGACGCAGTCGATCACCGCCAGCGCGGGCGGGATGACGAACGCGGGCAGCCCTTTAGTCTGCGCCCCGACCGCGCAACAGCCCCAGAATGCGAAATACGCCCAGAAGGACGGCGTTTCGCGGTGGTGCAGATACACTGTCACCGCCATCACGATGAAGACCGTCTGCTCCATGTCGGCTTCGGCGAGGCGACCCCAGCTGATGAACGAATATGTGCTGAGCAGGATCCAGCCCGCCAGGTAAGCCGTGCGGTCCGAGTAGAACTTGCGGGCGACGGAAACGATGCAGGCAAGCCCGGCCAAGGCGAAGAGCACGCTCGGCATACGGACCGAAAACTCGGTCACGCGCCCGCCGCCGAGCTTCGATACGACCGCGGCGAACCAGTAGCTGACCAGCGGTTTGTCGAAGTACGCCTGTCCGTTGATGCGCGGGTGCAGCCAGTCGCCGGTCATGAGCATTTCACGGACGACTTCGAACCAGCGGGCTTCTGAATGGATGGCGGACTGGGAATCCAGGCAGGTGAAGAGGACGAACCAGGCGAACACCCAGAACGTGATCCACTTCGCGTTTTTGCGAATTGAGGGTATCAGCGTGTCGCTGCACTTCTGAAACCGCATCAAGTCAAACCCGCCGGACATGCTCGTTTTACCTCGCCAGGATCTCTTTGCAGGTGTCGATCACGTCGTCGACGTCGGCGTCGGACATGCCGGGGAAGAACGGCAGAGAGAAGATGCGCTCGCTGTTCCATTCGGTATTCGGCAGCGCGCCCGCCGGGACGGACCACGTTTCGCGGTAGTATTTCTGGCCGTGGACGCAGCGGAAATGCAGTCCGGTGCCGATGTTGCGCTTCTTGAGCTCGGACATGAAATCGTCGCGCGTGATGCCGGCCTTGTCGACGTCCAGGCGCACGACCATCAGGTGGTAGGAATCCTTGTATTCGTACGCAGGCTGCGCCAGCGGGATCAGCTCGGGGATGTCCGCGAGGCGTTCGCGGTAAAGCGCCGCCAGATGCCCGCGTTCGGCGTTCATGCGGTCCACGCGCGTGAGCTGGGTGATGCCCAGCACCGCCTGCATGTCCGGCATGTTGAACTTGAATCCGGGTTCGACCACCTGCGCCTGCGGGGCGCGACCCATGGTCTGGCGGTCATAGGCGTCCACGCCGAGACCATGGAACTTGAGGCTGCGGACGCGGTCGGCAAGCGCAGAATCGTCCGTAGCGAACATGCCGCCCTCGCCCGTCGTGATGTTTTTGATCGGGTGGAACGAGAACATCACATGCCCGCGCTTGCCGACGCGTTCGCCTTTGAACTCGGCGCCGAGGGCGTGCGCGGCATCCTCGATGAGCACGACGTTGTGTTTGGCGGCGACGGCGCGGATCTTGTCAAGCTCCAGCACGCCGCCCGCGAAATGGACCGGGACGATCGCCCTCGTGCACGGCGTGATCGCCGCCTCGATCGCTTCCGCCGTGATCATGAGCGTGTCGCGGTCGCAGTCGACGAAGACCGGCTTCGCGCCGTACAGGGAAACGACGTTCGGCAGGGAAACCCACGTCATGGACGGCGTGATGACCTCGTCGCCGGGCTTCAGTCCGAGCGCGCGGAACAGCACTTGCATCACGGACGTCTCGGACGTCATTGGGATCGCGTGCTTCGCGCCGGTGTAGGCGCAGAAAGCCTTTTCGAATTCGGCGTTCTTCGGACCAGTGGTGATCCAGCCGGAACGCAGCACGTTGGCGACCTCGGAGATCTCCCACTCCTGGATCGAGGGCTTGGAGAAAGGCAGAAATGTTTCGCGCATAAAATAGTATCCTGTCTGAACTGTTGCGATAAATATTTATATAATATACCCCTGTAATTGAAGATATGCAAGCGCGCCCGCGCGAATCACGCCAAAAAAAACGGAAAAGATTGCATACAGGGAAGGACCGCGCTCCGCGGACGCGAAAAAAGACGGCACACCGGGGAGGGCATGCCGTCTTGCGGAATCAGTTCGGGAAAGGTCAGGCCTTGACCGCCTCGCCCTTGTCTTCCTTCGTCGCGTCTTCCGGACCTTCGGAGGAGATGTTGCGCTCTTCCTTATGCCAGTAGGCGGTGATCATGGGGGAGACGAAGATGGAGGAGTAGCAGCCGGCGATGTTGCCGATCAGGATGACCGCCACGAAGTCGCGGATGCCGTCGCCGCCGAAGATCAGCTGGCAGATCAGGACCAGCATGACGCAGACGGACGTCAGAATAGTACGGGCGAGCGTCTGGTTCAGGCTCAGGTCGACGATCTGGAAGTAGCTGAGTCCCTTGCGCGTGGCGAGGTTCTCGCGCTGGCGGTCGAAGATCACGATGGTGTCGTTGACCGAATAGCCGATCAGGGTCAGCAGCGAAGCCACCACCTGCAGCGAGATCTGTCCGCCGAAGAGCAGGTACAGACCCGTCGCCACGATCACGTCGTGGATCAGGGCGATGTTCGCCGCGATGGAGTACGAGAACTGGAAGCGGATGACCATGTAGATGATCATGCCGATCATGGCGCAGATGAGCGCCTTGATGGCGGATTTGGTGAACGCCGCGCCGATCAGGGCGCCGAGCGTGGACTCGGAGAGCTTTGTGAGCTTCACATCGGGATACGCCTCGTCGAGCTTCTGAATCAGCGTGTCGGCGGTCTCCTGCGAAACCGTGCCGGTGCCGCGGTCGCGCACGACGAGCTCCAGCACGCTCCTGCCCTCGACGTTGTCTTCGTCGGTGATCTTCTTGTAAGTCGCCTTGGCGTCGTAGCCTTCCTTCTCCAGGACCTTTTCGATTTCGCCGGACGGAATCTGCGCCATGGTCTTGTCTTTCGGGACGTAGCTGACGATCAGCTGGGTGCCGCCCGTGAAGTCGATGCTGAGGGCGTCGCGACCGCGCACGAAAACCGTAACAAGCGAAAGGAGGACCAGGCAGGCGGAAATGCCGAACCCGACGAAACGGAACTTGATGAAGTCGAAGTGCGGATGCGGCAGGAACATCATCATGTTGATCTTCTTGATCTTCAGCGGGAGCATCAGGAAGAACTCGAAGAGCAGGCGGGACAGGAAGACCGCCGAGAACATGGTCGTGAAAATGCCGATGACCAGCGTCATGGCGAATCCCTTGATCGCGCCGGTGCCCTGCCAGTACAGGATGGCGCCCGTGAAGAGCGTCGTCACGTTCGAGTCGAAAATGGCGGAGAAGGCGCGGTCGAAACCGGTCTTAACCGCGAAGTCGAGCGACTTGCCCGCGTCCTGTTCCTCGCGGATGCGTTCGTAGATCAGCACGTTGGCGTCGACCGCCATGCCGAGGGTCAGGATGATGCCGGCGATGCCGGGGAGCGTCAGGGTCACGTCGAACGCCGCCATGGCGCCAAGCAGCACGCCCGTGTTGACAAGGAGCGAGATGTTCGCCACGAGACCGGCGAGGCGGTAGTAGATGAGCATGAAAATCATCACGAGCGCCGTGCCGAGGATGCCGCTGTAGATGCTCTTGCGGATGGTCTCCTGACCGACCGTGGCGTCGATGTCGGAACGGGACGCGATCGTGATCACGAAGGGCAGGCTGCCGCTCTTCAGGGCGTCGGAAACGCTCTTGGCCTCGTCCTGGGAGAAGGAGCCGGTGATGCGCGCCGTGCCGCCGTCGATCTTGGAGAGCAGGGTCGGCGCGGAGTAGAGCTGACCGTCGAGCACGATGGCGAGCCGTTCGCCGACGTGCTTGCCCGTGACTTCGCCGAACTGCACAGTGCCCGCCGTGTTGAAGAACAGCAGGATCTCGCGCTGACCGAACTCGTTCATGGTCACGTAGGAGTCCTTGATGTTGTCGCCTTCCATCTGGACGATCGTTTCGACCAGGGTGTAGTCCGTGTACAGGTTGTTGTGGTCGTCGCGGCGTTCTTCGGCAAGGAATTCCGCCTCGGACGGGGTGTCGGGATAGGAATCCGGATCGCCGCCCGCCGCGAGGTACGCCATAAACTTCGGCACCTCGACGTCGTTGTTCGGGTGGACGAGGCGGAATTCAAGTTTCGCGGAGCGGAGGATCAGCTTTTCGAGGTTGGCGCGGTCGTCGGAGTTGACGGACGGGACACGCACGGAGACGAAATCCTGACCGGCGGGGGAGATTTCCGTTTCGAAGTAGTTCTGCGCCTCCAGGCGCTTGCGGAGCGTCTCAATGGCGTTGTCGCGGAACGAATCGAACTGCGTGCTGTCCATTTCCTTGTCGGCCTGCAGGTGCAGGAGGAATTCGGCGCCGCCGTTGAGGTCGATACCGAGACGGATCGCGCCGGAGGCGTTCTTGCGGACCAGGGAGATCACGTCGCCGTTGTTCTGGAGCTTCTGCGCCTTCGCGATGTTCGGCTTCACAAAGTGGACGAGGTCGACGGAATACGCCGCGGAACCGTCCTCGGACGGCATCTTGATCTCGCGCGCCGCGGCTTCCAGGGCGGTGGAGGGATACAGGTATTTGATCTTGTCTTCCTGCTGCAGGGCTTTCGCTCGCTCGACCACCTTCTGCACGGTTGGGTCGGCGGGATCGGAGAGCAGTTTGTTGAACGTCTCGTAGAAATCGCTCTGCTTCAGCGGGAACATCGCCGCGACGAAGACGGCGATCACGGCAAGCGCGAAGACGCAGTAAATGGCGAATGTGCTCTTGCTGTTCTTCATTTCTTCGTCACCTCGGCTTTCGTGTCGGCGGGGGCGTCAGCGGCGGGCTGGATGACCTGCGCGACGGCGGAACGGGAAATGGCGATCTGGACGTTGTTCGCGACTTTCAGCAGGAACTGGTCCTTCTGGACTTCGGCGATCTCGCCGAGGATGCCGCCGCTGGTCATGATCTTCGTGCCCTTGCGGATCGAGTTCATCATCTCTTCGCGTTTCTTCTTTTCCTTGCTGCTGGTGCGCATGGATATCGCGATCATCACGCCGATCAGGATGATGAACGGGATCATCATCATGCCGGAGGACGGCGGAGGAGCCTGCTGCTGTCCGGCGTCGGACGCGGGTGTGCCGGACTGCGTGGTGGTGGTTTCCGCGGCGGGAGCGGCGGCAGTCGCGGTCACGGAACCGTCGGCGGCCTGCGCGAAAAAGACAAAGGAAGTGTTTGCCATGTTCGGAACTTTCTGTTATGTTGAAGCTAAAATTGTATGCGTAAAACTATAATATACACCCATTTTCCGAAGAAACAAGATTTTTTCCCGAAAAAAATCGGTTTTCCCTATAAAAAAGAATACGCAAACATGCGTTTCAGGCATGAACCCGATCAATTTGGAAACCGGACACGACAAGCATAATCCATCTTCAGAAGAACAATAATGGATGAAAAGAACAAATAATCAGAAAATCCACCCAAGTTTCAGTTAAAAGGAACTTGTTTTAACTGAAACTTGCGTGTATGCACGGGAAACACGATTCCTGTCGGTTCCCACCTTCTGCCATGGAAACTCAAAAAGGAGGGGAATCTACGCACTGTATCGGAAATCACAGGTTATCCCCCAAGTTTCAGTTAAAAGGAACTTGTTTTAACTGAAACTTGCGTGTATGCGCGGGAACGGACTGGAAGAAACTGGAAGACATAGTACGGGACAACGGAAAATAGCCCTTTGAAAGCGGTACATCTATATGGCGGGGGCGGATTCGATTCTATCGCATCCACATTCTCTTCAAAGTAAATCGTTGGAACGGAATATGTTTTCTTTTTTTCCGGCTTCCCCCCTTCACAGCCTGAAAAAAACACCGGAACCAAGAGCTTTTGTGCTGAATTCTTCGAAATGCTCCAGGTCTTCCGGGATCACTTTTCCAGAACTTCGACCTTCACGCTGTACTTCTCATCGAACTCGGAAGCGGTTTCCCATGGCCGCATATAGGTGAGGTCTATTTTCGCCTTGCCCGGCTTCAGGGCACGGTAAACGATGACGGTCCTGCCTCCGACGCCATCCAGTTCCTCCGGATTCGGATCGGACACATAATCGTCCTTGTCAAGCTTGAGGATGTCCGTGTCAACCTTGCCGGCATGTTCCCAGCTGTATCCGGTTGTGATGTTGGATTCGAGCGTGATGCGGATGATGTCTCCGGTATGCACCTCAATGCTTCTGCCGTTGTCTTTTCCGGTGAGTTTGACCTCATCCGCAGCACCGTTGACGGCTGTCTGAGGAGAAGCGGCTTCCACGACGACTTTCATCTCGAATGTCTTCGCCGGCTTCTTGTCTTCCCATGATCTGGCATAGACGAGCGAGAGGTCGGTTTCACCCGCGCCGACAGCCTTGAACGTCCATACTTCTTTCCCGCCGTAGCCCGCCTCGAATTCCTTGTGCGGATCGGCTTCAAATTCGCACTTATTGGATTCAAGAATCAGCTTGTCAGGCGGAGTCAATGTCCAGGAGAATCCCGTGGACGGATTGGACCGGAGCCTGAGGCGGATGGTTTCGCCCGTGAGGACGTGAATGGTCTTGCCGGAGCTTTCCTCACCGATATCGACAAACATTTTGGACTCCGGATTGGTTTTCGAGGGGGTGTTATTCTTCGACTTTGAGCACGCGATAAAGAGAATAGCGGCAAGGACGGCAACTGCGACGAAAAGAATTGTGTATCTCATGGGAGGAACCTTTCTGTTTTTTCTGATAATTTGACGGTTTTTCCCTTACAATCTTAGCTGCAGGTTTTGAAAAGACCTTTGATTTCCACTTTCCTTTGAGTTTGAAGACTTCCCTGCCGTCTGTGATTATGCCCTATTTTCGATAAATGATCCGGATTATTTCCCGGATTACTTCTTTAATGCGGATTTCGGCGCCAGTACAACCGCGCTGAGCCATGGAAGTCGAAGCGTGATGAACTGATTCTGCCCGTGGTATTCACCGGGCAACGACACCATTTTCTGTCCATTCAGCAGACCGGTCCCGCCGTATTCCTCGCGGTCGGTGTTGAACACCTCGACCCATTCGCCGGGGAGCGGGACGCCGATGTTGAAATTGTCGCGCACGACCGGAGTCAGGTTCAGGATCACGACGAGCGGCGACTTGCGCTTCTTGTCCCAGCGGATGAAGGAGTAGACTGACTGCTTGAAATCGCCCGCGTCCAGCCACTGGAAGCCGGCGGGCGTGAAATCGTCCTCCCACAGGGCAGGCTGCCCAAGGTAGAACCTGTTCAGTTCGGCAACCATGTGATGCACAGAATCATGCGCCGGGTATTTGAGCAGGAGCCAGTCGACCGACTGGTTGTTGCAGTTCCACTCGATCACCTGCGCGAACTCGCCGCCCATGAAGATCAGTTTTTTGCCGGGATGCGTTGCCATCAGGACGTACATCGCGCGCAGATTGGCGAACTTCTGCACGTAGTCGCCGGACATGCGGCCGAAGAGGGAGAGCTTCCCGTGGACGACTTCGTCGTGGCTGAACGGCAGGATGAAATTCTCGGAGAACGCGTAGCAGATGGAGAACGCGAGCTGGCCGTGATGATAGCTGCGGTAGATCGGGTCCAGCTTGAAATAGTCGAGCGTGTCGTGCATCCAGCCCATGTTCCACTTGAACGTGAATCCGAGACCGCCGAGGTAGATCGGACGGGAGACGCCAGGCCAGGACGTGGACTCCTCGGCGATCATGGAGATGCCGGGGAAGAGTTTGTGCGCCAGCTCGTTCAGGTGGCGGATGAACGCAATCGCCTCAAGGTTCTCGCAGCCGCCGAACTCGTTCGGGATCCATTCTCCGTCGTTGCGCGAGTAGTTGAGGTAAAGCATGGAGGCGACGGCGTCCACGCGGAGCCCGTCCGCATGGTACTGGTCAAGCCAGAAAAGCGCACTGCCGATCAGGAACTGACGCACCTCGTTGCGCCCGAAATTGAAAATGTACGTGCCCCAGTCCTTCTGTTCGCCCTTGCGCGGGTCGGCGTGTTCGTACAGCGCCGTGCCGTCGAACCGTCCAAGCGAGAAGGTGTCGCGCGGGAAATGGGCGGGAACCCAGTCCAGGAATACGCCGATGCCGTGTTCGTGCATGTAGTTCACGAACCAGGCAAAATCCTCCGGCAAACCGTAGCGCGCGGTCGGCGCGTAGAATCCGGTCACCTGATAGCCCCACGACTGGTCCAGCGGATGCTCCATCACGGGCAGCAGCTCCACATGCGTATAGCCCATCTTCTGAACGTAATCTGCAAGCGCGACGGCGAGTTCGCGGTAGTTGTTGAACGTCTCCTTCACCTCGGGCAACTTCAGCCCGGGACCGCCCCACGTACCGAGGTGCACCTCGTAGATGTTCATGGGACTTTCGATCGGATTCGTCGCGGCGCGTTTCTTCATCCAGGCGCCGTCAGTCCAGCGGAACTGCTCCGCCTGCGGGATGATGCCGGCGTTGTTCGGGCGCAGCTCGGTTCTCTGCGCATACGGGTCAAGCTTCAGGACAACGGAACCGTCCGAACCTTTCACCTCGAATTTGTACACGTCGCCCGGCTTGAGACCGGGAATGAACAGCTCCCAGATGCCCGAAAGCCCCAGCATGCGCATCGGATGCCGCCGTCCGTCCCAGCAGTTGAAGTCGCCGACAACGGAAACGCGCTGTGCGTTCGGAGCCCATACCGCGAACGAGACACCCTCGACTCCGCCGAGATTCCGGACATGCGCCCCCATCACGTCGTAGACACGATGGTGTTCACCCTGGTTGAAGAGATAGATATCCATCTCGCCGAGCGTGGGCAGGAAACAGTACGGATCGGCGGATGTGAACGTGCTGTCCGCATATCTTTTTTCGATTTTATACGCAAACAGGTTCTTCCTTTTCGGGAAGAAACAGAAAAAGATTCCCTGCTCGTTTTGTCTTATCATCGAATAACGGTTTTTTCCGTCGATGACTGTCACGGATTCCGCCGCGGGATCGTACACGCGGACCATGACCCCGCCTGATGCCTGGTGCATGCCGAGGTATTCGTGCGGATTGCGGCAGGATCCTTCAAGTATTTCGTTCATGAGCAAGTTTTCCTGCGAATCGGGAATCATTTTCATGGCAGACGTCCTCCTCCGGGGCGGATGATCATTGGGCGTTCAGAAAGAACAGGATGAAATAGAAAACGAAAGAATTGACAATCAGGCTGTCAACAAGGTCGAAAAGTCCGCCGATTCCGGGCAGAAAATGACCGGAATCCTTCACGCTGCAGGTGCGTTTCAGGCTGGACTCCGCCAGGTCGCCCACCATGCCGCCGAAAAACAGCAGGATGCCGATGACCGTCATCTTGAAATATCCGTAGCCGTCCCACCATTCGTACCCGTTGCGCTGGTTGGAGCAGACCGTGTAGATCGTGAGCGTGACCGCAACAGATAGAATCAATCCGCCGGCAAGCCCCTCCCACGATTTCGCTGGGCTGATGGACGGCACGAGCTTATGGTTCTTTCCATGCGAAATCGTATTGCAAAGCGATCCGACAAGATACGCTCCGATGTCGCCGCTCTTCGTGCCAAGTATGAACATCAGGAACGTCGCCGGAATGTTGCCGGGGAAATTATAGGTGAAATAAATGCCGCAGATGAGTTTGAGCGCCATGGAAAACAGGAAGAAAACGGCGAATCCGTTGATCGCGGCGCGCAGCTGTTCCTGGTTCTTGTTCGTGGAAAGCACGATCATCCAGAAAAAGAAAGCGAATAGGACAAAGTCGGAAACGCCCCACCAGTACATGAAGGGCTGACCCGCCTGAATATGCCTGTCAATCTGGGTAACCGTAAAGACCACGACCAGCACAAGCGCGGAGGATATGAACCATCTGATTCCCTTGAACCGCTCCGGACCGTTGAGCATTCCGCAGCATTCCCATGAGGAGCCGAATCCTAAAAAAGCGCAGAGTACCGTAAAGAACCATTTCCTTACTTCGTATGGAAGAAACACCGCTCCCGCCAGAAGTGCAAGAAGAATAACGGAGCTGAACGTGCGTTTTGCGAGGGTGGACATAAGTTATCTGCCTCCGAATCTGCGTTTCCGGCCGTAATAGGCCTGGACCGCCTTGTCAAACTCATTGATGTCGAAATCCGGCCACAAAGTCTTCGTAAAATAGAACTCGCTGTAGGAGATTTGCCACAGCAGGAAATTGCTCACGCGTTCCTCGCCGCTGGTGCGGATCAGCAGGTCGGGATCCGGCACTTCGGGAAGATACAGGTGGTCGGCGATTGTTTTTTCGGTAATGTCTTCAGGCGAGAGCTTCCCATTTTTTACCTCGGTCGCAATCGCTTTCACGGCATCGGTAATTTCCATGCGCGAACCGTAATTGAGCGCCAGGATGAATGTGCGTGTATACTCTTTTGCCGTCTCTTGTTTAACTTTGTCCAGGCGTACACGGCACGGTTCCGGCAATGCGGAAATATCGCCGGTCGTAAGCAGACGGACTTTTTCCTTCAATAATACTTCGAGGTTGTCGTCGAGGAACCGCGCCAGAATGTTCATCAGCGCATCAACCTCCTCTTTCGACCGTTTCCAGTTCTCCGTGCTGAACGCGTACAACGTGACATAGCGGATGGACTCGTAGCGCGAAATATAGTTCATGAAATCGACCACGCGGTTTGCGCCCGCCAGATGACCTTCCTTGCGCTCAACCCCGTGCCGCGTCGCCCAGCGTCCGTTTCCGTCCAGGATAACGGCTACATGTCTGAGTTCATTTTCCTGCGCCATAGAATCTTTCCTCCAGCATCATTGCCAGGGCATGGTAGATGGGCAGATGGTATTCCTGCACGCGATAGGCTTCCCGCGCCGGGACACCTAAAATGAAGTCGGCGTACTTTCTGCAAACGCCTTCTTCATTATTCCCGGTCAGAAGGTAAGTGGAAATACCGAGCACACGCGCGACTTTGAAGAGGTTGAGAATGTTTTTCGCATTACCAGATGTCGTGATCCCCAGTACGGCGTCGCCCTTTGTCCCGAAAATATACAGCTGCTGGGCGTAAGTCATGAGCGGATCCACGTCGTTGGTGTACGCCGAAGCAAGCGCGGGATGACCGTTCAGGGAAATCGCCCGGAATCCCCTTTGGAGCCGTTCCGGATAGTTTTCGCCGGGATAAGCGGCTTCCAGCGCCTCGCTTAAATCGGACGGGATATGGCGCCGGCTCAGGAAACCTTTCCCGAGTTCGGCAATAAAATGTTCTGCATCTGAACAACTTCCGCCATTTCCGCAGATAAATAGCGTTTTGTTCTTGAAAAATACGGTTTCAAGGTTAAAATATAATGTATGGATTTTTTCCGCAGTGTCCCGGAGATCGGGATACCGGGTCAGAAGAGTATCCATGTGTTTCTTGACATTGTTGTTCATATCCATGTTCGTCACCTGCCAACAGGGTTTAATAAAAGGTCGCATTGTTAATAGAACACCGTTTCCGTACAAAGTCAAACCGTTTTGTGAACATCTTCCGAAAAAAGTGTTTGAAGAGGGAACGGCGGGTTGTTGACATTGTTGACACACCCTACTCATATTACATTTGCTCATTTCAGGTTAAAATCATATCAGAAACCAATCTCAATAACTTTTCCGGAGGTCCAGAATCATCCGCCGGAAGATCGGAGGCAAACCACCATGAAAATCAAGATTTCCAGAGAAACCATGCTCAAGGCACTGCAGAAGGTCGGCAATATCGTCAATACGCGCAATACCCTTCCTGTGCTTTCCAATATCCTCTTCGAGGCGGCAGACGGCAAACTCAAGCTCACCGGTACCGACCTTGAGATCCGCATGGAAACAGTAGTTGACGCCGAAGTCATCGAGGCAGGCGAGACCACGCTCCCCGCCAAGAAGATGCTTACCCTCGTTTCCAAGTTCCGCGGCGACTTTATTGAGATCGAAAGCGGCGAGAATTTCCATTCCACGATCAAGTGCGGCACTGCGTCCATCATGCTCCTCGGACTCAATCCCGCCGATTATCCGAAGAAGGACGAGGTCAAGTTTATCCGCTCCTTCTCCATGAAGCAGGCCGACATGGCGATTATCATTGAACGCATCGCATACGCCGCCAGCCTCGAGGATTCCCGCAAAGTCCTGCAGGGCATCCTGTTCTCCGTCCGTGACGGCAAGTTCACCGCGGTCGCCACCGATGGCAAACGCCTCGCCCTCTGCGAAAAGGTCTTTGAGGAGCTTCCCGAAGGCTCCGAAGGCGACATCATCATCACGCAGAAAGCAGCGAACGAGCTCAAACGTCTCCTCGAAAAGGAAGGTGAAGTCGCGATCAACATCGCCGAAAACCAGGTTGTGTTCGAGGTCGGCGCCTCCGTGATCACCTCCAAGCTCATCGAAGGCAACTACCCGAACTATCGTCAGGTCATTCCGGCTTCCTTCAAGCAGACCGTCACCGTCTCCTGCGAAAGCGTGATCTATGCGCTCGAACTCATCTGCGTGACCCTCGCCGAAAGCGGTTCGCCGAAAGTGTCCCTTACCTTCAAATCTGACAGCATGCTCTTCGAAACGAACAGCAACATCGGCGAAGGCCGCGAAAGCGTGCCCATCCAGTACGACGGCGAGGAGATGTCCGCCTCGTTCAACTCGAATTTCTTCCTGGATCCCTTCAAGCACATTCAGGTAGACAACGTCTTCATCAAGGTGAACGACGTCATGAGCCCGATCGCCATCGAAAGCGGCGATGGTTTCCTGTACGTCATCATGCCGATGAGGAACAAATAAGAACAGCAAGTCATGCGGCATAAAAAGTGCAATCAGGAAAATGATTGTGCTTAAAATGTGCTGAAAAATCCTGCCGTAAGCTTAAAAAGTGCATACGGCAGGATTTCCGTATTCAATCATTTTTTTGTTTTATACTTGCAGGGAAAACATGGTAAATTCGCTGGTTCTACAGAATTTCAGGTTGTTTGAATCGGTGTCCCTGCGTTTTGAGGCGCCGACCGTGTTTCTCTGCGGATCGAATGGACAGGGTAAGACTAGTCTGCTTGAGGCTTTGTTCTATCTTGCGAATCTGAGGTCGTTCCGTACTTCGCGCACTTCGGAGATGATCAGGCTTCATGCGCCGTCCGCGGTCATCGGAGCTTCCGTTTCGTTCCGGGACTGGTCGCGTCAGCTCGCTGTTGAGCTTGGCGAAGCTCGAAAACTTGTTGTGGACGGAAAACATGTCACGCGTGCCAGCGAGTTCGCCGGTTCTTTTAACACGGTCACTTTTCTGCCGGATGATCCGGAAATCATTACCGGGCGTTCTCAGGTCAGGCGTAAATTTCTGGATATGTTCATTTCCATGCTGGATCACGGATATTTTACCGCGTTACAGGCATATTATAATGGTGTCAAAAACAGAAATTGCCTGCTGAGGATGAAGGATGCGAGCAACGATGTGATTCGGTCATATCATCCCGCCCTTGCGAAATACGGCGCGGAGATTGTCCAGGCACGTGAAATCCATATCAGAATCTTATCGGATTTCATGCGGAATATTATGGCGGAATTGAAGCCGGAACTTGCCGATTTGCAGTTGAAATTAAAGACGGTTCACGAGCTTTCCGATCCGAAGATTTTTGAAGAAAAATTGGAGCGCTATTTGGAAAAAGACAGATTGAACGGATATACGACAACCGGACCTCATCTTGACGATTTTGATTTTGTCGCGGATGGTAAATCCTTGAAGCTTTATGGTTCCCGCGGACAATGCCGCGCAACATCATTTGCTCTGAAGGAAGCGGAGTTCGATATCGTGAAAGATCATTCGTTGTCAAAAGATAATACTGTCGTTATTGTGGATGATGCTACCGGTGATCTTGATAGAAAAACCCAGGAAGCATTTTATCATAAAATATCGGAAGCAAAACAGATTTTTTGCTCTTTCACGGAAATCCCGGACAATCCTCTGACGCAAAGTTCTCAAATTGTTCATATTACAGCCGGACGTGCTGTTTAATCAAGACAGGAGTTTTATTATGGCATCCTACAATTCCATTATTTGCCGCTACAACGAGATCGCGACAAAAGGAAATAATCGGAGCATGTTTGAAAATGCTTTGATACGCAATATGAAACGCATGACGAAAGACCATGTTCCAGGTCTGAATTATGTGAAAATGCGCGGTCGCATCTTTATCCATAAAAATGAATTTGAGGTGTTTACGGATGAGGAACAGGAGTACCTGAAAGAACGTCTGAAGGATTGCTTCGGTTTGGATTCTTTTTCATTCTGCATTGAGGGCGAACGTACGATTGAGGCTGTATTGAGTCATATTAAGGATACTGTGAAACCGTTGTTTGAACAAAAGCTGGAGCTTCTAGGTCGTCCGGTGAAATTCCGGACGCGCGCACGCCGTTCCGACAAGAGTTTTCCATTGCGTTCCAAAGAGATCGAAATCGAAACCGCGACTATGATAGAAGAGATGATAGGGGAAAATAAGGTTCAGGTCGACTTGATGAACCCGGATATTTCCATCGGCGTCGAGATTAGGGAGAAGAACTCCACAATCTTCCTCGAAACGATCAAGTCGCGCGGCGGTCTTCCGGTCGGGTCCAATTCTCCATTGCTCGGTATGCTTTCCGGCGGGATTGATTCGCCCGTGGCATGTGTGATGGCGATGAAACGCGGCTGCCGGATGGATTTCCTTACGTTCCACAGTTATCCGTATACGCCGATCGAATCTGTCACGAAAGTTTGGCGTATTGCTAAGATCATCAACAGATTTCAGCCGCATGGCGTGCTCTATGCCTGCAATCTTTCCGAAGTTCAGAAGCTCATCCGCGACAACTGCGATCCGAAATTCCGCACCGTCCTGTACCGCCGAATGATGATGCGCATAGCCTCAAAACTTTGCAGAAAACACAATCTATATGGGATCGTGACCGGTGAAGCAATCGGTCAGGTCGCAAGCCAAACGGTTGTGAACATGTCCGTGATTGATCGCGCCGTGCCGGATCTGATCGTACGTCCGCTCTGCGGCATGGACAAACTGGAAACGATCGCCCGGGCGGAAGATATCGGTACTTTCAATATTTCCATCGAGCCGATGGCGGACAGCTGCACCGTTTTTGCACCGCCTTCACCTGTCATTCATGCCAAGCTCCATTTTGTGGAGTTTGAGGAATCGAAGATCCCCGATATGGATGAAGCGATTCAGAAAGCTTTTGATGAGATCAAGCTTGTGACGGATGACGGTTTGACGGATATTCCGTCATACGAGACAAGTAACTGAAAATCAATAAACTGACAATATGACGGACGAACTATGACGATTTGTCCGTCATTTCATTTACTCTAACTATCAATCAATTAACGAAAAGACCGTCAAAAATATCGGGTATTTCATCAATTCCTTGATAATCAATAATCTTGTCTGTTCTTTTATCTTATCATTTATAGATACTTATCTTATTTTATTTCTCATTATATTATAATCATATCAAGTTTTCGAAATAAATATAAAAAGATATACATGCGTCGCTTTACTCGTATATTCTTTTTTTTGATTTCCTGAAACTTTTTTTAACCAACCGGAATTAATTCTAGTCAAACTCCATATTACTTCATTTGAAATTTATATTTATTTTATCTTATAAGAAAGTAACTCAGTCAATCATCCAATCATGTATCCCGTCTTTTTGTAACATTTTTCTTGAAAATGCTTTTTCAGAGTGTATACTGATAAAAGAAAATGAAATACGATTCCGATATCAAACGAATGAGAAACTGTCATGCCTCAGGATAAACCATTTGATACGGTTGTGGATCCCGACGTATCGAATCCGCTGCATCAGGATGAATATACACCTGAATCCGACGTGTTGCAGGTTTCGCCCCGGAATCGGAATCGTATTTCATTTTCTTTTATCAATATACACGCGGAGGACATACGCCTGACCGGGGCGGAACTCGCCGGAGCTCCTTCCCGGCTTGAACCGGATATTTTCCGGAACTGCATCTCCCTGACGGAATGCGAGCTTGCGGACGGACTAAATTCGATTTCGGACCGCATGTTTTTCGGCTGTAAAACTCTGCAGAAGATCCGGATCCCGGCGGACGTGAAGACGATCGGGGAACGCGCCTTTTATGAATGTCATCTGCTGCAGAGCGCGGAGTTCCCGGACGGCATCGAATCCATCGGGGACAATGCGTTTTACGATACGAGCCTGTCCCATATCGATCTTCCGGCGAGCGTGAAGCACATCGGAAAAATTGCGTTCGGCTGGTGGTATCTTTACGGACCGAAGGAACACAAGATCGTTTTTCACGGGGACATCGAAGACCTGGACGGGATTGGAATGCCCTGGAAGGACATGGTCTTCCCGCCGGACAGCAGGTTCAAGAGGCTGGACGACGGCACACTGGTCAATTCCGTCACGAGACGCCTGCTCGAAGCGCCGAAGGACACGGCGGGGGTTTATACGGTGCCGGAGAGTATCCACTCGATCGCTTCCAGGGCGTTTGCCGGCAGTATATTTGACCGTATCGTCGTGCCCGGTACGGTAACGCGTTTCGAGGACGGCGCATTCAGCGCCTGCCGCGCCAGGGAGATCGTGCTCCCGGACAATATGGAACGGGTCGTCGACAGGATGTTCGAGCTATGTTCCACGCCGGTGATTACGATCCCGCCGGGCGTGAAGGAAATCGGCGAACGGGCGTTCTGCAATTGCTTCAACGTGAAGAAAGTCGTGCTGCCGGACGGTCTGGAGCGCATCGGGAAAGAGGCGTTCCGGGGCTGCCATTTCCGTGAGATCGACATCCCGCCGAGCGTGAAGGAAATCGCGAACGACGCGTTTTACTACAGCGCGGTCAATCAGTACATGCAGGAGCATTACAGCCACCTTATGACGCCGAGTACTCCTGTGGAAGAAAGTCAGGACAGCAATTCCGGCAACGCCTCCTCATCCATCGAAGAACAATAAAAAAAGAAGCGGAATCTTCCGTTTCATCCGCTTCCATTATTTTCAGTTTTATGATTAAAAAAAGAAATCTGAAACCCGTCCGTCGGATCATCCGTCATTTTTCCGTCATTCCGTCAATTACATGATTTGCAATCTGTCATGGATATCCATCAATTAGCTCCTCTTTTTAAAACGGACTCATAAAACGATCTTGTAATCTGACCAAAAAAGACCCGGAAACCTGTAATATGCAGATTTCCGGGGCAAACTTTTCTACGACGATGACTTGGTATATTCGCGTCACCGTTTCGATGTTTGATCAGGCGAGACCGAGGGTCTTGACGGTCTCGAGGGCGATCATCAGCTCTTCATTGGTGGGCATGACGATTGCCTTCCAGGCGCTGTCGTCGGTGGAGATGACGCCCGCCTTGCCGAAGCAGTCGTTGTTCTTCGCGTCGTCGCACTTGATGCCGAGGCAGGCGATGCCGTCGAGGATGGCTTTGCGTTCAGGGATGGAGTGCTCGCCGATGCCGCCGGTGAAGACGATGGCGTCCGCGCCGCCGAGGAGCACATAGTAGGAGCCGATGTACTTGACGATGCGGCGGATGAACATCTTGAGGGCGAGGGCGGCGTCCTTGTTGCCGGAGTTGGCGGCGTTCACGATGTCGCGCATGTCGCCGCTGCCGATGCCGCCGATGGCGAGCAGGCCGGACTTCTTGTTCAGGATGGTGTCGACGTCCTTGGCAGTGTTGCCGACGTCGACCATGCGGAGGACGGCGGCGGGATCCATGTCGCCGCTGCGGGTGCCCATCATGAGGCCTTCGAGCGGGGTGAGGCCCATCGTGGTGTCGATGACCTTGCCGTTCTTGACGGCGGCCATGCTGCAGCCGTTGCCGAGGTGGCAGGTGATGATCGTGACGTCTTCAGGCTTCTTTCCGAGGAATTCGGCGGTGGAGAGCGTCACGAAACGATGGCTGGTGCCGTGGAATCCGTACTTGCGGATGCCGTATTTCTTGTAGAACTCCATCGGGATCGCGTAGAGGTACGCCTCCGGGGGCATGGTCTGGTGGAACTGCGTGTCGAATACCGCCACGTTCGGGACACCGGCGAAGATTTCCTCGCACGCTTCGATGCCGCTGAGGTTGGCGGGGTTGTGGAGCGGTCCCAGCGGGATGCACTCGCGGATGATGTCCTTGACCGCTTCGTCGACCTTGACCGGGGCGGTGACCTTTTCGCCGCCGTGGAGCACGCGGTGACCGATCGCCTTGACTTCGGAGAGGCTCTTCAGGACGCCGATCTGGGGATCGACGAGCTTGGCGCAGACCGCGCGGAGGCCGTCGGAGTGGTTCTTCACGCCTTCGGGGGATTCTTCGAACTTGAAACCGTCCGGACGCTTGATGATGAGGTTCGGAGTCGGGGTGCCGACGCGCTCCACGAGGCCGGATGCGATGACGGTGTTGCTGCCGCCTTCCATCTCGAAAAGCGTGAATTTGAGGGAGGAGCTGCCGGAGTTGATCACGAGAATTTTCATGCGGAATCCTTTACAGTTTCGGGGTTTGAAATCGAAGAAAGTAAATAATATAGCATTATTCTCTGGAAAATGCAAGAAAAACCGTTGTTTTTCGTATGTTTTTCCCGGATTCCGGACGGAAAAAGCCGGTTCCCGTACAAAAGAAAATGCGTCTTCCGCTTGCATTCTTTTCCGGGATGTGGTATAGTTATGACGGAATGTCGCGCCGTCCTGCCCGATCCGCCTCAATCACGCACAGAATGCCCGCCGCAAGAAAAGCCTCCGTCCATGAAGAAACACCTTAAAATCCTGCTGATCGTACTGGCGCTCCCCGTGATTTTCGTCCTGATCTTCGGCATCATCCTCCTGGTCAACCTGGAGACCTGCTACGGACCCGCGTCGTTCGACTACGACGACCCGGAGGACCTGGATGTGCTCGCGATGACGACGAAGCAGTACATCATCCGGGCGAATCCTGACCGGGAATCGCCCGAACGGGTCGCGGCGCTGAAGAAACTGGAAGAAATCGCATTGCTCGACGTTTCCGACGATGAAAAGAGCAGGCTCATCCGTGATCGTTTTCCCGAGGAATCCTTCTGGAACGATAATCTGAAAGAACTGCTGCGCGCCGCCGAGGCGGGCGATGCGGAGGCGCAGTTCAAACTCGGCTGTTTCTACTCCAGCAACAAGGGTATGATCAGCGGCGTTTACGGCGCCGGCATCGTTGACGCCGGACAGGGCAAGGATATAATACCCTCCCTGACCATGGCGGGCAAATGGCTCCGCCGCGCCGCTCTGCAGGGACACGAAAAAGCGCCCGTTCTGCTTTTCTGGTGTTATGAGAACGGCGGCTTTCCGGGAATGAAGAATTTCGACTGTGTTCACGAGCGGTATAAGCGCATGGCGGTTCAGGAAATCGACAAATGGGGCAGAAAGGCGGCGGAGCAGAACGATCCTATTGCGCTCTACCACGGATACGGCGCGCCGGAACCGTACCTCGACGAAACCGAAAGCAGAAAAGCCGCCCTGGACATGTTCCGCGAGGCCGCGATGCAGGGTGACCTGGCTTCGATCCTGACCATGGCGCACGCGAGCGAGTACGAGGAGAAGTATGAATGGGCGCGCAAAGCCGCCGAACTCGGCTCCGTGAACGGCATGATGCATTATGCGTATCTCCTGGAAATCGACATGAAATACGGGGCTCGGGCCCGGACTGAGGAAAAAAGCGAGGAGGAGGCGGAGCGGGAAGAGGCGGAAATCAAGCATTGGAGGCGGAAAGCGTTCGACATCGCCATGAAACACCTGGACGAAGGCAGCGCGGAAGACCTGTGCGAATGGTTCAATTCATATACTGCTGCTGCCCTCGCGAAGGAGCTGGAAGAATATACCGGTGAGAACAACGCCGCGTTCGCCGCCCGGATCCTGCCGCGTCTCTGGGACCTGGCGGAACAGCACGGTGATTTTATATATGCGCCGGCTGCGATCGAGTTCCTCCATAGCATATTGGAAGGCGAGGGGATCGAAGGACTGGACGACGCCTCGTTCAACTGCCGCGCCGGTGAACTGGGCTACATAAGCGAGCGGCTGAAATACGCACAGATGCTGCTGACGGGCGACGGCGTGCCGGAGGACAAGGAGGAGGCGGTCCGGCGGCTCCGCATTCTCGCGGGATTCGGTACGGCGCGCGCGAGGGGGATCCTGGGGAAATGCTATTTGACGGGCGACGGCGTGCCGGAGGACAAGGAGGAGGCGATGAAATGGCTGAAGCAGGCCGCTGTCCAGGGGGATTACGATGCGATGGAGCTGTTTGCCGATTGTCTCCGGCGCGAGGGCCCGTGGAATATTCTCGCGGCGTGGGAATGGTCCTGGCGGGTACAGTGTTATCCGAACGATATCTCCCCGACCGCGCACGCAAAGGCGACGTGGAAATATTACCTCAGACTCATAGAGCGCGACTTCGACAGGCTCATGAATAGTCTTTTTCAGTAATTCGATCCGCATAAAGCTTGTTTGCGTTTTTCCGGGATTCGCGGTACGTCGCATTGAAAAACGCGGCGGAAGATGCTATAGTAATTCGCCATGTTCCCCTTCAAAATGCCATTTCCCGCCATACCGTGCCATCCATGAGTTCCGAGAGTCCAAAAACCAGTCACGAAAATCCGCCGCGATCCGCGGATCTGAACGGCAAAACGGTCGTCGTCATCGGCGCCGGACCCGCCGGGCTGACCGCCGGATACAAGCTGCTTCAGGCGAACCGGAACATCCGTCTCGTCGTGCTGGAGGAATCCGGCTGCGTCGGCGGGATTTCGCGCACGGTCGAGCACAACGGCAACCGGATGGACATCGGCGGACACCGTTTTTTCTCGAAGGATCCTGAGGTTAACGCCATGTGGCAGGAGCTCATGCCGCTGCAGGGAAAGCCGTCGTTCGACGACATCCTCCTCGGTCGGAGCACATCCCTCGCTCCGGGCGGCCCCGACCCGGAAAAGACTGACCGCGTGATGCTCACCAGGCCGCGTGTCTCGCGCATCTACTACAAGCGCCTCTTCTTCGACTACCCGGCGAAAATGAACTGGAGCACGTTCCGCAACATCGGGTTTCTGACTTCGTTCCGGGCGGGCCTGAGCTATCTGCTCGCCATGCTGCGGCCGCTCCCGGAAAGCTCGCTCGAAAACTTCTACGTCAACCGGTTCGGGCGCAGGCTCTACGCCATGTTTTTCGAGGGGTACACGGAGAAAGTCTGGGGGCGCCATCCGCGCGAGATTTCGGCGTCCTGGGGCGCGCAGCGCGTGAAGGGGCTTTCCATCACCGCCGTGCTCAAAAACGTCTTCTCCAAATGCGTCCCGCGCGGCCGCCGGAAGGTCGAGACGTCGCTGATCGGCGAATTCCTGTACCCAAAATACGGACCCGGTCAGCTGTGGGAAGCGGCGGCGTCCGAAATCGAGCGCATGGGCGGTGAAATCCGCCTGAACCACCGGGTCGCGCGCATCAAAACGCAGAATGGTATGGTGAAGGAAGTCGTCTGCGAGACGCCCACAGGAAGTGTATTGTTCGAAGCGGACTATGTGATCTCCTCCATGCCGGTGAAGGACCTGGTCGGCGGCATGAACGATGTCCCCCCCGAGCTTGCGGAGATCGCCGCGGGGCTGCCCTACCGCGACTTCGTGACGATCGGCATCCTCGTCGACAGGATCAACCTGCGCAACGAAACGAAGCTGAGGACCCTGAACAACATCATCCCCGACTGCTGGATCTACGTGCAGGATACCGGCGTCAAGCTCGGCCGCATCCAGATTTTCAACAACTGGTCGCCGTACATGCTGCGGGACCCGGAGCACTCCCTCTGGATCGGGCTGGAGTATTTTTGCCGAGAGGGTGACGAATCCTGGACCATGACCGGGGAACAATGGAAGGAGTTCGCCGTGTCCGAGCTGGTCAGAATGGGCATCCTGAACCCGGACGAGCCCGTCCGCGACTACCACGTCGAGAAGGTCAAAAAGGCGTATCCGGCGTACTTCGACACCTACGACCGGATGAACAAGCTCACGGCGTATCTCGATTTGTTCCGCAACCTGTACTGCATCGGTCGCAACGGCCAGCACAGGTACAACAACATGGACCACAGCATGGTGACGGCGTTCGAGGCGGTGAAGCATCTGCTCTCCGGGCAGGCGGGCGACAGAAGCGCCATCTGGAACGTCAATACGGAAAAGGAATACCACGAAGAGGCGTGAAGCGTCGGAATGCCGTTATCTCCGGATGGGGACGGGCTTGTGAAGAGTCATTCCGGCGGCGGGACGCCGTCAGCTGTTTTCCTGCTTCATAAGAAGCGGCTCGTCCATGCTGCCGGACCGGAATCCCTCCATGTCGAGCGTGACGTACGGGAACCCTTCCCTGCGGAGCGCAAACGCGATCTCGAAGCGTCTGGCGGAGACAAGCTCGAAGCCCTCGGAATCGGTCTCGATGCGCGCGACGTCGCCGTGGACGCGCAGACGCACCACCTTCAGCCCGAACTCGCGCAGGACCGCCTCGCCGCGTTCCACCCGGCGCAGCGCCTCGTCCGTCATGGCGGTTCCGTAGGGGAACCGCGTCGCGAGGCACGGCGTGGAGGGCTTGTCCGCGACGGGGATCAGGAGCCCGCGGGCGGCAGCGCGGATTTCGTCCTTTGTAAAACCGCGGAGCGCCAGCGGACTCAGCACGCCGAGCTCCTCCAGCGCCTTGCGTCCGGGGCGGTAAACTTTAATGTCGTCGGCATTGGTGCCGTCCACGAGGTTCCGGATGCCGTGCGCCTCGGCGATGCGCTTCATCTCGGAGAAAAGCCGGCGTTTGCAGTGGTAGCAGCGGTCCTTCGGGTTTTCGCGCAGCACCGGATCGGACAGCACGTCGCGCTCGACCAGTTCCGCGGGTACGCCCAGTTCTTCCGCCTGCTTCATCGCGGATGCGGTCTCCTCGGCGGTATGGAACGCCGTGGCGAACACGACGGCGAGCAGGGGGAAGGGCTTCCGTGCGTAGATTTCGGACAGGACGGTCAGGAGCAGGGCGCTGTCTACGCCCCCGGAAAATGCCGCACAGACACCGTCCGCGCTCAAATCCTCCAGCATCCGCCGGAGTTCGTTCAGCTTATCTTTCATCGTTTGCCCTCGCAGTCTCCGCGGCGTCGCGGAAGAGGTCGGCGAACGGCACGCCGGATGCGGCCGCCAGCGCCCTGATGCTTTCATATTCGGGGTAGTAGAACCTCTGTCCCTCGAAGCTGCATTTCTTGACCTTTGCAACCCCGGCGGGAAGCGCCACGTCCACGACAGTGCGTGCAAGGCAGGTGCGCCCCGCCGGGAGTTTGCGCAGCCCGATGGAGCTGGTTTCCGTGAAGATGACACGTTCCATCGCGGGCACGTCCGCCTCGCGGCAGATCACGCGAAGGAGCCACGCCGGGCGGTTTTTCTTCATGAAGGCGGGGATGTAATGTACGTCCAGTGCGCCTGCGGCGAGCAGGGAATCCATCGCCAGCCCGAGCGTTTCACCCGTGGAATCGTCGATGTTGGTCTCCAGGATCATGATTTCGGCGGGTGGCGCGTCCGCGGCGGCGGTCTCTTCGATCAGCATCGCGCGGAGCACGTTTGGCATCCCGAAATCGCGTTTGCCCGCGCCGAGGCCGATCTTCTTGATCGTGAAGGATTCGGGCAGGGCGGAACGCGTCCGGATTGCTGCGGCGATGGCGGCTCCTGTCGGGGTGACCATTTCGCCCTCCACGGCGGGGAGGATGCGGAGCGGGAGACCGCTTGCGGCGGCGATGTTCGCCACGGCGGGGACGGGGATCGGGAGCAGTCCGTGCTGGCACTCTACGAATCCGGTTCCTTCGCTCAGCGCCGTCACGGCGACGTCATCAATCCCGAGGTCGTCGAGGCAGACTGCTGCGGCGGCGATGTCCACGATGGAGTCGATTGCGCCGACCTCGTGGAAATGCACCTCTTCGACTGGCTTGCCGTGCGCTTTGGATTCCGCCTCGGCGACGATGCCGAAGATCTTCAGCGCGAGCTCGCGGGCGTGAGGAGTCAGGTTCCCGCTGTTCAGGATGGCTGTCACGTCCGCCAGGTTGCGATGCACATGCGGATGATGGTGGTCGTGACCGTGATGATGTCCGTGCTCATGATCGTGCCCGTGGTGGTGTTCGTGTGCTTCATGCGGATGCTCGTGCTCGAGCGCCGCATGGTCGTGGTGATGTTCATGCTCATGTTCATGCCCGTGTTCATGCTCATGATGATGTTCGTGCTCCAGCTCGACGTCGAACGAACAGGCGTCCACGCCGTGCGAATTGGCGCGCGTGATCGTGACGGAATACCCCTCCACGTTCAGGCTGTCGAGGGCGGCGAGCAGTTTGACTTTTGATGCGCCGAGGTCGAGCAGCGAGGCTACGGTCATGTCGCCGCTGATCCCGGTGGCGCATTCGAGGTAAAGGATGGGTTTGCTCATGGCTGGTTCCCCTGTGTGACGAGCGAGTTGATGCGGGCAGCGAGGTAGCCCGCGCCGAATCCGTTGTCGATGTTCACGACGGACATGCCTTCGGCGCAGGAGTTGAGCATGGTCAGGAGCGGAGCGATCCCCGCGAATGACGCGCCGTACCCCACGGACGTCGGCACCGCCACGACCGGCACGGAGACGAGCCCGGCGATCACGCCGCCGAGCGCGCCCTCCATCCCGGCGACCGCGACCACGGCGTTCGCGGTGCGGATTTCGTCGAGGCAGGCGAACAGGCGGTGGATGCCGGCGACGCCGACGTCATAGCACCGTTTCACGTTCGCGCCGAAGAACTCGGCGGTTTTCGCGGCCTCCTCGGCGACGGGCTGGTCGGACGTGCCGCCGGTGCAGATCGCCACGCACCCGGTCCGCGGCTTCGGATTGCCCATGATGTACAGCAGGCGCGACACGGGGTCGTACTGGACGTCGGGCAGGGTGGCGCGGACATAGTCCGCCTGTTCCGCCGTGGCGCGCGTCCCGATGGCGTTTCCGCCCGCCGCGATGAAGCGTTCGAAGATGGCGCGGATCTGTTCCGCCGTCTTGCCCGCGCAGAACACGGTTTCGATACCGCCGCGCCGGATTTGCCTGTGGTGGTCGAGTTTGGCGAAGCCGATGTCCTCGTAGGGGAGCTTGTTCAGGAGCGCGAGCGCCTCTTCGCGGGTTATGGCTCCGCTGCGGAATTCGTCCAGTATTCTGCCTGCGTCCATGGTATCGGGTTCCGTTATGACTGTTGGTGGTTCCTGTTTGGGCGGAACCGAACCCGATTCCGCCTCAGTCTTGATTCTTTCTCGTGCCCGGGCGCAGCCGGGCAGTGCTTCCGTGGAGACTCCGCCTCCCCGGCGGGACAAAGCGGGCGGAGCAAATGCCGTCTTGTCAGCGGCGCGCCCCGCCCCGGAATAACCGGATGTGCGGTCAGATTCCGTTCGATTCGACCGCTTTATAGCGGGTATTGTAGCGGCGGAAGAGCGCCTGCAGTTCACCGCTTTCGCGTTTTTCATCAATGACCTTGTCCGCGGCGGCCTTCGCCTCGGCATTGTCGTTCTGGAACGCGAATCCGTACTCCTCGGCGGGGATGGCGATGTTCAGCATCTTGACCCTGCCGATGTACTTGCCGGCGGCGAGGTCGGCTTCGCCTTCATCGTCGATGTAGGCGTCGATCTCGTGGTTGAGGAGCCCCATGATGCCCTGCGTGGCGTTGTCGTAGTGGTACGTTTCACGCGCGTGGAGCTGGTTCACGGCGAAGTCCTCATTCGTGGTGCCTTTCTTGGCGCCGATGATTTTGCCGAGCAGGTCTTCGAGCTTTTCAAACGTCGAACTGTCCTGCACGAGGATTCTGCGCACGCCCTGCTCGTAGGATTTCGAGAAGAGCACCATGGCGGAGCGTTCCGGCGTGATGGAGATGCCGGACGCGCCCATGTCGGCGGCCCCGGTCATGACGAGCGGGATCACCTCGGTGAACGGTACGACCTTGATCTCAAGCGGGCGTTTGAGTTCGTTCGCGATGGCTTCGGCAAGTTCGATGTCCACTCCCACGATACGGTTGTTGTCCACGAAGACGAACGGCGCGAACGATGTTTCGACGCATACGATGAACGGCTTGACCTGCTCCTGTGTCTTTGCGCCGGTGGGGAGCGCGCTGAGCGCGTTGAGGTGCTTGGTGCGGCTGGTCTGAAGCGTGCCCGCCAACTTGAACTTTTCAATGACCGTGTTTGCCGCCGCAGCAAGCTCGGTGTCCTTCTTGTTGAAGAGGAGCCCGTACTGGTCCTTGGTCAGCGGTTTTTCAAAGATCCTGAACGTGTCTCCGGTTGCCCTGACCAGAAGCTCCGCCTGCATCCTGTCCATCACTGCCGCGTCGGCACGGCGGTCGACGAGGGCGGCGTTCACTTCCTCCTGCGTGAGGAACGGCAGAACCACTCTCGGCTTGATGCGCTCGCGCAGGAGCGTGAGGTCGCTGGTGCCTTCCTGGGCTGCCACGCGGGCGGTCTTCAGGGCGGCTTCATCCGCCAGCGAGGAACCTTTCGGCACCACGACCACCTGCGAGGAAACGTCGTAGACTGTGGAGAAGAGGACGCGTTCGGAACGCTGCGGCGTAATGGTCACGCCGGCCGCGCCGATGTCGGCCTTGCCCATGGACACGAGCGTGAAAATCTGCTGGAACGGCACGACCTTGTATTGAACCGGACGACCGAGTTCCTTACCGATCAGTTCCACGAGGTCGACGTCAATGCCGGCGACCGGGCAGGACTCCTGCCCCGTGTAGTAGCAGTAGGGCGACGTGGACGCTTCGCACGCCACGATCAGCGGTTTATCGTTTTTTCCGGACTTGGAGCATGCCGGCAGCAGGGCGACGCCGAGAAGCAGGACGGCGAAGAGACTGAGGATTTTATTCATGACAAACCTTTCTCCATTGCGGATGAAGATATTATAGTTCAGGAACTGCTGAAAAGGATATTTTTCCCATACATTATCACGTTTTTCCGCGATTTCAAGCGATATTTAACGTTTTAAGGCTTTTATTTTAGTTTTTTTCGCACGCGCGTATGTTCGCGGCATATTCATCCCAGGTTCGGGGACGTGTCCCGAGGTTCAGACGAACAGGCGATGCTTTTTTCCGGCGTCGTAGTCAGGGATCGCATACGAAGCCGTCCATACGCCGTCCCGTCCGAGCGCCAGCAGGACCCCGTGCAGATAGCCGCACCAGTCTTCGACCAGGAATGTGCGGACGCCCAATGCGCTCAGGATCGACATCGCCAGCACGTCGTGGGACACGATGACCGTGCGGGACGAGGGAAACGGCGTTCCGGTGAGGAATGCCAGAAGCTCTTCCGCGAAGGGCCGCATGTCCTTCAGTCCCTCCGCATGTCCCGTGGAAAAATACTCGCGCATCACATTTTCCGTGTTGCGTTTGCGGAGCATCGCCTCGAAGTCCACCGGCTGCGCGAATATGGTCAGGTCGCCCAGCTCGGGACAGTCCAGGACGTCCCGCCGCCGGAATCCGCCACCCTCCATCATGCACTGCGCCGTCCTGCGCGTGCGCGTCCGCGGCGAAGCGGCGAATAAAACGTCGTCGCCCATGCCGGAAAGCAGCTGTCCGCAGCGCCGCGCCAGTTCCGCCCCTTCCGGGGTCAGGTCGGGATCGACCGAGCCCGCCCGGAGCGATTCGCGGATGGAATGCCGTACCACGAGGACGGTCCGGTCCGATTTGTCCGCGATGGCGGGGATGCTTCCGAGGAGAACGGGTTCGCGGTTGACGGCGATGGAGTTAAGCATCGGGGGGGAGGGCGCTGAAATCGGTTCAGTCCGAAGACCTCGTGACGCCGGATTCGCCCATTCCGATGCCGCCGCCGATCTTGAATCCGCCCTTCTTCTCTTTCTCTTCACACTGCGGCACGATCTTGTCGGCCTTTTCCACGAACGTCGACACCGAATTGGTATTGGTGTCGAGGCGACCGAGCTCGCTGCCGGACGAGTTCAGGATGACGACTGTGGGATAGTACGACACATGGAACTTTTCGGCGACCTTGGTGTTGTGCTCCGCCTGGTCGCGGTAGCGTTTGTCCTTGCTGGTGCCGGCGTTGTCCGGGTAGTCCAGGTAGACGACGAGCAGGCGGTCGCGCATTTTGCTCTTGAACTTGCTGCTTTCCATGCGCTCGGTCTTGAACTTGCGCGAATTGTCGTTGTCCGACGAATGGAAAAACACCGCGACCGCCTTCCCGGTCTGCTGCGCCTTCTCCATCGCGTCGTCGAAGTCGCAGAACCAGCCGTTCGGCGCGCGCGTCCAATGGTTCGGTGTCGTCGGAGCCTCCAGCGTGGCGCTCCGGGCGGAATTGTGGATCAGTTCGTCCGCCTTCGGGTCGACGATCACTTTCTGTACGCCTTCGCCTAAGACATCCTTGATCTTCCGCCGCGTTTCCTCGTATTCCGGACGGGTCCCGTTGGGTTTGTAGTCCGTGTCCTTGTACTTGTAGTTGTTTTTGAACGGATTGAAATTGGGGTCGAACGTGTCACGGTCGAACCCGGATTCCGCCTTTTCCTTCTGCTCTTCCGGATAGCGCTCCGAGTAGGGAATATAGCTGCCGTCCGCATTGAAGCTCTTGGACCGCGTTGAAGCCGGGGATGAGGAGGAGGACGACGAACCGGACGTGGAGGATTTTGTGGATTTCGAGGAGGAGGAGGACGAACCGGACGTGGAAGACGCATTTTTCCCGGACGCGGAAGAATTGTCGTCGCGGGAGCCCCATGTGTCGGTTGCGCTGTCGTCGACGAGCTGGGCGGAACGCGACACGGAAGGCTTGCGCGTGCTTTCGCCCGGCAGCTCGATGAGGGTGTCGTCGTAAGGTTTGATCAGGTCGTCCATCAGACCGGAACCGGCAAGCAGGACCGGCGCGGTGCAGACGGATGCCGCGAATGTGAAGGTAAACAGGATGTATTTCATAGTGAATGCTCCATTTTGATCCGGGGGGTGTCGTTCCGGTGTTTCGTCTCAAAAGCAGCTATATTTGCTATACTATAACTCTAATCCGCAAAAAATCAAATCCGAATTGGGACTTTTTCTGATTAATTTGGAAAAAAGAAACCTTTAGAGCAATGAAAGAGCGTCGACGTCCACGTACAGGTCCACGTCCTTGACCGTACGCCGCCAGTTCATGACCTCCGCCCGCAGAAATGCCCGGAATGCGGCGTTTGGCGGCGTCCGGACCGTGGCGAGATACCGGCAGCGTCCCTTGATGCGTTCGATCGGCGCCGGCGTCGCGTCGCTGACCTCAAGCGGAGCGGGAAAACGTTCCGCGATACGGCGCACCAGTTCGGCGGCCTTCGCTTCGATCAGGACCGGATCCTCGCCGTCGAAATGCAGCACCGTGAGGTGCGAGAACGGCGGGAACAGTAGTTCCCTCCGGATGGGGAGTTCTTCCTCGAAAAAGTCTTTGCAGGAATGTTCCGCCGCGCACAGGATCGCCGGATTGTCCGGCGAAAACGTCTGGATGAGCACCTGCCCGTGGACCTCGCCGCGTCCTGCCCGACCGGCGACCTGCGCCAGCAGCTGGAACGTGCGTTCGAGCGCGCGGAAATCCGGCAGGTAGAGCCCCATGTCGGCGTTCAGTACGCCCACGAGCGTGACGTTCGGGAAGTCCAGCCCCTTGGCGATCATCTGCGTGCCGATGAGGATGTCCAGGCCGCCGCGCCGGAATTTCGACAGCACCTCCTCGTATTTCTGCGGATTCGTCATGGTGTCCGAATCCATGCGCGCGATGCGCGCGCCCTGGAACAGCGTCGCCGCGAGGCTTTCGATGCGCTCGGTGCCGGTGCCGATGTAGTGGAATTCAGACTGTCCGCAGACCGGGCACGTCGCGGTCGCCGGGACGATGCGTCCGCAGAAATGGCAGATCAGCGACGCGTTTTTCTTGTGGTAGGTGTAGGCGACGGAGCAGTCCGGGCAGGTCGGGACGTATCCGCAGACGCATTGGAGCTGGCGCGAGTAGCCGCGCTTGTTCAGGAAGAGGATGCTCTGTTCGCCCGCCTGGATCCGGCCGCGCACGGCGTCGATGAGGCGCTTCGAGAACATCGGAATGCGGTCTTCGTCGTCTTTTTCGAGGCGCATGTCGACGATCTCGACCGCCGGAAGCACGATCGACGGGTCCCACCGGTTCGGCATGGACGCCAGCGCGTATTTCCCCGTGACGGCGTTCTGCCAGGATTCCAGCGAGGGCGTGGCGGATCCGAGGATCACGAGCGCGCCCTCCATGCGGCCGCGGACCACCGCCACGTCGCGGGCGTTGTAGCGCGGCGCTTCGGATTGTTTATAAGAGGAATCGTGCTCCTCGTCGACGATGATGAGCTTGAGGTTTTTGAAGGGCGCGAAGAGGGCGGAGCGCGCGCCGACCGCGATGTCGACCTCGCCGCGGTACACCTTCATCCATTCGTCGTAGCGTTCGCCCTGCGTAAGCCCGCTGTGAAGCACGCTGACGCGTGCGCCGAAGCGTGCGCGGAACCGTGTCACGGTTTGCGGCGTGAGGGAGATTTCCGGCACCAGTACGATCGCGTTGCCGCCATGCTCCAGGACGCGCGCGATCGCCTGCAGATACACCTCGGTCTTGCCGCTGCATGTCACGCCGTGCAGCAGCAGCACGTGCGGCGAGGTGGGCGGACGGTCCGGTGCGAGCATGGAAAAAATCTTGTCCAGCGCGGCGCCCTGTTCGCCCGTGAGCTTGAGCGGGGTCGTCGGGACAATTTCAAGGTTGCGGAGCGGGTCGCGGTCGGTCCGGACTTCCTCGATGTTCAGGATGCCGTCCTTTTCGAGCGCACGGAGCTGGGGCGTCTTCGCCCCGGTTACGGTCTGGACCGTATCCGTCGGCGCGCCCGGGTGGAGCGTGATGAACTGGATTGCCGCCGCCCGGACTTTGGCGCGTGTGCCCGCTTTCTCCAGATAGGCGGCGGCTTTTTCCGGAGACGCCAGGTAGCACCGGCGGATCTTTTTGGGTTTGACCTTGCCGCTGCGGACCGCAGACGGCAGTAGCGCGCGCAACGCCTGTTCGCGGGTGCAACAGTAGTAGTCGGCGATCCATGCGCCGAGTTTCGAAAGGGAATCCGGAATTCGCGGCACGTCTCCGCAGATATCGATGATTTCTTTCAGGTCGCCGCGCTCGGGACGCGGGATCAGGCGCGTCACGGTCGCCGGGCGCGGCTTGCTTCCTTTGCCGAACGGCACATTGACCTTCATGCCGGGCTGGATGCGCCCGATGAGGTGCGACGGGATTAAATAATCGAAGGTTCTGTCAAGCGATAAGTTGACAAGAACCTCCACTGCCGGAAGAGATTGTGCGTCTCCGTCTGGCATAGATCTGAAAAAAGGTGTTATGCCGGGGAGACGCGCTCCCCGGCAGGAAATTCATCCGCCTTACTTGACGACGCCGGTCTGCGGATAGAAGAAATTCTGGTAGTTGTGGGCGGGCGAGATGATCCATTCCGGGGTCAGGATCGGACCGTAGCCCCACTGGGAGCGGTTCGGATCCATCGGATCGTTCGGGCTGCTCGGGAGCGGGAAGGGGAAGGTCAGGAGCTCAAGGATGCCGACGCCTTCGCGGACCAGGAAGTAGCCGACGCCGCCGATCACGCCGTAGGTGGCGCCGGCGAGGTTGCCGTCTTCAAACTGGACGTGGGCCATGAACGCCGGGACCTCAAGCACGCCGAACGCGACGTCGCAGATGCCGCGACCGAGCTTGCGCGTGATGCGGTTCCACAGGTTCTCATATCCGGGCGGGTTCTCGGGAGACAGGTTCAGGTTGTCGATGGCGAGAGCCTGGGTCATTCCGCCAATCATGGCGAACATGACGATGCTCAGGACGATTTTTTTCCACTGTTTCATTTGGTACTCCTTGAAGGGTTGTCTGAGTATGTTTTAAGAAAAAGTATCGTTTTTTTTGGTGTTTTCACTGGAAAAATCGGAAAACGCGTTTAATATATTCTTGTATCCTTCATCAATCAAGTTGAAAACGCGTTTTTTTTTGAATTTTTTTCGAAAAAAACCGATTTCATCTGTAAATAACGTCTGAAAGGCCATAAAAAATGCCCAAAAACGAAAAAAAGTCGAAAAATAATCCGGCGGACGCTCTTCCGCATCCGACCCTGACCCTGCTTTCCCGCAGCCATACCGAGTATCCCGATACCCCGGACAAGGCGAAACTCGAGTCCTTCGTCAACGCCTATCCGCAGCGCGACTACGAGATCCTGTTCGACTGCCCCGAGTTCACCAGCCTCTGTCCCGTGACCGGTCAGCCCGACTTCGGGCACATCCGCGTCCGCTACATCGCGGACAGGCTCTGCATCGAAAGCAAGTCCCTCAAGCTTTACCTCTATTCCTTCCGCAACCACCACACCTTTCATGAAGAGGCGGTCAACCGCATCCTCACCGACCTCGTCAAAGCGTGCAAACCGCGATGGATGGAAGTCACCGGCGAGTTCCGTCCGCGCGGCGGCATCTCGCTGACCATTACCGCGACCGAGGGCAAAAAGCCCTGATCCCCCCAAATACAACCGTCTTTATACAAAAACATTATTTAGGAGATACCTGAATTGAACCAGAACATTCCGTCATTCGAGGTGATCGAAGGCGGCGGCGTCACCTCCGCGTCCGGATTTGAAGCCGCCGGCGTCACCTGTGGACTCAAACGGAGCGGAAAGGCGGACCTCGCCCTCCTTTACTCCAGAACCGGCTGCAACAGCGCCGGCACCTTCACCTCCAACCTCTTCCCCGCCGCTCCGGTCGTGCTCTGCAAGGAACGCGTCGCCGGATCCGCCGGCATCCGTGCCGTCGTGGTGAACAGCGGCGTGGCGAACGCCTGTACGGGAGAGCTTGGTATGGAGAATGCGCGCGCGGTCGCGAAGCTCGCCGCCGAAGCGCTCGGAATTGATGAAAAACAGGCGCTGTCCTGCTCCACGGGCAGGATCGGCGTCCAGCTCCCGATGGACAAGCTCGCCGCCGGGATCAGGGCCGCCGCCGCCGCGAAGAAGCCGGACGGAGGCCATGAAGCCGCCCTCGCCATCATGACCACCGACACGCGTCCGAAAGAATGCGCCGTGAGCTTCTTCCTCGACGGAAAGAAGGTCACGGTCGGCGGCATGACCAAGGGAGCCGGCATGATTGCGCCCCACATGTACCCAGCCGTCCCGCACGCCACCATGCTCTGCTTCATCACGACCGACGCCGCGTCCGACAACGCCAGCCTCACGCGCTTCCTCGCCGACGCCGTCGACGTCTCGTTCAACCGTATCACGGTCGACAACGACATGAGCACGAACGACACGTGCATGCTGTTCGCGAACGGCGAATCCGGCGCGAAGGTCGCGTACGACGGATCCGAAGCGGCGCGGCTCTTCGCCGACGCGCTCCGCCATGTGGCGCAGACGCTCGCCAGGGGCATGGTCATGGACGGGGAAGGCTCCTCGAAATTCGTCGAAGTCCTCGTGACCGGCGCGAAGGACGCCGCCCAGGCCCACATCTGCGCGAAGGCGATCGCCGACTCCATGCTCTGCAAGACCGCCTGGTTCGGCTGCGACCCGAACTGGGGGCGCATCCTCGCCGCCGCCGGGTACTCCGGCGCACAGTTCAGCCCGGAGAACGTCTCTCTGGACTACGACGACAAGCCGGTCGTGCGCGGCGGCATGGACGCCGGAACCCCGGAAGCCGAACTGTCCGAGCTTATGAAGTCCGGAAGCTTCACCGTCCACATCGACCTCGGCGCGGGCGTCGCGTCCGACACCATGTGGACGAGCGACATCACCTACGACTACGTCAAGATCAACGCGGACTACCATACCTGATTCCGCCCGAACCTACCAAGGAAAATCATCATGGACCTGAACCATAAGGAAAACCTCATCCACAAGGCGGACGTCCTCATGGAGGCGCTCCCCTACATCCAGCAGTTCCGCGACTCCATCGCCGTCATCAAGTTCGGCGGCAGCGCCATGGAGGACCCCGAACTCACCGCGCGCACCATGCGCGACATCGTCCTGCTCGAAGCCATCGGCATGAAAGTCGTCGTCGTCCACGGCGGCGGCAAGGCGATCACCGCCCGCCTCAAGGAACTCAACATCGAGACGAAGTTCGTGAACGGTCTCCGTTTCACCGACGCCGCGACCATCGGGGTCGTTGACGACGTGCTGCACAACCAGGTCAACCGCGCCCTCGTCGACGCCATCCTCAAGACCGGCGGCATCGGCGCGCAGATCTCCGGCAAAAGGATTCTCCGCTGCGAGAAGATGCTCTCCCGCGACCCGATCACCGGCGAGGAGTCCGACGTCGGGTTCGTCGGCCGTGTGATCGGCGTCGACGCGCGTCCCATCCTCGACTCCCTCAACTTCCGCATCATCCCGGTCATCACCCCGCTCGCCATGGACTTCCACGGTCAGCCCTACAACATCAACGCCGACCTCGCCGCCTGCGAGATCGCCATGGCGCTTCACGCCCGCAAGCTCGTCTTCATCAGCGACGTCCCCGGCGTGCTCCGCGACCCGAAGAACGAATCCACGCTCATCTCCGAGATCCGCACCTCCGCCGTTCCCGGCCTGATCGAATCCGGCGTCCTTTCCGGCGGAATGCTCCCGAAGATCCGCAGCTGCGTCAACGCCATCGAAAACGGCGTCACCCAGGTCCACATGGCGGACGGTCGCCTGCCGCATTCGCTCCTGCTCGAAATCTTCACGAACACCGGCGTCGGCACCCAGATCATCAAGGGATGAACGGTTCCGGTCCGTTATTGAACTCGACGAACTCCGGTTC
This sequence comes from uncultured bacterium, assembly GCA_902802585.1. Taxonomy (GTDB): domain Bacteria; phylum Verrucomicrobiota; class Lentisphaeria; order Victivallales; family UBA1829; genus UBA1732. Next base: position 175,711 of record CADCMR010000003.1, read on the forward strand.
CCGTTTCCGGCGGCGGGTCGCGCATGTCTTCGCCATGACGGCGGCGCTCCTCTGCGTACTGTTTGCGGCGGCGTGCTCCACCCCCCGGGAGTATCCCCGGACGGAAGCCGGAGTCCAACAGCTGCTTCAGGATTTCGCCGACGACTATGTCCGCGACACGGACAGCGTGGGAATCGTCGCCGGCGTGATCCTGCCGGACGACGCCGAGCTCACGGCCGTTTCCGGGCAGTCCGACGTGCTTGATCCGGAAAAGGAACTCACTCCCGACACCATTTTCCCGATCGGCTCCCTCACGAAGAACATGGTCTTCGAAATGGTGACCGAGCTGGAGCGTACCGGTCAGGTCGACCTCGACACGCCTCTGAAGGACTGCCCCGGACTGGACCTGCCGCCGGAGTACGGTCCTATCACTGTCCGCGACCTGCTCCTGCACCGCTCCGGACTGCCGCGCGAAAGCTACACGCTTATCAACCTCTGGCCAGTCATCTCCGCCGAACTCTGGGACTCGAACGTGTACGAGAATTTCTGTACACGCGAAGGGCTCCTCGAAACCCTTGCCAACTCCGAATGCCGCTCCGCCGTCTCGCATCCGCGCAGCCGTTACAGCAACCTCGGATACGGTCTGCTCGGACTCGCCCTCGAATCCCTTACCGGCGAGACTGTTCCGGTCCTTATGGAACGCACCATCATCCGTCCGTGGGGGCTCCGCGACACCTCGTTCGGCCCGCCCGAAGGCAAGGAGGACCGCATCGCCGGGACGCATTCCGGTGACATCCCGTTCTTCTGGTTCCGCGGACGCCACGTGCGTTCGCATTACCTCGGCGAAGGGCTCCGCACCGCGGGCGGCGTCTGGTCCAGCGCGTCCGACCAGATGCTCTGCCTCCGTAAATATCGTGCGCGTTTCCTCGCCATGGACTGCGAACATCCCTTCGACGCACCGAGGGGAGAGGCGGAAGTGCATTACAACTACTATCTCGTCGATTCGCCCGCCGGACACCGCTGCCTCATCCGCTACGGCATGACCTTCGGCGTGGCGTCGTTCTTCGGCATCGACCTCGACACCCGCGTCGCCATCCTGATCCTCCGCAACAACTGCGACTGGCCCGACAGCGTCGGCATGGACCTGCTGGAACGCCTCGAACAGGTCATCCCCGATGCGGAATCCTGGGGATCGGCGGAAAAAAATATATTGAAGGAGTCCTGTTCATGAACGCAGCACATTCCACCTTTGAGTTCAAACTTGTAAAAGGACAAACGATCCGCGCCGCCGCATCGAACGAAGAAGCCGAGACCGTGCGGATCGCGCTCGACCTGCTGAAACGCGACACGGCGAACGTGCTGGATGCAAAACTCGAAGTCGTACAGAACGGAGACGCAGATATCGTGGTCGGCACAGCCGCGTCCGCCCTGCTCAAACCGTATTTCGACAGCGGCAAGCTAAAAAAGGACGACCGCAAAGAGGCGTTCCAGCTCGCCGTCGTGAACGAAAACGGATGTGCCCGTCTGCTCATTGCCGGTTCGGACAAACGCGGTGCGGCCTACGGCATCGTGGAGCTGACCCGGATGCTCGGCGTCTCTCCGTACGAATGGTGGGCGGACGTGACTCCGGAGAAACGCGATTCCTTCACGCTGCCGGAGACTTTTACGGACTCGGAGGCTCCATCGGTCGAATACCGCGGCATCTTCATCAACGACGAGGACTGGGGATTCACGCCGTGGGCGGCGCGCACGTTCGAGCCGGAGGCGGCGGAACTGGTCGATCCCGAGATCGCGAAGAAGACGCCTCAGATGCTGGCAGTCGGCCCGAAGACCCACGCCAAAGTCTTCGAACTTCTGCTCCGCCTGAAAGCGAACACGTTCTGGCCCGCCATGCACGGCTGCACGATTCCGTTCTACATGGTGAAGGGCAACGCCGAAGTCGCCGACAAGTACGGCATCATCATCGGCACGTCCCACTGCGAACCGATGAACTGCAACGTGAACGGCGAATGGCGTGTGCGCGGCAAGGGCGAATACAACTACATCTCGAACAAGGACAACGTGCTGAAGTTCTTCGAAGACCGCCTGTCCGAGATCGGGCAGTTCGAGAACATCTACACCATCGGCATGCGCGGCGTGCACGACGGCCGCATGAACGGCGCGACCACGCTTGACGAACAGCGCGAAGCCCTTACGAAGGTCATCGCCGACCAGCGTACCATCATTGAGAAGGAATCCGGCAAAAAGGCTGACCAGGTTCCGCAGATATTCGTCCCGTACAAGGAAGTGCTGGACGTCTACCGTATCGGCCTGAAGGTCCCGGAAGACGTGACGCTGATGTGGTGCGACGACAACCGCGGCTACCTGCTGCACCTCTCCGACGAGGAGGAGATCAAGCGTCCCGGCGGCGCGGGCGTGTACTACCACGTGTCCTACTGGGGCGTCCCGCAGAATTATCTGTGGCTGGCGACCAACCATCCCGGTCTGCTCTACCGCGAGATGAAGCGCGCGTACGACTGCGGCGCGAAGAAGATCTGGATTCTGAACGTCGGCGACATCAAGCCGCAGGAAATGCACATGGAGCTGTTCCTGGATATGGCGTGGGACATCGGCAAGGTCGAGAAGACGGGCGTTCAGGACTACCTCGAAGCGTGGTGCGCGCGCACGTTCGGCGAGGACGCCGCGAAGGAGGCCGCGTCCATCCTGACCGAACTTTACCGCATCTCCTGGATCCGCAAGGCGGAATTCATGTGCACGAAGGCCAACGATCCGGGGCCGGATTATAAGAATCAGGACGGTCCCGACTTCTCCGAACGCGAGGCGCTGGAGATGATCGCGGACTACGACGCGCTCGAAAAACGCACGATCGAACTTGGAAAGAAGATTCCCGCCGACCGCAAATCCGCCTGGTTCGAAATCGTCGAATACCAGGTGCGCGGTTCCGCCGGACTCGCCCGCAAGCACCTGTACGGCATGTTCGCGAAATCCGGCCTGCGTCCCTGGGCAGACGTCCACGAACAGCACCAGCTGGTCCAGGCATTGACCGCGCAGTTCGACACCATCGAGGACGGCAAGTGGCAGCGCATGCAGTACGGTCTGCCGTGCGGACAGAAGGTCTTCGACGACATCAAGGAACCGTGGAGCCCGTCGCCGCGTTCGCAGGTCTTTGCCGCCGACCGCATGAAGAACCTTGCCGCGTACATCGACGGCCTCGACGCCGAGGACGCCAAGCTCGCGCCCGCGTTCGGGATGGGCTACCGCAACCGCGCCGCGATCATTCCTGGCGAAAAGACCGTTTCCTACAAATTCACGCTCAAGGACGCCGGAAAGACCGCATTCCGCGTGAACATGATCCCGACGCACCCCGTGACCAACGACAAGCTCCGTTACGAGATCATTCTGGACGGGAAAGTCGTCGCCACGCCGAACATCCACGCAAAGGACTTCAGCGGCGACTGGTCGAAGAACGTGCTTCGCAGTCAGGCCGCCGCGCTCTATACGGCGGACGAACTCGCCGCCGGAGAACACACCCTTTCCATCAAGCCGATTGACGAGGAAGTCCTCCTCGACACCATCGAGGTCACCCAGCCGAAGGGTAAATAAGAATCAGTCTATTCTTCAGGACAGGATAAGACATAGAAAAGGTTAGAAAACCAATTCCCGCGCGTACACGCAAGTTTCAGTTAAAACATGTTCCTTTTAACTGAAACTTGATGGATACCCGGAAACTCGTCAATCTCAGGAGCTAGTTGGGTATCTTTAGAATTGGGTTTGGGAACGTACTCAGGAGACGATCGTGCCGGCGGAGAAGTCGCCGGTCAGGACGCGTCCGAGCGCACCGGGTTCCTCGAACTTGCAGACCACGATCGCGAGGTTGTTGTCCGCGCAGAGGGAGAACGCCGCGGCGTCCATGATCCTGTAGTGTCCCTCAATTGCCTGCTGGAACGAGAGTTCGTCGAATTTCTTCGCGGTCGGATCCTTTACCGGGTCGGCGGTGTAGATGCCGTTGACCTTGGTCGCCTTCACGAGCGCCTGGCAGTTCGATTCCAGCGCACGGAGCGCCGCTGTGGTGTCCGTGGTGAAGAACGGGCAGCCGGTGCCGCCCGCGTAGATCACAATCTCGCCGCGGGACAGCTGGTCCAGCGCGGCGTCGCGGTCGAACCTCGGCGCGAAGGGGCGCAGATCGGCGGAAGCGTGGATGTTGACCGGGATGCCTGCCTTCTGGAACGCGTCTTTCAGGCGCAGGGCGTTCATGACGGTCCCGAGCATGCCCATGTGGTCGGCGGTTACGCGGTCCATGCCCACGGCGGATCCGCCGCGCCAGATGTTCCCGGCGCCGACGACGAGCGCGATTTGTACGCCGAGCTCGCGGGCTTCGGCGATGCGTGCGACCGCGGCTTCCACGGCTTCCGGTTCGTAACCGAATTCGCGGTCGCCCTTGAGGGCTTCGCCGCTGATTTTGAGGAGGATGCGCTGATAACGAAGTTTGGTGGACATGACTGCTCCCGGTTGGTCTTTTTTCTGGAAAAAAACTGGTCATTTTATTATACCACGGATTTCCCCGTTCGTCAAGCGGGGAGACGCTATTTCTTTCGTCTCTTTTCCGTGCGGTTTCTCCTGTTTTGCGCTTTAAATCCGCCGGTTTCGTTGTATATTAAGATATGCGCTCTCCGGCACGAAGCCGGGCGCGATTTGTCTTGAATTCAAAAAAAGAACAATCCGAGGACAGATTAGCATGAAGATGAAGACCGGAAAGACACTCCTTTTTGCCGGGTTGGCGACGGCTTTGTGCGCGCTTCATGCCGCCGACCTGGATCTGGGAAAAGACTACAAGGACGAAATCGTGCTGTACCGCATCCGTCCGGATCAGTCGCGTTCGTTCAAACGTGATTCCGACGGCACGCCCGTTTCCGAAGCGCAGCTGAAGGAGGCCGCCGGGCATTTTTTCGACTGGCTTTATCCGTTGGACCCCGCATTCCTGAAACGCTTCCAGATCAAGAACGTCATTTTCAAGGACACGGTTTATGACCGCGACAAAAACACGCAGCAGATGCGCAGGGTCAACGGCGATCTTTTCCTGGACGCCGACCTGGACGACAAGCAGTTCTATGCGAACATGTTCTATCTGCAGACGACCGTGATGCCGCGGACGTACCTCGGGCACTGGAACAAGATCAATCCGGACGGGTTCATCTACGAGAACGACCGCGGAAACCTCTCAAACAGCTCGCAGAAGAAGCTGGACGCGGTCCTTGCCGAATGGGACAAGTATTTCGTGAACCGCTCGGGGATGTACTCGACGGAGATGGACATGGCGCTGACGTTCGCCTATATGGTCGAAAAGGGACCGGATGCCACGAGGTTCGTGAAGAAAAACAGTCCGGACGTGCAGAAGAAATTCGACATGATCGTTGACATCCTGGAGTCGGTCAAGGCGGTCGAACGCGGCTACATGCAGACGCTCCTCGCGGACGACCTCTCCAAGCTCAAAACATACGTGCCGCATGCGCTTGCCGTGCGGCTGGAACGCGAGTATTCCGGCGTGTGGTCCGCCCCGAAAAATGACGAGGATACGGACGAGGCTCTGACGGAACAGCCTGAACCGCTCAAGGTCGGCGATCCGGTAGAAATCGCCGGCCGCAAGGTCAATCCGCTCATCCTCGCTCTCGAAACGAAAAACAGCCGCCTCTTCAATGTCCTGATGGAGAACAAGGTCAATCCGAACGTCTCCAACGACAGGAAGGTCAGCGCCCTGATGCTTGCGATCGCCAACAATGACCCCGGACAGGTGAAAGCCCTCCTCGAAGCGGGCGCGAAAGTCACGCAGGAGGCCGCCCACGCCGGCACGGCGTCCGGCGTCAATGCCGGGATCGTGAAGCTGATGAATGCCTATCTGCCCGGCGCCCGCCAGTCGTCCGCGCCGGAAAAGAAACAGTCTGGAAAGGCTTCGGAAACAGGGAAAAAGGCCGGCTCCGCGAAGGGGAAGCCGTGATTCGGTGCGCCATGAACTGGAATTCTTCCGATCTCATCTGCTGCAATTCGCCCGCTGAACTGGCGGACCACGGCATCCGTGACGTCGTGTTTGCGATCGGCACGTTCGATGGTCTGCACCGCGGCCACGTGGCGGTTGTGCGTGCCATGCTGGAGGAAAGCCGCCGCCTGGACGCGGTTCCTACCGTCCTGACATTCCATCCGCATCCGCGCGCCGTCCTTGCCCCGGACAGTCCGCCGCCGCTCCTGATGTCCCGCGAACGCAAGCTCGGCATCCTGGCGTCGCTCGGCGTGCGCGCCGTCGTGTTTCTGCCGTTCACGAAGGATTTCGCGGCGCTTTCGCCGGAAGGCTTTCTGTCCCGCTGCCTGCTCTCCGGTTCGGTCCGCGTCCGAGGCGTCTGCGTCGGTTCCATGTGGCGCTTCGGTGCGCACGGCGCGGGGGATGTCGCATTCCTGAAACAACGCGCGAACGAGCTGGGATTCGTCTGCCGCGCGGTCCCGGAGATTCGCGACGGACACGGGATCGTGAGCAGCACGAAGATCCGCGAAGCGCTTGCCGCGGGCGACGTGGAATTCGCCGCGTACTGCCTCGGCAGACGTCCCGCCGTTTCCGGCATGGTCGTCAGCGGGTACGGCGTCGCGGGAAACACCCTGCACTGCGCGACGGCGAACCTGGACGTGCGCTGCGGCATGCTCCCGGCGAACGGCGTGTATGCGGCTTTCGCGGTCGTCGGAAACGAGCGGTTCCCCGCCGTGGTGAACATCGGCGTCGCCCCGACCTTCGATTCCTATGGAAACGGCGGGCTGGTTCGCGTGGAGGCACACCTGCTGACGGACGGAGCGCCTGACCTCTACGGCAAAGAAATGGCGCTCGGATTCGCCGCCCGTATCCGCGGCGAGCGCAAATTCGCCTCGCCGGAGGAGCTTGCCGCCCGGATCCCGGAGGATATCCGCCTCGCCCTCGCCGCCCTGAACGAACAGAAACAATCTTCCGCGAAGGAGGAATTAATGCCATCATGAATCCGGAAAATCAGAATCTCTATTCGATCAGCGACCTCGCCGACCAGGTCGGCGTGCCGCGGACGACCATCACCGACTGGCTCGGCAAGTACGCCCGCTTCATCGAACTCCAGACGCAGGGTCGCCGCCGTTTCTACACAGACCGCACCCTCTCCGTCCTCTGCAAGGTTGCCGAACTCCGAACCGCCGGGCGATCCATCGGCGACATCGACGGCGAACTGGAGCGCATCTTCCCCGTCCATCCGACCGTGGAGCCGCCGGATGCCGCGATGGGCGGGACCGAGACCGCTTCCCCGGAAAATGCACCCGGACCGGACGCCGCGAATCCAAATCCGAACCCGAACCCGGATCCGCGGAACTACCCTGTGGTGAAACAGGAGAATTTCGACGAGCTGTATGATCTGCTCGGCGCGAAGTTCTCCGACCTCTGCGACGCCATGAGCGCGGTCAACAAAAAAGCCGATGCCTCTGCGCGCCGTTTGCGCCTGATGCTCGCCGTGGCGGTCATGGTCATCGTGGTCCTGGCGGGGATACTTGCCCTCTTCTACGTCAATTTCCTCGTCCAGCGCGACAATACCGCCGCCAGCCGCGACGCCGCATCCGCCATCGCCGCACTCACCACGGGCTCGGAAACGCGCGAAAACGCTCTCCGCACCGACGTCGGCAACCTCTCCGGCAGCGTCTCCGGTCTCGCTGGCAGCGTCTCCGGCATGGAGGGGCGCATGTCCGGTCTTGCGGGCAGCGTCTCCGGCATGGAGGGCCGCGTGTCCGATATGAACGACGAACTGCAGAAGCTTCGCGCAGACCTTCCCGCCCAGCGTGCCGCGTTCGAAGCGGCGATTGCGGAGATGAAGCGTTCCAGCGGCTCTGCAATGGAGGCGCAGCAGGCGCAGTTCGAGGCGCGGATCGCCCTCGAAAAGGAACAGTTCGCCGCAGAACGCCTCAAACTGCTCCAGCAGATCGATTCCCTGCAGGAACGCCTGAAACAGGCGGCCGCCGGCGAACCGGCGCGCGAAGAGGAGATCCGCAAGCTCCGCGAGGAACTTGCCGCCCAGGCTGAACGCGGAAAAGAGGTCGAAAAGCTCAACGGGGATATTAATGTCCTTTCCGGCAGGATCGAAGATCTCCGCGAGAAGAACCGTAACCTGTCGAATGAACTTGCCGCTGCGAAACAACGCGCCGATGCCGAGGCGGAAGCACGGAAAAAGGCCGAAGCCGCCGCTGCAAACGCACGCCGTTCCACGCCCGTTCAGAACAACCCGGGAATGCAATAAGGAGGTTCCCCCATGAAATTACTGCCGATCCCCCCCGGAATGGAGACAGAGGCCTTCGTGATGGATTCCGGCGCGCTGCGTGACGTGCCGGAACTGGTCCGCCGCTGTTTCCAGTCGCGCCGCCCCTGGATCGTCGCCGATGAAAACACCTGGAAGGCCGCCGGTTCCGCTCTGTTCGGCATCCTGAAATCCGCCGGGCTCGACCCGCACGATCCCTTCATCTTCCCAGCCGTCCCGATGATCCACGCCGACAATGCCCTGACGCCGCGCCTGACCGACGCAATGCCGTTTGACTGCGTCCCCGTCTCGGTCGGCGGCGGCACGATCAACGATCTCGTGAAACGTGCTTCTGCGGTGACGCGCCACCGTTATCTCTGCGTTCCGACCGCCGCTTCCGTGGACGGCTACACCTCCTACGGCGCGGCCATGACCGACAACGGTCTGAAGAAGACCCTGCCCTGCCTTGCCCCGCTTGTTGTCGCCGCCGATACCGATGTCCTGAAAGCCGCCCCCGCCCCCATGGCGGCGTCCGGGTACGCCGATCTCGCCGCGAAAGTCGCGGGCGGCGCCGACTGGGTGATCGCCGACGAACTCGGCATCGAGCCGATCCGCGCCGACGTATGGGATCTGGTGCAGAATGACCTGCGAAAGTGGATCTCCGACCCCGCCGACATCGGTGCGGTCTTCCTCGGGCTTGCCGCCACGGGCTACTCCATGCAGATGTACCGCGAATCCCGTCCCGCCAGCGGCGCCGAACACATGATCAGCCACCTCTGGGAAATGGAGAATCTTGAATTCAACGGCGTTCCCGTGTCGCATGGATTCAAGGTCGGCATCGGCACGCTCGCCTCCACCGCCATGATGGAATGGCTCTTCAACGGTCATGATGCCGCCTGGGCGCGCGCCAACGCCCGTCAGCCCCGTACGGAGGAGGAACGCCGCGCCGAGGTCGATGTGCTGCTTTCCCGTGGGTGCTACGGTGCAAAGACCGGCGAGATCGCGATGGGCAAGTTCCTGTCCGGTGAAGCTCTCGCCGCGCGCCGCGAACTCATCTTCTCCCATTGGGATGCCCTCGCGAAACGCACCGCCGATTGCCTGATCCCGTTCGACACGCTGAAATCCATGTTCCGCGCCGCGTCCTGCCCGGTCGCGCCCGCGGAGATCGGACTCGACGCCGCCCAGTTCAAACACGGCGTCCTGGCGGCGCAGCTGATCCGGAACCGCTATACGATCCTGGATGTGCTGGACGAACTCGGGCTTCTCCGGGAAGCCGCCGACGCCGTCACGCTGCGGATGACCGGGCAGCCTTGATTTTTTGCAAAATCATGCTATTGTAATCAAATCTTTTTTTCAAGAACAACCGAACCCGCGAAAACGTAACAGAGGACGTAACACCATGACGATCAGAATATTTCTTTCGGCTCTGGCATGTGCCGTCTGTGCGGTCGCGGTTTTGACGTTGTCCGCCGCCGACCCTGAAACGCCTGCGCGCGACGTCCTGTCCGTCGTCCAGTCGCGCGAAAAAATGAGCATTCGCTCCGACGCGGCATCCGTGCCCATTCCCCTGCCCGGCACGCGCATCGATTCGGTCCTGGTATCCGTGAACGGCGAACCGGTCACGCTGCTGGACGTGATTCTGGAAACGGGCGCCCGTGAGAGGGAGCTTGCCGGGATCTATTCAGGAGAACGCCTTCTGTCCGAGACGCGTAAGTTGCGCGAGGAAACGGTCGAGGAGATCGTGACGCGCAAACTGATTTACGAAAAGTACAAGGCGGAACCGTTCGATATTCCGCGCCAGGAGATTGAGAATCTGCTTGACGAATTCGTGCGCACCAGCGGGGCGGAATCCCGTGCCGCCCTTGAAAAAGGGCTGCTTCCCCTCGGCATCACCCCGGAACGCCTCCGCGAACAGGCGAAGGAGCGCATTGCCGTCGAAGTCCTCCTGATGCGCGACTGCGGTCATCACGTCGACGTTACGCCGAAGGAGGTTTACGAGGAATACAAGGCGCATCCGGAAAAATGGACCGTCCCGGAGAAGATTTCTCTTCAGCTGCTCCAGATCAATGTGACCGCCGGTTCCGCCGGTGGCGACCCGAAGGCCGCCGTGGAAGCTGTCCGCAAGGAGCTCGACAAGGATTCCTCCCAGAGGAATTTCACGCGCCTCGTGCTGGAAAGATCCGACGGTGCGACCGCCTCGAACGGCGGAATCACCGAGGGCGCCGAGCTTGACAAGCTCCGTCCCGAATTCATCGCGGCGCTGAAAGGAAAAAAAGCCGGCGACGTGGTCGGCCCGGTCGAAGCGCCGGAGGCATATTTCTTCCTGCGCATCGTCGGCACGGAGCCGTCCAAGCTCATCCCGTTCAGCCAGGCTAACCGCGAGGTCCGGGAAGCCCTCTTCAAGGAAAAGGTCGCCGAAAAGCGCAAGGAGTATGAAGCGCAGATCAGGCGTGACGCGGTCATCCGCCGTTACTTCGACTGATGCGCAATCTCTATATCCACGTTCCATTCTGCGACGGGAAATGCGACTACTGCGCGTTCTACTCCGAACCCGCGCCTGACGGGGCAATGGTCCGCCAGTGGTTAGACCGCATCCTGTACCAGCTGGAAGAAAACGCTCCCCGCCTCAAACGTACCGAAACCGTGTACTTCGGGGGCGGCACGCCGTCGATTCTGCCGAACGACATCCTGAAACGGCTTTTTGCCGCCGTCCGCGAGGTCGTTCCCGCTGCCGTTGAAGTCTCCATCGAGGCGAATCCGTTCACCGTAACGCCGGAAAAAGCCGCCGTCCTGACCTCGTTCGCCAACCGGGTCACGCTCGGCGTCCAGTCGTTCGATCCTGTTTTACTGGACGCCGTCGGACGCAGAAAACATGCCGGACCCGGTCCGGAGGAGGCCGTGCGGAATCTGCGCGATGCCGGACTGCGCAACCTCGGACTTGACCTGATGTACGCCCTGCCCGGGGAAACGCCCGAGCTCTGGCGGCATGACCTCGAACTCGCGCTCAAGCTTAATCCAGAACACATCTCCGCGTACTCCGTCACGCCGGAACCCGGTACGCCGTTCGCCGGCAGGGTCGCCGGAAGCCCTGAGGACGATGCGCTTTCCGGGGCGATGTGGGAGCAGGCGGGCGTGCTCCTCGGTGCGGCGGGGCTTCCCCGGTACGAGATCAGCAACTACGCCCGCCCCGGCTTCGAGTCGCGCCACAATTCCAATGTCTGGCACGGGCAGACATACCTCGGACTCGGACCCGCCGCCTGTTCGTTCGACGGCGCCGACCGCTGGACGCAGGTTTCCGATCTGCGGGCGTGGCTGGACGGCGCGCCGCCTGAAATTGACCGTATCCCGAGGCGGGCGCGCCTCGGCGAAATCCTGATGATGGGACTCCGCACCGTGCGAGGCTGGACGCGCCGGGAGTTCGAGGTCGCCTCCGGTTGCGGCTGGGACGACTTTTCAACGCAGTTGGATGAGCTTGCGGAACGCGGTCTCGTGACGCTCGCTGCGGACGCTGTCGCGCCTACGGAACGCGGTCTGGCGTTCTGGAACGACGTCGCGGAATCACTTGTTTTTGCGCCGTAAATTTGCATTTTTCCCTGAATGATGGTATATTACGAGGTCAATATTTACAGATACAAGGATATCCGATATGAAATCTGACCTCGAAATAGCGGCCGGTGTCCCGTGCCGTCCGATCTCACAGATCGCCGCCTCGCTCGGCCTTTCCGAAACCGACTACGCCCCCTATGGGCGCAATAAGGCAAAGCTCGAACCGTCCGTGTTTGAACGCCTCGCCGGAAAACCTGACGGACATCTCGTCCTCGTGACCGCGATCACGCCGACCCCGGCAGGCGAGGGAAAGACTACCACGACCATCGGTCTTGCCGACGCGCTCCGCCGTCGCGGGAAGAAGGTCGTCGCGGCGATCCGCGAACCCTCCCTCGGCCCCGTCTTCGGACGCAAAGGCGGCGCGGCGGGCGGCGGCTGGGCGCAGGTCATCCCGATGGAGGACATCAACCTGCATTTCACGGGCGATTTCCACGCGGTCTGCGCGGCGAACAACCTGCTGGTCGCCATGACCGACAACCACATCTTCCACGGCAACGCGCTTCAGATCGACCCCGGCCGCGTGGTCCTGAAACGCTGCCTCGACATGAATGACCGCGCATTGCGCCATATTGAGTTGCAGACAAAAGGAAAAGGCGGATACATCCGCCAGGCGGGATTCGAGATCACGGCGGCCTCCGAGCTGATGGCTGTACTGTGCCTGGCGTCCGGCGTCGCCGACCTCAAACGCCGCATCGCGGATGTGATCGTGGCGTACAACGTTCACGGCGAACCCGTGACTGCGGGCGACCTCCACGCCGCTGAAGCCGCCACCGTCCTGCTGAAGGAGGCGGTCAAACCGAACCTCGTGCAGACGCTTGAAGGGACGCCCGTCCTGATCCACGGCGGTCCCTTCGCGAACATCGCGCACGGCTGCAACTCCCTGCTCGCGACCCGCCTCGCCCTCAAGCTTGCCGACTACACGGTCACGGAGGCCGGATTCGGCGCCGACCTGGGCGCGGAGAAGTTCATCGACATCAAATGCCGTCTCGGCGGCCTCAATCCCGCCGCCGCCGTACTTGTCGTCACGATCCGCGCCCTGAAAATGCATGGCGGCCTCGCGAAGAACGAGCTCGAACACGAAGATCTCGCCGCGCTCGAACGCGGCATGCCGAACCTGTTGCGCCACCTCGACAACCTCGTGAACGTCTTCCGTCTTCCCGCGGTCGTCGCCGTGAACAGGTTCCCCGCCGACACGCAGGCGGAACTTGATCTCGTCATGAAGGCGTGCGCCTCCATGGGCGTCCGCACCGTCCTTTCCGACGTCTGGGCAAAGGGCGGCGAAGGGGGTCTTGAGCTCGCCGATGTCGTGACGGAACTCTGCGAAAAGAACACTGCACCGGACCCCGTGTTCGCCTATCCGCTTGAGGGCATGTCCCTTCGTGACAAGCTCGACACGATCGTCCGGCGCGTCTACCGCGGACGCGGCGCGGTCTTCACGGAGGATGCCGAGCGCCAGCTCGAATTGCTCGCGAAGTACGGCGGTGACTCCATGCCCGTCTGTGTTGCCAAGACCCCGTACAGTTTCACTGGCGATCAGACGCTCATCGGCGCGCCTGAAGGTTTCGATCTCCTGATCCGCGACCTGAAGATTTCCGCCGGAGCGGGTTTCGTCGTCGCCCTTGCGGGTGACATCATGACGATGCCCGGCCTGCCCTCGTCGCCCGCTGCCGAACGCATCCATATCGCGGACGACGGCACGGTAGACGGTCTTTTCTGACCGCCGGGTTTCATCCTCCCGCGGCGTAAAACCATGTTTTTTTCCTCGGAAAGACACCGTTTTTTCCGGCGCAACATCTTGTAAAAACGCGATTTTATGCTATATTATAGTTTTGGCTTAATCTTTTATCCGCAACCCTATCAGCAAACGGAGAAAATACCATGGCAATGTATGATGCCGCAGACCTGAAGAAAGGTCTCAAAGTTGAAATCGACGGTCAGCCGTACGTCATCACCGATTTTGAATTCTGCAAGCCCGGAAAGGGAACCGCGCTCTACCGCTGCAAGCTGAAAAGCATGATCAACGGCAGCACGATGGACCGCACCTACCGCCCCGTCGACAAGGTCGGCATCCCGAACCTCGAAGAACGCGACATGTACTACTCCTACCACGATGGTCAGAACTACGTCTTCAGTGACGCCGAGACCTACGAGGAAATCTCCATCAACGAGGAAGCCCTCGGCAAACGCACCTACTTCCTGATCGAGGAAGCCCTCTGCCAGGGCCTCTTCTTCAACGGCAAGCTCATCGACATCACCCTCCCGACCTTCATTGAGAAGGTGGTCGCCGAGACCGAACCCGGCGTCCGCGGCGACACCGCCAGCTCCAACGTGATGAAGCCCGCCAAGACTGACAACGGCTACGACGTCATGGTCCCGCTCTTCATCAACGTCGGTGACACGATCAAAATCGACACCCGCACCGGAGAATACGCCGAACGCGTCAGCAAAGGTTGAACTGAACCGTGGATTCCTTCACCCGGCTCCGGCAGACCGTCCCGGCGCTGAAATTCCGCGCCCGCGTCCTTGCCGCCGTCCGGGCTGGGTTTGACAAACGCGGTTTCACCGAGGTCTCGACCCCGGTCCGCATCGCCGCGCCCGCGGCGGAGGAGTATATCGACGCTCCTCCCTCGGGCGCATTCTTTTTGCGCACCTCCCCCGAGCTCGAAATGAAGCGTCTGCTCTGCGCCGGCATGGACCGCATCTACCAGATCGGGCCGTGTTTCCGGGCGGGCGAACGCGGTCGCCTGCACCGTACCGAGTTCGATATGCTCGAATTCTACATGGCGCACGCCGACTACCTGGAACTGCTGGACACCATCCGCGCGATTATTATCGAGGCAGCAATAGCTTGCACCGGCGGCACGAAGATCAAGCCACGCGGCTGTGAGGTCGAGCTCGGCGGCGAATGGACCATACTCCCCGTCCGCGAGGCGTTCCGCACATTTGCCGACGTTTACGCCGACGAGGTCGCGGAACAGGAATCGCTGTTCGAGGAGATTCTGGTCGAAAAAGTCGAGCCGAACCTGCCGAAGGACCGTCCGTGCGTGCTCATCGACTATCCGATCCGCTTCGGCGCGTTTGCACGGGCGAAAGCCTCCGATCCGACCCTCGCCGAACGCTGGGAGGTCTATGTGGCGGGCGTTGAGCTGGCGAATACCTACGGCGAGCTGATCGACCCGGTCGTCCAGCGGGAACGTTTCGCCGCCGCCCGCGCCACGCGCAAGCGCCTCGGTCTCACGGAATACCCGGAGCCGACGGCGTTCCTGGACGCAATCGACCATGGGATGCCGCCCGCCGCCGGGTCCGCGCTCGGATTCGACCGCCTCGTGATGCTGCTTGCCGGAGCGGATTCCCTGTCCGAAATCGACTTCCCGCTTGACGACGAGCAGGAACCATGAAGATACTTTTTCTCATTGCCCGGTATTTCCCCTACAGCGGCCTTCAGACGGATTTCCTCCGCGCCGCTGAAGCCGCCGCGGACCGCGGACACGACGTGACGTGTCTGGTCGGCTCGTGGGAGGGCGAACGCCCGGACAATCTGCGTATTCTGACCGCGCCGCTCCCCGGAACGGGCGAGGCAGACGACCTGGACGCGCTCGAAACGGTGTTCCACGAGCTGACGGACCGCGAGACATTCGACCGGACGGCGGCGTTCGAGCTGATTCCCGGCGTGGATTTCTATTTTGCGGGCTTCGACTGTCTCGGCAGCGCCCCGGAGAACGCCGATCCACGTCTTCTGGCACGTGAACGGTCGGTTTTCTCGCCCGAATCCTCCACATACATTTTCTTCCTCGTCACGCCGCAGATCAACGCGTTCTTCGGCGTTTACGGCACGCAGCCCGCTCGTTTCCTGCGCCTGCCGCCCGGCATGAATCCCGCCTGCGGACGTGTCCCGGACCCGGACAATGTCCGCATCCGCAAGCGCGCCGAACTCGGTCTGAAGGACGGCGAGCGCCTCGCCATTTCCGCCGCGCACGACATGCTGCTGAAAGGCGTCGACCGTACCCTGGCCGCCTACGCGGAGCTCCCGCCGGAACGCCGCGCACGTCTGCGCCTGTTCATCACAGGCTTTCTCGGACGCGAACAATGCGAAAAGCAGGCCGCCGAACTCGGCATCGCCGACCGCGTGATCTTCGACGGCGGACGCCCCGACCTGCCGGAACTCCTCTGCGCCGCCGACTATCTGGTGCATCCTGCCCGGCGCGAGGCCGCCGGTTCGATCCTGATCGAGGCGATCGCGTCCGGGCTGCCCGTGGTCTGCACCGACGTCTGCGGATTCCAGGACATCGTGCTGGCTTCCGGCGGACACGTCCTGAATGAACCGTTCTATCCCGGTGCGCTGACCGCCGAGCTGGACTACCTCTCCGGGATTTCCGACGACGGGCTGTACTACTGGCGGCAGCAGGTCCTGACCTATGCGCTCGGTCCGGCGGACTTCTACCGCCGCGCCGACGTGCTTGTGAACTTTATCCAGTCACATCGTGCCGGAGACCGGAAATGAGCATCGACCCGCGCCAGGTCCGGCGGGAGATCGCGCGCATCTGGTCCGCGTTGCGTCTGACCGACCGCGCCCGCCTGAGCAAACGCCGCCGCGCGTTTCTGGATCTGCTGGACAGCGATCCCGATGCCGCGGAGGAAAAACGCGAGGATTTTTTCAGTTTGCTCGTGACCGCCCAGAAACGTTCCCTCGTCCCCGCCGCGTCCCGTATCCGCTGCGAGTTCCCCGACAACCTGCCGATCACCGCGAAAATCCCGGAAATCCGCGCCGCCCTGAAATCGCATCAGGTCATCGTCGTCTGCGGTACGACGGGTTCCGGCAAGACCACCCAGCTTCCGAAAGCGGCGCTGCTGGAGGGGTTCGGGCGCGCCGGACGCATCGGCTGCACCCAGCCGCGCAGGATCGCCGCCTCCGCGCTCGCCCGCCGTCTCTCGAACGAGACCGGGTGCGTGTGCGGACACGAGATCGGCTATCAGGTGCGCTTCGACGACCGCACGGACGACTCCACGGTCATCAAGTTCATGACGGACGGCATCCTGCTTGCCGAGACGCAGAACGACCCGAAGCTCTACCAATACGACTGCATCATCCTGGACGAGGTGCACGAGCGTTCCCTCAACATCGATTTCCTGCTCGGATACATGAAGCTCCTGCTCGAACGGCGACCCGAACTCCGCGTGATCATCTCCTCCGCCACGCTCGACGCCGCACGCATCGCGTCGTTCTTCGGCGACGCCCCTGTCATTGAGGTCGGCGGACGCGTCTACCCGGTCGAGGACGTCTATCTGGAGCCGCTTCAGGACGAGGAACTTGCGGAATCCGTCGCGCGCGGCGTGGAATATCTGCTCGGCATCGGCGAACGCGGCGGCATCCTCGTTTTCCTGCCCGGCGAACGCGAAATCCGCGACTGCGCCGACATGCTGACCGGGCGTGACTACCCCCATACAGAAATCCTGCCGCTCTTCGGTCGCATGAGCGCGTCCGAACAGGAACGCATCTTCGCGCCGCAGTCATCGAACCGCCGGATCGTGCTCGCGACGAATGTGGCGGAGACGTCCATCACGATCCCCGGCATCCGCTATGTGGTCGATTCCGGGCTGGTCCGCCTCTCCCGCTACAACCCGAAAAGCGGCATTCAGGAACTCCGCATCGAAGGCGTCTCCCGCGCGAGCGCCATGCAGCGGCGCGGACGCTGCGGACGCGAACAGGACGGCGTATGCGTTCATCTCTGTTCCGAGGAGACGCTCGCCGACGCATCCGAGTTCACGCCACCGGAAATCCAGCGCGCGTCTCTTGCCGGCGTCATTCTCCAGATGGCTGCGCTGAAACTCCCTCCGATCGTCCAGTTCCCGTTTGTCGATCCGCCGTCGCCACAGCTGATCCGCGAGGGCCTGACCACGTTGACCGACCTGCACGCCATCGATGCCTCCGGCGCGCTCACGGACGAGGGGCGGCGCCTGGCGGAACTCCCCGTCGGACCGCGCCTCGGGCGCATCCTGCTCGACGGCGTCGACCGCGGCGTCCTGCCGGAAATCCTTCTGATCGCGGCGTTCCTGTCGATCCAGGACCCGCGCGAACGCCCCTTCGAGAAGGCGAAGGAGGCGGACACGGCGCAGCGGCAGTTCGACGTGCCGGAATCGGATTTCCTGAGCATCCTGAAGCTCTGGCTGGCGGCGGACGAGGCGTTCCGAGTCTCCAAGTCGCAGTTCCGCAAGTTCTGCCGCGCCAATTATCTGAACTTCCGCCGGATGCAGGAATGGCGCAACCTGTGCGCCGACCTGCTCGAATACCTCCAGCCGGAAACCGAACTGGAATCACTGGAGGTCGAACTCCGTGCGGACCGCTCCGACCCGATTCACAAGTCCCTCATGGGCGGTCTGCCGCGCCGCCTGGCGTGTTGGGATCCGGAGAAGAAACAGTATTTCGACCGCACGGGCCGCATGTTCTCCATCTTCCCCGGCTCCGCGCTCGCCAAGCTCAAAAAAGCGCCGGAATGGCTTCTGTGCTTCACGATCATGGAGACCAGCCGCGTCTTCGGTCGCTGCTGCGCCGTGGTCGAAGGCGCGTGGCTGGAGGAGATCGCCCCGGAGCTGTGTTCCCGCGCCTACGACCGCATCGCCTGGGACGAGGTCAGCGGGTTCGTGTTCGCACGCGAACGCGTCTTCGCCGGTGCGCTCCCGATCCATCCGGGTCGCCGCTGCCACTACGGACGCGTCGACCGGGACGCCGCGCGCGCCGTGTTCATCAGGGAGGCTCTGGTACCGTGCCGCATCCAGGACCCCGCCGCGCCGTGGCTGGTGCGCTGCAACGAACTGGTGCGCCGTCTGCATACCTTCGAGGCGAAACTCCGCCGTTCCGGCTCCGTGGTCGACCTTCATGCCCTGGAACAGCATTTCCTGCGCGTCCTGCCGCCGTGGATGTGCAGCGTGTCCGACGTCCGCAAGGACTGGACCCGACGGCACCGTTCCTACGACCCGAAACCGGAGGACATCGCGCTCGTTCCGCCCGGTTCCCTGCCGGACGCGGACTTCCCGGACCGCCTCGAGGCGGAAGGCGAGAGTTACCGCCTGGAATACGTCTACGACCCCGGCGAGGAGGACGACGGCATCACGGTCTATCTGCCGGAAGCGCACATGAACCTCTTCCCGCGCGCCGCCGCCGAATACCTCGTCCCCGGTTTCCTCCGCATGAAGCTCGATTTCATGTTCCGTTCCCTCACCAAGACCGAACGCAAGAAGCTCCTGCCGCTGGACGAATGCACCGAGGCGTTCCTGGACGGGCTGAAACACAACGAAATCTACCCGGCGCGCAACCTGCCGCGCGTGCTCGCGTCGTTCCTCCGGACCTTCCGCGGCTGCGACTTCGACGAATCCGCGTTCGACGACATCGAACTTCCGGAATATCTCATCCTGAAATTCGCCATCTTGAACGAGCACGGCAAGCTTCTGCGCATCGTCCGCGATCTGCCCGAGGTGGACGATTCCGTCGAGACCGTCTCCAGCCGCCACGCCGCCGCCCGAAAATGGGAACTCCACGGCGAGACCGCCTGGCCGGACGGCATCCCCGAACTCCCCGTCTCCGTCCGCCTGAACCACGGAAAAGGCCGCGAAGTCTATCCCGGCTTCTTCCGGGAGCAGGGCGGGGAAAGCATCGGCTGCGCGCTCTTCCTGGACGAAGCCGAGGCGCGCGCCGCGCACCGCCGCGCCGTCCTGACCCTCTTCCGCATCCGTTACCCGGAGATGTTTGCGCACATGCGGACCATCGCCAGACTCGGACGCACGCTCGAAAACGAATTCTTCCCGGATGATCCGGACTGGCGCGCCGACTTGACCGACAACGCCGTCGCCCGCGCCATCGGGTGCCCGCCGGAGGATATCCGCGACGCGATAGCGTTTGGCGACGCCTGTTTGCGTCTGCGGAACCGTTTGGCGGACGCCGTGCGCGAAGACGTTTCCGTGCTCCTTCAGATGCTCTCCGCCTACGAGCCCGTCGAACGCCGCCTCGGCGATCTTCCCGCGGATTCCTTCACCGATGACGATGTGAACCGCCAGCTCGCCGTGCTGTTCCGCAAGGGATTCCTGCGGACGCCCGAAGCCGTGGCGCGTTATCCGCGCTATCTGCGCGCGCTCCGGGTGCGCCTGGAACGCGCCGATCAGTCCTACGGACGCGACCGCATGAAAGGCGAGGCGATCACGCCGTTCATCGACAAGTTCCACCTGCTGTACGACGCCGGAGTCAGTCTGGAGGACTGCCGCCCGTTCTTCGACTTTTTCCTGCTGGTGCAGGAGGCGCGCATCACCGCCTGGTCCCCGGAGCTTTCCACCGTCCGGAAGGCGACGCCCGCAACGCTTCAGGCCGCCTTGTCCGCCGTGCCGCTGTCGGCTGTTCCAAAGAAGAACTGACTGTACTTTTCGGAGCGACTGGTTCACGCTTCGACAGATCATCATCCTGGGGATTCCAGTTTCTATCAGCCCGAAACGGAAAAACGGGAAAGATTTTTGCATCTTCAAAAAACTCAGTAATTTTTTATAATATGGCTTGAATCTTCAAATAATTCATCCTATATTATAGGGTTTTTCATTTCCCCGGTGATTTTGAACCCAAGTCAACCTAATATACAACACAAAAACGAAAGGATTCCCATCATGCCTGTAATCGTAGTGTCAAGCGGCGTAGTCAGTTCCGGAATCACGCTGAACAAGAATGAAATCATGGAGATCTACTCCTCGGGCAGTGCGAAATGGACCACAGTCAGAAGCGGTGGATGGATGACCGTTTACAGCGATGGCAGGGCGTCCCAAAACACCATCTACTCCGGCGGCACGGCGATCGTCGCCAACGGCGGATTAGCGGATTACACTTCGGTCGGCGTCCTCGGTTATATGGCAGCCCGTTCCGGCGGCGGGGCGCTCGACAACACCATCTACTCCGGCGGCATGCTTCAGATCAACAGCGGGGGCCGTGCGCTTACGACACAAGTCAGCTCCGGCGGCATGCTAATGATTGATGAGGGGGGCTCGGCGAACTGGATCATACTTCATGAGAGCGCAGATGCGGAGGTCTACGGCATCGCAAGCAGGAATTTCATCTATGCGGACGCCCGTATGATTATTTCCTCCGGCGGCACGGCGAACGACAACACCACCTACTCCGGCGGCACGTTTACTGTCGGCTTTTACGGCACGGCGACCAGCAACACCATCTACTCCGGCGGCTTCATGACCGTTCACGAGAATGGCATGGCGACCAGTACGACTCTCATCGGCTCCGGTTCCGGCCTCACAGGCAAAGCCCTTATGCAGGTTCGCGGCGGCTCGGCGTACAACACCACGATCGGCGCCAACGGGTTTATGTCGGTTTCCAATGGGGTATTATTCTCGGCCTGGGGAAGCGCATGTGATACCATTGTCAACTCCGACGGCCGACTGGATGTCAACTCCAATGCTTTGGCGTTCCGCACCGAAGTCAACGAAGGCGGTGTTGTCAATCTCGTTTCCGGCGGCAGGGCGAACAGCACCACGGTCAACGACGGCGGCAATTTCAACGTTTACTCCGATTGTTTGGTATACGACACCACGGTCAACGACGGCGGCACTATGACGATCTACGCCGGCGGCAAGGCGTACAGCGGTACGGTCGTCAATTCCGGCGGCAGAGAGATCGTGTCTTTCGGCGGTGTGGCGAACAGCACCACGCTCAATTTCAACGGCTATGAATTAGTGTTTTCCGGCGGCACGGCAAACAATACCACGGTCAATTCCGGCGGCAACCTGGTCGTGCATTCCGGCGGCACGGCGAACAACGCGGAATTCGACCATGGCTATGGTATCATAGTGGGGACCATCAACAACGCCTCGATCGCCAACAGTGGCTGGATCATACTCCAATCCAACGGCAGGGCAAACAACACCACGGTCAACTCAAATGGCTGGGTTAACATTTCGGAAG
This sequence comes from uncultured bacterium, assembly GCA_902802585.1. GTDB lineage: Bacteria > Verrucomicrobiota > Lentisphaeria > Victivallales > UBA1829 > UBA1732. The sequence continues at coordinate 197,524 of CADCMR010000003.1, forward strand.
GCGGTATCGCGGACAGCACCACGGTCAACGACGGCGGCAACATGACTGTCAATTACGGCGGGGGCGCGAAGAACACCACGGTCCGTTCCGGCGGCTGGCTCGGTCTCTCCAACGGCGCATTCCTGAACTCGGCTATCGTGAATTCCGGCGGCATGGCAGAGGTCAACGGAACCGTCTACGCCAACGATTTCGTCGTCAACGGCGGAATCCAGATCCTGAGCGGCGGCACGATGGCCAATGGCCAGAATCTCACACTGGGATCCAGCGCCACGCTCATGATCAGCAGCGGCGGCCTGGTCGACGGCGCGATCGTCAGGACCAGCGCACACGCCACGGTCGAAGGCGGCGGCACGTTTGCGACCGCCGGCATCTCGGCGGGCCGCGTCACGGCAAAATCCGGCGCGGTCCTCGACGGCGTGTTCCTGAACAGCGGCAGTATCCTGGAGGTGGCGTCCGGCGCGGTCGTCCAGGACGTCTGCGTCAGCTCCGGCGCGGTCCTCACGGGCGCCCTGCGGAACGCCACGGACCTCACGTTCTCCGGCGGCACGCTCGACCTGAACATCGCGATGGCGTCCGAAAACGACGGTTTCCTCATCGACGGAGCTTCGTACGCTGAGATCAAGACCGGTGCGTACGACTGCACGCTCTCGATCGCTAACAAGCAGCTGAACGGCGCGTACAAGCTCATCACAGGCGCATCCGACTTCAACAAGACCATCACGGTGAAATTCCTCAACAATAAGCTCGGCACTCTCACGGTCAACGGCGGCCCCACGAACGTCGGCAACATCACCTGCGACTTGACGCTGACCGGCGGCGACCTCGTGGTCACCGTGACCGGCGGCGCGATCCCGGATCCGATCTATTCGAGCGCCACCCTGATCAATGAACGGAAGGACATCACCAGCGGCATGTCCGCGATCGCGATTAACGTCTCTTCCGGCGGCGTGCTTTACATTCACTCCTCCGGCGTCGCGAGCAACACCAACGTTTACTCCGGCGGCTACTTCGGCATTCTCTCCGGCGGCAGACTGGTGGAAGCCGGGATCTTTTCCGGCGCCACGGCGACAATCTATGAGGACACCAGGGTCCAGGGCGTGCGCGTGATGAACGGCGGCACGCTCATCGTCGAAAGCGACGCGTTTATCTACCATGCGTCCGGCGGAAAAACCGTATCGAACAATGTCGCCGTGTATACCGGCGGCAGGCTCGACATCAACGGCGGCTGGGTAGACGGGGCGCTGGTCTCCGGCGGCCAGGTCGTAATCACGAGCGACGGATCGATGTTCGAAGCCTCGGTCGAGAGCGGCACCGTTCTGGCGAAGGACGGCGGATTCGCCGGGATGACCATCCTGGAGGGCGGCGTTGTGAACCTGGCGTCCGGCGGCACCGGCTCGTGCACGGTCAGCTCCGGCGGCACGATCCGCCTGGAGGACGGCAGCGAGCTGAACGGCCTCACGGTCCGGTCCGGCGGCATCCTGACCGGCGTGATGCACGGAATCTACAGCGTCGTCAAGATGTACGGCGGCACGCTCGACTTTGACATTTCCATGGTCGCGCCCTCCAACGAATACCTGTTCGACTTGGACGCGAACATCGACACCAGCCACGGCTGCGTCTGCTCGCTCACGGTCGACAGTGCGCAGGCGAGCGGCACGTACAATCTCATGGAATACGCTTACGATTACGATACCCAGGTCATCACCGCCGAAACTCCGCTCACGGTGAAAAACTACTTCTCCGGCGAGACCCTCGGCACGCTCACGATCGGCGAGACTGTGAACATCCGCGGCGCGGACTTCACGCTGAACCTGAGCGATGACTACAAGCTGACCCTGACGATCACGGGCTCCATCGACCCGGAACCGGTCACAACCCCGATGTATTTCATCGGCGACTTCGCCGGCGAATACGAATACTGTCCGTCGATCATCGCGAAGCAGACAGATGGAACGGTCAAGGTCTTCGTCGCGCCCATGTCCGCCGGCGGGAACTGGGAAATCACGCTTGATCCCGGCTGGACCGTCGTCGAGTCCGGCGACTTCGACGGCGACGGATACGGCGACTTCCTCCGCATCAACGACGAAGGATACGTGGTCGGCGAATTCAACACGGGAAATCAATCGACCGTTCCGCAGGTCCTGAATCTGAAGAACGCGGGTTGGGACATCCTCGGCACAGGCGACTTCAACGGCAACGGCACGGACGACGTGCTGATCGCCAACCCGACCGGAGCGTCCGAAACCGTCGGACTGCTCGGCTACTGGGAGAGCGGCGTGACCTGGACGCTCATCAACGGCTACTCCGCCGAATGGGAAATGATCTCGACCGGCGACTTCAACGGCGACGGCAAGTGCGACATGCTGTGGCGCAACAGTTTCGAAGGCGAGGGCGGTCTCACCTACAACGCCTATTGCACCTGGATCGTCGACAACCCGGTCGACTGGCGCATGGTCAGCGTCGCCAACCCGGCGGAGTGGAATTTCCTCTGCTCCGGCGACTTCGACGGCAACGGCATGAACGACATCGCCATGATCAACGACGTCGGCGTGGTCGGCATCTGGGGCGTTACGGACGGCTACCTCAGCTCGTGGTCCATCCTCAGCGCGGTCGATACCTCCAGCTGGTCGCTCGTCGGCGTCGGCGACTTCAACGCGGACGGCACGGACGACATCGCCTGGTGCAACAACGAAACGAACCTCGCCGGATACTGGCAGATCAATGACAAGCAGCTTTCCTCCTGGCAGAATATCTGCACATTGTCGTAATATACTCTACAACAACCAATAAAAACAAAAGCCTCCGGCGGGATGCGCTGCCGGAGGCTTTCAGTTTTTCGTGCCGGAAGCGCAGCCCGGCACCGCCCGGCAGAGGACTTTTCCTCTAAAACCCGGATTATTAAGTAGACTTTTCTTGAAAATTCTTTTCTAGAGATGTATATTATTCCATTCGTATTATTCTGGCGGCGTCAAAAGCCGCTTCAACAAGCCAATTCTGGAAAGGCCGAAAACTCTTATGGAAAGAAAGCTCTTTGGAACCGACGGAATTCGTGGACAGGCTAACTCCCACCCCGTAACCCCGGAAATCGCCCTTAACCTCGGCAAGGCCCTTGGTAAGATCTATGTGAACAGCCAGCATGCCGGCACCGCCGTCATCGGCAAGGATACGCGTCTCTCCGGATACATGCTCGAAACCGCGCTCACCGCCGGTATGGTCAGCACCGGGATGCGGGTTTTCCAGACGGGCCCCATGCCCACCCCGGCCATCGCCCACCTCGTCAAGTCCATGAACGCTTCCTGCGGCGTCATGATCACGGCCTCCCACAACCCCGCCAAGGACAACGGCATCAAGGTCTTCGGCGGCGACGGCTTCAAACTTCCCGATGAAGAGGAAGCCCACATCGAAGAGATCATGGCAGGCACCATCAACGGCGTCGCCGGCGACAAGATCGGCAAAGCGATCCGCCTCGACGATGCCCGCGGCCGCTACATCGAATTCGCCAAGCAGACCATCGGCAACGTCAGCCTCCGCGGCCTCCGCGTCGTGCTCGACTGCGCCAACGGCGCTTCCTACGAAATCGCCCCGACCATCCTGCGCGAACTCGGCGCCGAAGTCATCGCCGATTCCGTCTCTCCCGACGGCATCAACATCAACTACAACTGCGGCGCCACCCATCCCGAGCGCATCTGCCGCCTCGTGAAGGAATACCGCGCCGACATCGGCATCACGCTCGACGGCGACGCCGACCGCGTGATCTTCAGCGACTGCCACGGCAACGAAGTGAACGGCGACCGCATCATCGGTCTCTGCGCCCTCGACATGAAGGCGCGCAAACGCCTCCCGAATGACACCATCGCAGTCACCATCATGAGCAACCTCGGTCTTGTCGACGCCATGAAGCAGAACGGCATCACCACCGAGATTACCCCCGTCGGCGACCGCTACGTCATCGAGCGGATGCAGGAAAAAGGCATCTACCTCGGCGGCGAGCAGTCCGGCCACCTGATCTTCCTTGACTACGCCACCACCGGCGACGGCATCGTCTCCGCCCTTCACGTCCTCAAGCTCATGAAGCAGCAGAACAAGCAGCTCCACGAGCTCACCGGATTCATGGAGGAATATCCGCAGATCCTCGGCGGTCTCAACGTCCAGCAGAAACCCCCGCTGGCCGAGATCCCCGGCTACACCGACCTCGTCGCGCAGGCCGACAAGGAATTCGCGGGCACCGGCCGCACCGTCATCCGCTACTCCGGCACCGAGAACAAGGTCCGCATCCTCGTCGAGGCCAAGGACGAAGCCCTCGCCCAGAAGTGGTATGACAAGTTCAGCGACTTCCTGAAGAAGGCTCTCTGCTGACCCTATTCCCCCCGCACCGAATGCGGCTCCCGGGGATCGTTTCCCGCCGCCGCTTCCCGTCCCCTTTCCCCCGCGGAAAGGGGCACGCGGGACCGGCCGCCTGAACTCGGAACCATGTTTCCGCCGCATTCCGGGGAATTCCCTGTGCCGTTTTCCGGCTGTTTTCCCCGGCTTTCCCGCCTCCCCGGGCCGCATTTTCCACCGCAAATCTGCATGAACCACGGAGAAACCATACTATGTGCGGAATTGTTGGATACACCGGGCCGAAGCCCGCGTTCGCTTTTCTCATCGATGGTCTCAAGCGCCTGGAATACCGCGGATACGATTCCGCCGGGATCAGCCTCCTCAACGGCGATTCCGTCCTGACCGTCAAATCCATCGGCAAAGTCGTCAACCTTGAGGCGAAGCGCCCCGCCGGCGAGCATGACATGCACACCGGCATCGCGCACACCCGCTGGGCCACGCACGGCATCCCCAGCGAGCGCAACGCCCATCCCCATACCGATGAAAAAGGGCAGTTTGCCGTCGTCCACAACGGCATCATCGAAAACCACGCCGACCTGCGGAAACGCCTCGAAGCCGCCGGGCACAAGTTCGCGTCCGACACGGACAGCGAGGTCATACCGCACCTGATTGAGGAATTCTACCACGGCGACCTTGCCGAAGCCGTTGCCGCCGCCCTCCACCAGATTTCCGGTACTTACGGCATCGCAGTCATCTCTGCCATGCACCCGGACACCGTCATCACCGCCCGTCACGGCAGCCCCATCGTGATCGGTCTCGGCAAGGATGCCAACATGGTCGCCAGCGACGTCACCGCGCTCGTGACCTACACCCGCGACGTCATCTACCTGAACGACGGCGAAATGGCGATCCTCACCCCGTCCAAGGTCGAGCTCCGCACCCTCGCGAACGTCCCGGTCCAGCGCAAGGCTTCCCAGGTCTCCTGGGACATCTCCGCGGACGGCAAGGGCGCCTACGACCACTATATGCTCAAGGAGATCTACGAGCAGCCCGAATCCGTCGAGAACTCCATCCGCGGCCGCTTGAACTTCAAAGCCGCGAACGCCGTCCTTTCCGGCCTCAACCTCACCCCGCGCGAAATGGCGCAGATCAACCGCATCGTCGTCGCCGCCTGCGGCAGCAGTTTCCACGCCGGTCTCGTCGGCTCCTATTACTTCGAGGACATCTCCGGCATCCCGGCGTCCGTCGAACAGGCCGCCGAATTCCGCTACCGCAACCCGATCATTGAGCCGAACACGCTCGTTTTGCCGATCAGCCAGTCCGGCGAGACCGCCGACACCCTGGCCGCCGTCCGCGAGGCCGTGAACAAGGGCGCGATCGTCGCCTCGCTCTGCAACGTTGTCGGCTCCACCATCGCGCGCGAAAGCGGGCGCGGCATCTACCTGCACGCCGGTCCCGAGATCAGTGTCGCCTCCACCAAGGCGTTCACCTGCCAGGTCACCGTCCTGCTCATGCTTGCGCTCCTCCTCGGACGCAACCGCCGCCTCAACCACGAATGGGGCGAAATACTCGTCCGCGAGATCGAGTCCATCCCGGACCTCCTTCGCGAAGTCCTGAAGCAGGCCCCGCGCATCGAGCAGATCGCCAAGGCGACCGCGCACGCCAACGACCTCTTCTACATCGGACGCGGCTGCCTCTATCCCGCCGCCCTCGAAGGCGCGCTTAAGCTCAAGGAAATCAGCTATGTCCATGCCGAAGGCTACCACGCCGCCGAGCTCAAGCACGGTCCCATCGCCCTGCTCGAGCCCTCCGTCCCCGTCGTCGCCCTCTGCAACAGCATCCCCGGCAAGGACAAGATGCTCGGCAACATTCAGGAATGTTGCGCGCGCCGTTCCCCGATCATCGCCGTCGTTTCCGGCGACGACGACTGCTGCGACAAGTTCACCGACAGCATCATCCGCGTCCCGCAGAGCTCCCGCTTCGTCGCGCCGATCACCACGGTCGTCGCCCTCCAGATTTTCGCCTACTACTTCGCCCGCGAACGCGGCTGCGAGATCGACCAGCCGCGCAACCTCGCGAAAAGCGTTACGGTCGAGTGACGCCCATGCGTGCCGCCGGGGATTCCGCATTACGCATCAAACCAGGATCGCCGCCGCCTTCCCTGGCGGGGATCCGCTGTGTGATGATGGACCTCGACGGCACAGTCTACGAAGGCGATGCACTGTACCCGTCGTCCCTGCCGTTCTTCGATGCCCTCACCCGGCACGGCGTCGCCTGGGGCTTCGTCACAAACAACACGTCGCGGAGCATTGATTCCTATGTCGAACGTCTCCGCGGCATGGGCGTCCCGCTTGCCGGGCGCGCCCAGATCGTGACCCCCGTCCTCAGCGTCGCCGACGCCCTCCGCACGGAGTTTCCCGCGTTCAGGCGGCTCTTTCTGCTCGGTACGGAGGATTTCCGGCGGGAAATGCGGTCCCTCGGCTTCGAGGAAACAACCGATTCGCCGGACGACCGTCCCGACGCCGTTGTCACCGCCTTCGACAAGTCGCTGAACTACGACCGCCTCTGCCGTGCCGCCTGGTGGATTCGGAACGGCGTCCCGTGGTTCGCCACGCATCCCGACGTCTTCTGTCCCACCACGGAACGGACCTGGCTTGTGGACTGCGGCGCGATCACCTCGTGCCTGGAGACCGCCACCGGCGTCCGATGCCGACGCATCTTCGGCAAGCCCAACCCCGACATGCTCCAGGTGATGGCGAAACGCCTCGGTCTGCGTCCCTCCGAACTCCTCATGGCGGGCGACCGCGAGCACACCGACATCGAATCCGGCATCCGTGCCGGTGCGCGTACCCTGCGTATTTCCACGGGCGTCGGCGGCGGCACGTCCGACACCCGCGCCGACTACTGCTGCGCCGACCTCGGCGTCTTCCATCGGGCGTTTTTCCCGGACGACGCCGTCTGAGCCGCATCGGCGTTACGGCATGGTTCCGGTTTCCTGTTCTGTCGCGCCTGCGCGTTAATGGTTCTTTCGGCAGGCTTTCCTGATGCCGGAGAATTGTTTTTTCCGTCATGCTTCCGGCTTTCGTTTTTTACTGCTTTTCTGATATGATTGTGATACTTTTTTCACGTCAAAAAAAGGTCTCTTCGACAATTGCCTTTTCATAAGGAAAAAACGTCGTTTTGGAACAAAATGATTGAAAAATGCTTTAAAAGCCAAAGAAAACATCAAAAAACATGGCGATTTTTCTCAAAAAGTAACGTTTCGCGCTTGAAAACGGGAAAATGAGTGCTATGTTTTAGAATTACCGATGCGGGATTGTGCCCTGACGGCGCATTCGTCATCGAATTTTAACTCAAAAATGATAAAGGTATAAAAATGTCGACACTTGCGACAATCCTCAACACGCTGGTCGTGATTCTGGCGGTCCTTCTCATCGCCCTCATTCTTGTGCAGCCGTCCAAGAGCGGCGGCGGCTTCGGTTCCGCATTCGGCGGACTCGGCGAAAGCGTTTTCGGCGCGCAGGCCATGAGCCATCTTTCCAAGCTCACCGTCTGGTGCATTTCCATCTTTTTCGTCCTCACGCTCGCTTCCGCGATCGTCGCCGGTCACATGCAGTCTGCGGATACCAGCGTCGTCGAGGAATCGTCTATCGCCATGGCTGCCTCCGAGGCTGAAAAGCCCGCCGCGGAAGCAGCGAAACCCGCTGAAACGGCTGCGGAAGCGTCCGCCGCCGCGGAGGAGAAACCCGCTTCGGAAACGCAGAATTGAAACCAGGACGGAGCAAAAAAGTTCCGGGATTAACAAAAATAATCTGATTTTTTGGAGAAACGCACTTGAAAGAATCGGAAAACAATAGTATTTTCTATTCATGGATATGCGTATTCTCCCCAAGCAACAAACCACGAAGAGGTCTGGAACCATGAAAAAACTTCTCATTGCACTTTTCGCGGCCGCGGCTTTCACCGTTTCCGCTCAGACCACCCGTTCCACCAGTTGGGCGATTGAGTTCCCGAAAGACGGGAAGGCTGTCAATATTTCCCAGACTTTCACCCCGTTTTTCAAGATTGAAAACGAGGAGCGCGTGATTGACATGCGCCTGAATGAGCGTGACATGAGCAACGCCAAGCACTGGCTCGCCGTTGACATCGCGTTCACCACCAATAAGCCCAAAACCGCCTCCCAGTGGCCGAAATGGCTCGACAACGTCGAGGTCGAGATCAACTTGTTCGTGCCGACTGCCGATGACCGCGGCAACATCACCTGGACCGTGATCGGCGGCAAGCAGACCCTCGCTTCCCTTCAGGCCGACGACAAGCGCCACTTTGTCCGCATGATGATCCCGCCCGAAGTAATTTATCGCTATTTCGCGTTTGACGGCACCGTTGATATTTCAAAAGACTACAACAAGATCACGAACGACCTGAAAAAATATGCCAGCGATCTCCCCGTCGGCGTCACCATCACCTACGGCGGACGCCCTGTCTCCACCTGCCAGATTTGCGGCAAGGACGTCTTCGCCCGCCTTGAGAAGAACCAGGGCAGCAACCAGCGCGCCAAGCTCTTTTACACGCTCGTCAAGGGCGAAGGCAATGACGGCACGCCCACCCTCGCCTCCACGGCAAAGCTCTTCAACTACATCAGCCAGAACAAATTCAACCCTCAGACCTTCAAATACATGCCGGATGAATTGCTTCCCGTTTCGAAAACCCCGTTCGCATGGGTCCTCTTCGACCGGTTTGAACCTATCAAAGAATCCGCGGGGAAATAACCGATGGCACAGCAAAACTTAATCCTCTGCATCGACATTGGCGGCGACAGCATCAAGGCCGCCGAATTCTCGTATGTTCCCGGGCAGAGTCTGACCCTGGAACGATTCGCATATACCGAATACGAGTTCTCCTCCGACGAGCCCCCCGAGGACGTGGTCCTCAAGACGCTCACCGACGTCATCAAGACGAACGGCTTCTCCGCCCGCGACGTCTATGTCTCCCTCTCCGGCAAGAACGCCTTCGTCCGTTTCGTCAAGATTCCCGCGATGACCACGGACAAGGACAAGATCCAGGAGATTATTTCCTACGAAGCGCAGCAGGCGATCCCGTTCTCCTCGGACGAGGTCGTGTGGGATTCCCAGCTCCTCCCGCCCACGGCGGACGCCGACGGCAGCGAGATCGACGCCATGATCGTCATCGTGAAGAAGCAGGAGGTCTCCCGCATTTCCGAGCTCATTGAAAAACTCGGGAAACGCATCATCCTCATCGAAGTCGCCGGCACTTCCTGCTACAACAGCGCCCGCGCGAACAACGTCGGCGCCAATGAATGCCAGATGATCCTCGACATCGGCGGACGTTGCTCCACGCTCATTTTCATCGACGGTTCCCGCTTCTTCGTCCGTACCATTCCGATCGCCGGCGACACCATCACCCAGCAGATCGCCAAGGAATTCAATATCTCCTACGCCGACGCGGAGGAGATGAAGCGCAAACACGGCTATGTCTCCCTCGGCGGCGCTTACGAGGAATCCGATTCCGAGGTCGCCTCCGCCGTCTCCAAGATCGTCCGCAACGTCATGACGCGTCTCCACGGCGAAATCAACCGCTCCATCAATGTCTACCGCGCCACCCAGAAGGGCCGCAAACCGGAGAAGCTCTTCCTTGCCGGCGGCACATCCATTCTGCCGTATGCCCCGCGTTTCTTCTCCGAAAAGCTCCGCGTCCCGGTGGAATACCTCAACCCGTTCCAGGTCGTCGGCATCGGACCCGCGGTCGACCAGCAGGTCCTCTCCGAGGTCGCGCACCTGTACGCTGAGACGATCGGTCTGGCGCTCCGCCGCATCGGCACGTCGCCCGTCGAAATCTCCCTTATCCCCGACTACATCCGCAAGCAGAACGAATTCCGCTCGAAACGCCCCTTCTTCTTCGCGTCCGCGGTCGTCGTGCTGCTCTTTTTCGGCATCACGCTCTGGATCATGTCGCAGCAGGCGGAAAACATCGCCGGCAAGAGCGATCAGTTCGGCGTTGAAGTTTCCCAGCGTGAAGCCATTCAAAAACGCGTGAAGGACGCCAGCAGCAAGCTCACGGCGGCCAACGGCGAATTCGACGAGGCCGTCGAGCTCCTGAAGAAACGCAACAACCTCATCGCGTTCTATTCCCTCATCCGCACCTGCATCCCGGACAACGTCTGGCTTACCGACTTCTCAATCTCCAACGCGCCCAGCGCGCAGATCAAGAGCGCGACCGCCGTCACGAACGCCGCCAACAACCCCGAAGCGGCGCAAAACAACGGCGGACAGCTTTCGATGGATCTGCCCGAGGACAACAACGAACCGGCGAACGGCGCGGACGGGACCGTAACCAACGCTCTGACCTGGGTCAACATGGTCGCCTACGTCATCTGCGAAAAGAACGACAGCTGGCTGAACGACCGCAGCGCCGCAATCAACAACATCACCTCGAAAATGAAGGAAAATAGCAGCATTTTCAAGGCGAAGGACGAAGAGATCAAGATTGTCTACGATGAAGGGCGCGACGTCTGTGACCACCTTACTATCCGCAAGTTCCTGCTTGCCGTTGAACTGACGGAACCCGTCGACTCGCCGGAATTTGAAAAGGCTCTCGCCAAAAAGCTTTCACCCATTCCTTCCGAGGATGACGAGGAGGAGGAAGAAGAATGAAACAGTTTATCCTGAAAAATATCGTCCTCACGGTCATTCTCGTTCTTACGCTCATCGGCAGCATTGTCCTTTTGTTCTTCTGCGAGGGCAAGAGGCGGATGATCGCCGCGTCCATGGCGACTATTGAGGAAAATGCCCGGATCATCGAATCCATCGATTCCGCCCGCAAGCCCAACAGCGTCGCGGAGAGCGAAACGAAAATCAAGGCGGATACCGAAATCCTGAGCAAGAAAAACATTCAGATTTACCGCCATTTCGGCAAGCCGTACCGTCCGGCGCTGCTCAAGCTCCTGAAGAACATCTCGTCCCCGGCCGAGCTCAAGACCGATCTCCCGGTCGATCCGAGCCTTGTCGCCAAGCCGAAACCGAAAGTCGAGCCGGAAGAGAGCGAAGAAGAGGACGAGGAAGTCGCCGAAACCAAACCCGCGACACCCGAACCCCCGACCGACGAGGAAAAGGCGGTCTTCAATCCGGCGTCCAATCTTGTCGTCCTTTCCTTCGACGAGGATACCCTCCGCGGCATGCTCGCCGACCTCTACAAGGAAGTCCACCAGGATTCCGACGACGACACGTTCGTGATTCCCGACACCATCCAGTCCGAACGCACGCAGCTTTTCGAAAAGCTCTTTAATGAAATCATTGAGGCGCCGGAAGTGGTCGATCCCGCCCGCGCCGAGGATTTCCGCAAGGCCGCCGCAGCGAAGTTCGCCCAGGCATTCGCTATTTTCCGTGACGACGTCCAGGACCTCACGCTTGAGAACGTGAACGACAGGGTCGCGCACGAGCTCTTCCTCGATGCCCTCGGGCTCCCGCGCCTGATGCGCCAGCGCGACTGCAAGAACTACATCGACTTCCTTTACGAAAAATACCTTGCCTCCGACATCATCCCCGGTCTTCCCGAGGACGATCCGATCGAAAAGGAACGCCTCGTCCAGGATTTCATCTACGGAAAGAATCTCAACCGCCAGGCGCTCCCCGTGCCGGAAATGGTCATCCCGATCATCCGTAACTTCCAAATTAAGGAGGACCTCTTCCGCAGGATGAAGGACGCCGGAATCGGTCAGCTCAATTCCATGAACGCCGGCGTGTTCTACGGCTCCACGATGGACAGCGACGCCGAAGGTCCGATCCTCTTCTTCACCTACACGCTGGAAATGACCGCCTCCATGGACGCGATTAATGCCTTCATCAACTCCCTCCAGGGTGCCTATAAGACCGACCGCGTGTACGAGATCACCGACATCAAGTTCTCCGCCCCCTTCGAAGACCTGATCAACGCCAATGCCGTCGTCGCGTCCCATACGGACAGCCTCGGCGGAACCACGGTGCGCCGTCCCGCCACGCAGGGCGGAATCCCCGGTGCGCCTCCGGCCGACAACGCCGCCCAGCAGCAGACCGCAGCCGACCAGGTCGCCGCCGCGCTGTCCACCAGCGCGTATGACCTTACCGATCCGCATCACCCCGAATACGGTCAGGTCCTGATCGGCGAAACCCGGGACGAGATCAAATGCACGATCGTGGTGAATTATCTGTTCTATCGTGCAGACAACATTACCCCCCAATGATGGAGCGGCACTGACATGAAAAAGTTTCTTCAAGCGCACTACGAAAAAATCATTTTAGCGGCCCTGCTCATCATTTTCACCGCTGTGCTTTACTATCAGAAGATGTTTATCCAGCAGGCCCAGGACCAGAAGGTCACCGCGACGGTCAACCGTGTCCAGAGACCCTCCGACTATGAGTCCATTGACTTCACCACTGGACCCAAGTACAAAATGGAGACGATCTTCTCCGACTGGAACACGATCGCGCCCGCCGAGAACGCCGTGAACAAGACGCAGATGATGGCTCCGTATCCCATGGCGGAATGCGTCTTCTGCCACGCCCTCATCCCCGCCAATGCCTATCCCGCCATCGGCGAGACGAAGAACGGCAAGTGCCCCGCATGCGGAAAGGCGCTTGCGCCCCGCATCAAGGTAGAGGAAAACGAGCTCGCCGGCAAGGCCGACCAAAACGGCAACAACATCCCGGACGAATGGGAGAAGGAACACAATATCTCCTCCGAATACACGCATCCCGATTCGGACGAGGACAACGACGGTTTCTCCCTCGCGCAGGAATTCAAGGCGAAGACCGATCCCACCGATCCCGCCAGCCATCCGAAATACATCACGCAGGTCTATGTCGATGCGATCAGCCAGCAGCGTTTCACCGGACTGGAGCTCGTTTCCGTTGACATGACCAAGAAGGATAAGAAGGACTGGCAGGCCACCTTCAACGTGGTCCGCAACAACCGCAAGAGATCCGAATTCGTCCGCATTGACGTCGGCACGTTCAAGAACAACAACGTCGATTTCAGCGTCGTCGACATCGAAGTCGATGACAAGACCCAGACCCCGGTCGTCTATATCCAGCGCGTCGGCAAAGTCGAACGCATCGCCTGCCGTCCCAAGGAGCCCGTCTACGATCCCGCACCCCGCGTGAGGTTCCTCAACGCCCTGCTCGGCCGCACGTTCATTTCCTCCGTCGGCGCCGAATTCTCTCTCGGCACGGACAAGACCGGCAAGGAAGTCTACAAGGTCGTTTCCGCCGATCCCGCCACCAAGGATGTCGTCGTCGAATCCGTCGGCGAGAATCCCGAGACCATCAAGCTCGGGCTTGCCCCGAAGGAAACCGCGACGGAAGCCGGCAGGACGCTTCCGCCCGGCACGCCGCCCACGACCACGAACGGTCGGACGCTTCCCCCCGGCACGCCGCCCACCACGCCCACCCGGAGGGACGATTCCCCCTTCCTCCAGAGGCAGAGATAACCCCGTACAACCCCTATCCCGTTGATACATAATCAATAATTCAAAATAAAAACAACCAAGGATGAGACAATGAAGATGAGACCCCATTGTTTTCTTCGCCCGTTCCTCCGGCCCGCGACTGTCTTCGCGCTCGCGTTCGGCGTGACGTCCCTGATGCTTTCCGCTCAGGACGATGCCGAGCCGGCGGACGCCGATGCGGCAGTAACGGAAATCTCGGAGGAAACGGCCTCCGGTGACGAAGCGTCCGCCGTCGATGCCGAGGAAGCCGATGCCGAGGAAGCCGAGGCCGAACCGGAAGAACCTGCCCTTTCCGGCGATGAACTGGAAATCTCGAACGCTGTGGAAGCGGATCTGCTTGAAAACGAAGCCCTGTTCAACGAGCTTCTTGCAAAGGCGGTCACGCGCACGAACGAAAAACAGTTCGAGGAAGCGTTCAAGCTCTTCGACGATGCGAAGGTCGAACTTGAAAAATGCGAGGTCTCCCCGACCCGGACCGTCTTCGCGGACCGTCTTGCCAATGAACGCAAGAAAGCACAGATCCTCTACGGCAACGCCCTCATGGAACAGTGCGAAAAGGACTTCAACAAGCTCCTCCTCATCGCCGACACCAGCCGGAACGACGAAATCCTTGAGATCGGTCCGAAACTCATCACGGACCTCACCTATGCCAAGGTCGTCTACTACCTCGGCATCCTCCCCGGCGAACCCTATGACAACGCCGCCCTTCAGGTTGCGATCGCCAAGGACCCCGTGAAGAAAAAAGAGCAGTTCGCCACCAACGCCGATGCCATGATCAAGACCGCGCAGGAACTCATCGACAGCCAGAATTTCTGGGACGAGACCAGCCTCAAGGCCGTCGATCCGCGTTATGACGAACGCCAGCGCGAAATCAACCTCCTGTTCCGCGCCGGTCAGTTCCTCTACCAGAATGACCAGTGGGACGAGGCCCGCGACAAGATGGAACAGATTCTCGTGAAGGATCCCTACAACGAGAACGCCATCACCCTTCTGGAAAAGATCTACCGCAGACTCTACGCCATTGCCGACGTCCGCGCCTACAACGAACTGCTCCGCGAACAGGCGCAGTCCGACTGGAGCTGGGTCGAGAGCATTCCCGACGTCCGCAACATCGTGATCACCGGCAGCGCCGATCCCTACGAGGCCGCGGGCAACGAGCTTTACAACCGCCTGAACGAACTGATGATCGACCATATTGAATTCGAGGGCGCCGACGTTACTTCCGCGATTTCAATGCTGCGTGCGCGCAGCAAGGACCTCGACCCGCAGGGCGAAGGCTTCAACATCATCGTCCCGCAGTCCGAAAAATACGCCGACAAGACCGTCACGCTCAACCTTGACCAGATCCCGCTGTACGAAGTCATCCGCTACATCTGCAAGATCACCGGTCTCAACTTCCGCATCGACGAAACTGACAAGATCATCACGATCGGTTCCGGTTCCGACGTCAGCGACATGGTCACACGCTACATCCCGATTCGCCAGGCGACCGTCCTGCGCATCGTCGGCAACATGCGCGCCGAAGGCATCGGCGACGGCATCACGCAGGAAGATACGCTCGGACAGGTCGACGCCGGCTTTGCGAACGTCAGCCCCAGCAGCATCGACAACGATCCAGACAGCATGCGCGTTACCTCAATCGCTCCCGAAACCCTCCGCACCTACTTTGCCGAGAGCGGCATCCCGTTCGAGGACGGTTCCTCCATCGCGTACGACGCCCGCGCCAACAAGCTCACCGTCGTGAACACCCCCGAAAACATCCGCCAGCTTGAATTCGCCATCCGCGACATGGATATGCAGGATCCGCTGATCCTCATTGAATCCAAGATGGTCGAAATCAAGATGAACGATTTGGAAGAACTCGGTTTCGACTGGACTCTGTCCCATGGCAACGGTGAAGGCGACCACTGGAACTTCACCTTCACCTCCCCGTCCATCGGCTCCGGTTTCTCCGACAATACGCTCGTGAACAACCTGAACCTGATCCCGAACTTCGGTCCCGGCGGCAGCTGGAGTCTCTTCCTCACGATCAACGCCGTCGACCGCACCGACCGTTCGGAAATTCTTTCCACGCCGAAAGTCGTGACCGTTTCCGGTCGCCAGGCGCAGGTGCAGATGGTCCGTCAGATGTACTTCCCGGAACGCTGGACCGAGCCTGAAATTTCCACCAGCTGCGGTTCCAGTGTTTCGTTCGAGCCGTCCTATCCGGAATTTGGTCCGGCGCGCGACATCGGCACTAGCCTGACCGTCACCCCGACCCTCCAGCCCAACAACTACACGATCCGTCTGGAGCTGAATCCCACGGTCACCGACCTCACCGGCTGGTCCGATTACAGCTACAACTACGTGATCGGCGAATTCTCGTCCGGCGAAGAGTATCCCATGACCCTCAAGATGCCGGAAATCTCCAACCGTGAAGTCCAGACCACGATCAAGGTCTACGACGGACAGACCGTGGTCATCGGCGGTATCCTCTCCGATACACACGGACAGCTCAGCGACAGATGGCCGATCTATGCGGACATCCCGCTCATCGGTCGCCTGTTTACCGAGTCCGCCGCCGAATCGCACAAGGACAACCTCATCATCTCGGTGTCGACCCGCCTGATCAGCGGCGACGGCATCCCGGTCCGAACCAATTCGCAAAACGGTCTCCCGGACTTCAGACGGTAAGGAGAAGCTGAAATGAAGAAGATTAAAGATTTGAAATATTTCATGGAGGCTCCCATGCACGCATTCCCCCGCTATTCCGCCATCCTCCTGGCGCTTGCCCTCTCGGCTTCTGCTTTCGCGCAGGAGGTCGAGGACGTCGCCGTAGAGGAAGAATCATCCGCTGTCGAGGCGGCCGAAGCCCAGCCCGAGGCCGAACTCTCCGACGCTGAAAAAGAGGCGCTCCGGGACCAGACCGCCGCATCCATTGATGAACTGATCAACCGTTATGCCCAGCGCCAGAACGCCGACGAGCTCATGGAAAAGGCGCGCACCGCGTTCGAGCACGAGGATTACGACGTCGCGGTCGACCTTTATGTCGATGTTCTGAAGCTCCTTGAGCAGGACGTCGTCGACGGGGAAGTCCCCGAGGCGAATCAGAACAAGATCGCCAGCGTCCAGAAGATGATTTCCAGCTCCTACTACTACTGGTCGCGAAAAATCTTCAACGAGGCGGAAAAGACCGCCCAGCTCGGTCTGTACGACGAAGCCATCGAAAAGTGCGAGGAGGCGATCAAGGTGTATCCGCTCTCCGAGCCCATCATGCGCAAGGCCATCGACGAGTACACGCTCATGAAGAGCTCCGCCCAGTACAAGAAGGATACCTCCGAAGATGAGCTCGTCCCCGAGGCGAAGAACCGGGAAAAGCGCATCTCCGTCCTGATCCGCCAGGGGCAGACCCTCTACAACACCCAGCAGTGGAACCGTGCGCAGGAGAAGTTCAACCAGGTCATCATCCTCGACCCGTACAACATCACGGCGATCGACTACCTCCGCCGCATCTACATCCACGAATCCGATGTCGGAAAGCGCCGCCAGGGCGCCGTCTGGATCGAACGTGAGGCGGAAGCCCTCTGGGAAATGATCTCCCCGATCCCGACCGGATCCGAGACCTCCGACGACGTCGTCGCCGAAGACGTCAAGGTGAAGGAGGACAACGTCGGCACCACCCAGAAGAAACTCAACGACATCATCATCGACCGCATCGACTTCGAGGAAGTCTCCATCACGCAGGTCGTCCAGTTCCTCAAGCACACCAGCAAGGACAAGGATCCGGACCGCGTCGGCGTCAACTTCGTCCTCCGTTTCAACACGGACGACACCAAGCCCGCCGCCCAGGTCGGCGACGATGACGATTTCGGCGACGATGATGATTTCGCCGAGGAGACCGAGGAAACCGAGGAGACCGAGGAGGAAGGCGATTTCTACTCCTATGACGACAGCGTCCCCGGCGGTCCCGATGGCGCGGAACCCGTGCAGACCGCCGAAAACACCACGGTCAACCTCGTGGTCGAAAATGTCTCCCTGATCGACGCCATCCGCTACATCTGCAAGGCCGCCAATCTCCACTTCCGCGTTGAAAACTACGCGGTCGTGATCGCCGCGAAGGACGTCCCGCTCGACGAGTTCATCCGCAAGACGTTCCCGATCGACAAGGAAATCCTCGCCAGCGGCATCATCGGCGGCGACCTGACCAACGAAAGCGTCAAGCAGTATCTGATCGACCGCGGCATCCCGTTCCCGACCGGCGCGTCCGTCCGCTACGACGAGATGAGCAGCCGCCTCACGGTCTACAATACCTCCGAGGCGCTCGAGAAGGTGGAAGACCTGATCGATGAAATGGACGTGTCCGACCCGCAGGTGCTGATCCAGGTCAAGTTCGTGGAAATCGAAATGAACGACCTCCAGGAGCTCTCCTTCGACTATACGTTCTCCCGCATCGCCCCGACGTGGGATGAAGTCCAGGCGCAGGGCGTCCAACCGGCGTCCCCCACCGGAAACGACGGCGTCCTCGCCGACCAGTCCTTCATGATGTATTACTCGAACGGCTCCACCTCCAACCGCCGCACTCTCCCGGCCAGCAGGGAAGATCCGGCTACCGCCACTTCGCCCGTGACCTCCTCGGATATCCAGAACATGGATTCGATGGAAGTCCATGCCGGCGACGTCTACTATATCCCGGACAACCTGGAAGACGGCGAAGCCTATTACGTCGGCGTTCTCCAGAACGAGGCGGCGAAGAATTACGGTCACCACATCACCTGGGGTCCGAACAGCCACTTCAACCGCAACGCCCAGACCAGCCCCGGCATCTTCGGTTCCACCACCGGCTCGTATAACGACACGGTCTTCAACTGGTCCACCTACAACGCGGACGGCTACCAGTTCAACGGCGGCATCCACGCCCTGGACAACGCCGACTCCACGGAAATCCTTTCCGCGCCGCGCCTGACGACCATGAACAACCAGAACGCCGTCATCCGCATGGTCACGGAAAAGTACTACCCGAC
Organism: uncultured bacterium; assembly: GCA_902802585.1. GTDB lineage: Bacteria > Verrucomicrobiota > Lentisphaeria > Victivallales > UBA1829 > UBA1732. Next base: position 216,343 of record CADCMR010000003.1, read on the forward strand.
CGACTGGGAAGAGGCGGAACTCGAAACCATCTCCACCAACGGCTCCAACGTCCCCGTCTTCACGCCGTCCATCCCGCAGTTCGGCGGCGCCACTGAAGAAGGCATCGCCCTGCAGGTCCGTCCGCGCGTCGAAGAGGACAACTACACGATCTTCCTCGAAATGACCCCGGTCATCCAGGAATTCATCGGCTGGACCGACTACTCCTACTCCATCCCGCTGGGAGACAACAACGAGCTGTATCCCAACACCCTGAAGATGCCGATCATCGAAGCCCGTTACCTGAACACCAACGTCATGAGCTACGACGGCGAAACCGTCGTCCTCGGCGGCGTGATCCGCGACGAGCTGTCCATGATCGAAGACCAGTACCCGATCCTCGGCGACCTCCCGCTGATCGGACGCTTCTTCCAGGGCAAAGGCAAAGGCGCCAAGAAGACCAACCTCCTGATCTTCCTCACCAGCCGCCTGATCAAACCCGACGGATCCCCGTTCCGCGAAGACCAGAGCGGACGCGGCGTCCCCGCGATCTGATCGCCCTGATGCGACACACTACGACCCGGCGCCGGTTTTCGGTTCCGGGTCTTTTTTTCTTCAGGAGAAGCCTTTCTGATTGCGCCTGGGCGCTATCCGGCACAGCCGCGGTGAAGGCATCTCCTTCCCACACTCAGACATCAGGCGTTTTCGGCTTTTTATCTGCGGAATCTCTTTTTTCCGCTAAGATTTCCGCTTTTTTCGCGTCTAATTCTCAGAATACGTTCTGAAACACATACCATACAAGGAGCAAAACCATGAAAAAAACACTCTTTCACGCCGCCCTGTGCGCCATGAGCGTCGCGCTTCCCGTGTTCGCCGATGAAGCCGCCGACCAGAAGGCGGTCGCCACGGAACTGAACCGTCAGGGATTCAAGCTGTTCGATACCGTCTGCAAGGCGGACGCGAAGAAAAACATGTTCATCTCGCCGTTCAGCATTGACGGCGCGTTCGGCATGGTCTACTGCGGCGCGAAGGGCACGACCGCTGACGAGATCCGCAAGACGCTCGGTCTGCCCGCCGATCCCGCGGTCTGCGGCGCGTTCTTCGATGCCGTCACGAAGCAGTACGCCGAGGCGGAAAAGACGGAAGTCCTGGTCTCCAATTCCGTTTGGACCGACACGAAGCAGAATGTGCTGCCTGAGTTCACCGAGATGATCAAGAAGTACTACGGTGGTGCGTTCTATAAGGAAGACTTCGGTCAGTCCGCGAAGGTCGCGGCGAAGGTCAACGCCTATGTCGAGGCCCGCACGAAGAACATGATCAAGGATCTCCTCACGCCCGATTTCTTCAGCAAGGACACCTCTATGATCCTGCTGAACACGCTGTATTTCGAGGCGAAGTGGGCAAACCCCTTCCCGAAGGACGACACGAAGCCGATGGTGTTCACCCAGTTCGGCGGCGCGGAAAAGGAAGTCCAGATGATGTATCAGAAGAGTAACGGCATCGCCTACTACGCCAACCATCAGGAGAATGTCCATGCGATCGTCCTGCCCTACGAGAACCGCCGTTTCGAGCTGGTCGCACTCATGCCGATCAACGGTGGGACCGACCACGGCGAGGCCGCGCTGGCGACGATGGCGGCGTCCATCGGCGACAAGCTTGACTCCTGGCTCGGACGCCGTATGCGCGGCGAAACACGCGTCTGGTTGCCGAAGACCGACCTGACCTGCAAGCTCGACCTCAACAAGACCCTGCAGGGACTTGGCATGAAGACCCCGTTCTCCAATTTCGCCGACTTCTCCGGCATCGACACCGAAGAAGCGCTCAAGATCGAAAACGTGGTGCATAAGACCGCGCTGAAGATGGATGAAGTTTCCACGAAGGCCGCCGCCGCCACCGCCATCGGCATGGCGAGGATCACCTCCATCGGTATGCCGGATCCGGTCAACGAGTTCCGTGCCGACCGTCCGTTCATGGTGCTCATCCGCGACAATCAGACCGGACTTGTCCTCTTTGCCGGCCGCATCAACGACCCGACCGCGAAATAAGAATACCGGATCATTAATTCAGCAAACCGATCCCGTTTGCGCCGGGCGAATCGCATCATGATTCCCCGGCGTTCATTCTGTCCGCAATGGATGAAAGTAAAGAAATAAAAGAAGAAGACAATAATCTATAATAATCTTCTTTTTATTATCCAGTTATTCTCCGGAATCCGGTAATTCGTCGGAAATGACAAAACAACCGTCAAATCCGTCCGTCTTTCCGTCAATGTTATGATATAAAACAGATTATAAATGACGGACAGGGCGTCACTTTATGACGGATAATGTGTTCTGGATTGTCCTGTCGGTCATTTGATATCCAGAATAATCTGTCGGTTCCAATGCCTTTCTATCCATGATTCCAGCTGTGCCGGAGATCAGGATTCCGGGATGTTTTACGGTGCAGTTTCTCCGGATTCGAAGGAACCGTCTTTCATCATTTTGTCGGTGTGTGGAGTTGCAGTTTTTTCTTCGGAGAAGCCGAGGAGCATTTGTCTGAGTCTGCCCAGTCGATCGATTTTTCCGTTAGCGAATCCCGCCGCGATTTCCGCGTTCGTCGCGTGGATTGCCTCCGCTGGGATGCCTTCATGCCATTCGGTAAGGGCTCTGTGGAATGCTCCCCCCTGGTACGCATAGCCGTTTCCCCAGGCGATCTGCCAGATTCCGGTCAGGAAGACGACCAGCGCCACCAGGATCATGACGATGCAGTCTGCAGGGTGGCGGCGTTCACGGCGTCCGGGACCGAACATCATCAGATTCGCGCCCGCGAAGAGGAAACAGCCCCCCAGCAGCCAGACGTAACGGAAACGCAGGTTCTTGTCCGGTTCGCTGATCCGGTATTCATCGGACGCGGCAGCGGCATCCATGCGCGCGAATGCGTCGGGAAGCGTCTCAGTCTGTGACAGCGCCTCGTGGAATTGCCCGCAGTAACGCTGTTCCAATGCCGCGGAACCTGTGGCGTTGCTGCCTGCGATGAGTCCTGCGACGCCGAACAATGTCGCGGAGTAGCAGGTGAGGAGGGAAAGCAGGATGATGATGCCCCACCATCGCGTCCCGGCGTCGCGGATGGCGCGGACCAGCAGATAGAAGATGAAAACCGGGAATATGACGAGCACGGCGCCCGCCACGAAAACAGACAGAATTTTGCTCATGGCGTCGGAAAGCGTTCCTTATTTCGCCTCGGCGGGCGCGGGACAGACGTTCAGCAGGATTTTTTTCCATTCCGAGGCTGTCTTTGCATCGCCCATCAGGTCGCGAACCTTGCGGAAGCCGTCGCCGTAAATCGGATCGGTGTTCTGCTCCATGCGCCATGGGACGCGGTCCAGCTTTGCCGTCTTGGCGTACAGCCAGGATACGAACTCGGCGAACCCTTCGCGGAGCTGCGGATCGTCGATATGGGGCAGATTCTCCTGCATCCAGTCATGGGCGAGCTCGTGCGCGCCTACCCCGCGGAAGAAATCCGGCGGCTGCCCCCTCAGGATCAGGATGCGGAATTCATCCTTGCTGCGGATGGGATGGTTGAAGAACGTGAGCGTGTTCCTGTGGAAGATGAAGAGACCGAGTTCGCGTTCGCCGTCGCCGGTGGATTCCTTTTTCAGTTCCTCACGGGTGCAGAGGTCGAATTTAATCGTGTGCTTCGTGCCCATTTTGAACTTGTCGGCGAGCGTCTGACGGAGCGAGGTCATGATCTTTTCCGCCTCGGTTTGCGAGAAGATGGCGTCGCGGGCGCATTCCCGGCACAGGCTGCGTCCGTCGCCGAGGTCCTTGGCGAACTTGTCCAGCGGCATCTGGCAGCTGGAGCACGCGGGAAGCTCCTTGCAGTACGCGCAGAGGAAGATGTTGTTGCCGATGATGAACCCGTTCGGTTCGCGCCGATGGCAGTGGACGCATTCACGGAACGTCGTTTCCAGGCAGGCTTTCGAACAATAGTTCTTTCCGTTGCTGGTAAATCCCTCCTTGAACCGCCTGCCGCAGACGTCGCAGACCGGGCGGAGCGATTCGGCGTACTGGTTGAAACACTTCTCGCTGCAGAAATTCTTGTCCTCGGACTTCAGGAACGGCGCGGTGGACGATATTTTTTTCCCGCACCAGTCGCAGGTCATGACGTTCCGTGCCGCGAACAGACCGCCGCTGAGCAGAACGGATAGGAACAATGTCAGAAACAGGGTGAAAGAACGGTACATCATGGTGTCTCTGAAACTCCGTTGTTAGTTCATAATCGACAAGAATATAGCACGGGGAATGGCGAATGTCAAATGCCCGGTCCGTTTTTTTTAGAATTTTAAGGAAAAACAGGACCGGAGACGGCGGTCACTTGCCGCTCTTCTTCCCCTTCAGCGGAAACTCCTTCAGCAAGACATTTTTCCATTCGGCTGCCGTTTTTGCGTCGCCCATCATCGTGCGGACCTTGCGGAATCCGCCGCCGTACACCTCGTCCGTGCGCCCCTCGGTATACTCCATCATGCGCTTGTTCCCCTCGGCTTTTGAGAACGACCAGGCGACGAACTCGGCAAATCCTTCCCGGATTTCCGGTTTGTCCATCAGATGCGGCAGTTCCTCGCTCATCCAGTCGTGCGCCAGTTCGTGCGCCCCGACGGCGCGGAACACGTCGCGCGGCAGCCCGGTCAGGATCCGGATCGTGTACTGCGGCTTGTTCCGGATCGTCTTAGGATCGAACCATCCGAGCTCGTTGTGCTCCCCGTCCGCCTCCAGATTGAGTTCCCGGCGTGTGCCGAGCTCGTAAATAATCTTGTGCTTTGTGGTCATTTTGAATTTCGCGATAAGCACCTGCCGGACGTCCTTCATGACCTTTTCCGCCTCGGTTTTCTCCTTGATGCAGTCCTTGGCGCACTCCCGGCAGAGATGGTCTCCGCCGCCCGACACCGTGTCGGACGGCAGCTGGCAGTATTCGCACTGGGGCAGCATCGCGCATTCGTAGCAGAGCGGGACCAGTTTTCCGGCGCCGTTTTTCGCCTGCGCCGACACGAACTTGTCTTTCTGGCAGTGGGCGCATTTCGCATGGGAAGGTGCTTTCCCAGCTTTTTCCTGGGCGGAAAGAACGGGGATCAGCACGGCGGCGACCAAAAGAAAGAAAACGAAAAGGCGTTTTGGCATGATGTATTCCAAATCTTTGAAAGGAAAATATTTTTCCAAGAATATAACACCATAATTCCGGAAAGTCAAATGCCTGCGCCATTTTTCCGTGCGTCCGGCGGCACCCTCACCGTTTTTCCGTCGCGATCGCGAGAGTGAGGAATGCCGCCGAAGCGGGATTGTCCTGTCCGCAATCGGATAGAAATAATTGCGGAAATGCGATGATACTATCGTGACAGTCTGTTATTTGGTTTGTTTCGTACGATTTCAGAATGACGCCGAGGGCTGTCATACTGTGGCGCATTCCGTTCAAAAGCATAGAATTCAGCCTCGCGGCTCATTTCCTGTCTTTTTCATGACAGGCTATCACGATGATTGTTTCCTGAGGCCGGGATTGTCCGTGTTTGTCTTCCGAAATACTCAACTTTGCCTTATTTTTCAAAAAAATGATTGTTTCGATTTGCAATAATATTTGAATGGATGTATATTATTGCATTACTGTATCTGTCAACCCGTAAAACGGAGTTCAAAAAAAATGGCAAATTCCGATCCCGCAATCCTTAGAAAAGCTGTTTCCCGCCTTTACAACGCATTCCGGGAATCGGTCGACAGCATCGGAAACATCTCCTCGATCGACGTCAGTATCCGCCAGCATCAGACCATGGATCTGGTGTGCCGCCTGACCGAGGAAAAACCGAACGGCATTACGCTGAAAGAGCTTGCGGAAGCCATGAAACTCGCGCCCGCGACCGTCTCCGAACTCGTCGAATCCCTCGTGAAAAAGGATTTCCTTCAGCGCATTCAGAATCCCGAAGACCGACGCGCTGTTCAGATCACGCTGACTCCGCATGGCCAGACCCTGCTCGACGAAAGCATCAAACGCGTCGAAGGTCTCTGTGAAAAGCTCCTGAACGGGCTTTCTCCGGCTGAACGCACCGCCATGCTCGGCGCCCTGTCCAAAATCACGAGCAAACTCTGAGTTTCCTTCCGCAGGAACCTTTTTTCGTACTTTTTTCCGGTTTCTGTTTGCAATTTCCAAAACCGGCGTGTATATTATATCCCATGCAAGAAATTGCGGGGGCGTAGCTCAATTGGTTAGAGCGCCACCCTGTCACGGTGGATGTTGAGGGTTCGAGTCCCTTCGTCCTCGCCATTTTGTATCCGCGCAATACAAAATGGCGTTTTTTTCTGTCTTGAATCCGGGGGGATACGTTCTATGGAAAAGATTCTGCAGCATTTCATCGGCTATCTGACCGCCGAACGCGGCCTCAGCCGGAATTCCACCTCCGCTTATTCCTCTGACCTCGAAGACTACGTCCACTGGCTCCGCGCGCAAGGCATTGGATCATTCGACGACGCCGGGCGTGACGCCATCATCGACTACCTCGAATACTGCCGCGACGAACGCGAACTGGAAACGGTCAGCATCGCGCGTCGCCTGGTCGCGATCAAGGTCCTGTACCGGTATCTTTTCCGCGAACGCCTCATCGCCGCGGACGTGACGGACGTGATGGATTCGCCGAAATTCTGGCGCATCCTGCCCGATTTCCTGAGCGTGGCGGAAGTCGACGCCCTGCTTAATGCATATCCGCTGCGGGCGCAGGAACCGCTCGCCATCCGCAACCGCTGCATCCTGGAGCTGCTCTACTCCTGCGGTCTCCGCGTCAGCGAGTGCGTGAACCTCCGGTTCGGCGCGGTCCGTTTCGACGAACGCACCATCCGCGTGCTCGGCAAAGGCTCCAAGGAACGCATCGTGCCGATGGGCGACGCCGCGATCCGCCAGCTGAAACGCTATCTGGAGAAAGCTCGTCCCGAGCTCGCGGGAGACGGCGGCGCGCCTCAGCTTTTCCTGTCCAACCACGGCAAAAAGCTCGACCGCGAACGCGTCTGGATGATCGTGAAGGAGGCGGCGCGCATCGCCGGGATCACGAAGAACATCCATCCGCACACGCTCCGGCATTCTTTCGCGAGTCATCTGCTCGAAAACGGCGCCGACCTGCGCGTGATCCAGGAGATGCTCGGACACGCCGACATCAGCACCACGCAGATCTACACGCACGTCGACGAAAACCGTCTGCGCAGCGTGTTCAACCAATTCCACCCGCGGGCCTGAACATCCATGAAGCTGAACGAACTCCTCAACACGCCCATCCGGCGTATGGTCGCGCGCAACATCGCGCTGGCGCTCGTCGTCGGCATCTGCATGCTGTTCGTGATGCTGCACGATTCCCGCCGCATGTACGGCGAGACGATCATGTTTTCCACGATGAGCACGATGGGCTCGGTCACGCTGAGCCACAAGGAGAAAATCGTGGTGAAAAACGCGCTGGCGGCGGCGCACGAGGCGATCCGCGAGGTGGAGAAGACCTGCAACATCTTCGATCCGGAAAGCGAGCTCGCCAGGCTCAACGCGACAGCGGCGAACGAACCTTTCGCGTGCGGCGACCTGCTGTGGGACGTGCTCACGCAGGCACGGGCGTTCTGGAAGGACTCCGGGGGCGTTTTTGACGTGACGATCGACCCGCTGATGAAGCTCTGGGGATTCCACAGCAAACGCGAGACGCTGCCGTCCGGGGAGGAAATCGCCGAAGCAAAACGCCTCGCCGGGCTTGACAAGGTCGTCTTTGACGACGAAAAGCGCACCGTGAAGTTCACCATGCCCGGCATGTCGATCAACCTCGGCGGCATCGCGAAGGGTTACGCGCTCGACCGCGCCGCCGACGCCGTCCGCGAGCTCGGCGTGAAGATCGGCTGGATTGAGATCGGCGGGAACATCCTGGCGCTGCCGAAAAAATCCGGCGGCGGCAAGTACGCGGCGGGCATCCGGAATCCGTTCAACAAGGACGAACTGCTCGGCAAGACCACGCTCAGCGACGCCGCGATCAGCACCAGCGGCAATTACGAGCGCTACGTAGTCATCGACGGCAAACAGTACACGCACATCATCGACCCCGCGACCGGGCTGCCGGTCTCCGACATGGATTCCGTGACCGTAATCACGGAGTCCGGCGTCGCCAGCGACGCCATTTCGACCTCGATCTTCATCGCGGGACCGGATGCAGTAGCGGGCTGGACGAAACAATATCCGGGGCTGCGCGTGCTGATCGTCCGCGGCCCCGCGGACAAACCGGAAGTGCTGAAATACGGCAAAGGCTGGGGTGGCATCCCGTCGGATCTGACGCCGCGGTGAGCCACAATCCCATTCCAACGAAAACAGGCGGGTTCCGCCTCAAGAACTTTATCGGGACGGAGGGGCAAGCCTGCGGCGGAGGCGGTTCCGCGTCCGGACGAACCGCATGAGCATGGCGAGATACTGCCCGATCACGCGACCGGAGAGCTTGCTTTCTCCGTGTTTGCGCATGGCGAACGTGATGGGATGCTCCATGACCTCGTCGTTTCCTGTGAGGGAGAGCAGGAACGCGAGTTCGAGCATGATCTTGAATCCTTCCGGGGAGAGGCAGGATTTCACGCGGTCGAAAGCGGAACGGCGGATGGCGAAGAAGCCGGACATCGGATCTTTCAGCGTGATCCCGAGCGCAAGACGCGCCGCGAAAGCCGCGCCGGCGCTGCACATCACGCGGAAGAGACTCCATTTTTCGGTGAAGCCGCCGCCGGGCACATGCCGGGAGCCGATCACCATGGATAATTCCGGATTGCGGTCGAATTCCGCGAGGAGCCCGGGGAGGTCTGCCGGTCTGTGCTGACCGTCTGCGTCCATGCAGACCAGGATATCGCCGTTCGCTTTTGAGAACCCGTGCACCACGCTGGGCGCAAGCCCGCGGACGCCGGGATTCTGTTCCACGCGGACGGGTGTGTGCATCGTTTTCGCGGTTTCGAGCGCGGCTGCCTCCGTGCCGTCCGGGGAATGGTCGTCGGCGACGATGACCTCAAGTCCGGGCAAATTGAGCGCATCAAGGGCGCGGAGCATCGGGACAATGCAGTCCCTCTCCCGGAACGTGGGGAGAATAACGGAAACGGAGATCATTCAGCCGCCGGGAAGAAAAGAGGAGGAACGAAGCCTTTCGGTCCGCCTCAGCCTTCGGCGAGGTAGGCTTCGTGCATCTTGAAGATCTTCTGGATCGAAGCCTGGCACGTCGGGACGTCCTCGGCCTTGGCCGCTGCATTCAGCTCCTTGGCAAGCGCGAAGAGGTCCATGGCTCCCATGTTCTCGCAGTATCCGAACATGGTGTGGGTGATGATTCTCAGTTTCTGGAAGTCGGAGTCGACGCCTGGCTCCTGCAGTTCGACGCAGGATTTGTCGAATTCCTTGATGAACGCATCGTAGAATTCCTTGATTTCGTCGTCTTCGAGCTCAAGAAGCTCCTTCAAATGGGCAGCGATATCAGCTTTCATGATTCGGGTGTCCTCTTATTGAATACGAATTTCGTTTCGTTTAATCCGCAGTTTGTTTCGTACGACACGTATTGCGTGATCGCCTTGATGATCTGGATGCCGCGTCCGCTGGTGGCGAAGAGGTTTTCCTCCTCGGGCTTCTTTTCCGCGGTGTTCTCCGGGGTGAAAAGCTGGGGATCGTTGGTCTCGCGCGTCCCTGTGATGTCCCACTTGCCGCCGCGCTCCGCGCCCTGCAGGACCAGGTCGCCGTTCTCCATGCCGATGCTGGCGTAGATGAGGTCGGGCGCCTTCTTCTTGTCGTGGTTGCCGTGGATGACGACGTTGTTGAGATATTCGTGGACGAGGAGGTCAATTTCGGTGCTCAGGCGGATGTCGTCGGTGACGGCGGAGAACTCGCGCGCGAGCTTGTCGACCTCAGGAAGCGTGGCGGGGATGACGCGCTCAAGGAATCCTTTGCGTGCGGCGCGTTTCTGGAACGCGACGATGGTGAAGTCGTCCGGGGCCTTGTCGAAGCCCATCTTCGCCATCATGCCCTTGATGCGGTACGGCAGGGCGACGACGTTCGGGTTGTCCAGCTGGCACTGGATGATGGAGTGGAGGTCCTCCTCGTCCATGGTCTGACCGTCTTCGTTGGTCATGTCCAGCACGCCGTCGGTCATGGCGATGAAGATGGTGTCCTCGTCGAAGTCGCAGTCGTAGTTTTCGGACTCCGGGAACTCGGCGCTCGCCATCCAGCCGAGGGGCATGCTGCCCTTGTTCGTGTCGCTGACGGTCACGGTCTTCTTGCTCGGTGAGGCGAACAGCATACCGGGATGCCCGGAGGAATGCAGGGAGATGTGGTTGTTCTTGAAGTCGACGATGGCGGCGAGCGCGGTCATGTAGTTCTTGCTCTGCAGGTCCTCGCAGAAGAACTTGTTGAGGCGGGTCATCAGCTCGTGGATCTTGATGTCATTTTCGCGCAGGGTCATCTTCAGCCAGGACTGGACCGCCGCCATGTAGAGCGCGGCGGAAAGCCCGTGCCCGGAGATGTCGCCGATGAAGAACAGGATCTTGGAGTCGCCGAACGGGATGATTTCATAGAGGTCGCCGGAGACGTGCATGTACGGGACGTAGATTGAGGAAAACAGGACGTCGTCGTTGCAGATGCACCAGTTCGGGAGCAGGACCTTCTGCAGCTCGCCGGCGAGCACGCGCTCCTCCTCGAGCTGGTCGCTGTATTTGTGCGCCATGAGCTTCTGGCGATACGTGGTGACGACCTCGGTGATCTTCTGGATCAGTGTCTTTTTGCCGACCGCCTTGTTCAGGTAGTACGTGTTGGCGTCCCAGGTGATCTGGTTGAGCATGGTCATGTTCTTGTCCTCGACCATGCTGGTGAGGAAGATGATGGGGCGCTCGGGGTCGGTGGCGCGGATGAGCTTGCGCAACTCGAAGCCGTCGATGCCGGGCATGATTACGTCGAGCAGGAGGATGTCGAAATACTGTTCCTTGAACTTCTGAAGGGCGTCGACGGCGTTTGTGCAGGTCACGATTTCGAAGCCGCCGCCTTTCAGACAGCCGCGAATGATCATCAGGTTCGCCTCAACGTCATCCACGGCCAGCACTTTGATCACATCGCTCATAATAACTCCGGGGGAAAGTTCAGCACAGGGCTGTTCCTGTTCAGGGAAAGTTCAGTTGAATAATTTTTGCCATAATATATACTGCGAACCGACAGCTTTCAAACGGTTTTTGCCAAAAAAAACGTCTTTTTCGCGCATTTCCCGGAAATGCGGTTGAATTGAGGGCATTTTCAGAATATATTAAACACGCCGTTTTTCCGTTCCTTATAGGTTTTTCAATCGCATTTCTCTGCTATGCCCCGCATTCGTTTCGTCAACCAGTACGCCGGGATCATCGGCGGCATCGAGCGCTACATGGAGCGCACTGCGCTGCTCCTGCGGCGCAACGGTTTTACGGTCGACTGCTGCTATGCGGAGAAAACGCAGGACTCCGGTCGATTTCTCGCCGCGTTCGACCATGCGGAGACGATCACGGAGGCTATCGGACGGAACGGAAACGAATACGACCTCACTGTCCTGCACAAAGTCCGCGATGCCGCGGCGGTCCGCGCGCTTCGGAACGCGGGCAGGACGGCGGTCTTCATCCACGACCACGAATACTACTGTCCGCGCCGCTCGTATTACTACCCGGTCACGCGGAAAAACTGTTCCCGTGCCTACTGCGAATTCCTCTGCGGATGCTGTGCGATGCTGCGTCGTCCCGCGCCGGACAATACCTTCCGCGCCAACTTCGGCGGGTTCGCCTCGCTTTGGCGGGAGATTCGCGCCTGCGACGGTTTTATCGTGCTGTCCGGATTCATGCGCGACATCCTGCTCCGGCAGGGCGTCCCGCCGGAAAAGATCACGCTGATTCCGCCCGCGGTCACGGTTCCGGATGCGGTGTCTTCCCATGAAACGGACGGCGTGCCGCACATCCTGGCGATCGGTCAGCTTATCCGGGGCAAGGGCGTCGACCAGCTCCTGACCGCCATGCACGGCGTAAAGACGCCATGCGTGCTGGACATCGTGGGTACAGGCAACGATGAAGCGTATCTGAAACAGCTGGCGGAACCGCTCGGAAAAAAAGTCGTGTTCCACGGCTATTCGCCGACCCCGGACGACGCGTTCCGAGGCGTCTATGCGGGTGTGCTGCCTTGGCGCTGGCAGGAACCGTTCGGGCTGGTCGGACCGGAAGCGCTCGCGCACGGCGTACCGCTCGTCGGATTCGGTGTCGGCGCGATCCGCGAGTATCTCATTGACGGACAGACAGGCATACTCGTTCCGCCTGGAGACACGGACGCGCTGGCACAGGCGATCGACCGTCTGCTGGATGATCCGGAAAAGGCGCGTGCCATGGGGCTTCGCGGACGCGAGCTTGTTTCCGCCCGTTTTACGGACGGCGCTCTGCTGCGCGGCTGGTCTGAGCTGATTGCCGGAGGCGCCGAATGAAAATCCTTCTGCTTTGCGTGCCGTACGACTCCGGGAAATCCGGGATCTCCGTCTGCATCCGGCATATCGTCCGCGAGCTTGCCGCGCAGGGGCATGAGCTGACCCTGATCCTGGAGGCGTCCGCCGCCGGAATGCCGGAGTTCGTCGGCTTCGAACACATCGTCCTGCCCGCCTGGACCGCCCGCCCGCTCTTCAGCATGCTCTACTGTCTCTTCCTGCTTCCGTGGCGTCTTCCGAGGAGGAAATGGGACCGTCTGATCATCACGGCCGCCAACCGGCGCATGCTGCTGCGGAAACCGTGCGAGACCTACGCGATCGTCCACGACCTTTCCCAGTACCACATCCCGACGAAATACGACGTTTTCCGCATGTTCTACATCCGCCATGTGCTGCCGTACTGCGTCCGGCGCGTTCCCGACGTGGTGGCGGCGGTCAGCCGGAGCACGGCGGACGACTTGGTGCGTTTCTGGCGGATTCCAAGGGGGAAGATCATGCTGGACTACAACGGCGTCGACCAGAGCGCGCTGCCGCGTGACGCCAACGACGCATCGGAAAAGGTCGTCCTCTACGTCTCCCGCATCGAGGCTCCCGGCAAAAACCACGCGAACCTGATCCGCGCCTGGGAACTCCTGCCGCCGGAGATTACGAAGGAATACAGGCTCCTGCTCGCCGGATCGGACTGGTCCGGGGCGGAGGACGTGCACCGTCAGGCGGAGGCGTCCCCGTGCGCCGGCTCCATCGAGTTCGGCGGATTCGTCTCCACCGAACGCCTTCTTGAGCTTTACAGGCACGCGTCGTTGTATGTTTTCCCCTCGTTTTTCGAAGGGTTCGGGCTGTCGCTGATCGAAGCGATGGCGTGCGGGCTCGTCTGCGCCTGCTCCAACAACTCCTCGCTCGGCGAGATCGCCGCGGACGCCGCGCTCACGTTCGACCCGGCGAAACCGGAAGAGATCGCGGACGCCATCCGGCGCGCCCTGACCGATGCGTCGCTCCGCGCCGAACTCCGGCGGAAAGGACTGTTGCGCGCGGCGGAATTCGACTGGGGCGAACACGCCGCGAAACTCGCCGGGCAGTTCCAGGGGTTCGCCGAGGTCTTCGGAATCCGGTTCCGCACCGGCACGATGGACCAGGCGCTGGATGAAATCGACTCCATGCTGAAGTCGCCGCGTCCGGACGGACAGCCGTATTTCTGCGCGTTCGCCAACGCCGACTGCCTGAACATCGCCTACAAAAACGCCCGGTACGCGGAAATCCTTAACGCGGCGGACGCGGTCTGGGCGGACGGCGTTGGCATCGCCATCAGCGCGCGGTTCATGCACACTCCGGTGCACGGCAACGTCAACGGCACCGACATGCTGCCGCTGCTGTGCCGGCGCGGCTGGTCCATTTACCTCTTCGGCGCGGCTCCGGGCGTCGCCGAAAAAGCGCGCGAACGCCTGCTCGCCGAATTTCCCATGGCGAAAATCGTCGGCGTTGACCACGGCTTCTGCAAGACTCCTGAAGAGGAATCCGCCGTGATCGCCCGGATCAACGCCGCGAAACCCGATATCCTGCTTGTGGCGATGGGCGTCCCGAAACAGGAGGAATGGATCGTGTCGCACCGCGCTCGGCTGAATTGCGGCATTGCCGTCGGCGTCGGCGGCCTGTTCGACTTCGCGTCCGGCAGGATCCCGCGCGCCCCGTTTTGGATGCGCAAGCTCAAGATCGAATGGACCTACCGCCTCTATAATGAACCGGTCCGGCTGTTCCGCCGCTATGTGATCGGCAATCCGCTCTTCATCTGGCGCGTCGTCCTGCACGGCTCCCGGCCCCGGCACAGGAAGGAAGACCATGCTTGATCTCAAAAAAATGTTCGCGCCGCTGAAGAAGGATTGGAAATGCACCGCGCTTTTTGCCGTTGCATTTGCGTTCGCCTGTTGGCAGTCCGCGTACCAGATCCGCTCCGAATGGGGCGGCGCGGCGGCATTGCTGATCCTGCTTGCGTGCCTGCTCTACCAGGCGTTGAAGGCGTCGGCTGGCACGCTCAAAAAAGGCGGAATCCCCTGGAACAAGATACTGGCATGGCCGCCCGTCCTGGTCGCGCTCGCGCTGCTCTTCCTGCCGTGGTCGAATCCGGATGCGCCCGGCTTCAAGTTCGGAGCCTGGTTCTTCCTCGCGCTCGGCGCGGTCTGCTTCTTCTGCGGCGTTCGGGCGATGCTGTACGGTTTCGTTCCGCTGCTCGGATGCTTCCTCGCGGTGCCGTTCCGCGAATCCATCGTGCTGTACCTGAGCTACCCGTTCCGCATGGTCTCGACCGTGCTTTCGGTCGGATTCCTCCAGATTTTCGGAATGAACATCGAAAACGACAACACGACGATCCGGATCGAGGGGCTGGACATCGCCATCACGGATGCGTGCAGCGGCATCCAGCAATTCGAGGCGATGATCCTGGTGGCGTTCTGGCTGGTGATGGCATGGAAACGGCCGTTCGTCTGGCGCTGCGTCCATTACGCGTTCCTGATCCCGTCCATCATCGTGGCAAATGCCGTCCGAATCGTCCTGACCATTGTCCTCTATAAGACGATTGGCGAGGTCGTGCTGAACAATACCTGGCACGAAGGGCTGGGATATGCGCAGGTCGTCCTTGCGGTCGGGCTGTTCTTCCTCGTGGGCTGTCTCCTGCCGGAAAGCACCGAAAACGCTTCCTCCGGGCAAACGAAGGAAAACGCAAAGGACGCGGGAAAGTCGAAAACGGGGAAGGGAGGCGGAAAACATGGATAAGCCCGTGAAAGACACGCCTGCGCCGGGACCCGGATCGGAGACCGCATCCGGCGCTTCCCTGCCCTGGAATCGCCTCGCAGGGGCTTTCCTGACCGGAATCCCGTTCTTCTGCACCCTGCCGTATACCGTCAATTCCTGGCGGTCTTCCCCGATGGACCGCATGAACTGGATCTTCTTCCTCGTTTTCCTGCTGGTTGCCACTTGCGGCGTGCCCTCGGTCCTGGATTCCGTAAGACAGCGCAAATTTGACTGGTTCGCGTTGCTTGCGGCGGCGGCGGCGGCGGTCCTGTACGCCGGCGGGGTCGTGAAGCATATCCACATGATCCGGATTCTTGCCGGAACGTGGTTCTGGTGGACGGGGATATGGTTCTTCTGCGGATGGAAGGCCGCCTGGGCGATGATACCCGCCTTCGGGGCGCTTTCGCTCGGATGCACGAGTACGACGTTCCTGATGTGCAGACACCTGCTGATCCAGCCGCGGACTGCTCTTTTCCTGAAGCTCGGTGCGGCTGTCCTGTGCGCGGCGGTCTGTGCCGTCCTCATGCTCACCGACTATGTCCTGAAACGCGAAGTCTTCTGGTTCCTGCTGGCGGCGGCGGCGATCCTGACCGGGACGCTGACCTCACGAGAAGCAGGAAAAACAGCAGCTGCGTTCCGTCCGGATTTCAGTGCGGTCGTGGAAGGGATTACGACGGCGGAAACGCCCCTTTCGGAAGACTCAAAACGTTTTTTCGAGGGGGCAACGGTGCATCAGTACGCCATATCCGACGGGGTTTTCCGTGCCAGCGTCCTGGCGGTGAAGTGCGGAAACGACATCCACAAAATTCATCCCGCCAGCCATTGCCTCCGTTCCGGCGGCGCGGAAATCCTCTCCGAATCGGTCGTCATGCACACCATGCCGGACGGACGACATCTGCCTGTGACCGAAATCCGTTCCAAAGTCGGCGGGACGCCTATCCTCACGTTTGTCTGGTACACCGGACCGGAGGAGACGGTCGGCAGTTTCTACACGTTCCGACGCAAATGGTCAGCCTCAAAACAGTGGTACTCCTACCAGGTCGTGACGGAGGTCTACGACGGCAATGAGGATGCCGCACGCAAGTTCCTGCTGAATCTCCTGTCGAAATACTAACCGCCAGCCACAAAACACGCGGGCGCAAAGACACAAACAGCCTGTGTCATGATGCTTTTTTCGGGGAGGGGAGGAGAAGTCCTCCTCTGCGGCTGTGCCGTGTTGCGCGACGGCACGAAAAAAAGGGAGCCCAGCTCAGAAGAACATCCACTCGTAAAACTGAACGAAGCCGTTCGTGGCGCCGGCGACGGGTGACGGCGTATAGGTGAAGACGAGGCGGCGACCGGGGATCTTCTTTTCCAGCTCTTCGCCGGTCTCATCGGTCACGGCGGGTCGGATGATGACCGTATAGACGCCGGATGAATCCCAGCGCACGTAGTTGTTGATCTTCTGCATCACGGAGGAATCGCTGAGGTTTTCGGAGAGCGGGACGCGCTCAATCGAATGGAATTCCGCGATGGCTTCATGCAGGTCTTCCAGTTCGTCGTCCTCCAGGTCGCACGCCATGACGAGCCAGTCGTCGGTCACGCCAAAGATGTCCGGGTTGCCTTCGATGGTGACGCCGGCGTCGGCGGGCGGGATCAGGCGGATGTAGGACAGGCGACCATCCTGGTCGATGGGGTAAAGGTCGGTCATGCCGGGGATGAAGGCGAATTCGTTGCGGTCGGTGATCGCGCCGTTGCGGGGCAGGGGCGACATGCCCGCCTCATAGTATTCATCCGCTTCCCAGCTGGCGGTGTCGGTCGGCGAATCATCCGTGTCGATGTAGTCCGTGATGATGTAGTTGAGGTCTTCCAGCAGGTCGGTGAAATCGTTTTCTTCGTCGACGAAGTTCTGGAACTGCCGGAGCGCCTGCTGGAAGTTCGTGCCCTGCAGGCTGACCGGACCGGCGGCGTCCTTGATCGTGAAGACGACCGGCGTACCGTAGTAGTCCATGTAGTGCGGCACGGCGTCCGGGAGATAGCGGTCGGTGTCGTACTCGCTGTAGTTGTCGACGTTGATCTGCTGCGGATTGCCGTAGAGCTGGCGGTCGGCGGAGATCAGGAACTGGATGCGCTGCGCCATGCCCTCCAGCACGTAGTAGCTGCGCTGAAGCTGGATGAACGGCATGACGGTGAACGACGTGGTCTTGGAGATGGACATCACCATGAGCGCCAGCAGCGAGCCGGTGGCGATCAGGAGCAGCACGGAGATCAGCGCGATGCCGGATTCCCCGCGTTTAAGAATGCGTTTTGCCAGATTACGATTTATCACTCGTCCACCTCATGTACTGCGCCGTAGACGCTGTTGCCGCCGGACGCCGCGGTCCTGCGGAGCCACTGCTCGGTCGTGCCGTTTTTCCATTCCACGGTCATCTGCACGGCGAGCGGGATGAAGTCGTAGTTTTCGCGGTCCCATTCCTCGACCCAGATCACGACGCTGTCCTGCTGTCCGGCGTAGAGGAACTCCACGTGGTCGACGTCCGTGGCGAGTACTTCGCGGTCGTAGGGCATCGCATCGTCGTCGTCCTCGTACCACGGCAGGCGCGGGAACTTGCTGTATTCCGCCACGAGTTCGTCCGTCTGGTCGTCCACGTAGACGCGCATGAAGAACAGGTTGCCGCCGACGTCGTCGTAGGAACGCCGCAGCGTCGTGAAATGGATCATGTCGGGATACCCGGCGAAGACCTGGAACGTGTCGTCGTTCTCGTCGGTCGTTTCCCAGTTGAACGGGATCATGTTGCGGAAACACCCGTCCATGACCTGGTCGATGTTCAAGTAGACCTGAAGCTGGGCGGAGACGCGTTCCGAGGACGCGAGCGCGCGGAAAAACGACCGGGATGCGAACGCGATGATGCCCGCGATCGACAACATGATGCCCGCCGCCGCCACGAGCTCCATCAAAGTGAAGAAACTACGGCGGGTCCGGCGCTTCTTATTCTGGTTCCAGACCTTCATCGTCGTAGATGATCCTCTCGATTTCGAGCGTGCCGACGGTTTCCTTGCCGGACGTCTTCAGGTTGATTAGTTCAATGACGCAGAGCTCCAGCGGCAGCTGCCCTTCGATGGAGTTGAAGTCATCGGCGATCTGCTCGTCCATGACTTCCTCGTAGCTGATGTTGACATCGTAATCCCGGTAGGGGAAGAACTCCCGGTCGATGCTGTCCACGCCCGAATTTCCGCTGTGCAGCAGCACGTATTCCGCCGCCTGCGTCAGCATGTGCATGTTGTGCCAGCCCTCCTCGGCTTTCGCGATGCGGGCGCGCGAGGAGGCGATGATCTGGAACAGCGAAGCCAGCGAGATCGCCAGGATGCCGATGGCGATAATGACTTCAATGAGCGTGAAACTCTTCACGCTCAGCATGGAGTTGCGGCGGATCATTCTTCACCCGGTCCCTTCTCGTGCGAGATCACCGCGCCGGTCAGCTTCGCGACCTCGATCACCATCACGCGGTCCCTGCCCTTGCAGGCGAGGTTCAGCTTCCATTTGCCGGAAGCGCCGCCGTCCGGGTAGAACCGGAAGACCTCAAGCGGCCGGTTTTCATCGGTCGTCAGCTCGAATTCCTCCGGCAGCTCCCATCTTGCGCCGTCTTCCAGGACCACGAACCCGTCCTCGTACTCCATCTGCTCCTCCAGGTTCTGCGTGGGGCGCGCCATGAAGAACATGTGCTTGTCCGGGTCGTACACGACCATGCGGTCCTCGCCCAGCTCCATCGCCTTGTAGCGGACGCGGGAGCAGAGGGAACGGAATTCGCCCGCCGTGCGCTTGATGAGGCGGGATGTGGAGTCCGTACGCATCGCCGAGACGGCGACCGCTCCGGTCAAAACCATGATCACGATCACGACCACGACTTCGACAAGTGTGAATGGCTTCCGTCTCGACATTTTCGTGCTTGAACTCCCGTTATGCGGGGGTGAGGGTGCGTTTCAGGGGGATCAGAGTTCCCAGTTGGTCTGGTCGGCGTACTCGCCGTCGCCGCCTTCCTGTCCGTCGGCGCCGAAGGAATAGATGTCGAATTCGCCGTGGTCGCCGGGGAACACATAGTTGTACTCGGCGCCCCAGGGATCCAGCGGGACTCTCGGCTTGATGTAGGGGCCGTCCCACTTTTCGGACTGGTCGATGTTCTCCATGAGACCCTGCAGGTCGGAGGGATAGGTTCCGACGTCGAGCTTGTACTGCTGCAACGCATCGTCGAGGAGCTTGATCTGCGTCTTGGCCGTCGCGATCTTGCTCTTCTTGATGTAGTTCATGTACATCGGGGTGGCGACGGACGCCAGCGTGACGAGGATCACGATCACGACCACGACTTCGATGAGGGTGAACGGTACGGCTCTGCGGCGTTGTTTTTGCGTTTTCATTAGGGTATCTCCTTTAGGATTGAATTGAATATGTTTTAATCAGTTGTCATGTCCGGTTGTCATTTCATTCGACCGCGTTCAGGTCCATCATTGCCTGGAAGATCGAGACCACGACCAGGAGCACGACCGACGCCAGAAGCAGGATCACCGCCGGCTCGAAGAGGCTCAGCAGCCGCTTGATCTTCGCGCGGGTGTCGCTTTCCAGGTTGTCCGCGATGCGAACCAGCATGTCGCCGACGTTGCCGGATTCCTCGCCGACGCGGAGCATCGGGACGGTTTCGCGCGGCACGTACGGGTTGCCCTGGAGTGTCGCGGAGAGTTTCTGACCGGATTTCAGCTTGTCGGCGATGGGCTGGAAGGGTTCCGCCACGACCGGGTTGTGGATGATGCGGCCGGCGATCCTCACCGTGCGGATGATCTCGACGTGGTTCATGGTCATGATCGACAGGGTGCGGATGTAGCGGCACATCTCCAGGTCGGAGATGATGCGACCGATCAGCGGGATCCGCAACTTCATCTTGCTGGTCACATAGTCGAACTGCTGTTTGCCGAAGATCTGGATGTAGCCGAAACAGCCCGCGACGATCAGCAGAGGGATCATCCACCACGCCCATTTCGCGAACGCGCTGAACGCAAGCAGGCGGTTCAGCGACGGCGGCGTCTCGCGCCCCATGTCCGCGAAGATGGTCGCGAACTTCGGCACGAAAACGGTGAACAGCAGGATCACGACGATCAACACGATGCCGAGGATCACGGACGGGTAGATCGAGTTCGAGATGATGAACCCTTTCAGGTCGCGCGTCTCGCCCATGAACTTATAGAGCTGGACCAGAACTTCCGGAAGGCAGCCGGACTCTTCGCCGGATTCGATCAGGTTCGCGTAGTAGTCGGGGAAGAGCGAGCCCTGCGAACGGATGAGTTCGGAGAACTTCTTGCCTTCGTGGAGGCCCTGCCGCATGTTGTTCACGAAAGACTTCTGCCGCGGATCCTCAGCGCCCTCGGCGATGATCGCCAGGGCGCGCTCCAGCGGGATGTACGAACTCAGCAGCGGAGAGAGCTGCCGCGTGAATGCGAACGTGTCGATGCCGCCTTTCCCGAACAGCTTCATTTTTCCGCCGGCGTTCATGGACGCCTCGCCCAGGTACTGGATCGGGATCAGGCGGCGGGAACGGAGCTTGCTCAGCGCCTCGTTCTGGTTGTCGGCTTCGATCAGCACCTCGGCAGGCTTGTCGCGACCCGAGGACGCCAGATATTTATACAGACCCATGCGGCTTCTCTCCTGTGATTACATGTCCGCTACGGACCGGTTGGCTTCTTCCTTCGTCGTGATGCCGAGGCGGACCTTTTCGTCCGCGTCCTGGCGGAGCGTGCGCATGCCGTGCTTGACGGCGATTGCCTGAAGCACGCTGCTGTCTTCCTCGCGGATGACGGCGGCGCGCAGGTCGTCGGTCACGGTCAGGAGCTCGAAGACGCCGGAGCGCCCCTTGAACCCCGTGCCGCCGCAGCGCTTGCAGCGGTTCGTGACGTCGCCCTTCTGGCCCATCGGAACCCCGATGTAGCCGGATCCGCCGCAGACCGTGCAGATCTTGCGGACGAGTCGCTGGGACAGCACGCCGTAAAGCGCGGAGGACACGAGGAAGGGTTCGACGCCCATATCCAGGAGTCGGGTCACGGCGCCGACGGCGTCGTTGGTGTGCAGCGTGCTCAGCACCAGGTGACCGGTGAGGGCGGCGTTGATGGCGATGTCGGCGGTTTCGCGGTCGCGGATTTCGCCGACGAGGATGATGTCGGGGTCCTGACGCACGATGGAGCGGAGGCCCGCGCCGAACGTCACGCCGATCTTTTCGTTCACCTGCATCTGGCAGAGACCCGCCGTCTTGTATTCGACGGGGTCTTCGATGGTGATGATTTTCTTCTTGTTGTCGTTCAGCTGGTTGATCACGCTGTAGAGCGTGGTCGTCTTGCCGCTTCCGGTGGGGCCCACGACCAGGATGATGCCGTACGGGATGCTGATGAGCTTCTCGAAGTCGCGGAGGTTGGCGTCCGACATGCCGAGCGTCTTCAGGTCGAAGGTCAGGGCGTCCTGATTGAGGAGTCGGAGCACGATGCTCTCGCCGGTGAGGATCGGCAGCGTACTGATACGCATGTCCAGTTCCTCGTGACCGAGCTTCACGTTGGTGCGACCGTCCTGGGGGAGGCGGCTTTCGGCGATGTTCAGACCGCCGATCAGCTTGATGCGCGATGCGATGGCGGGGAACTGGTTGAGCGGGCAGCTCATGATTTCGCGGAGCACACCGTCGATTCGGCAACGTACGACTACGGCGTCCTCGCCGGGTTCCACGTGGATGTCGGATGCGCCGTCTTCCAGGGCGCGCGTGAAAATGTCGTTGACCAGGCGGACAATCTTCGCCTCGCCGGCCATGCTGCGCAGGGATGCTTCATCGTCGGACTCGCGGAATTCCTCCTCCTCGTCAATGTTCTGGAGGCGGGAGAGCATGCGTTCCAGGAACGTCCGGCGGACGAACTGGAAGCTGACCGTCATGCGCCAGCTTTTGCTGACCAGGAATGTGATGTGCTCAATGGAGTACGGGTCGGCGACGAGGAAGACCATGGTCTTGTTCTCGTCGGACCATTCGTACGGGACGCACAGGTTGGCGTTCAGGAACTCCTGCGGCGCGTTCGGGTACGGGTCGGGCTGCCGGAGGTCGTTCTCGTCCGGGACCGGAATGCCGTAGCACTCGGAATAGATCTCCGTCAGCTGCTGTTCGCTGATGGTCCCCGCCCTGACCAGGTTGGAGTCCGCGTCGCGCAGGTCGGCCGCGGAGGCGTCCACGGACGGGTACTCCTCCGTGAGCGCGGCGAGGCGCTCGCGGAGTTTGGCCCGCATCTCGGGGAACGAGTTGATTTCATTCGTCATGGGTAAGGACCTCAGAAGTCAAGAGTGAACATGCGGGAGCTGGGTTTCTTGTGAGTGCCGTCGGCGGAGCTGCCCAGGTTGTCTTCGAAGTCGTTGATGGCTTCGAGGGCGTCGTTGTAACGGCGGATCATGTCTTCGACGCGGCTTTTCTCGTTGATGATATGACCGGTGATCATGATGAGGATCTCGGTACGGGTGAGGGAACTGTCGGTGTTGCCGAAGAGTCTGCGGAGGAACGGGATCTCGTTGATGATCGGGAGGGACTGCAGGGTGTCGGTGCCCGTTTCCTGGATCAGGCCGCCGATGATCATGGTCTGACCGTTGTGGATCGTCATGGAGGTGTCGACTTCACGGGTGGAGAGCTTCGGCGCCGACGTGCTGGCGGAGACCTGCATCATGGACGCGGCGGAGAGGGACTGATTCAGCTTCAGTGTGATGAGATCGGTGCTGGTCACCTGCGGGGTGACGACCAGCTTGATACCGGAATCCTTGTAGGACGTGCTGGTGAGCAGGGAGCCGGAACTGCTGGTGTCGGTCACCGTGCTGCCGACGTACGGGGTCTGTTCGCCGACGTTGATCGTGGCTTCGGTGTTGCTGGAGACCAGGAGCTGCGGACTGGCGACGACTTTGAACTTGCTATCGCCGGCATAGGCGCGGAGGTAGCCCAGCTTGTTGTTCGGGTCGTTCGGATCGGCGAGCATGAAGGAGTAGCCGGTCTGGCGGGCATCAATGCCGGTCTGGTCGGTATCCGGGTCCAGATCCGTCCATTTCGTACCCATCTGCATCAGGTTGCCGCCCCAGCTGCTGGAGGCCGCGAGTTCGAGACCGAATTCCGTTTCGTCGTCGAGCGTGACTTCGGCGACCGTGACCTGCAGGAGGACCTGCGCGGGCACGACGTCGAGGCGGTCGAGGAGCGCCTTGATGGAGGCGTAGGTTCTCGGCGTGGTACGGATGACCAGTCGGTTCAGGGCGCCGTCGGAGAAAATCTTCACAGGCGTCTCGAAGATGTTGGACTTCTGGTCCGTCGTGGTCGAGCTGTATTCGGAATACGAACTGTTGCGGTTGTTATTGTTGTTGACACGCGTGGTGCCGGTGCCGTTGACGGTCTGCGTGCGGTTGCCGCCGTCCTCGTCGATCGTCAGGGAGGTGCCGCTCATGTTGTAGAGCACCGCCAGGGCCTGCATGAGCTGCTCGGACTTGGTGTACATGACCTTGTGGACGAAGATGCGTTCCTGGTCGAGGGAGATGGTGCCGTCGAGAATCTCAATCCAGTTGCGAATCTCCTGCGCGGCCTCCTTGGTGGCGGCGCTGGCGATGATGAGCTGGAGTCGGTCGACGGACGTGATCTTCACGGAGCCGGGCTGCTCGTTGTTTTCGTTGAGCTGCTTCACCACGAACCCGAGTGTCGGGAGGACCTCACGGAGTTCTTCGGCGATCTTGCTGGGGAGGATGTTCTCGCAGGGGACGACCACGCGGGACCACTTGGTGCGCGGGTTCTCGTCGAGGATGTCAAGCAGGTCGGAGAGCTTGCGGATGTTGTCCTTGTCGTCGACGAGGAGAACTGCGTTCGGGCGCTGCACCTGGATGCAGGTGGCGGTGCTGCTGAGGAACGGACGGATCTGGTTGATGACTTCCTGCGCGCTGGCGAATTTCAGCGGATAGAAGCAGATTTCAGCTTCGTCGAGGTTGGCGCGGGAACCGAGTTTGCTCGGCGGGAGGATGCGGAGCAGACCGGAGTTTTCGACGGCGATCTTGACGCCGGCGTTTTCAGTCAGGGAGACGAACGCCGCCCACAGGTCGCGCTTGGTCATCGTGGAGTTCAGGTTCAGGGTCACGAAACTGCGGATGTCGGTGTCGATCACGAAGTTGAACCCGAGGGCGTCCGCGAACGCGGGGATCACGTCCATGATCGGTGCGCTGTTGAACACGATGTTCACGGCGATTTCCTCGTCGCCGCCGCCGCCGCCTTCGATCTCCTCGTCGATCAGGATGGCTTCATAGAAGGGAACCGGCTTCTTGTCGGAGTCCTTGTCTTCCTTCTCGAATTTGACCGGGGTTTCGACCGATTCGATCTGCTCGGGAGTCGCCAGGTCGCGCGACACTTCGCGGTCGACCACGATCATCTCTTCCTGAATGGACTGCGGGAGGAGCGTGACGTCCTCACCCTCGTATTTGTCATGGTAGAGGAAACGGAACTTGGCGTTCGGGTCGGTCTTGTTGCCTTCGCCGTCGCCGGGGTCGTCGCCCATGCCGATCGCCGCGAAGAAACGGCCGAGCCAGGTGGAATCGCCTTTTTCGGAGGCTTCGATCTCCTCTTCCGCGGCGGCCTCGACACCCTCGACTTCGTCGGAGGGAGCGTTCACGACCACGACGTTTCTGACCTCGACGTCGCCGTTCTCGCCGGTCGTGACGATCGAAGTCTTTTCGACCGTGATCTCGTCGGCGTTGGGGTCTTCCAGGATCACGACCTTGCCGTTATCCTTGTCCTCCAGGATCTTGCCTTCGCTGATCTGTTCGATTGCGGGGGTCGCCGCGCCGTCCGCCTGAGCGGAGGCAGGTTGTTCCGCCTCGTCCGCCGCGCCCGCCATCTGGGGCAATACGAGCAGGAGGGAAGCGAATGCCGCACCGGTGAGGGTTGTGCAAATCTGTCTCTTCATCTTTGAGGTTCCGTTTCTTATGTAATTTTTACCGGCCGGGCCGGCTTTTTTGTTTGTTTCGTGAATCAGGTAAATTGGTTTGGTAATTCGGTATCGGGTGAGGGGGGTTATCTGCCGCCTCGTCCGCCGCCGCCGCCGCCAGTGCGGGTGTTGCCGCCGCCGAAGTTGCCGCCGCCGGTACGGTTGTTGCCGCCGCCAGCGGTACGGTTGTTGCCGCCGCCGGTACGGTTGTTGCCGCCGCCAGCGTTGCCGAAGGAGGCATTCGCGCCGCCGCCGTTGTTGCCGCCGCCGAAG